>CAZIEW010000029.1:0-57551 GCA_964538515.1 uncultured Syntrophobacteraceae bacterium
CTCACAAGCACCATGCCGGCCAAGGGCATGAAGGCCACGACCTGCTCAATCACCATCTCAATCGCCACGTCGAGCACGTCGCCTGCGTGACCTGCCACAGCCCCGTTTACGCCAAGTGCAAGGCCACCAAGACCTGGTGGGACTGGTCCAAGGCCGGCGACAAGGAGCGCAAGCCGCTGAAAGACGAATACGGCATGCCCGACTACGACATCAACAAGGGCGAGTTTAAGTGGAAGGAGAGTGCCCAGCCCGTTTACACCTGGTACAATGGCAAAGTCCGACGACACATTATCGGGGACAAGCTGGCCTCGGAAGGCATCACGAAGCTCACCGAGCCCGTCGGCGCTCTGAGCGATGCCAAGTCGAAGATTTATCCCTTTAAACTGATGGAAGGTCGTCAGATGGCCGATGCCGAGCACAACACCCTCATCGTGCCGCACCTCTTCGGCCCTCAGGGCTACTGGAAAACCTTCGACTGGAGCCGGTCGTTCGAGATCGGCATGAAATCCGTGAACCTTCCGTACAGCGGGAAGTACAAATGGGTGGACACCACCATGTACTGGGGCCTGAACCATGAAACCATGCCGGCCCGCAACGCCCTGGGGTGCTCCCAGTGCCACGAGTCCCTCACGGGGGAGAAGACCTGCAGCCGCTGCCACCAGAACACACGCGAAGTCGATTTCAAGAAGCTCTCTTCTTCCGGCACGGACTTCTCCTGGATGAAATCCAGGGGCCGCGACGTCTCCGGCCTCATCGGGAAGACGGATTACGTTAACTTCAAGTCGCTCGGCTACAAGGGTGACCCCATCCTGACCGGGGGCCGCTTCAAGAAACTGCCCCTGGTAGCCGGGTGTGCGCCGAGCACCGCGGGACAGTAATGGAGCGGCCGGCCGCAAACGGCGGACGGCCGATCGGTGAGGAAAGGGCGCAACGCCTCCCGTAGTCGGAGCTCTCACGATGAACCTGCGCTGGTCGGGCTATCAAGTGACCCAAGTCCTTCAGGAAGAGTGGCGTCCGTTGGGATGGCTCTTCCTGATTCTATTGCTCCAGGCCTTGATCTCCATTCTCGAGCCCTGGCCGCTTCAGATCATCTTCGACAACGTCATTCTGAACGAGCCGGTGTCGGGCAGACTGGTCGGCGCGCTCGGGGCGGTCTGGGAGGATGTGGGCCGTCATCTGCTGGGGGTCATGGTTTCCGCTCTAATGGCCATTGCGCTCCTGAACGCGGCGGCCCTTTATGCCCAAAACGTCGCCGTCTCGCGGCTCAGTCAGCGCGTGGTCAACAAGCTGCGGATACGGCTTTTCTCGCACATCCTCGACTTGCCGGTCGCCTACTTCAATCGCGTGGGATCCGGCGAGATCGTCTCACGCATCACCTCCGACACGGCGGACCTCCAGGCCCTGGTGGAAGGGGGCACTGTCCTTGCCTTCAGAAGTCTTCCGACGATCATCGGCATCTCGGCCATCATGCTCTGGATCGACTACCGGTTCGCATTGCTTGGACTGGCCGTAACCCCGCTCCTGGCGTGGAGCACGCTCTTTTTCGGGAAGAAGGTGAAGCAGGCTTCCAGACAGCAGCGGAGCCACGAAACCGAGGTGGCGACCGTGGCCGAGGTGGCGGCCAGGACCCAAAAGTGCTTGAAAATCCTTGGCATCAAGGAGCAGGAAGTTCAGCGGTTGTCATTCGTGTGCGCGTGCAGCGAGGAAGCGGGGGTTGAGGCGGGAGCCTGGCAAGGCGGCTACACGGCGGCCACCCATTCCATCCTTTCCGTCGGCATCGCCCTGGTCGTGCTGCTGGGGGTGCGACGGATTCAAACGGGCCACATCAGCCCCGGAGAGCTGCTGGTGTTCATGAGCTATCTCGGGAGCCTTTACAAGCCCATTCGAGAATTCACCAAATTTTTCAACAAGATGTCGAAGGCCATGGCCTGCAGCGAGCGCATCGAGGACGTCATGGCCATCACCCCCTGCCGTCTGGGGGTCTGCGACAGGCCCGAGGCTTCAGCGATGCCTCCTTTCCGGGATTCCATCGTCTTTGAAAACGTGTCCTTTGCCTATCAGCCGAACAGCCCCATCCTTCGCGACATCGATCTGGAGGTGAAAAAGGGGCAGAAGATTGCCATCGTCGGGGATTCGGGCGGGGGCAAATCAACCCTTCTCAGCCTCATTCCCCGCTTTTTCGACCCCGCTGAAGGAAGAGTCCTGATCGACGGGATCGACGTGCGCACCTATACCCTCGATTCCCTGCGGGCCGCCATGGCCATCGTGCCGCAGGACGTCATCACCTTCGGGACCACCGTCATGGCTAACATCGCCATCGGAAAACCCGGCGAGCAGCCCTCTGAAGAGGACGTCATCCGGGCGGCCAAGCTCGCCAATGCCCATGATTTCATCGAAGCCCTTCCCGAAGGCTACCAGACCATCCTCGGAGCGAGCGGCGTCCAGCTGTCCGGAGGGCAGGCGAAGCGGATTCACATCGCGAGGGCCTTGCTGCGGGATGCCCCCATTTTGCTCCTGGATGAGCCGACCTCGGGACTCGATCCCTCTTCGGAAGTCCAGGTCATGGAGGCATTCGATCGACTCATGGAGCACCGAACCATCTTCATGGTCTCCCACCATTTGCCCATTGTGGCGAACGCCGACCTGATCGTCGTCATCCGCCAGGGCCGCATCGTGGAGAAAGGAACCCATCACGAGCTCATGCAGCAAGGCAAGGTTTATCGCCGGTTCTGGGACGAGCAGACGCGCAGGGTCGTTCCATCGGATACGGATGGATGACCGAGCGCACTCGGTCATCCGGGAGATGTTTAAGCCTGGCATGGCGATTGCCTAAGCGGATCCCTGACGTCTTGATTCTCCCTGCGCGGAAAGGGCTTGTGATGAGAAGAGAAGCACTGAATTCGGAAATGGACACATGCGAAGTGATGCTCGATGTTGAGCCCGAGCTTTTCGAGGATCCGGGAGACCTTTTCCGGAGCCAGGACATCGAGCTGCAGCTGGACTCGCGGTTCATGGGCACGATCGAGAACCCTTCGGGGTTCGGAACGGTCACGGGGACCTGCGGAAAGACGTTGGGATTCTATCTCCATGTCCATGGGGAGCGAATCACCGACGCACGGTTCGTGACCGACGGGGACCAGGCAGCCCGGCAATGCGGCTGCGCCGTGGCCCAGTTGTCTACGGGGCGCTCGCTTGACGAAGCGATCCTCATTGGAGGCGACACCGTTCTCAAGCTGTTGAACGGACTCCCCAAGAGCAAGGTACACTGTGCGTTCTTGGCAACGGCGGCATTTCATGCCGCAATTCAGGACTGGATGAGGAAAGGGGAGCGCGCAAGCGCCTGATGAGCGCCGCCGGCACCATCAAGAGAAGGCTTGTTCAGGGCCTGTCACCTGCTATACTCGCCACGGACCGAACGAAGCAAGGGTAACGATTGTCCGAACAAAACCGACAAGAGGAGAAAGATCATGCCAAACAGTTTGCGCGTGCTGATTGTAGGCGGAGTCGCCTGCGGGCCTAAAGCGGCTTCTCGTCTCAAACGCTTGTGCCCTTCGTATGACGTGACCATGATCGACAAGGGGCATCAAGTCTCTTACGGGGCCTGCGGCCTCCCTTACTACGTGGAGGGGACTTTTCCCGATGTGGCCATGCTCATGGAAACCCCGGCGGCTGTCGCGCGCAATGTGCCCTTCTTTGAAAAGGTAAAAGGATTCAAGACGCTGACCCGAACCGAGGCCATCCGGATCGACCGCGAGCGCAAAGTGGCTCGCGTGAGGAATCTCGACAGCGGCGTCGAGGAAGACCTCCCCTACGACAAGCTCGTTCTGGCCACGGGAAGCCGTCCGATCGTGCCCCCCGTTCCCGGCCTGGAGCTCAAGAACGTCTGGTACATGCGGCAGCCGGACGACGCCGACAGCATGGTACGGGAGATCGAGGCCCAAGGGCTCAAGAATGCCGTCCTCATCGGGGCGGGCTACATCGGGATCGAGATGGCGGAGGCGCTGCGAAGGCGAGGTCTGACCGTCACTCTGGTGGAAATGTTCGATCGGATCCTTCCGCAGTTCCTGGACCCCGAAATGGCGATGCTGGCCGAGAAGCACCTGGTCTTGAAAGGGATCGCCCTGGCCCTGGGAGAGCGGGTGCTGGCCGTTGAGGGCAGCGGGAAGGTCGCTTCGGTTCGGACGGACAAGCAGACCATTCCGGCGGACCTGGTCGTGGTTGGCGCGGGGGTTCGGCCCAACGACGAGTTAGCGCGGGAAGCCGGCCTTGCCTGCGCTCCCAAGGGAGGCATCCTGATCAACCGCTACTGTCAGACGAGCGATCCCGACATCTACGCCGGCGGCGACTGTGTGGTGAACCATGCCGTGGACCCGAGCGCACGCGGGCCTCTGTTCGTTCCCCTCGGATCGACCTCGAACAAGCACGGCCGAACGATCGCCGACGACATCGCCGGGCGCCCGCACCCCTTCATCGGGATCACGTCCACGGGAGTCTGCCAGGCGTTCGACTACACCCTAGGACGAACGGGGCTCACGGAAAAGCAGGCAAAAGAGGTGGAGCCGGAGATCGAATCCATGATTTGGGCGGGGCCTGACGCGCCGCACTACATGCCCAAGAGCAAGCCGCTGATCATCAAAATGGTGGCGTCCAAGCGAACGCGAAAGCTGCTCGGCGTTCAGGTCGTCGGTCCCGGGGACGGCTCCAAGCGTCTGGACGTGGCCGCCAGCACCTTGTATTACGGCGGCACCGTGGACGACGTCGCCCGGATCGATCTCGGGTACGCACCGCCCTACGCTCCCCCCATCGATCCCATTGCCACGGCGGCCCACATCCTGGCGAACAAGCTCGAAGGCATCGCCAAGTCCATCTCCCCCCTGGAGGCAAAACGTCGCATCGACAACAAAGACGACCTGATCCTCCTCGACGTCCGCACCCCGGACGAATTCAAGATGATTCGGTTGCCGTACGACCAGGTGATCCACATCCCGTTGGGGATGCTTCGAGCCCGCCTGGGTGAATTGCCCAAAGACAAGGACATCCTGGCATTTTGCAAGATCAGCATGCGCGGTTACGAAGCCCAGTTGATCCTCAACGCCGCCGGATTCGATCGCGTGTGCTTCATCGAAGGCGGCATCGTGGCGTGGCCGTTTGAAGTGGTTACGACCGGCTGAGGAGTGACTCATGAAACAGAAAATCGCGCTCTTTGCATTCAACGGGGAAGCCATGTGCTTCATGCACGTGCTGTTGAACGGACTCGACCTGATCGAAAAGGGCTTCGAAGCCAAACTGATCATCGAGGGTGCCGCAACCAAGCTCATCCCGGAAATGGCCAAAGCGGAGAGCCCCCTCAATCGGCTCTACGAAAAGGCCAAGGCGGCAAACCTCATCGAAGGGGCCTGCCGGGCATGCTCCGCCAAGATGGGGACGCTCCAGGCGGCGGAAGCGCAGGGGATTCGCCTCTTGGACGATCTCTTGGGACACCCTTCCATGAGGGGCTACCTTGCTGAAGGATTTCAGATCATCACCTTTTGAGGCCGACCCGTGCGACATCGCTGAGGACACGGCCACCCAGGAGCGTGTCCATTAGCGACCCAAACCCCGAAAAGCGTTATTCCGGCAGATCTTGGACCGGGAATCCTGACCGATGGTGGAAAGGCCGGGATCCCGGCTAAAAGACTGCCGGGATGACGTGGGGGCTCTCTCCGCCTCGAAATCGAGATCGGCCCCGCCGACCCTGCCATGCCCTCTCCGGCCGCCTTCAAGCTCGCAATCATGAGGGTTCATTTTGCACCCGAGCGTCCTCTCAAGAGGGTTCAATACGATGCCGCCGAAAGAAGGTCTCTCTCCACGGACTCCCTCGAGTGCAGCACGGCGAAAGTCATCCATCATACGACCGTGATGCCAGATGTTGGCTGCCGGATCAAGACGCCTTCGTTTCATCGAGCATCCGGAATCTGCCATCTAGCATCGATCTCGTACGGGCGCAGCCCTTCTGCCGCGCGGGACCGGCCTCTTCGCGTCCCGATGCGGTTCCATCCGGTGGCACGGAGATTGCCACTGCCTTGGCCCCGGCATCGACTTGGTTTAGAAGAGCGTCCGGAGTGTCTGGCACGCCGGCGCGGATCAACAAGCGGAAAGGTGGTTACAATGAGCAAGATTGCAGTGACAAGCGAAGGTCCTTCTCTGGATGATCTAGTGGATCCCCGTTTCGGCCGAGCTGCCGGGTTTCTGGTCGTGGACTTGGATACCATGAAAACCGAGTACATCGACAACGGGCAGACCCAGGTCATGGCTCAGGGCGCGGGCATTCAAGCCACGGAGCTGGTGGCGCGAGCGGGCGTCAGCTGGGTTTTGAGCGGCTACGTGGGTCCCAAAGCGTTCCAAGCCCTCTCTGCGGCTGGAATCAACGTGGGACAGAATCTGGAAGGGATGACCGTGCGTCAAGCGGTGGAACGATTCAAGGCGGGAGGTGTTGAATCGGCTCAGGCTCCCAACCGGGAGGCCGGACGATGATTGTCTCCGTGGCGAGCGGCAAGGGCGGCACGGGGAAGACCACGGTGACCGCCTCGTTGGCCTCCGTCTGGGATGGACCGGTGCACGCGGTGGACCTGGATGTCGAGGAGCCCAACCTGCACCTGTTTCTTAACCCCGTCATCGCGGGGGCGGAAAAGGCCCACATGCCCGTGCCCGTCGTGGAGGAGGCGCTCTGCACCCACTGTGGCGCCTGCTCCGATCTGTGTCAGTTCAAAGCGATCAGCGACCTGAAGTCGCTGGTCCTGACGTTTCCCGAAATGTGCCATGGCTGCGGAGGCTGCATGGCCATTTGTCCCGAGAAGGCCATTTCACGCGGCACACGGGAGCTGGGAGAGATCAGCTGGGGAGTGTCCGGAAAGGTCCATTTTCTCATGGGGCGATTGCGAGTCGGTGAGGCGATGAGCCCGCCTCTCATGCGCCACGTCAAGGCTATGCTGGGGCGGATGCTGGATGCCAAGGGCGGGGATGCGGTCATCGACGCCCCTCCCGGGGTGAGCTGTCCGGCGGTCAATGCGGTCATGGACAGCGACGTGATCCTTCTTGTCACCGAGCCGACGCCATTCGGGTTTTATGATTTCGAGCTCGCCTGGCGAGCCTTTTCACCGTTCAATAAGCCGATGGGCGCGGTGATCAACCGCGCCGGACTCGGGAACGATGCCGTTCTCCGGTTTTGCAGCAACAAGGGGATCCCGATCCTGGCAAGCATTCCGTACGACCGGGCGATAGCGGAAGCTTACTCCCAGGGACGGATCATCGCCGAAACATCCCCTAAGCTTCGCGAGACCTTTGTCGCGCTCAAGGGCGCAATCCAAGCGCTGGCCAGTCAGGCCGGCGGGAAGGAGGCCGCCCATGCGTGAAGTGGTGATCATCAGTGGCAAGGGGGGTACGGGAAAAACGTCGCTCACCGGCGCCTTTGCCCATTTGTCAACGAACAAGGTCATCTGCGATCTCGACGTGGACGCCCCCGACCTGCATCTGCTCCTGCAGCCCGAACGGGAGCGGGAAGAGCCCTTCTATTCGGGCCATGAGGCCGTAATCGAGCCGCAGCTGTGCGAGGGCTGCGGTCTTTGCGCTTCGCTGTGTCATTTCGGGGCGATTCGGGAGGACGATCAGGGCTTCAGCGTAGATCCTCTGCGGTGTGAAGGGTGCAAGGTGTGCGTGGCTTTCTGCCCGGCCAAGGCGATCTCCTTCCCGGAAAGGCACTGCGGGACCTGGTATGTGTCGTCCACCCGATTCGGGCCGTTCGTTCACGCTCAACTGTTTCCGGGCGAGGAGAACTCGGGAAGACTGGTCATGGTGCTCAAGCAGCAGGCGCGGGATCTGGCCAAGGCGATTGGGGCGAGCCTCGTGCTCTGTGACGGAGCCCCCGGGATCGGCTGCCCCGTGATCAGCTCGCTTTCCGGCACGAGCCTTGCTGTTGCGGTGACGGAGCCCACCCCATCGGGGAGGCATGACTTGGAGCGGGTGGCCGAGCTCTGTCGGCACTTCCAGGTGACGTTTGCCGTCATCATCAATAAGTTCGACCTCAATCCGGATGAGACCGACCGGATCGAGGTTTACTGCCGCGCCGGGGGATATCCGGTGCTGGCGCGATTGCCCCACGATCCCATCGTCACCCAGTCCATGATCCAGGGTCGGGTCGTGACCGAGGGAGACGAGATGGGATTCACCCGGGAGCTGAAACAGGCCTGGTCCCGCATCGAGGACTTGGCCGGTGTCTCTCGGTAGCCACCCATGTGGGGACACGACCGGGATTGGCGTGTGGGTCAGTTTTTCAAGGCTGGTAGGGCTGTGGAAGGATAGCGCCACAGCGTAAGCGTAGAGGACCCCATTTTTAGAATCAACAAAGGAGCATGACGTGAACAGTCTAATCGTTGCCATTCCTTCTTCTCATCCGGGCGGACTCGAAGCCCCCCTCGGCGCTCACTTCGGCCACTGCGATCTTTACACCGTCGTGAAGATCGCAGACGGCAAAGTCCTCGAGGTTCAGACTCTTCCAAATGTCCCCCACCAGCAGGGCGGATGCATGGCCCCGGTCAACCACCTCGCCCAAAACGGCGTGCAGGTGCTTATTGCGGGCGGCATGGGCATGCGGCCCCTCATGGGGTTCAACCAGGTGGGCATCGACGTCCTTTACGGCGGCGGCGCGACCACTGTAGGAGAAGCGGTGGAAGCCCTGTTGAAGGGAAGCTTGCAGCGGTTCACCAGCGAATTTACCTGCGGCGGTGGCGGTGCCCCTCAGACGGGCCGGTTCTGAGCATCGAGAAGAAGGATAAATCGTGTCTGCCGATGAATTTCCACTCCCCGGCCAGGTGGGGGATCAATTCCTCCTCCTGGCCCGAGAGCCCAAGAACGTGGGCTTTCTTGAAAATCCAAGCGGAAGAGGGTTCGCGGTCGGTCAGTGCGGCGATTCGATCGAAGTCTCTCTCCAGGTAGATGGGGGGACGATCTCGAACATCAGGGTGCTCCCTCGAGGCTGTGTGTACACGCTGGTTTGTGCCAGCGCCATGAGCCAGTTGGCCATGGGGCGCGACCTGGATGGGGCGTTGGAGATCGAGCCCCAGGATGTGGTGCGTGCCCTCGGAGGATTGCCGGACGATCACCAGCACTGTGCGAGACTCGCGGTCAACACCCTGGGGGAAGCCATCGCCGATTATTACCGGAAGGTTTCGCTTCCCGGTTAGTGCGCAGCCAACAGGGGGAATAAACGGTTGATTCCGGGCACTGCTCGGAATCAACGTTGTCATGAAAGGAGCGTGGGCACGGCATACCGTGTCCACGTCCGCAACTCTTCGTGATCCTTCAGCGAATGGATGAAAAAGATGCTGGACATCCTGTTAGTCACGCCGCGGCTCCGAGAGCTCACTTCGTTCACCCAGACCCTCGCTTCAGACCCGGACGTACGATTTGAATCCGTTGCAACGGGTGCCAACGCTCTCGAGGCCATTCACGCAAGGCCGCCTCATCTCGCGGTCATCGACCTGGGACTGCCCGATGCCCATCCCATGGATCTGGTTCAGAAGATGCTCACGGTCAACGCCATGGTGAACACTGCAGTCGTGAGTCCCTTGTCGGAAGAGGAATTCCACGAGGCGAGCGAAGGGCTGGGAGTGCTTGGCCGTTTACCCCTCGATCCGGGAAGGGATGATGCGGAGTCTTTGCTGATCAAGCTGCGGAAGATTCTGGGGCTGGTCTCGTGAACGCTCCCCATGGCTCCCGGGAAGCGTTCACAGGTTATACGACTCGGCCATCACAGGCCGAATGGCCTGACGGTTCTGGTGGCAACGACATTGCCTCTTGCATCCAGGCTGAAAAGAATGAGCCTGCCGATTTCCCATCCGCCTGACGAGCGTCCGATCAGAGGGAGTCGTGCTCCGGAAGAAAGACCCAGCGTAAAGATGGTGCAACCGGCGACCACGCCGCCCTTGCCGGCAAAGAAGCGTCTACCCGCGGCAACAAGAAACCTTCTCCCGGCTTCGGTTCGGACGGTCTGGCAACCTTGAAACAGCAAACGCCCGGGTCCATTATACAAACTGGGAGAAATCTGGACCAGCGGCAGTGTGGCGGTAGTGAGGCTTCCTCCGCGGAGAAAGACTCCGCCAGGCATGCCATGGGTGCTAAACGTGACTTGCTCGACACTCAGGTAGTCCTGCAATACGCCGCTCAGCTCCGCAACCCCGCGAATGCCTCTGGCATCCACTGTCCAGGCGCCATATCGGTGCTGTTCCAGGAACCCTTCGGCCATGCCGGAGCAAAGCGTGTCGCCGGCATCGTAGATCATCAACTCGTTGACGATTCTTCGAAGCCCGGCCATGGGCATCCTCCTCGGAGCGCCATCCCCTTGTCTCTTCTCCGCCCGGACGTCTTGCCGCCCTTGGCGCGAGGAAGGAGATACGAGTGATCACCGGTGATGAGAATCCATTGTCAACTGGATTCTCATCACTCACGGTTACTGGTTATCTCCCTTCACTAAGCCCTTTTCATGCATGAAGGGCGCATACAAGCATGATGATTCCCTCCACATTTCTGGCACCCTCCACGGTGTTTACACAGCCTTCTTGGTCTCAATGGGCTCCTTCTTTTCGCATTCCTCACAGAGAACCCCGTAGCCGGGTTTGTCATGGCTTACGATGACGTCTTTCTCCGTGGGATAGTTGGAGCAGCTTGTACACCAATGCCAACGTTGACTGTTCTGCCGTCTCCGAAACTCCGACATGGCAAGCCTCCTTTCTGCTGGATGGTCTAATGAGGCACCTGGCGTCTCACCAACCTCGAGGAACCTTCCCCCCCCGAGCGTATGGGAGCGCCCCCTTCGAAGCCAGACAAATCCGGTCCCCCGGAAGGGGAGCCGTTTCGAGACCTCGACCAGAGGAGATTTCCCGTGGCTCCGAGGAGCACGCATCGCTCGCGCGCTTCTGTCAGCCGACAGTCCATGAGCAGACGAAAGATCTGGAGCAGATCGAGCTGGCCTTGAGCCAAACGGCAACTAGAAGAGAGAATATGTCTTGATGCTCTGACTCACTAAGAGGAGTGCCATTTACCGTCAGACGAGCGGATCGCAGCACCGGGCTGATGGAACAGGAAAGCGATGGAACGCAAGAAGATCAACAAACCTAACAATTGATAATTAATCACCTTCGCCCTGTGGTGCAAGCCATGCGGCGCTTCAAAGTGGGCAAGTGTGCTCTCCAGATTTGTGCTTTGAAAACGTTCGTGAGCCACGCCGATCCCCCGTTGAGCTGGCACCCTTCGGAGGACCCGCGTGCTCGGGCATCCCTTCGGAAGGCTGGGCGACTGCCGCGGGCGGATCGATTTGCATCCTCCTGATCCGGATAATGGATGCGTTTCGTTCCCATCGCCCCATACTGCCTCCGATCGCAAGACGAATTGTCGCGCAGGGGAAGGATCTATGGCTTTTCCCGCGGCCTGGCATATTCCTTGCCCCATCCTGATCCGCTCCCGAGTGGAGAGACACCATTTCAATTTCATGCGGAGAGGAGAAGTGTACCATGAGCTCTTGTCAGAGCGGTCAATGCAGCCACGGGCCGGAATCTCCCGATGATGTTCGGCTTCGCGATCAACTCAAGCGCATTCAGCACAAGCTGTTGGTCATGAGCGGAAAGGGCGGTGTGGGCAAAAGCAGCGTCGCAACGTACCTCGCATACGGCCTCGCCAAGCGCGGCCACACCGTGGGCTTGCTCGATGTGGACCTGCACGGACCAAGCATTCCTCGCATGCTTGGGGTGAGCGGGCTGTTTCCAATAAACGAAGAGAGACGCATGGTGCCACACAAAGTCAATGACCGGCTGCAGGTGGTTTCCATCGAGTGCTTGCTTGAGGATAGGGACACGGCCGTCATCTGGCGAGGTCCCGTGAAGCATGGCGTGATCAGGCAGTTCATCTCGGACGTGGAGTGGGGCGAGCTCGAGTTCCTGATCATCGATTCACCTCCCGGAACCGGAGATGAGCCCATGACCGTGGCTCAGACCATCCCCGACGCCCATGCGGTCATCGTGACCACGCCTCAAGAGATTGCCCTGGCCGACGTGCGCAAATCGATCAACTTTTGCCGCCACGTGCACATGCCCATCCTCGGCCTTGTGGAAAACATGAGTGGGTTCGTTTGTCCGCATTGCGGTCAGGAGACGCCGATTCTCGGTCAGGGCGGTGGCGCCAAGACCGCTGAGCTCATGGAGGTGGCTCTCCTGGCCTCGCTGCCATTCGATCCGCGCGTGGTCCATGCCGGCGACGTAGGGCGAACGCTTTTTGAAGACCCGAACAGCAGTGTCTTCATGAAAGCCCTGGACGGACTCTTGGCTCGAGTCATCGAACGCTGTGGGACACCTGCGCAGAAGGAATCTTAGCGCCTGCAATCAAGCGCTGAAGGATTTAGCCGTCGGGCGGGCAGGGTTTTAGGCGCCCGCCCGGATGAGTGAAACGATGGAGTGCCTAGCCGGATGGCTACAGGAAGTCCGAGGGCTCCATCATTCCCCTGCGGCCGCCTCGGGCGGTATCGATCATCTTTGCACCCTTGAAGAAGGAGAGGAGCACCATGGTCGATCCCAGCATCACTCTCCCCAGCAAGTACGTGGAAATCCCGGTGGCTGTTCGTTTTGGAGACACAGACCCGTATGGGGTCGTGTACTTTGCGTCCTATTTCCGGTACTGCCACCATGGGATCGAGGAATTCCTCCGTCATGTGGGCCTGCCGCCTCACACGGTGCTCCGAAGCTCGGAGGAAGGATACGGTCTGCCGGTCGTGGGGGCTGCCTGCGACTTTCTAAAGCCGGTGTGGTATGGAGAGACACTGCGCTTGCGAGTCTTCATCGTTGGGGCGCGGAGCAAATCGGTCACCTTCGGCTTTCACTTCTTCCGAGCGGCACATGACGAGGTCGTCGCCAGGGGGCAGGCCACGATCGTGACCATCGACCGGAACTGGCAGTCACGCATCCTCCCGGATCAGGTCAAGAAGGCGCTTCAACCGTATGTGGCTTCCGAGCAGGCCGCCTGAAAGGGGCGCATCGTACTCGGATACGGCTCCAGGCTGGCTTTCCCAAAGCGGGATTCGACCCGATAGCAGGGGGCCGAATCCCGAATCGCTCAAACGCCCTACTCCCCGCGTGCTTCCGTCGCTTCCTCTTGACGGACTGCCTGCATGCGCTCTCGAACGAGCTTCAGCTCTGCTTCCAGCCTGGCTTCCCGGTCTTCGAGCAGAGCAAGGTCATCCGCGGCGGTCCAAGGGGAAAAGCGCCCCCGGCCGCCGGATGGCGGCGGCTGGTCTCCACGCTCCCAGCCAAAAAGCCCAGTTGCGAAATAGCGATGTCTCCACCCCCGGCCGCCCAGCCTCGTGGGAGCTCCCAGGTCCCTCAGGTGCTGGAAGCCACGACGCCGCCCTCCAGGACTGGCGCAGTAGCCCATTCCCCGGCCCGTCAGGGGTCCGTATCCCATCGGTCCAGTTCTGTCTCCTCCAGGCATGTTTTGGTCCTCCTTGCGTCTATGCCCGTGGGGCCGTGCTCCCATACAGGACAACCCAGTGCCTTTCAGGAGGCGGCCCGCTTCAGGATGGTTGGATCTAAAACCACAGCTACACCATAAGCTGTCCGTAACCAAAGTCAGAATCAAGACTCATGCCAAGCGAAAGGCTTCCGGAACGCTATCGAACCCTGTGAGGCTCGCACGCGCCAATGAACGGTCACCATCTTAAGAGAGACGTTACAAGGCAGATAGAATCAGGGCAATTTGAGGGTTTCAGGGAACCAATCATTCCCTCGCGAGACGGACATCAGGTCCATCCGGTTCCCTCCCTAATATCCACTCGTAACCTTCACCGATTTGGAGTTGACATGGCACATGCTTTGCCCGTTTGATGGACTTGAAGAACGCTACGGGCAGGATTTTCAAGACATCCTGGGAGAATTGAGCCATGCGCGGACCCAAAGAAAAGGCCGCAAACGGGGCGAACCCATCGGCCCACCGACTGACGAACCAGACCCCGCCCTGTTCCGTGGACGAGAGCTTGGAGTTCCACAAGTTCGTCATCGCCAGCATTCCCATGGCCGTCGTGACCATGGACTCTGAGTACAGGATTACCGGGTTCAATCCCAGAGCGGAGGAGCTCACGGGGTACCGGGCCGATGCGGCCATTGGACGGTCGTGCCGGGAGATCCTGCGGTCCGCCCTGTGCGATGAAGGATGTCCCCTGAAGGCGATCCAGAATCGTAAGGAAGGTTTCGTGACCACGCGCACGACCCTGCTCAGTCGAGGTGGGCAGACCGTTTTTGTCAGCATCAGCACGGCAGCCCTTTTTGATGACGAAGGCAAATGCCTGGGTGCTGTCGAAGCCATTGCCGACATCTCCGAGAGGGTCGCCATGGAGCGGGAGCGGACCAACTTCCTCTCCATGCTGGCGCACGACATGCGATCCTCCCTGACGGGCATCCATGGACTCGGACTCCGTCTGCTGCGCAACCCAGCCGACATGGATGCGACGATGACGCGGAAGCACCTGGAGATCATCACGAAGGAATCCGGGAAGCTGGAAGGCCTTGTGGATGATCTTCTCGAGCTTTCACGAATCGAGACCGGCCGACTGCGTTTGAGCACAACCGCCGTCTCTCTGGACAAGGAATTGGAGCAGATCTTCGAGACATACAAGGAGAAGGCGGCGCAGCAGTCCATCCGACTCGAGCTTCTCGTCGGCGACATCCTGCCCATGATCGAAGCGGATGCGAATCGGCTCCGGCGCGTCTTCGTCAACCTTCTTGACAACGCGATCAAGTTCTCGCGCACGAACGGCACGATCGTCATCAGCACCCGAGAGACGGACAGCGAAGTCATGGTTACGGTCACAGACTCCGGAACCGGCATCACCAGTGAGGATCTGCCCTATATTTTCGACATCTTCCATCGCGGAAGGACTGCACTCGGGCGAGAAGGGTACGGACTGGGGCTTGCGACGGTCAAGGCCATCGTCGAGGGTCATGGTGGACGCATCATGGTATCGAGTGAGCCCGACGTCGGATCCACTTTCACCGTCTTCCTGCCCAAAGAGTCACAGGTCAAGGATTCCTGAAGGTCTCACGGGGGCGGCGCCAGCGAGCCGGTCAGCTCATCGAGGTCAACGGCATCCGTGAGCCAGACTTCGACACCGGCACTTTCGAGCGCATAGCCGGGCCCCTTCCCCTTGAGCGGCTCTCGGACTCGAACCTGGTCCGTCTTGCGCTCGACCAGCCACTCGGCAACTCGTACACCTTTGCCTTTGGGAACGGAAGCAGCCGAATTGGCCAGGACCTCGCGACCCTCCACCTCCCCGGTTTCCGTGTTGAGCCACAGGAAGGCAAAGAAGGGGGCCTCCCCGAAATGAGTGCTGAGCCGACCATGCAGGTCTGCCAGCGGGACCGCCACGAGGACACGCGTGGGGATGCAGGGCTCCGCGTGGATCAGGATTCGCTCGACAATTCGCTGCTCTGTCGGCGTGGACGCCCCCGATTCGGATGAGCCCGATGGATCAGCGAATCTGAACGATGCAGTCTGTTCCCGGCTTGGAGATCTGAGGGGCTATTTCACCCCCAAGCATTCGCCTACGCCTTGCGCAGACTCTCCCAACCTATTGATATTGATTTGCATCCCAGAGCACCAAACCGGATGGCACCCCCCTTGCTCCATCAGGAAGTCAGCATCAAAGGATCCAGACATCGAGCCATTCATTGGATGAAAGGAAAATGACCATGAAAATCGCGATCACCGCCGAGCAGCCTCAAATGGACAGCATGGTGGACAGCCGTTTCGGGAGATGCCGTTTCTTCATCTTCACCGATACCGAGACTCAGGAGTGGGAAGCCGTGGAAAACCGGGATGCGGCCCTGTCTTCGGGTGCCGGCATCGCGGCGGCGCAGTTGGTCGTCAACAAAGGAGCCAGGGCGGTCATCACCGGGCTCGTCGGTCCCAAGGCAACCCAAGTTCTCGATGCGGCCGGCGTCCAGATTGTTTCGTTTCCCGACGGCACGGTCCGCCAGGCCTTAGAAAACTTCACGGCAGGACGGGCTCAGGCCGCTCGACAGCCGGTTGCCGATCCGTCGACCATGGGCTGGGGACGCGGACAAGGTCGAGGGCAAGGACAGGGGCAGGGGCGAGGTGGCTGCGGAAAGGGCATGGGCCGAGGGATGGGCGGCGGCGCGGGAAGAGGAGGCATGGGATCCGGAAGGGGAAGAGGGAGAGCGTGATGATCGCTTTTGGTCCGGCTCCATCCCGCCGACTCGGGAGGAGTCTCGGAATCAACAACATCCCGGCCAAAACCTGCACCTATTCATGCGTTTACTGCCAGCTGGGCCGAACCCGCCGGCTGCAGACCGCGGTGCGCGATTTCTTTCCTCCCGCCCGGATTCACCGCGAAGTGAGGCAGCGGGCCTCCTGGTTGTGCGAGCTCGGCCAGCGCGTGGATTATCTGACCTTTGTGCCCGACGGCGAGCCGACCCTGGACCGGAGATTAGGCGAGACGCTGCGTCTCCTGAAACGGGACTTCAGGATCAAGACCGCCGTGATCACCAACGGCTCCCTTCTCTGGCGTGAGGACGTCCGCGAAGCCCTGTCCCCGTGCGACTGGCTCTCCATCAAGGTGGATGCGTGCACGGAAGCAACATGGCAAAAGATCAACCGTCCTCACCCCCATTTGGAGCTGGAAAGAATCCTGGAGGGGATTCTCCGGATGGCGGGGGATTTCGACGGCGAGCTTGTCACGGAAACGATGCTCATCCGCGGGGTCAATGACGGCGAAAGCGATGTCGGCGCCCTCGCGGAGGTCCTTTCCGTCTTGCAGCCCGCAACAGCCTACCTGGCTGTCCCGACTCGCCCGCCGGCTGAAAGGTGGGTGCAGGCTCCGGAGGAAGCGGCCGTCAACGGAGTTTTTCAACATCTCAGCAGTCGACTGGCACGGGTAGAGCTGCTCACGGGCTTCGAGGGATCTGATTTCGGCTACTCAGGAAATCCGGAGGAGGATCTTCTGAGCCTCGCCTCGGTGCATCCGCTTCGCGAGGACGCGGCAAACGAGTGGCTTAAGAACGCGGGGGCCGACTGGTCGCTGCTTTCCACGCTCCTTCGTGAAGGTCGGATGGTTGAGCTGGACTACAACGGCAAGAAGTTCTACCTCCGCAACCTCCATCAGGAGCCGAAGCACGCAGCTCTCTCCGTCGCTGCGGGAGGAGAATGAAGAGAATGGCTAGCAAAAGCGCGATTTGGGATGCCTTGAGACGAGTCCACGATCCCGAGCTCAAGAAGAGCCTGGTCGATCTGCAGATGGTACGTGACGTTGTGATCCGCGATCAGGACGTGCGGGTGACCCTGGCCCTGACCACTCTCGGCTGTCCCATGAAGCAGCGGATCGTCAAGGAGGTGAAAGACGCCGTCAAAGCCATCGAAGGCGTCAGCACCGTGGAAGTCGAGCTCACCGCCATGACTCGCGAGGAGCTCGACCGGCTGTTTCCCAAGCATCCCTTGAAGGGGATCGACAAGGTGTCCCGATTCCTCGCCGTGGCAAGCGGCAAAGGAGGAGTGGGCAAGACGACGGTCGCCATCAACCTGGCGCTGGCTTTGAGCCGGGAGGGACTGCGCGTCGGCCTGCTCGACGCGGATGTTTATGGGCCGAGCATTCCGGTCATGCTGGCGCTTTCGGAGCGCCCGCGGTCGGAAGCGGGGATGATCCTGCCCCTCGAGAAGCTCGATCTCAAGGTCATGTCTTTTGGCTTCTTCCTCGGGGAGAGCCAGCCCCTGATCTGGCGCGGGCCGCTCGTGGCCAAGACCATCAGGCAGTTCCTCGATGACGTCATGTGGGGCCACCTCGACTTCTTGGTGGTCGATCTTCCACCCGGGACCGGCGACCCGTCCATCACGATCGCTCAGGCCATTCCGGCCGCTTCCGCGGTCATCGTCACGACACCCCAGGAGGTGGCTCTCGCCGATGTTCGGAAGGCGATCGAGATGTTCCGGGAAATGCATGTTCGGATCAGTGGCCTCGTCGAGAACATGTCCTATTTCCAGTGCGAGCATTCGAGCGAGAAAATATACTTGTTTGGCGCTGGCGGGGGAGAGACCCTGAGCCGGGAGACCGGGATTCCGCTGCTGGGGTCCATCCCGATCGACATCGAGCTCCGCAAAGGGGGCGACGCCGGACTTCCCGTGGTGGTTGGCCATCCCGAATCGGAAACCAGCCGCATTTTTCAGGAAATGGCCCGCAAGCTCAGCACCTCCCCGTGACGGCTCGGCTCGATTCGCTTCGTTGCTCTGACCTCGAGCATGCGTTCCGTTTACCGGCGACTTCGAGCCGCTGCCTAAAACTCGGCCGAAGGGAGCTCAATCGAGAATCGAGCGCCCTCCCCTTCCGTGCTATCCACCCGAATGACTCCACCGTAATCCTGCACGATGCCGTAGCTGATGGAGAGGCCGAGGCCGGTGCCCTGCCCGACCTCTTTGGTCGTGAAGAACGGCTCGAAAATCTTGTCCCGTACCCGTTCCGGAATCCCGCACCCTGAGTCCGCGATCTCGATCGTTACCGTACCCTTCTCGGAATACGTCTTGAGACGGATCTCCTTTCGAGCCCCACGTCCGCCGCCGCGCTCGCACTTCTCCACGATGGCGTCCCGGGCGTTGATCAGCAGGTTGATGAAAACCTGCTCCATCCGATTGGCGTCCGCCATAACCCGGGGAAGAGACCCATCCAGCTCCTTGAGCACCTGAATTTCGTTGAGCTTGAACTGTTGCGCAAACATGTCGTGAGCCCGCATCAAAGCATCGTTCACCGCCACCGGCTCCCGCCCGACGCCGGCTTTGCGCCCG
Organism: uncultured Syntrophobacteraceae bacterium; assembly: GCA_964538515.1. Classification (GTDB taxonomy): domain Bacteria; phylum Desulfobacterota; class Syntrophobacteria; order Syntrophobacterales; family Syntrophobacteraceae; genus CALBZH01. The sequence continues at coordinate 18,862 of CAZIEW010000029.1, forward strand.
AACTCCCTTAGATGATTGATTATCTTTGCAGCCCTGTCGACGTGGCTGTCGATTTCCTGGAGCATGGTGCATAGGATGTCTTCCCGGATGGCTTCGGACCGTTGCACCTTTTTCATCAGAAAGCGGCTGGCCGCTTTGATCACCGCAAGTGGCTGGTTGAGCTCGTGAGCAACCCCCGCCGACATCTCTCCCAGAGTGGCCATCTTCCCGGCTTGTATCAACTGCTGTTCCGTCATGAGCCGTTCGGTGATATCGCTCGCGACCACGAGCAGCGCGTCTCGATCCAGGTATGAGGAGGGAGAGATGTGTAGATTGACATAAAACACATCCTCGCTTTTCGTCATCTGCTTGACCTGGCTCAGAATGCCGGCCTTTCGAAGCACCCTCGAATAGTACTTCTTGTCTTCGACACTAAACAAGTCCATAAGACTAATACCAAGGAGCTCCTCCTTGACATATTCATACATGACGAGGGCGGTCTTGTTGCAGTCGAATATTCTTAACGTATAGTTGTCAACGATAAAAACAGCGTTTGGGATGTTGTTAAAGATTGCCTTATACTTTCCTTCCGACAAAGGCATTTCCATATCTAAGCTCTTTGATTGGGTCAAGTCAAGGCTCACGTCCAAAACGGTGTTTGGCTCACCAACGGATCAATCGACAACAACTGAAAGTTGCGCAGGAATAAAAGGCGAAAGGTTTGCAGGAGAAGCCAAGAACAGAAAAGAGGAGCCCCCTTTCTCCATGGCGAGGAATCGCACGGCGATCGAAAGCTCCTGATCATCCGCAGTGAAGCAAAAAGGCAAACAGTCTACTCGCGTCCAAGGTCGAGCCAAGCTGCCTCACAGTCATCTCCAAAGCCCCCCGATCCAGCGTTCCGAGCGGAGGGCCACAACCAAGCAACTCGACTGTCGGCAGACATGTTCCTCTGTAAACGGTGGTTCTATAAGGGTCCAGGTCCATCGCCCTGGAAGCGGCGTTTCGGCCCGCCTCTGCCTAGTGCTCCGTCAAAGAAGTTATACCGGGCAAGAGAACACCCCCCCTCGAGGGGGGAATCAAAGGGGGGTGTACCTTGCGAAACAGAGTTGACAGAGCACTAGAATTGAGGCCTGGGGAGCAATCCAGCCCGTTCCATGATCTCAGGCACCTTCTGCTCCCATTCGATGGCCATGATGTGGAAGCCGCTGACACCCTTGATCTCTTTCAGGCGCTGGATGTCCTCGACGCACATCTTGATTCCCTCTTCCGCCTGCTTTTCCTTGGGAACTCCAGCAAGACGCTTGATCACGTCATCGGGAACATCCATTCCCGGGACCTTGTTTTTCATGTATTTGGCCATGCCGACGGACTTCATGGGGGTGATGCCGGCCATGATGTACACCTTCTCATGCAGGCCCCGTTCCCGGACTCCTTCCATCCACTTCTCGAACTTGTCGATGTTATAGATGCATTGGGTCTGGATGAAGTCGGCCCCCGCTTTGACCTTCTTGGCCAACCGCGCCACACGGAGCTCAAAGGGGTCGGCAAAAGGATTGGCGGCGGCGCCGACGAACATCTTCGGGGGACCGTCGATCTTCTCCCCGCCCTGAAACTTGCCTTCATCTCTCATGGTCGTGACCATTTTGACGAACTGGACGGAGTCGATGTCATGTACGTTGGCGGCCATGGGGTGGTCGCCAAAGCTCGGATGGTCGCCCGAGAGGCACAGCATCGTATCGATGCCATGCGAATAAGCCCCGATGATGTCGCTTTGCATGGCCAAGCGGTTCCGGTCTCTCGTGACCATCTGCAGCAGCGGGGTGATCCCCATCTGCTTGATCAGGATGCAGGCCGCGAGGCTTGACATCCGAACCATGGCCGTCTGGTTGTCGGTGACGTTGACGGCGTCGACGTAACCTTTCAACAGTTGTGCTTTCTCCCTGACTTTGTCGGGGAGTGCACCGCGCGGGGGACCGCACTCCGAGGTCACAGCCAGTTGTCCCGATGCCAGAATCTTTTCCAGTATGCTGTCGGTCTTCATGATGCAAGATCCTCTCTCACGATTTTCCGGGGCCCACCGCCACGACCAGAGCGCCAATCTTTAGCGGGGATGTTCTCCTCATATTGATCCAGCTTTCCGAGGGCCTTCAGGCGGTCCCAGATCAACTGCCAGGCGCAATCCGTATCCGAGCTCACCTCGCACTTGCCATTGGTCGAACCGCCGCAGGGGCCGTTCAGGATTTGCTTGGAGCACCGCGCCACGGGACAGACCCCTCCCGTCAAGCCAAGCACACAGTCCCCGCATCCCTGGCACCGTTCCGCCCATACCCCCTGTCGCTCGGAGGCTCCCATGAACTTGGTGTTCACGGCCGGGAAGACCGGCTTGTCCGCATAGCGTCGCGCAACTTCCTGCACCCCGCAGCCACAGGCCATGGAAAGCACCGCGTCGACCTTGTCGATCTGAGCGACAAGCTCTTCCACATACTCGGGATCGCACTGTCTTTCGAGAGTGATCTCCGTGATCTCGATGGGTTTTCCTTCCGCCTGGAATTGGAGCTTAAGCGCGGAAGCAAGGATGCCCACTTCCTTGCGCCCCCCTGCGGCACACACGGTCACACACTCGTTGCAGCCGGCAAGGAGAATGCGCTGGAAGGGCCTCACGCACTCAACCAGTTCTTTCATCGGTTTTTGTTCAGCGGTAATCATTTCAGCTATCTCTCCCCTTCGTGGAAAACAGCCCGCATCCCGGAGGAGCCACCCCTAGGCGGCGGCTCTTGCGGGGTTGGGTCCCAACTTGCGGATCTTCTCCGTAAACTCGGAGGCGGTCTGAGCGAACCGCTCGCCCATGCCCGCAGACATCGAGAACATCTCGACGCGCTCTCCTCCAATGCCGATCTCGTCGAGCATCTTCTTGATGTACGCCACCCGTTTGGACGCCCGGACGTTTCCCGTATTGAAATGGCAGTCCCCCTCGAGACAGCCCGCCACGTACACGCCATCCGCACCCTTTTCGAGCGCCTTGAGGATGTGGATCATGTCCACTTTCCCGCTGCAGGGTACCCGAATAATCTTAACATTGGGAGGATAGGAAAGCCTCTTGCTGCCGGCCATGTCTGCAGCCGTATAAGCACAGTAGTGGCAACAGTAGGCGACAATCACCGGTTCGAAGTTCTCCATCACGCCGTCCTTTCAAATAGACCGTCCAACTTGGCCAAGATCTGATCATCCTCGTACTGCATAAGCTGAATGGCTTTCGCAGGGCACTCCGCAGCACAGACGCCGCACCCGCGACATTTCGTCGGATCGATTTGCGAGTAGCCTTCCGCGTTGATGAATGGCACGTCGAAGGGGCACGCCCGGACGCAAATGAGGCATGCAGCGCAGCGGTCCTTGTCGACTGTCGCGGTGGCAGCCCCGAAATTGATGGTATCCATCGACAGGTAGGTCTGTGCCCGCGAGGCCGCTGCCAGAGCCTGGGTGATGCTCTCTGGTATGGACTTCGGCGAATGGGCGGTGCCGGCGACGAAAACCCCGGGAACCTCGAGGTCCACCGGTCTCAGCTTGACATGATCCTCCAGAAAGTACCCATCCGATGTTCTCGGCACGTGGAAGATCATCCCGAGAGCATCCGTGGACTCTCGATTGGCCACCAGCCCTGTGCTCAGCACCAGACAGTCGGCGCTCACCTTCATCTGCTGGACCAGAATCGGATCGGTGAACGTGACCAAAGCCTTCTCCCCGTTCGCCTCAACCCGGGGCTTGTCTGTCAGCTCGTAGGGAACGAAGACGATGCCCTCCTCACGCGCTTCCCGGTAGTAGTCTTCGGTGAACCCCGGTGTACGAATATCGCGGTAGAGCACATAAATCTCCGCGTCCGGATTGAGCGCATGGATTCGCAGGGCGTTCTTCACGGCGGCCTGGCAGCAGAGGCGCGAGCAATTGGGGTTCTCAGGAGAACGAGACCCCACGCACTGAATCATCACCACCTGCTTCCACCCCTTCACTTTATCCGGACTGTCTTCCAGGATGGCTTCCAGGTCAAGCTGCGTGACGGCAGCCGGGCTGGATCCCAACAGGTATTCCGCCGGCCGGTTGGGCACGGCCCCCGTGGCGAGAATCGTGATCCCGTGCTCGATCTCGCGGTAGGCTTTGTCGGGGCCGACTTGAACTCCGGTCTTGAACATCCCGGCGACCCCCGAATGATCCACCACGGCCGCATTTTTCAGGATCTGAATCTTGTCATGCTGCTCCGTTCGCTGGATCAGGGCGTCCACAAAAGCTTTGACATCCTCTCCCTGGATCGTCTTTCGAACCTGGCGCGCAACCCCGCCCAGGTCACCGGATTTCTCGACCAGGCTGACCTGATAGCCCATGTCCGCGAGCTTCACGGACGCCGTCATGCCGGCGACACCGCCGCCCACGACCAGCACGTCCTTGCTCACCGGGAGCGTGTAATCCTTGAGTGGTTGGGCGACGCGCACGGCGGCCACCGCCATCCGAAGGAGCTCCTTGCCCTTGGCCAGCGCTTCCGCCGGATGATCGGAATGAGCCCAGACGTTTTGATCGCGCAGGTTGGCGATCTCCACGAGATACTTGTTCAGTCCGGCCCTGCGCAGGGCATCCTGAAAAACGGTCTGATGCGTTCTCGGGGAGCAGCCCCCGATCACCACACGGTTGAGCTTCTTGTCGCGGATCTCGCTTTCGATCTGTCCCAGGGACTCAGCCGAGCAGGCATGCTTCAGGGTCTTGGCGACGGCCACCCCCGGAATCGACGCCACATCGCCCGCAAGGCTTTCCAGATCGACCACGCCGCCGGCGCTCATCCCACAGTCGCACACGAAAACGCCGATCTTGGGCGCCTCGCCTGACACATCGCGCTCGGCCGGTAGGTCTTCGTCGCCCTCCGAGACCACCCGGAGCGGACTGAGATGCCCGAGGGCCCCGCAAGCGGCGGCGCTGCCTTGGACCAACGTTTCCGGAATGTCCTTCGGACTTTCAAACAATCCGCAGACATAAATGCCAGGCTTGGAAGTGGCAAGCGGACTCAGACTGTCGGTCTTGGCGTAACCGTGCCGGTTGAGCTCCACTCCGATCTTGGCAGCCAGAGCCTTCATGTCCTCGGTAACGCGAAAACCGGTCGTGAGAACGACCATGTCGAACCTGTCCGACAGAACTTGACTGCCCCCATGGGGAACATAGGAGATGGCCAGCTCTCCCGTCAAACCGCCATCCTGGATGACCGGCTCGATGCTGTGCGGACGGCTCCGAACGAACTGGATTCCATATTCGTTCTTGGCCCTCTGGAGGTAGAGCTCGTAATCCTTTCCAGAGGTACGCATATCCATGTAGAAAACCGTCGCCTCGATTTCCTTGTCGAACCGCTCGCGCGTGACGATCGCCTCCTTGAGGGCGTACATGCAGCATGCGCTCGAACAGTAGGAAACAAAATGCTCCTGCACCCCTCTCGATCCAACGCACTGGATCCAGGCGATCTTCTTGGGCCTGCCGCCGTCCGACGGCCGAACCAGCTCGCCAAGGGTCGGTCCGGAAGCCGAGAGGATGCGCTCGTACTCGAGGCTCGTCACCACGTTCGGGTAGGTCCCGTAACCGTAGGTTTCCAACGCCTGGGGGTTGAAGGTCTCGGCTCCAAGCGCCAGAACGATGGAGCCCACCTGGAGCTGCTCAACTCGCTGGCTGTCCTCGCGAAGAATGGCTCCCGTCGGGCAGACCTTGATCAGCTCATCGACGTTCGAGCAGGCCGCCATGTCAACGGAGAAGGCGTAGGGCGTCGCCTGAGGATAACGCATACAGGTCGGAGCGCGAGGATCCAGCCCGGGCGTAAAGCGCACGCATTCGGGGAACTTGCGGTAGCATTCGCCACAAGCCGTGCATTTATCCAAGTCAATGTAACGGGGGCTCGTCTTCAGCGTCGCGTTGAAGCTGCCTGCACTTCCGTCCAGCGCATCGAGCTCGGTCATCGTCATGATGTCGAGCGGCAGTCGCCGACCGCTTTCCGAAAGCTTGGGAGACAGCGTGCACACATCACAGTTGTTGGTCGGGAAGGTGCGATCCAGCTTTGCCATGAGCCCGCCGACCGCATGAGCCTTTTCGATCAAGACGACATCCCGGCCTGCCTCGGCCAGGTCCAGTGCGGCACGAATGCCGCCCATACCACCGCCGACCACAAGTACCCTGTTGCTCGGTTGGGACTTCCTTTGTTTTTGCATTGCCACCCTGATCCTCTTTATAGGGTTGAATGATCCGTCCTCACGGTTAACACCAGATGCGGGCTTGAACGCTTGACCACTCGGGAAGGCACGCCATTTGTAATCCCGCTGCCGTCACACGTCCCATGGCCTTGCGTCGCCTCCCGCGTTGAACAACTAATCACGAAGTATCCTCGCCTTCGGGAGCACTCATCCCGCCGCGAATGGGGCACTCCCCTATCAGATGTCCTTTCTCACCCCCCATAGATCCCCTTTTTCTCGGTGCGATACGCTTCTCTTCCGGTTCGCACAGCAAGCCCCAGTGGGGCCGATCCGCAACGGACACGGCTAAGGTACAAGCGGCCCGGCACCACCCATCCACACGAAACCGACACACGGTTCTCGGGAAAATGTGCGAGCAAGATACGGGTCTTCTCATGTCGAGGCAGGTGATAGAGGGAGCGGGAAGGTCGGTTGCAGTCAGGTGAAGTCGCACGTGCGGTCATAACCTGGGGTGCCTCATTGTCCTGGATTTGATTCAGCGCTGACCTGCTCCTCCGATGGCCCCCGCTTCGACCGGGAGCCGGCCCCACCGCGGCTATGCATTTCTCGGACAGGGCGACATCACTGTGTTTTTTTTCACGTTTCCGCGCGCAAAAAAACTGCTTATCGGCATTCCATCAACCCCCGGGGGGCCAAGCGATCTACCCTCAACTGATGCTTCAGGAGATCAGGCGGCGTTCCATGTTGAGCGTTCCCACCACATGGGTCAGCCCCTGAACCGTCGGGGAGCACCGACGTCTATCGACATGCCCCTTCCCCGCGGGCTCATGCCGATGCAGGGAAGAGAGGATCCGTCGGTGGGGGATTGGTTGATCTCGAAATCAACGATCTGGCAGCCCATCCTATCCCGTGGGCCAAAACTATAACTGGCTTGGCGGAGACTGTCAAATACTTAAACAACGATCCGCACGGCATCCCTGCGCACCTAACGAGACAATTCTACAAAGAAGTACGCACGGTTACAAGGAGGAGGGCATGAAGCGCCCCCAAGCATTCCGAACGTCCCCCGGAGCACTCCAAACCCTCCCCGAATGAGGGATTTTTGTCTAGACAATGAGAACCTTATTATAATAATAAGAGCTTGTGAAACTTGATTCTATGTTGAATTGTGGATATGTATTCCTCCGTCCAAGCTCGCGCGTCTCATAGCGGCTGTTCCTGTTCGAGAAGATTCTGCATGCGGAGTGAGACTTACATGAAGGAAGCCACCGTTACACAAGAAAAGATCGGTGCGGTCATGGTCGTGGGGGGCGGAATCGCCGGAACCCAGGCGGCGCTGGATTTGGCTGCGTCCGGTTTTTCCGTCACCTTGGTCGAGCGGTCGCTCTCCATCGGGGGCGCCATGGCGAAGCTCGACAAGACCTTTCCTACCAACGACTGCTCCATGTGCATCCTGTCGCCCAAGCTCGTCGAGGCCGGTCGGCATCTGAACGTCAGGCTGATCACGTTTGCCGAAATCGAGAGCCTCGAGGGTGAGGCCGGCCATTTCACCGTTACGGTTCGGGAGAAGCCGCGGTACGTGGACCCGGACAAGTGCATTGCCTGTGGCGAGTGCGCGGCGAAATGCCCGAAGAAGGTGAGCGACAGCTTCAACGAAGGACTGGGGAAGCGCAAAGCCGCTTATGTTCTCTACCCCCAGGCCGTCCCCCTCAAGTATGCCATCGACGAGGAAAACTGTATCTATTTTCAGAAAGGCAAGTGCAGGGTCTGCGAGAAGGTCTGCCCAGCAGGAGCGGTCGATTTCACGCAGAAGGGGAAGACCCATCGCATCGAGGTGGGGGCGGTCATCCTCGCACCCGGCTTCATATCAAGCAATCCTCGCATTTATGACACGTACGGCTACGGAGCGCATCCCAACGTCGTCACCAGCATGGAGTTCGAGCGGATCTTGAGCGCTTCGGGCCCCTTCGAGGGTCACCTGGTGCGGCCCTCCGACCGGGAGCCCTGCCGGAAGATCGCCTGGCTCCAGTGCGTGGGGTCCCGGGACATGCATGAGGGAGCGCGCCCCTATTGCTCCGGCGTCTGCTGCACGTACGCCATCAAGGAAGCGGTGATAGCCAGGGAGCATTCCGGCGGGGATTTGGATACCGCGATCTTCTTCATGGACATGCGGACCTACGGCAAGGATTTCGAGCGATACTACGACCGGGCACGAAACGAAGGGGGCGTTCGCTTTGTGCGATCGCGCATTCACAGCGTGCAGCCGGATGCGCCCGGATCCGGAGACCTGCGGGTGGAGTACGTGGACGATTTGGGCACACTCCACAGTGAAACCTTCGATCTTGTGGTCCTTTCCACGGGCCTTGAAACCTCGGGCGATATGCTCGAGCTGGCCAGGAAGCTCGATGTACGCATCGACGCCAACGGCTTTGCCGAGACTTCCAGCTTCTCCCCTATCCAGACATCAAGGCCGGGAATCTATGTCTGCGGCGCTTTTGCCGGCCCCAAGGACATCCCGTCCTCGGTCATGGAAGCTTCCGCAGCATCGGGCGCTTCGGCGGCGCTGCTTTCGGCCGCCCGAGGCACTCTGACGCAGGAGAAGACCTACCCGGCCGAAAGTCCGTCCGTAACAGGTCCTCCCCGCGTGGGCGTTTTTGTCTGCCGCTGTGGCATCAACATCGGGAGTGTCGTTGACGTCCCGGCGGTTCGAGAGTATGCGGAGACACTGCCCAACGTCGTTTACGCCACGGAGAATCTGTTCACCTGCAGCCAGGATACGCAGAAGCTCATCCGAGAGGCCATCGAGGAGCACCGGCTCAACCGAGTCGTCGTCGCCGCGTGCACACCGCGAACCCATGAGCCCCTGTTTCAGGAGACCATTCGCGAAGCCGGCCTCAATCGGTACCTTTTCGAGCTGGCCAACATTCGCGACCAGGATTCCTGGGTCCACCAGTCGGAACCGGAGAAGGCGACGGAGAAGGCCAAGGATCTGGTGCGCATGGCGGTTGCCAAGGTGGTGCTGCTGGAGCCCATCGAGCGCATGCAGGTGCCTCTCAACCAGTCGGCCCTCGTCGTGGGGGGCGGCGTTGCCGGCATGAGCGCGGCCATCAACCTCGCGGATCAGGGTTTCACGACCTATCTAGTTGAGGAAATGCAACGTCTTGGAGGCAACGCCCAGAAGCTGCGGCACACGTGGAAGGGCGAGGATGTCCAGGCGTATCTGTCAAGGTTGAGGGAAACCGTATTGAGCCATCCCCGGATCGAAGTCCTGATGCAGTCGACGGTCAAACGCGTTCAGGGCTTCGTCGGACAGTTCACGACCACGGTCGCCACAAAGGCCGGGGAACGGGACATCGACCACGGAGTCGTGGTGCTGGCCACGGGTGGCCAGCCATTCGAGCCGAACGAATACCTCTACGGGCAAAGCGATCGCGTCGTCCTTTGGCACGAATTGGAAGAGCTCTTTGCAGTCCAGCCCGAGCGATTGGAAGAATCGGAAGGGGTTGCCTTCATCCAATGTGTGGGATCTCGGGAGCCCCACCGCCCCTATTGCTCAAAAGTGTGCTGCACCGCCTCCGTTCAGCAGGCCATTGATTTGAAGACTCGCAAGCCCGACCTTGCGGTTTACATCCTTTATCGAGACCTGCGGACCTACGGGCTTCGCGAGGAGCTCTACACGCAGGCCAGAAGACTCGGGGTTCTTTTTATCCGTTATTCCTTGCAGGAAAAGCCCTTGGTGGAGCAGACCCTCGCGGGTGACACGGAAAAACTCACCATCACGGTCAGGGACCATGTGCTCGGATTCCCGGTAAAGCTCACGGTGGACTACCTCAGCTTGGCCACGGCGATCGTCCCGAACCAGAGCAGGGAGCTGTCCAAGCTCCTCAAGGTTCCCGTGAACGAAGACGGCTTTTTCCTGGAAGCGCACATGAAGCTTCGCCCGGTTGATTTTGCTACGGATGGGGTCTTTGTGTGCGGGCTCGCCCATTACCCGAAGCCGATCGACGAGGCCGTTGCCCAGGCGCAGGCTGCCGCCGCCCGTGCATCCGGTATCCTCGCTCAGTCGCACATCGAAGTCGAGCCCGTCGTGTCCGTGGTGGACGCGGAGCTGTGCACCGGCTGCGGTTTGTGTGAGATGTCCTGCCCGTTCGGCGCGATCCGGCGCCATGAAGTGGTCGGAAGAGGCTACGTGGCCGAGACCATTGCCGCGTCCTGCAAAGGCTGCGGCGTTTGTGCGGCGGCCTGTCCGCAGAAAGCCATCGACATCCTCCACTTCCGGAACAGCCAAATGGTCGCGGCCATTCATGCGGGTGGCGCCCCCAGACAAGCCAAGGAACAATAGCGATGAGTGAACCGTTTGAGCCCAAAATTCTCGCATTTCTGTGCAACTGGTGCTCCTACGCGGGGGCGGACCTCGCGGGAGTCTCCCGATTCCAATACCCGCCGACGATTCGCGTGCTGCGAACGATGTGCTCCGGCCGCGTGGATCCCCTTCACATGGTCGAAGGGCTGACCAGCGGCTTCGACGCCGTGCTGGTTTTCGGCTGTCACATTGGCGACTGCCATTACCTCGAAGGCAACTACTACGCTCAGAACCGAGTCCATGTCGCTCGCAAGCTCCTGGATCTGGCCGGAATCGGCAGGGATCGGCTTCAGCTTCGGTGGGTCAGTGCGGCCGAAGGGCAGATCTTCGCCGACTACGTCAAGGAGCTCAGCTCCGTGATCGAAGGCCTTGGGCCGTTCGATGCAACACGTCACGCACTGCAGCTCGCATCCGTGCAAGGGGCCCTCACATCCCCCCGGCTTCGATGGCTCATGGGAATGGAACGGCAGCTGACGACCGTCGAAAATGTGTACCACGAACGGATCAAGGAAGAAGACTACACCAGACTGCTCGAATCGGCCGTGGAAGAAGAATACGAGAAAGCGGCCATCCTGCAGGTCCTCAAAGCCGGTCCCCTTTCTGTCAGACAGATCGCCGAAGCGGCCTCCCTCCCCGTGTACACGGTCTCTAAACGGCTGGGGGACCTGGAGAAGAGCGGAAGCGTGGACCTGCACGGCTACGAGGGCACCACTCCCAAGTTCGTCGGCTTAGCTGCATAACCCAGAACGGATCGGCTGGACTGTCGACCGTTCGACAGCGCAGGCCGATCCGCAGCCCCGCGATGATGACATCTCATGCTGAAGGAACGCTCTATGACAACGCTGGCAGGCAGTGACAAGATTGGCTCCGTGATGGTCGTTGGCGCAGGAATCGCCGGCATGCAGGCGGCCCTGGACCTCGCCGATGCGGGCTACTACGTCCATCTGGTGGACCGGTCCCCTTCCATCGGGGGGCTGATGGCCCAATTGGATAAGACGTTTCCGACCAACGACTGCGCCATGTGAGTCATCTCACCTAAACTGGTCGAGGTCGGCCGGCATCTGAACATCAATATTCTCACGAATACGGAAGTGGAGTCTCTTGACGGGGCCGCGGGACATTTTTCGGCGAGCCTGACCACCCAGCCTCGTTACATTGATCCGGGCAAATGCACCGGATGTGGCCAGTGCGCTCAGGTCTGTCCCGTTCTGTGCGTGAATGAGTTCAACTGCAGCCTGGATCAGAGAAAGGCGACGAGCATTCTTTACGCTCAGGCTGTCCCCCTCGTGTACAGCATCGACCGAAGCGCCTGCATCGGATGCGGAATTTGCGAAACGGTTTGCCTTGCGAAAGCGATTCGCTATGACGACGAGCCGCACCGCACGACGATCGAGGTGGGAGCGGTCGTACTGGCAACGGGCGATGAGGTGTTCAACCCGTCTCTGTACGACACCTACGGCTACGAGTCGCTTCCGAATGTCATCACGAGCCTTGAGTTTGAGCGCATCCTGAGTGCATCGGGACCCTTCCGCGGGCATCTCATGCGGCCCTACGACCGCGAAGAGCCATCGAAGATCGCCTGGCTCCAGTGCGTCGGATCGCGTGACCGCACGATCAACAATCCCTACTGCTCCTCGGTTTGCTGCATGTATGCCATCAAAGAGGCCGTGATCGCCAAGGAGCATGCACACAGCAGCCTCGATGCGGCAATCTTTTTCATGGACATCCGCACACACGGAAAGGATTTCGAGCGCTACTACGAACGGGCGCGAGACGAGGGTGTACGGTTTATCCGCTCCCGCGTGCATTCCCTGGTCCCCGCAGCCAATGGGGATGTCGAAATTCTGTATGTGGAGGAGAACGGCGAGCAGAGAAGCGAGGTCTTCAACCTGGTGGTCCTGTCGGTGGGCTTCCAGTCAGGGCGCGAGACCGCCGAAATGGCTCAGCGGCTCGGCATTGAGCTCGATTCGTACCGTTTTGTGAAGACGGACAGCTTCACTCCCGTGGCGACGTCGCGCCCCGGCGTTTACGTCTGCGGCGCGGTCCAAGGTCCCAAGGACATTCCGCAGTCGGTCATGGAAGCCTCGGCCGCGGCGGCCGCCGCCGGGGTTCAGCTCAAGGACGTCCGCGGAAGTCAGAGCAGGAAACGGGAGCTGCCATCCCAGACCAACGTTTTCGGCGAGCCTCCCCGGATCGGGGTGTTTGTGTGCCAGTGCGGGATCAACATTGGGGGCGTGGTCAATGTGCCCGAAGTGCGCGAATATGCGCGAACGCTTCCCTACGTGGTCTACGTCGAGGACAATCTCTACACCTGCTCCCAGGACACGCAGGTCAAGATGGCCCAAGTGATCCAGGAGCAGGGAATCAACCGGGTGGTCGTCGCGGCCTGTACGCCCCGAACACACGAGCCTCTGTTCCAGGAGACGATGCTCAACGCGGGACTCAACAAGTATTTGTTCGAAATGGCGAACATCCGCAACCAGGATTCCTGGGTTCACAGCGGCAATCCGCTGGGGGCCACGGAAAAAGCCAAGGATCTGGTACGCATGGCTGTCGCCAAAGCGGCTCTCCTCGAGCCGTTGTACGATGCGGAGCTGGATCTCGTGCCCGTTACGATGATCCTCGGAGGCGGCGTGTCAGGCATGAACGCAGCCAAGAACCTGGCCGATCAGGGCTATGAGGTCCATCTGGTGGAGCGGTCTGCGGAGCTCGGCGGACAGGCGAAGGCACTCCATAAGACTTGGTTGGGGGAGAACATCCCGGAGTACGTGAAACAGATCGTGGCGGAAGTCGAAGCCCATCCTTTGATCCATGTTCACACCTCGACGGAGCTCACGCAGGTCGAGGGCTTTGTCGGCAATTTCACCTCCCACCTGCGCACCAACGGCTCCGCTGGTGAGGAAACATTCGCGTTGAAGCATGGCCTCACCGTGTTGGCAACCGGCGGAAAGGAATACCTCCCGTCCGAGTACCTTTACGGGGAAGACCCTCGTGTTCTCACGGCCCTCGAGCTCGATGCCCGGCTTGTCGGGGGAGACGATTCCCTGAACAAAGCGGATACGGCGGTGTTCATCCAGTGCGTCGGGTCGCGTGAGCCCGATCGTCCTTACTGCAGCCGCGTGTGCTGCTCGCACACCATGGAAAGCGCTCTCGAGCTCAAGCAGATCAACCCAGGCATGAGCATCTTCGTCCTCTATCGGGACATCCGTACCTACGGGGAGCGTGAGGATCTCTACACCCGTGCCCGAGAAGCCGGGGTCGTCTTCGTCCGATACGATCTGGAGGCAAAGCCGGAAGTCCGTCGCGGGGACGACTCCATCGAGATCACCCTGATCGATCCGATCCTCCGGAGACCCGTCACGCTGGAAGCGGACCTCCTCGTTTTGGCGACCGCCATCGTGCCATACCCAAGCGAGAGGTTGGCCCAGTTCTTCAAAGTGCCCCTCAACGAGGACGGCTTTTTCGTCGAAGCGCATGCCAAGCTCAGGCCGGTGGACTTTGCGACCGAAGGGGTCTTCATGTGCGGTCTCGCCCACTGTCCGAAGTCCATCGACGAGAGCATCGCTCAGTCACTCGCGGCCGCATCCCGAGCAACCTGCTTGCTGGCCAAGGCGAAGGTGGCTGTCAGCGGTGCGGTGGCACGAGTCAACCCGACTCTGTGCAGTGTCTGCGGGACATGCGTGACGGTCTGTCCCTACTCGGCGCCCTTTTTCAACGACAAGGGAAAGGCCGAAATCAACCCGGCCCTTTGCAAGGGATGTGGGCTGTGTGCCGCTTCGTGCCGTTCCGGCGCCATCCGGCTGCAGGGCTTTGACGATTCGCAGATTTTCGCAATGATCGATAACGTTTAACCGCCGAGGGATATCCTTGATGCCGAGATTTCAACCGTTTGCTTGCGCGTAAGCACGGCAAGCCGCTCGGCGTCTTTCTCACCTTGCAAGGGCGCTGGATCGGCACGCAAGGCACGGTGCACGCCCATTCCGGCATGAGCGCATCGCTGACAGGTGGATTTCTCGTGCCGGATTTGCTGACATCCGAGGAAGGATTTCCCTTCCGCCATGGAACATGATAAAGTGTCTGGCTTTGACGGGCTTTCGCGAGACCGCCCCGCAGACCAGGGCCGAGTACTTCGACGAGGAGGCTGCGCTGAAAGCGGCGCCGTGGCCTGTCGCGTACCACTGGATTTTCAGCCCGCGATGGTTTTTAATCATTGTGAATGGGTGAAGGCGGAGCTCAAAGGCGACGTCCCGCGCCGAAGCATGGAGCACGAAGGGCATGCAGTCCTTCGTGCCTGACGGAGTAAGCTTCTACGTAGCAATTTGTATTTGCGAACCTTTCATCCTTTGATTTATCAAATCGCAGCAGGGGAATTGCCATATGCCCAGCCCGAATTATCTGGCGCCTTTTGTCGAGGTGGGCCGCGCATTGTGTGACGGTGTGGACACCAACAGCGTTATGAATCTCATTGCCCGTCGCACGGTGGAAACGCTTGAGCTGAGCGGGTGCTTCATCAAAATGAAAAACGTTGAAGGACGGCTTGAGCTCGTCTCGAGTTACGGTCTCAAAGAAGACTTTCTCTTCAGCGAGTCCGTCAGCTCCAGTGAGAGTGTGTGCTTTCAGCTTCCCAGCCAGCTTGTTTGCCTCAACCTGCCCCAGCAGGTCGACCGGATCCCTGAAGAAGAGAGCATGATGATTCAAGGGATTCGATCGGCGGCTTTCATCCCCATCGAGGTGGATCAGCAGCCTTTGGCCATGGTGGCCCTTTTTGCCAATGTGCACCGGGAATTCACACAGGATGAGCTGAACTTTGCGGAAGCTCTGGTTGCCCGAGGGATCCTCACATTCAAATGGCAACGAAAGGTGGATGCCCTGGTCGACGAAGAGCGACGCTACCTCCAAAGTTTCCAGGAGCTCAGCAGCGCTATCAACTCCACGCTCAACATCGGTAAGGTTCTGGAGATGGTGGTCCAGATGGTCACCCAAGTGCTCCGAGGGAAAGGCTGCACCGTGCGGCTTCTGGACCCCAAGACTCAAAATCTCTATGTGGCCCAGTCCTATGGGCTGAGCAAGGAATTCATTGAAAAGGGACCGGTCCATTCTCAGCGAAGTATCGCGGACAACATGGCCGGAAAGATCGTGATCATTGACGACGTCTTCACGGACCCCCGCCTCCAATACCCCGCCGCGGTTGCCGAGGAAGGCATCCGGAAGGTGCTTTCCATTCCCCTGATGGTGCGTAGCAAGGTCATCGGCGTGCTGCGCTTCATGACGGGCGATCGGCCGCCCTTCACGAAACGGGAGATCAACTTCGCCACCGCCATCGCCCAGCAATGTGCCTTCGCCATTGAGAATGCGCGCATGTATCAGCGGCTGAAGGTGGAGTACCAGCAGATGTTGATCGACTTCGGCTACGAAAGCAGCAGCTCTTGACGCTTCCATGGATGGCAAGGCTATAGAGCAAGTTGTTCTGAGAAGAGATCCCACGCCGGAGAGTGCCCGTAGCGGAGAGCAACCGTTCTTCCGGAGATGTCCGGAATCGGGATCTCTAAACGGCCCTGGATCCAGGCCTTTGCCGCAAGACGGGTAAGGCTCTGGACACCTTCTTGTGTGGCCGTGCACCGAGCCACACGACAAATCATCGTTCCGAGTGAGCGCCCGTTGAGGCTGTCGCACTCAAACAGAAGAATCGAGCATGGAACCCATTCACATCCTGGACTTACAAAAGACGTGCGATGAAGACTTCATCCACGAGGTGGAGGCAGCGAGCGGCCAGCAGGTCCGCAAGTGCTACCAGTGCGGCAACTGCAGCGCCACCTGCGGCTTCACAAGGTTTTACGACTACCCGGTGAATCAGATCATGCGACTGGTTCAGCTGGGCCAGAGAGACATCGTTCTTGGGTCGCGCTCCGTCTGGCTATGTGCCTCCTGCCAGGGCTGCACCACCCGATGTCCCTGCAATATCGATGTGGCCAGCGTCATGGAGTCCCTCAGGGTGATGTCGCGCAAGGAAAAGAAGGTCTCCGAATCCGACATCCAGATGTTTTACGACGAATTCCTCCGCTCCGTGAAAGCCTTCGGAAGGGTTTTTGAGACGGGCCTCCTTCCTGTTTACGGATTGCTTTCAAAGAAACCGTTTACGGACATGGATCTCGCGCCCGTTGTGCTCCGGAAAGGAAAGCTCACCTTCTTCCCGCACCGCATCGGCAAGCGCGGAGAAGTCGCCGGCATTTTTAAGCGCTTTGAGCAGAGCGATCAGAAAGACGGCGCGGGGAAAGGAGGCAGCCATGGCCAGTGAGCTTTCCTCCGTTGCCTATTACCCCGGCTGCTCCGTCGAAGGACTCGCGATCGAATACGATCAATCGACCCGCGCGGTCTGTAAGGCGCTGGGAATCCAGCTGCTTGAGATTCCGGAATGGAGCTGCTGCGGTTCCACCCCTGCGCACTCGTTAGACCCTACCCTCTCCGGTGCCCTTGCGGGGCGCAACTTGGCAATCGCTGAGCGCATGGGCTGCGATGTGGTCATGACCCCGTGCCCAGGATGCTTGAGATCCCTCAAGGGGGCTCTTGAAATCCACGAAAGCCCGGGGCGCCGCCAAGCGCTGCTGGATCTCATGGGCATGCCATTCGAGGGGAAGGTGCGGGCCATTTCCGTGCTCGAGCTCCTGTTCAATGCGCTCGAAGCCGGCCTCCTGACCGAAGCGAGGGTGAAACGTCCGCTCACGGATCTAAGGATCGCACCGTACTACGGATGCTTGTTGACGCGACCGCCGGGGTTTGCCCAGTTCGACGACCCCGAAAACCCCGTGTCCATGGATCGGATTCTCACGGCCATCGGCGCCACCGTGGTCGACTTCCCCTTCAAAACCGAATGTTGTGGCGCAACCTATGGGGTCGCGCGCAATCCCATTGTGACGGAGCTCACCGGGCGCATCCTCGACATGGCCGCCCGGTTGAATACCCAGGCGGTCGCTGTCGCTTGTCCGCTGTGCCAGCAGAACCTCGATCTGCGGCAGTCTCAGGTCGATCGCCGCTGGAATCGGTCGTTCAATCTCCCTGTGGTGTACCTGCCCCAGCTTGTCGGCCTGGCCCTGGGCATCGCTCCCGATGCGCTCGGCTTGGATAAGCTCGTGGTCAGTGCGGATGCGTTGCTGAGCGATTTGCAGAACGTCTCGGAAGGAATTTGAAATGCGTATCGGCGTTTTTGTGTGCCAGTGCGGAACCAATATCGCAAGTACCGTGGATACCGAAGCCGTTGCAAAGGCGGCCCTGGAGTTTCCCGATGTCGCGTATGCCACGAGCTATGTTTACACGTGCTCCCAGCCGGGACAGGATGAGATCCAGCGCGCCATCAACGAATACCGTCTCCAGGGTGTCGTCGTCGCCGCCTGCTCACCGCGCATGCATGAGCCCACGTTTCGGAAGGCCGTGGAGAAGGCGGGCCTGAACCGGTTCATGTTCGAGATGGCCAACATTCGCGAGCATTGCTCCTGGATCAGCAACGACCGGGTGGCCAACACGCGCAAGGCGATCGACCTCGTGAGCATGGCCGTGGCCAAGCTGCGCTTCAATCAGCCGCTCTATTCCTCGAAGGTGCCCGTCAACAAGCGGGTCATGGTCCTGGGCGGGGGTGTGGCCGGCATTCAGGCAGCCCTGGACTGCGCCGAGGCGGGCCTCGACGTGGTCATGGTGGAGCGCGAGGCCTCCATCGGCGGCAAGATGGCGAAGCTCGACAAGACTTTCCCCACCGTGGACTGTTCTTCCTGCATCCTGGGACCTAAGATGGTGGACGTCTCCCAGCGGGAGAACGTGACCTTGCACGCGCTGAGCGAAGTCGAAAGCATTTCCGGTTATGTGGGAAACTTCGTCGTCACGGTTCGCAAGAAGACCACGTCGGTGCGTTGGGATCAGTGCACGGGGTGCGGCCTTTGCACGGAGAAATGTCCGTCCCGCAAGGTCCCGGATCGTTTCAACGAGCACATGGGGCTGACGCGGGCCATCAACATCCCCTTCCCGCAGGCCATTCCCAAGAAGGCCACCATCAACCGGGACTACTGCCTCCACTTCACGAAGGGCAAGTGCGGCGTCTGCGCGAAGGTATGCCCCACCAAGGCCGTCGACTACGACATGGAGGATCAGTTCGTGACGGAGGAAGTGGGAGCCATCGTGGTGGCCACGGGGTTCGACCTGTTCGACTACTCCGTTTACGGTGAATACGGCGCGGGACGCTATCCGGATGTCATTTCAGGGCTGCAGTACGAGCGCATTCTCTCGGCTTCGGGACCCTATGGAGGCCACATTCGCCGACCTTCCGACGGGCGGGAGCCCAAGACGGTCGTCTTCATCTCCTGCGTCGGATCCCGCGACCTCTCCGTGGACCGGCCCTATTGCTCCGGGGTCTGCTGTATGTATCAGGCCAAGCAGGCCATCCTGACCCGGGACCACCTGCCCGACTCCAAGTGCTATGTCTTCTACATGGACATCCGGTCCCCCGGAAAGGGCTACGATGAGTTCGTGCGTCGGGCTCAGGAGGAATACGGCGTCCAGTACGTTCGCGGCAGGGTGGGCAAGGTGTATCCGCGCGGCGATCGCATGGTGGTCCAGGGAGCCGACACGCTCCTTGGGGCCCAGGTGGAGGTGGAGGCGGACCTGGTCGTTCTTGCCACGGGAATCGACGCGGCGGCCGGGGCGCGCTCTCTCGCAGAAAAGCTCCGCATCTCTTACGACAAGTATGGCTTTTACATGGAAAGCCACCCCAAGCTGCGGCCGGTTGAAACCAACACGGCGGGAGTCTATCTCGCGGGAGTGTGCCAGGGACCGAAGGACATTCCCTCCTCGGTGGCCCAGGGAAGCGCGGCGGCTGCAAAGGTGCTTTCCCTCTTCGCTCGGGATATGATCGAGACCGACCCACAGGTGGCTCTGGTGAACGAGCGCGCTTGCATCAGTTGCGGCAAGTGCATCCAGGTCTGTCCGTTTGGAGCCATTCACTGGAAGGAGCTGCGGGGAGGGATTCGCAAGGCCGAAGTGCTTCAGAGCGTCTGCCAGGGGTGCGGGCTGTGCAATGCCACCTGCCCTCCCAAGGCCATTCAGCTGCAGCATTGCACGGACAACCAGATTCTCGCGGAGGTCAACGAGCTTTGCGCGTGACGCGCGGCTTGGAATCCAAGGGTGTGAATCCTCTGTCTGCTCGGCTTGGGCCCGGCGACAGGGATATGGAAAGAAGCAGATCCCATGACAAACGATTCTATTCAGCCCGCCAATGATCAACCGTCCATCCGGATTGTCGGGTTTCTCTGCAACTGGTGCTCCTACGGCGGCGCCGATACGGCAGGGGTGTGCCGATTCAAGCAGCCGACCCACCTGCGCGTCATCCGCATCCCGTGCACCGGACGGATGGACCCTCTTTTCGTCGCCAAATCCCTCATCTACGGCGCGGACGGCGTCCTGGTTTCAGGCTGCCACCCCAAGGACTGCCACTATGCGGTGGGGAACCTGTACGCGCGCCGGCGACTCGAGGTGCTGAAGCATTTCCTGCCTTTCATGGGCATTGATGAGCGGCGATTCCACTACACCTGGGTTTCGGCCTCCGAGGGCCAGCGCTGGCAGGAGGTGGTCACTCGTTTCTCGGAGCAGATTCATGCGCTCGGCCCCAATCCCGGAGTCCGGAGACATGACAGTCGAGCCTTGCGAACGGGTGAAGTGGAATCGGTTTAACGGAAGCAGGGACGGTCTTTCCGACGTCCGAAAGAATCAGGAACGAGAACGTGATTCAGACAATAACGGAACGATTGCGTAAGCAGGCCCAGGAAGCCTTCCCGGGCCTGGATGCCATGATCGGATGGACGGCGGGTTACGACTCGCTGCACACGACGCCCCATGTCGTGCGGGGGGAAGCTTCCATTGACCGACTTGTTTGGAGCCCCTTTTGTACGCACAACCTGACCGGTTATCTGGTCAAGACTCCTCCTGTCCAGCCATCGAGCCCCGAAAAGAAGATCGGCATCTGTGTCAAGGGCTGCGACAGCCGCTCTCTGGTCGCCCTTATCCAGGAGAATTTCATCAGCCGAGACGCCCTTTTCATTGTCGGCATTCCTTGCACGGGCACCGTTGACGTCCGCCGTGTCATGAAGCATGCGACAGGCTCCAGCATTACTGACGCCAGACTTGAAGGGGACCGCTTCTTCTACCGAGACGCGGAAGGCGAGCATGACGTGAAGCGGGACGATGTCCTGGCCCGAAAGTGCTTGCGATGCCGTCACCCCAATCCTGTCATCTACGACACCCTGATCGGGGAGCCGGTTGCGCCTCGTGCGACCTTGGAGGATGGATACCGGGATGTTGAGGCCCTGGAAATGAAATCCCTGGGAGACCGGCTGGAATTCTGGCAGACGGAGCTTGACCGCTGCCTGCGCTGCTATGCCTGCCGCAACGCGTGCCCGCTTTGTGTGTGCCAGGACCGTTGCATCGCCGAGTCGCGCGAGCCCAGGTGGCTGACGCAGAGAATGGGCACCTCCGAAAAGGTTCTCTTCCATTTCATCCATGCCCAGCATTTGGCCGGCCGCTGCACCGAATGCGGCGAGTGCGAGCGCGTCTGCCCCATGGAAATCCCGGTGACCCTCATGAAGGAAAAGCTCAACAAAACCGTGCAGGAGCTGTTGGGCTATGAAGCCGGCCTGGATCCGCAAGCGGTCCCGCCTCTGCTCACCTTCAGCCCTGGGGAAACGGACCTTTAGCCGCGATGCGCCAGCCAGTTCAGCATAACCTTACTTGAAAGAGGTAGCCCCATGGGCTCTACGATATTTGTCCCATCAGACGGTTTGTCATCGGTCTTGGAGGCGCTTTCCCGAAGGATCGACCTCTGGGTCCCGGCAGCGCCCAAGGTCGGGATTCACGCGACTGAATTCCTGCCATACAGCCCAGGATTGCTCCCAACCTTGAGCCGGCAGAGCACCTTACCGCCCAAGAAGCTTCTTCTGCCTCAGGCGGAAACGCTGTTTCGCTTCGAGTACCACAAAGACCCGCAGGACCCGACCAAGCAGACGGTCGAGCTCATTGCCGCCCCAGAGCCTCGCCCTTTGCTCGTTTTCGGCTCGCGCCCCTGCGACGTCCGTGGCTTCAAGACGTTTGACCGCGTTTTCACCACCGGCCCGTATAAGGATCCCTATTATCAGAAGCGGCGTGAGAGCACCTTCTTTGCGACCCTGGTCTGCCAGGAAGCGGATAGCGCCTGCTTCTGCTCGGCGGTCGGAAGCGGGCCGGCCGACATGGACGGAAGCGACATCCGAATCACGCCTGTCGATGGGGGCTACGTTTTTGAGGTGCTGCAAGAGCGAGCGCAGTTTTTGATCGACTCCCTGGGAACTGCGGCCACCGATTCGCAAAGGGCGCTGGCCGCGCAGGTCATCGAGGCAGCCTCACGACAGCACGTTGGGGCGCTCGACGTTGCGGACAGCGCTCAAGCATTTTTGAAACGCTTCGATGCGGCGAGCTACTGGCAGGAGATGATCGGCCAGTGCCTGAGCTGCGGCGTCTGCACCTACGTGTGTCCCACCTGTTATTGCTTCACCATTACGGACGAGCAAAAAGAGTTGGCTGGAGAACGGTTGCGGTCCTGGGATTCCTGCATGTTCTTCCAGTACACGTCGGAGGCGAGCGGCCACAATCCTCGCCCCTCGAAGCTCGAGCGCTATCGAAACCGCGTGGGACACAAGTTCAGCTACATCCCCGAAAAGTATGACGGGCTGGTGGGATGCTGCGGCTGCGGCCGATGCATTCGAAGCTGCCCCGTTTCCATCGATATCCGGAATGTCGTGGCGCATCTGAAGGAGGAAGCCTGTGTCTGCGCATGATCCGCTCATCAATCCCTACTTCCCCGAGCTTGCCACGGTGAAGGAAGTCATCCGCGAGACCGCCAATATCAACACGCTTCGCGTCACCTTGAACGACGAGCAGAAGATGCGGGACTTTACGTTTCGTCCCGGGCAGGTGGGGCAGCTCTCCGTGTTTGGAACCGGAGAGTCGACGTTTGTGATCAACTCTCCCCCGACGCGCAGGGATTACCTGCAATTCAGTGTCATGCGGGTCGGCGAGGTGACTCAGCGCATCCACCAATTGAATCCGGGGGACCCCGTCGGTCTGCGCGCTCCCTTGGGCAACGGCTTCGACTACGAGAGCATGCAGGGGCATGATATCCTGTTCATCGGCGGCGGCATCGGCATGGCGCCCCTCCGCACCCTCCTCTTGTACATGATCGACCACCGTAGCGACTACGGCAACATCACGGTCATCTACGGCGCCCGCTCGCCCAAAGACCTCTGCTACACGTATGAATTCGACGAATGGCGGAAGGGCGGCGTTGATCTGGTCCTGACGGTGGACACCGAGTTTCCCGGCTGGAAGGAGCGCGTCGGGTTCGTTCCCACGGTCCTCACCGAGGAATCTCCCAGCCCGCTCAACAAAGTCGCCGTCGTGTGCGGCCCTCCCATCATGATCAAGTTCGTCCTGTTCGGGCTCAAGGAGCTGGGATTCGAGGACGCTCAGATCATCTCCACCCTGGAAAAGCGCATGAAGTGCGGCGTCGGGATTTGCGGGCGGTGCAACATCGGGAGCAAGTACGTGTGTCTCGACGGGCCGGTCTTCAGCTACGAAGACATGAGTCGGATGGTGCAAGAGCTTTAGCTCTCCTCCGTCACAATGCCGCAGCGGGTGCTCCCGTGCCGGCAGTACTGCGTCAGATGGAAGAGTGCCGGGGACACCCCTCAACGCGGAGGAGGGAATCAAAAGGGGGGTGTTACCACCAAAACAAATCTGCAAACGACAGAAGTGCCGCCTTCCACGGCTCTGAAGGGGCAGGTGTTTTCCGCGTTAAGGCTTCGAGCGCTCCGTGACAGCCGCCGCTTCCGGCACGGCTGTTTCATCAGCGTCACGAAACCTTGTTCCGCGTCTGGTCATCGGTAAGGCAGTCCATGACCCGTTTGCCCACCGCCGCTCATTGCTGGGGTGCCGGTGGCGAATGCTTCTTGCGCCTTTCAGAGAGCGAGCATGACGGCTTGCCCAATCGGAACCCCCAGAGCGGACACCGCACGCAGGAGCATTTGAGGACCTCCGTACGCGACCCCGTCACGCAATCGAGGCATTTCCTTCGGATGACGGTATAGAGCTCATCCCCCTTAACCGTTGCCTGTCCGGAGCGAAGGGGATACAGCGGGCAGCTGAGCGAAGTGCACGCTTCGATTTCCTGTCTTCGATTCTCGCAGCACCAGAGGCAGTGCTCCCGAATCGCCCGCTGTGGAAGCCAGGTGAGCTGTCTCGGTGAAGACTTCTTCATTGGTGAGCCCGTTCACACCGCACGAATCAAGGAAAGGATGGTCACTCGGTACCTTGGGGCATCTGCGATCGACCACCCTCCTCACGCCAAACGGAATCGATGCTACTTCTCGACCTTTTCAAACGTCTTCTTTTCCCCGCAATTGGGGCATTTCTGGGGCTTGCACTTCCCTTCCTTTTCAAAGCCGCACTTTGTGCATTTGAACTCGGCCATGTTGCTGGTCTCCTCGCTTCTGATCATGATCCCATAACATCCCTTTCATCCAGTCACACAACGCCGAGCACCGCTCGAGCGTCACAGCTTCTATAGTACACGCAATAGGACCAACGATCCAGACTCAAAGCCTCGGCAAACAGCCTGGAACCGTCGTACCCTTTTCCGTCCCTCGAAAAGCTGAGCCGGACCGTCCGTTATGGCGCGGCGAAGCTCAGTGGGATGAGCCTGTTTTCTTTGCTCCGGTTGTGATAATAGTCCCGGTGACACCGAATGGGAGCGGCCTTTGAGGAGCGCGAAGAAGGCAAGCTCCCGTCATGGACCGCCTGCGTGATCACCAAGAGATGAAGTGAGGAGTACGATGAAGCGATCCAGAGCTTCGTTCGCTGCCACGTCCTGGCTGGTGCTGGTGCTGTGGCTTTGGCCGGCACCTTGCGCGGTGGGTGCCGGCAAGGAGAAGGTCGTGCGGACCCAAGGGCAGATGGATGCCAAGATCATCCACGTAGACAAGTGGGGCGTGTACGTCCCCAACACCGTCTTTTACTGGGACACCGAGCTTGGCAAGCAGAAACTGGCGACCCTAACCGCAACCGCGGAGCGCCTTCGCAACAAGCTTGCGACCATCGTCTACACCACCCAGAGCGATATCGACAAGGACAAGCGCCCGTTGATCGTTGATATCATTCCAGTTCCAGAGCAGACAACCATGGCGGCGTCCGACCAGAAGCCGGCCACAGACAGTGGAAAGTCGATTTCGGGCTTCGATGAGGGGCCGAAGGTTTATCCTCCAGACCTGTCCCAGGAAGCATCGACCTACGACGCCGAAACGGATGAGGACACATCCGACGCAGCGGACGGGACCGATTCGGACGGGACCGATTCGTCCAGCCTCGCACTTGCGGACCGTACGGGAACGGCCCCAATCCCCTTGGTTCGCGAGAAAGCCCCCGAGAGCCCAGCCAGCTCCGTGGTCATCAACAAACGAGAACTGCAGATGCTTGTCGAGCACGTGCTGCACCTTACTGAGAAGAAGTCGCTGGAGGCGCTGCTGTACTACTATGGAGACCAGGTCAACTATTATGGTCGTGGCGAGGTAACCAAGGATTATATCCGCAAGGATATGGGGTATTATTTCAAGAACTGGGATTCCATTGCCTGCTCTCTGGTGAGCGACGTGGTGGTTGTGGACACCGATCGATCGGACACCAAGATCTTGCGATTCACGTCCCGATATGCCGTCGAAAACGCCAGGAAATCCCTCTCGGGTCAAACGGACAACACGTGGAAGGTCAGGAAGACGCCCACCGGTCTCAAGGTCATCGATCAAAAGCAGAGCATTCTGCGATCCGAGCCGCAGTGATGGTGAGGTCCGCATGCCGATCAGCGATGAGGGATGCCGGAGATTGGCCAGGGTGACGAGACGGGTAGCGCTTGCAAGAAGGCCTCCTCCTGTTTAGCTTTGCAGCCATCGGCGAGGAGCGCATTTTAACGAAACGAGAATCCGCCTTGTGATCAGGAGGGAGCAAATGGAGCTACCGGTTTACATCACCGTCGAAGAGGTCCAGCGGGTGTGCAGAGAGCTCAAGATCAGTGACTGGACTCGGAAGACCGACGGGAAAGTCAGCACCGAAGAGGCCCGGATCATCCTCAATGAGATCAATACGGGAGACATGAAGGTTGACCTCGAAGACTTCCGTATCGGCCTGGAAGTTGAACTGGAGCATGGAACCCGGTTCAAGGAAGCCAATGTCACCAACAACCACCCCATTCTGACGGGCAAGATCGTGGTGGCCCACTTTGAAGAAATGCTGGACTACTATCAGAGGCTGGAGGTCGCGGAGATCGAAGGGGACATCCTAAAAGCTCTGGTGGCCCAAAATCACGAAAAGCTCGAAAAATACACCAGGATGCTTGTTGAAGCAAAGCTCGCCCTGAGCAAAGCCGAAGCCAAGGCGCTCGGCATGTGACAATCGCAGCCTCAGGCAAACCAAAGAGCCCGGTCCCCCGAAGAGGGATCGGGCTTTTCGTTATCAGTGAGCCAGGAGCGCGCTCTGCGTCGCTCCTCCACCCCCAAAAAGCTTCTGGTGCTCCGTCGAAGAAGTTCTGCCGAGCAAGAGAACAGCCCCCACCCCCTCCTCGAGGGGGGAATCAAAAGGGGATGTCCCTTGCGAAACAAAGTCGACAGAGCACTCGGCGTGTCAGGATCGAAAACCGCTCGGAGCAGCTCCGTTAGGGTGTGGTGGGGCAGGAAAGAGTGAGCGTCCCGAGGTCGAGGACATTCTGCTTCTTGACGACGAACGCAGGGACCGTCTCCAGCTTCATCGTGGTAAGCGTCGAATTCGGAACATCCTGCACATCGACCAGGATGGTCGGGGTGCCTTCCGGAACGTCGAACAGGCGAAACTCGAACACGCCGCTGAGATCCTTGACCGGCACCGCCCTGGCTACGATGGAAGTCCCGGGGACATAGACCAGAACCTGAAGATCGAGAGGATCGGCGAGCGAAATGCAGGCGCCGGTATTCCTTAAGTCGATCTTGCCTTTGACATCTCCCGAATGCGTGATTCGGGAAACGCCATTGATTTTTTCCGGCTTTGCCGCATACGCGTCTCCAAGAGCAAAGACGCTGACACAGAGCATGATCACAACAACCCAAAGTACCTTCTTCATAGCCATTCTCCTTTTTCCCAGTTCATCCGTATCGCCCTGAGCGACACCCCACGGCGCCCATCACCCTGTCCGTGCGGCTGATCTCCGCCAAAGCGGGATCGATTTTCGCGAACGGCGGCTATTTCATCGGCAATTGCCCGGATCAGCCTGAGGCCCGATTCAGACTGTGCGCTCGCTCAGCTGCATGCCGGCCAGGTGCTTAGCGGACGATGCTCAGTCGCAGCCCCCTCAGCTCTGGACCTTGTCCAAGGAGACGTCCCCCGGATCCCGGGCCGAGCTTCCTGTCAGCAACCTGGCTCCCGATCGGTCCGATGTGTCGATGGTCACATGCAAGGAAGCGCCAACACGCAAAGGATACTCCGGCGGAGGTGGCTTGTCGAGCAGTATCCTTACGGGAAAGCGTTGGACGACCTTGATCCAGTTCCCCGTAGCGTTCTCCGGAGGGAGCAGGGAAAACGCGGCCCCGGTTCCAGCCCGAATCCCGGCAACGCGGCCATGGTAGACATGGCCGGGAAAAGTGTCCGCGGAAATCCTGACCTTCTGACCGATGCGGACATCTTCCAGCTCCGTCTCCTTGAGATTCGCTTCGACATAAACCTCTTGGAGAGGAACGATCGCCATGAGGGACTGCCCCGGCTGCACCCGCTCCCCCACCTGCACTCTGGCCTGAGCGACGTAACCGGAGATCGGCGCTCGTATGGTGCAGTACGAGCGGTTGAGCTCGGCGGTTTCCAGCTCAGCAAGAAGCTCCGCCCGCCTGGCTTTTTGTGCGGCCAGCTTGTGACGTTCAATCTCTCGACGCAACAGATCGCCCTTAAAGGTATCGAGCTGCGCCCGCGCTCGGTCGACCTCCTGCATGGCGCCGGCCAGGGCAGCTCGGGAAGCCGCGATCTGAGCGTCCGAGGCTTCCACCTGCGATTTTGCCTTCTTGAAGGAAGTGCTCGTTCGGTCTCGCTGCTGTTCGGAGCTCGCACCTTCGTGAAGCAGGTTGGAGTAGCGCTCGAGATCCCGTTTCGCATGGGAGAGGTCCGCCTGCATCCCCACTCGGAGTCGTTCATGCTCCTCCAGCCGGAAGCGCGCCTCTCGCTCCTTGTCCTGAGCCAACTGAAGAGCCGCTTCCGCGGCTTGAACCTGCGACCGGGTCTGCAGATCGATCTGCTGAATGGACACCTCGGCAACCTGGATTTCGGCATCCAATCGAGCCACAGCCGCACGGCTCCGGTCCACCACAGCCTGAAAATCCGCTGGGTCCAGCTCCAGAAGAACAGCGCCCTGTGCAACCTGGTCGTCGTTTTCAACCTGCTTCTTCACAACCGAGCCGCTGATACGACTGCTGATGGCCGCGCTGTCGGCGACAACGTATGCGTTGTCCGACGTCACTCGATGCCGCACGAAAAAGAGCCAGTACACAACACCCAGAACCACGGTCACCAAGACCACGCCTGCACCGATCTGCAGTCTTGACCGTTTTCCGCGTGCATTCTGGTTTTGTTCTGTCGAGTCTACTGCTCCGGTATCCATCAAGATTCCCCGATTCGCCGTTTGAGCATGATCGTTAGTACTACAACGAGAGATCTCAGCCTTGCGCTCCGTCAAAGAAGGTTTGCCCGGCAGGTGAACACCCCCCAACCCCGCTCGAGGGGGGAATCAAAGGGGGGGTGTATCTTGCGCAACAAACTTGACAGAGCACCAGCAGCGCCGCCTTCCACCGGCAGTCGGTTGGCAAGAGCAGAGTTGCCTTGCCCATGCAGCCTTCCATATACCACAACCCGGGCTTTGTAAACGGGCTCGCCCTTGGCGCCCGCCGGAATCTGGGCACCCCTGGATGGTGCCGCCTCAAAGTCTTCCAAGTGCGGAAGGCGCTCGCCGTCTTCCGACGTGAACGGCCAGCACCAGAAGACACATTCCGTAAGGAACCACAAGAAGGCCTTGGTGCGGTACCCTCGGCCATGACACGGCAAGCCAATCCGACAAGGCCTCTGCCCCTCCGAAAAGCAGCGTCGCCGGCAGGACCCCTCTGGGATTCCAGCGAGCGAGAATGAGTGCGGCGATTGCCAGGTAACCACGTCCCTGCGTCATGCGCTCCACGAATTGGGCCAAAGCGCCGATGGACAAGGAAGCCCCCCCAAGGCCGGCGAGAAGCCCGCTGCAGAGAACGGCCCCGAACCGCACCCTGGCCACCTCGATCCCGCAGGCTCTGGCTTCATAAGGGTCTTCGCCGCAGGCTCGAATCACCAATCCCAACGCCATCTTCTGAAACACGAATAAGACCACCAGGGTGCACCCGACCGCCAGGAGAGCCGACAGGGGCAAAGCGTCCAGGGCACGTACCACCCAGGAGGCATGACCCGGGAAGCCCCCCCTGACCAGCTCCCCCACGCTCGGCAGACGCCCCACCGTAGGAGAGGTGCCGTAAGCCTGGAACACTTGGTTAAGCAAGGTCCCGGTCGCTCCAGCCGCGAGAAGATTCAACGCAATCGAGCTCACGATCTGGTTGGCCCTGAGCGAGAGACAGGCGATGGCATGCAGCGCGCCAAGTGCCATTCCGGCTATAGCCCCCCCAAGGAGGCCCCACCAGGGAGACCCGAATGCGTGAGCGGCCCAGACTGCCCCGAAAGCGCCTACCAGCATCATGCCTTCCAAAGCGAAGTTGATCACGCCGCTGGATTCCGACACGAGTCCACCAAGGCACGCAAACAAGAGCGGCGTGGTCCTCGCAAGGACCGTCAAGCACCAATAGATGCATGTCGGGAGCCATTCGCTTGTCATGACTGCGCCTCTTCGCTCGCTCGCGCCCCCCCGGCAAGCCTCCCGAAAACCCTCCTTATCCAAGGCCAAACCGCGTCGAGCCTGGCCTGACAAGCCACCGAAAGGAGCAAGACCGCCTGAATGATCCAGATAAGGCTGGGAGAGATGCTGAGACTCAACTGAAGCCACTTGTCCGCGGAACGAAGCATGGCCATCAGGAGGCCGCTGACGCATGACCAGATGGGCGACCCGTTGGCCAGAAACGCGACCGTGATGCCGTCAAACCCGTAACCTGGCGAAAAAGACCGGTAAAACCGATGATGAACCCCGAGGACTTCCAACGATCCTGCCAGCCCCGCAATGGATCCGCTCAAGAGGAACATCCGCCTTTGCCATCGATCGGCCTCGATCCCCGAGACCCTCGCGGCTAAAGGGCTCATTCCGCTTGCTCTCACCTCGAACCCCCACACCGTTCTTTCCAGCCACACCTGAGCAGCGACAGCCAGGCCGAAGGCGATGACAGGAGCCAGGCTCACGACGGCGCCACGACTGAATTCCCAGGACGGAAAGTAAGCCTGCCGGGCGACCAGGGCCGTCCTCCCGATGGCCGTTCCGTCTCCCAGGGGACCGACCACGAGGAGGTCCGCAAGATGGAGAGCCAAGGTATTCAAAATCAGCGTCGTCAAGACTTCGTGGACGTTCTTACGGCGGCGAAGCCAAAGCGCTGGCATGGCCCAGACAGCGCCGATCAGGCCCCCGAGAGCCAGGGTTGCCGGGATGAGCACCGCACCGCCCCATTCGGTTGCACGAGTCGCCAAAGAGGCCGCAGCCAAGGCTCCGAGGGTCATCTGACCTTCACAGCCGATGTTGAGCAGGCCGGCGCGGTAAGCGACTGCGACCGCGAGTCCATTCAGAACCAGGGGCGTCATCTTCGCAACGGTCGCGGCACTGGCTTGCGAAGACCCAAAGCTGCCCTCGATGATCGCCTTGAGAAGCTCCCACGGCCCCACTCCCGCAGCACGAGCGATGACGGCGCAGACCGCAAAACCCGTCGCGATTGCCAAGACACGTGAGGTTGTGGAATGGCGTACTGACACCGATGCTCCGGCACGTTGGACGGTGAGTGAGCTAAGGGCCTCCAAGCATCCAGCGTACCAGCGTCTCGCGCCGCGCCTGGTCGGTATTCTGAACCCCCATGAGCGCCCCCCTGAAGAGAACCCCAATGCGGTCACAGAGCTCAAACAATTCTTCAAGGTCATGAGAAATGACGAGAAATGACACACCCTGAGCTCGAAGCTCGTGAACCCGAGAGCGAAGCCGCTTCTGCGCGAGAAGGTCCAAACCCCTCGAGGGCTGCTCCAGAAGCACGACCCGAACCTCTCCTTCAAGGGCTCGGCACAGACCAAGCTTTTGGAGGTTCCCGCCTGAAAGACTGCTCGCTGGATAACCCAGGGCCTGATACCGCACGTCACCGGCATTGAGCATCGCCGATGCCCAGCGCGAAGCAGCCTTGCTGCGCAGCCACCCGTGCCGCTGGAAGCGCGGTTCGCGCTGGAGCCCGAGAAGGCAATTGTCCAACAGCGAAGCGGCCGGGAGCATGCCTTCTTCCGTGAGATTCGCCGGCAGCCACCGTAGTCCCCTGAACCGCCGGTCCCTCAAGGACATCCGGGTTACATCCTCACCCGCCAAATGAATCGTCCCCGTGACTGTCGCCTCCAATCCCGAGACAACGCGTGCAAGCGAGCGTTGGCCGTTTCCGACAACGCCCCCAACGCCGAAGCTCTCCCCCTCCGTCAGTTCCAGTGAAACCCGGTCCAGAGGACTCTCCTCGGTCGAGGGCTCCGAGCGCACTCTATCGAGACTCAAGGCTATTCTCGCGCCGCAGGGAGCAATGGATCTCTCAGGCGGGCATGAGGACGTCCCTACCCCCTCAGCGAAGGAAGCACGCTGACGGTGGCTTGGCGCTTGACCTCCCATCGCCCTGCCCTCCTCTTCCACGACAAGGGCGGGGGAGATGGAGAGTCTCTCGGCGTGTGCCCCTTCCAGCTCGCCAAATGCTGGATCCGGTGCGGGCAAGCCGACACCGCCTCCATCCTCCGCAATCAGACGCGCGATGAATTCCCCAGTGACGTCGGCGGTCGCGTAGGTACCGACGCAGCGGCCCTTGGAGAGAACGGACACCCGGTCGGCCAAACTGAGAACTTCGGAGAGGCGATGACTCACGAAAAGGATGGTGTGATCGTTGGAGCGCAGGCCGCGGAGCAGGTCGAGCAGACGCTCCGCTTCCGGCGGCGCAAGGAGGCTCGTGGGCTCGTCGAGCACCAGCACGCTCCCATCCCGATAGAGCACGCGCAACAACTGAATCTGCTGGCGATGCGCGAAGGCAAGCTCACCCGCCCGCCGGTCAAGCGGAAGCTCGAATCCGAAGCGGGAGCACAACGCTTCAACCCGGGTGCGTGCCGCTGCGGGTCTGAGCAGGCGGAACAGACCCGGAGGATGGCCGGCAAGCACGTTCTCCAGGGCCGTCAATTGGGGGAATGTGTGGGGCTGCTGGCTCACCAACCCCAGTCCGGCCTCTCCAGCCTGTCGCGGGGAGCGGAACCGCGACTCACGTCCTCGAATCGCAATGGATCCCTCGTCCGGCCGGAAATGGCCGCACAGGACCTTCATGAGCGTCGATTTTCCAGCCCCGTTCTCTCCGACGACGGCGTGGATCTCAGCTCGGTGGACGTCGAAGCTGATTTCCCGGTTGGCCCACAGCGGGCCAAACCGTTTGGAGACGCTGCAAAATCGGATCTCAGGGCGATCATGCACTGGCTGTGTAAGATCCTTCTATCGTGAGGATCAGCGACATTTGAAAGAAGGAAAAACCTCAGGCCGTCATCCCGGAAGGTTCTTGCCCGGAATCCAGCTCTCTTGAGAACACTGCTGGATCCCGGCTTGCGCCGGGATGACGCTCGCGTGATGACGCGCCCTTTGTTTGCGGCGACGTGCTCAAGGGTTGAGGGCGGGCGGGCGAAATTCCTGGAGATCGCCGTAGCGCTTGGGAACCGCTATCTTCCTTTCCTTCAAGAGCTGCCTCGCAAGCTGGATGCGATCGAAATCGGCCTTGGCGAAGAGGCTCCTCGTATGAGCCATCTCCGTGATGTCCACCGCCCCGTCGGCAGCCCCCAGCCATCGATGTCCCCCTTGAAAGCGACCGTGCACGACCGCCTCGAGAGCTTGAAACACCGCCACATCCATGCGCTTGAGAGCGCTCGTCAAAATACGGCCGGGTAGGGCGTCATCCTGGTCCAGGTCTTCGGCGATCAAATAGACACCGGTTGCCCCCTTCACCGCCTCCAGCACCCCGATTCCCGTGTTCCCGGCTGCACGGAAAATGACGTCCACACCTTGGTCGATGGCTGCCTGGGCAAGAGCCTTCCCCTTCACAGGATCGTTGAACGAGCCAGCGTAAGCGACCACGATGTCAAGAGGCTTGTCCCGGTACTGCTGGGCCGCCTTCACTCCTGCTCTGAAACCAGTGACGTAGGCCTCAACCGGGGGGATGTCCATTCCGGCCACCACCCCGATCTTAAAGGCCTTGGTGAAAAGTCCGGCAGCCAGTCCCGCGAGAAACCCTCCCTCCTCGGACTTGAAATCAAAGGAGGCTGTGTTGGCGCTCGGGATATCTCCCTCGAC
The DNA here is from genome assembly GCA_964538515.1 of uncultured Syntrophobacteraceae bacterium. Classification (GTDB taxonomy): domain Bacteria; phylum Desulfobacterota; class Syntrophobacteria; order Syntrophobacterales; family Syntrophobacteraceae; genus CALBZH01. The sequence continues at coordinate 52,049 of CAZIEW010000029.1, forward strand.
GTGGATAAAGGGCTTGTCCGGGAACAGCGGAGCCACCTCTCGAACCGCATCCTCGAAGAGGTATCCCAAAGTGACCGTGACATCCGCGTGCTTGGCGGTCAGCGTGAGATTGGCGACGTAGTCGGCTTGCTCCCGAGACTGGAGGAACTGCGTATCCAGCCCGAAAGCCTCCTTGGCCCGCTCCACGCCCTGCCAGCACACGTCGTTGAAGCCTTTGTCACCCAATCCCGCAGCATCGGTCAAGACAACGACCTTAAGAGGCTTAGCCGCGATGGCGCTGAACCCGAGCCATGCGCCGAGCAGGCAGCAACCTGCCACGATGAGCGTCACCGTCGCGCATTTCCGCCCCATCCCCCAAGCCGTTCCTCTCGAACACATCATTCCGACTTTTCCCTGGCGAGCTCATCCGGCGTCAGGGTCCAATACGGCGTACCATCCTTGGTGCGTCGCACCTTCAATTCCAGGTCGTCGCCCTTTTTCACCTTGGAGGCAAGAAAGACATCCTTGCCGCCGATGGCCGCCCACACCCCTTTCACTTTGACCTTGTCGCCCTTCTTGAGTCCCAGCCCATCCGCCTTCACAAATGACTTGGGACCAAGCTGGACTTCCACCATTTCCTTGTCCTGATCACGAACTTTGAGCCCGATACCGGGGGCCATTCCGGGTAAAGGGATGATCTCGATGATCTCTTCCACAACCCCCTTGAAGTCGTCGTATTCGCTCACATTGTAGAACTTGTTGTAGGCGCTGTCCTTCTCCCAGCCGTTCCGGTCGGTCTTGTCCTGCGCCGACGCACTGGGGAGTGTGCAAAGGAAGCCCACCAGCGTCACAAGCATTACTCTCGCGAAAGCAGACCGTACCCCTCTCATGGTCCCGTTTTCTCCTCTCATGATTCCAACCGCAGGTAACATTCGCTCCCCCTTGGATTGCCTCTTTCACAATAAGACATGTCTTCGCCGTTTGGCAATTGGATTCCCCTCCGACCCTTGCATCCTCCGCATCAAATGACGTTGACAAAGCAGCCCTCCCTGTGCTTGTCTCGTGCCCGGGCGTCAGAGCAACGGATCGTTTGCGGCGCCCAGCGGCTCTCCGATTCCCCGGTCCTAAGGCATCGCGATGCTAAGGCCGGCGGAACTGTAGGGTGTGGCGGGAAACGGCCACGCCTCCCATCGCGGAAAGGGGAGCGTCGGACGGATTTTGCCGGCCGGGGCCCTTCCGCTTTTCCAGGGGTTCCGGCCGTTGTTTTCTTGGACTGGGAGAGAGCGCTCGGCCGGGGGAAATGTGGTTTGAGCTCCCAAATTGAAAGGATCCAACATGAGAAGCGTGCGTGCTCGTCTTTCGGTGTGTATGGTGGTTTTCCTCGTGCTTTTGACCGGCACAGCACACCGGGCTCACGCCCAAGGCGCTGCTTCGAAAGATTTGATTCTGGCCACCACGACCTCGACCGTCGACACGGGACTGCTCGACAAGCTCGTGCCTCTCTTCGAGCAAAAGACCGGCTTCCGTGTGAAGACCATCTCGACCGGAACGGGACAGGCGCTGGCCATGGGGGAAAAGGGAGAGGCCGATGTGCTCTTGTGCCATGCCCCCGAAGCAGAAAAGAAGCTGGTCGATGCAGGCGCGGTCGTCAATTATCAGCTGGTCATGCACAATGATTTCATCCTGGTGGGCCCTGCGGCGGATCCGGCTGGCGGCAAGGGGAAGGTTGTTGCGGATGTTCTGAAGGCCATCGCGGCCAAGGAGGCCCTGTTCATCTCCCGCGGCGACGACTCGGGCACCCACAAGAAGGAGCTCGCTTTGTGGAAGAAAGTCGAGATCACACCCAAGGGGATGAAAGGGTATCAAGAATCCGGCCAGGGCATGGGGGCAACATTGCTCATGGCGTCTGAAAAACAGGCGTACACGCTCACGGACCGAGGCACCTATCTCGCCCAGAAAAAAAACCTCCAGCTCGAGATCGTCTCCGAAGGCGATCCGGCCCTCCTCAACATCTACCATGTGATGCAGGTCAATCCGGAGAAGTTCAGCAAGGTCAATGCAGCCGGGTCCAAGGCCTTCGTTGAATTCATGGTGGCTCCGGAAACTCAGAAGATCATCGGTGACTTCGGCAAAGACAAGTACGGATCCCCACTATTCTTCCCCGATGCCGGTAAGACGATGTAGGTCACGGTGCATGGCGGCTGACGAGGAGAGTAAGTCGTGACTGTCATTTTCGAGGGCATCCGGGAAGCTGAGCGGCTGATCCTGACCCTTGATCCGGATGTCCTGGAAATCACGATGCGAACCCTTCAGGTATCCTGCACGGCGACGCTTATCAGCGTCCTGGTCGGGATCCCGGTCGGGACGTTGCTGGCGCTGTCGCGCTTTCCGGGCCGCGGTCTTCTCGTCAGTCTGGTCAACTTCGGCATGGGCCTGCCGCCCGTGGTGGTGGGCCTGGGCACCTGGCTGTGCCTAACGCGTTACGGCCCCTTGGGCGCGTTGGGGCTTCTCTACACTCCCACGGCCATGGTGGTTGCCCAAGCCGTCATCGCCTCCCCCATCGTCGCCGGCTTCACGATCGCAGCCATTCAGTCCGTGAGCCCAAAGCTGCGGCTCCAGATCCTCTCCCTGGGAGCCTCCAGGATCCAATACCTGGCGCTGCTGCTCTGGGAGGCCCGGCTTGGCGTTCTGGCTGCCGTGATTGCAGGCTTTGGAGGCGTCATCAGCGAGGTCGGAGCCTCCATGATGGTTGGCGGCAATGTCCGGGGATACACGCGCGTCCTCACCACAGCCACCGTCCTGGAGGTCTCCAAGGGCAAGCTCGATTTGGCGACCGCCCTCAGCATCATTTTGCTTGCCCTCACGTTCGTCATCGTAGCCGTTTTGAGCTGGCTGCAGCAGGGCCGGAGACAACCATGAGCCGGACCATGCTTCGGGCTGAAGACCTCAAGTGGCATCAATCCGGGCGAGACATTCTGTCCATTGGGGAGATCTCCCTGGAGGCCGGGGAAGTCCTGGCGCTCGTTGGACCGAATGGAGCCGGAAAATCGAGCCTTCTGCTTACGCTGGCCTTGCTGCAGTCCCCGACGGAAGGCTCCATCTGGGTCAACGGCGAGCAGGCCCACAACGGAAACCGATTGGCCCTCAGAAGACGCATGGCAACGGTCTTCCAGGAGCCTCACCTGCTGGACTTCTCGGTATGGCACAACGTCGACCGGCCGCTCCGAATGCGCGGAATCGGACGCGCGGAGGCCACGGCTCGAACAGAGCACTGGCTGGAGCGGTTCGGGATCTCCCATCTCGCCGGCCGACCAGCTCGGCGCCTTTCGGGAGGCGAAGCCCAGCGGACCAGCCTTGCGCGCGCATTCGCCCTGCAGCCGGATATCCTCTTCCTCGACGAGCCGTTTTCGGCCCTCGATTACCCCACGCGTAACAAACTCCTGGAAGACCTCGGGAGCTTCCTCAAAGAATCGCCTACGACGACCTTTTTTGTGACGCACGATTTCAGCGAGATACCCCACTTGGCCGATCGCGTGCTCGTCTTGAACGAGGGACGGATCGTTCGGGGCGGGACGGTCCGGGAAGTCTTTGGAGAAGAAGCGCTCAAATGGAGCAGCTGGGTTCCTTGGGAAATAAGCCCTTAAAATGGGAATCGGGCCCGAAAGCCCGATTCCCAGGGGATGGATTGTGACTTGAAGCTGACGGTTTCTCTTATGCCATAGCCTTTTTAATGATGTCAAGACTGACATAATACTTTTTCCATTTTTTTTCGCTCCCTTCGCACTCGCCGGATCTGATCGTCTTCCGTCCTTTCGGCCCAGCCGACGGCATGCCTCCGCACTTCGCCAGGCTCGGGCAGGCCCCCGGGGCAACCGGTCGCATGGCTCATCCAGCGCCCCCGCTCACTCAAAAATCCGATCCCTTTCAGCGAGGAGCGCCCGCCGAGCACGGAGCCTGCCCATTGCACCTTGACAGTCCAGCGACCCAGAGGCTACAAAGGAAACTCTATGTTAACCTAAACATAATGCGTCGCCGTACCGTGGTGCTCTCATTCACACCACGACTCCCGGGCCCCGGGATGCGCCGCTCGACGTTCAGGTGCCGTACGTCGCGAAATGGCGCGGGGCCGCTGACTTCATGATTGAGGCTTTGGCAATGAGGACGATCGGACCCTACTCGTACGAGGAGTTCGTACAGAAAGCGACTGAGTTCCACGGCTATCCCGCTCCCGGGATCCTCATCGGTGGCTTCATGGTCGATCTCGCGCTCGCTCGCATGCAAGACGGCATTCTGATCGATGCCATCAGCGAGACCCCCGCTTGCCTTCCCGATGCCATTCAGATTTTGACTCCTTGCACTGTCGGAAACGGCTGGCTCAAGGTCCTCAACTTGGGACGATTCGCGGTGAGCCTCTATGAGAAATACGAGGGAGAAGGCGTCCGAGTTTACGTCGATCCGCTTCGGCTCGATCCATGGCCGGAAATCAAGACGTGGCTCTACAAGCTGAGGCCAAAGCGCGAGCAGGACAGTGAGCGGTTGCACGACGAAATCCGCCGTGCGGGGAGCGACCTCTGCTCCGTGCAGAAGATTCGGGTCGAAGCGCGCTACCTGGGCAAGAAGAGCCGAGGGGCCATCGGCCAGTGCCCGTCGTGCGGCGAGCCGTATCCGCTCCGGGATGGCGGTGTCTGTCGAGGCTGCCAGGGGGAAGACCCATACGTCTCCGTGGAGCTTTCCGGCCGGAGCCCTGACCCCGCACGACCGCCGCTCAGGGCGATTCCCGCCGCCGAGGCCGTTGGAAAGCATGCCCTCCACGACATGACCCGCATCGTTCCGGGTGAGAGCAAAGGTCCGGCCTTTCTGAAAGGCCAGCGGATCGGAGTGGGAGACCTGTGCCGACTGCAACAGATGGGGCGCAAGTCGGTCTATGTCTTGGAAGACAACGATCTGTCCGAAAACTGGGTTCACGAAGACGAAGCGGCTCGCACCTTCGCTCGCACCATGGCCGGCGCTGGGGTCGATGCCGGAGGTCAACCACGGGAGGGACGCGTCAACCTCCTCGCCCGACACGACGGGCTGCTCACGGTCAACGAAAACCGCCTCCTCCGCTTCAACACCATTCCGGGAGTCATCTGTGCGAGCCGCAGGGCCTACACCCTCGTCGCCGAAGGCAGAACCGTTGCCGCCACGCGTGCCATCCCGCTGTTTCTTCCCCGGGCGGACTTTCTGGAAGCATGCCAGATCCTCGAGGGACCACCCTTGTTCGAGGTCCGGCCCCTGCGCAGGCTGAAAGCGGGCATCTTGATCACGGGCAACGAGGTTTTCCAAGGGCTCATCGAGGATCGATTCCTGCCGATCATCTCGGCCAAGCTGGAGAAGCTCGGCTCCACCGTGGTGGCGTCCAAGATCGTTCCGGACGACCGGGCTGAGATCGCCTCGATCATCGGCGCCTTCCGGCGGGACGGGGTCGAGCTGCTCATCACCACCGCCGGCCTCTCGGTCGACCCGGATGACATCACTCGGCAGG
>CAZIEW010000030.1:0-56992 GCA_964538515.1 uncultured Syntrophobacteraceae bacterium
TCGATCATCACGGCTCTGGGCAGGATGTCCAATGTCTCCAGCGTTTTCTTGATCTTCGCGTAATCCGCGGCGTTGGCTCTGATCACCAGGGCGTTGTTCACTTCATCCGGAATGATGATGACCTCCCCGGTGAGCCCGGATGCCGGGGAAATCCCTTGCCCCAAACCGCCGCCCAAGGCTCCGACGCCTCCGGCGACTCCGCCGGCTCTCCTTTGTCCCGTGCCGGTTGTCGAGCCCGTTCCCGTGGTAGAGCCACCAAGGCTTGACCCCAGCGAGCCGCCCATGCTCGAGGTCGAGGAAGTCCCGCGCGACGTCGACGACCCACTCCTCCCAAAGGAAGAAGAGCTGCTTCCAAGGCCGGAAGAAGACGAAGATCTGCCGAAGCCGCTGCTGCCGAACCCGCTGCTTCCAAAACTGCTCCGCCCGGTTGCGCCAACGATCTGCGTCTCGGGCCTTCCGCTGCTCCCGCCGCCCCGCAGCCCGAACACCTGGTTCAAGATGTCGCCGATGTCACGGGCAAGCCCGTTTTGCACGAAGTAGACGTGAATCTGGTCCCCGCCTTCCTCGCTTTGGACGTCAAGGGCACTCAGCCAGTACTTGGCGGTCTTGATGAGCTCCTGGTTCTGGGCCAGACACAGCACCCCGCCGTAATTGGGCAGCGGAATAAACGCGTAGTTGGCCTTGATGGCGCTTTCCTTGAAGATTTCCAGCTTGCCCATGATGGCTTCCATGCTCTGAACGGCGTCCTGCGGCGAGATGGATTTAAGCGGGACGATCTCCATGTTGACTTCCTGGAGAACGTTTACATCGAGAGCCTTCAGGACTTCGACGATGGTGCGCGCGTTCTCGGTGCTCTCCACGAAAATCACCGCATTCGTTGTGCCGTCGGAAATCACCTGTCTTCCCGGCGACAGGAAGAATTTGATCGTATTGGTCGCCTGCTTCACGTCCATGTACTTGAGACGGTACATGACGATCACGGGGGTGGCGCCCTTGTCGTCACGAAGCATCTGCGGCGTCGCGATGCTCAAACTGCTGCTCGTGCTTCGTTGAGCCGGCTGGATGTAATAGACTCCGGCGCGCGGAACGATCGCAATGTCGTTGGCCTCATAAACCTTACTGACCATCTGGAGCAGCTCTTGTTTCGAGAACTCTCCTTCGAGGTACATGCTGATGCGGCCCTGGAGCTTGGGATCCATCACGTAGCTCAGCTTCAGGTAGTCGCCGAAGATTTGATTGGAGACCTCGGCCACATCCGCTTTTTCGAAGTTCAGGATGATTTTTTGTCTGTCTTTGGGAGCTTGAGACGGCGGCTCCGGCTTGGGTTGGAACGAGGAGGTCATCAGACCGGCTTGAATCTGACTGCTGGGACTCGGCAAAGCTGGAAGCTTTGTTTTCTTCTCGGCATCCTTGGCTTTGCCTTTCCCTTCCCGAGAGAAGTCGATAGTGTGCTCCATAGACCCCTCTTCGCCAGCTTCGGCCATGAAGGGCGTCTGAGGCGATTCCCTCCCGACTCTGCTTTTGGGTGAGGAAGGCGTGGAACAGGCTATGAGTAGGACCATTATCAGGCTGCAGATAAAGCCATGGCAAGCTTTTGTAATCATGGGTAGGCCTTTCTCCTTGGCATTGACGGTCAGGAGGTCACTGCCGCTCCCTGTAAGAATTTTGCCACTTATAATACAACACAGCGTATGCTTGCAAGATCACAAATAGATTTTCCATAGGAAGTTTTGATGCGGCAGCTGAAATGCGTTTTTTACTCCGCCTATGACTTTTCTCCTTTTTCCATCAAGGCCGCGAGAATGACGTTGATCACAAGGTCGGGGCCTCCCTTTCGCTGGACTTTCTGAATATTCATCTCTTGAACCACGATCGAGGTCTGAAAGTTGCGCACTCTGTCAAGGAAATAATTCAGCCCCTCGATAGTCGTCATGAAATTGAATCGCAGAGTAACCTCTTGATACAATCCATGCTCCTTACTCGCGAGCACCTGGTAGGTCTTCATATCCAGTTTTTGACCATCCTTGGCGGAAAGCATATCACCAAGAGAAGCTGCAAGCTGATACGGATCGTGCCCTTTAAATAAAGACTTCTGAAGCTCCTTGAGCTTGCTTTCCTGCTTAGTCAGATTATCCCGTATCGATTGTGCTTGCTTGAGCTTTTCCTCGTACTTGGCGGCAATCTCGGTTTGTTGTTTCACCCGATTCGTGACTTCTTCCTTCTCGGCCAAAATGGGGGCCAGCCAAAAGACATGCAGCACCGACAAGGAAAGGAGCGCGATGAGAGCGAACGCGACCGAGCCTTTGTACTTCTTCAGATTCTCCCAAGAAAGGTCATTGCGCATTCTCATCCGCTTCCTCCTCAACCAATTCTCCATCCTCTTCCAGCTCCACGACGGCTTCGTCGCCTTCGTCGACTTCTTCCGAGTCTTCAGGGGCCGCAAGCTCGGCATCGTCATCGGTCGGCGACGGCGAGGGAGTCTCCTCCGGAGGCGCCCCGAGCGCGTCGGCCTTCTCGTCTTCGCGAGACACCGGCAGCGAAGCGATTGCCTTGCGAAATTTCTCCAGGTCTAGTTGCAGCTGAACGTTGAATCGCTCTGTATCCGCGGATGGGTTGCGCGTCACCGGAGAAGCGAATTTGACGTCCGAAAATCCTTCGATCTTCGAAAGCTCCGGAAGAAACTTGATCGCGGACTTGCTCTCCCCACGCAGGATGACCTGGCCTTTTCGAATGGAGAAATAATTCAAGTAGGTGTCTTCGGGAGTTACGTTCGACAGAAGCGTGAGCATCTCCAGGAGCGGATATCCCTCAAGGTCGAACTGCGAGAGGGTCTTCTGGTCTTCCTCAAATTTGGCGATGCGAGTCTGCAGCTGCTCAATCGGCTTCCACTGGCTTTCAAGCGCCGCGACCTGGCGCTTCAGCCGCGTCGAGGCTTCCTTGGCTTGATTGAAGCTATGAACCGCATACAACGCGAAAGCACCATAGAGGACGGCGGCCGCCAAGACCGGCCACACCACTTTGGGCACCTCCCACGGCTTGAGAACGATGCTCGCGTCGAATGTTCTGACCGAGCTCTGATCGAGAACGCGAGGCACCCAACGCTCGATCATCAAGCCTTCCAGCGCATGGACATTCAGTGGAAGCTGCTCTTGAAAGGCTTCTCCCCTCCTGGCGTCGTCAGGGTGACGTTTCGATTCGAGGAGCTCGATCGGCAAGGTTTCCTCGTCGCCGTTCAATCTGGAGCATGCCAGATTCTCTCGAGCCATTTGGAGCGAGAAGCTCGTCCTCCCCACCAGATACGATTCGAGCAACCGCCCATCCAGGTAGCGGTGGACCTCCATTTGAGCTGGATTGACCATCCGGCCGTAGCTCAGCAGCGCCCCGCCGTTCTCTGCTTCCCTGGAGACCGATTCCTTTTCAAAAACCTGGTAGTACAAAGCGCTCGGAATCAGAGAAAAGGAAAGGTATGCCGCTCCCGAAAGCGCCTGACTGAACTTTTCGGCCACCTCTCGCCGAATGCTGAAGATCGGGACACTCAAATGATGCTCCATCCGGCACGCTGGGCCGGCGAATGAGAGCACCTGATCCGGATCGTAGAAGAGATTCTCCTGCCAGTCGAATGCGACGGCATGCTCCAGTTGCTGCTCCAAGGCCAACGGATACTGCTCTCGGTGGAGCGAATAATAGGGCAGGGACAGAAAAACGATGAAAGCGGTCTTCCTGGGATCCCGGATCCGCAGGTTCAACCGCTGAAGCGAATCAAAGACGTTTTCCCCTTCGGGAAGGGGATAAACCTCCGAGGCTTCGATTTCCCAGGAGCGCCACTTGCGGTGGGCCCACAAGACTTCAACGCGATCCGTTTCGACGTAGGCAGCCACCAGATGGCGAGCCCGCTGTTGCATGAAACGCACGAGCATGTGCAACGTCCTTCCACTCTCTCGTCGTTTGCTTTGAATGACTGCTACAATACCTTCCGGTGGAGGACCTGGTAACCTTGACCGGCACCAGGCGTGAATCGGATGGTCAGCCAGATCAGGACAGGCGGCGGCCCGGCGACAGCTCTCCCAAGGGAAAGGATCCGATAGACTCCCCCGTTTTCCCAGGTAACCACTCTCTCATCCAATTCCTCTTCAAGCACTTCATCCGCGATCGTACGATTATTGCCATGAACCGTGAGCAATTCAAACAGGGAATTGCGCTGCGGAAACAGGGGATCCAGCGTGAACCCGGACCGACTCGCTCCCTCCGAGGTCTCCTCTCTGCCGTGCCCGTAAAAGAGCTGGCTCGAAACGCCCGGAACCAGGAGAAGCTGGTCCAGGCTGAGCAAGGGCCCATTGAAAGGACCGTACGGCAACCCCAGCTGGGCGTACCGATCTTTCTCCGCCCCGTGGAGACGCTGCAAGTCGTCTTGGTCGACAAAGTCAGCAATGACGTCCGCCAACTGCTCCGCCGCCGCGTCATCGAGTCCCGTTCTGAGCAAGGCGCGCTTCAGTTGATCCGGTTGAGCGAGATTCACGTTCAGCTTCCGGGATTCGGCCTCGACAAGGACCACCGCCTCGCCGGTCTGGTATTCGATGAGATGAGGCCTCCCGTCAGGCTGCCAATTGTCTTCCTGCTTTCGCTCCAGCCCCGTCGGAAGAGTCTGTCCCAGCCGCGCAAGGGCTTCATAACAACCGCCGATGGCCAGATGCATCGCTTGAGACTTGCGCAGCAGATGGATCTGCTCTTCACCCTGAAGACGGGTTTCAGCGCCAATTTGCATGGCAAACCACATGATCAGAGCGCAAACCCATAGAACCGCGACGACAATGACGCCGTCTTCCTGCTTCATTGACCTTTACGCTTTCCGCCGACAAGCTTCTGGCCTGCTTCCTGCTCCAAGTCGCGAGGAAAAAACGAGTTGGGGACGATCACAGCAGTTCTCTTCTCCCCTTCTCGATCACTCCAGCGCACCCCGACCACTGCCGGAATGTCTTTTTCATCATTCCACTGCTTTTCCAACGCCCCTTCGGCACCCGCGAAAAAGAATGCAACCTGAAGCGCTTCGGTAGCCTGGAATTCGGGCCATGATTTCTTCTTGCCCGGCTCGAGCTTCATGAACTGCTCAATGGGCTCGGGATGGTACGGATCGAAGGGGATCTCGGCATAGTAGAGGAGCCTTTCCGACGGCTTGAACACGTAGCGAGCCACCACGGGAACGCCATGCGAGAGAGCGCGAACCGAGACATCCGTGGCAAAGGTCAGGGCATGCTCCTTCCCCTGAAACACAATGCGAGACTCCATCTCGGCCCGTACCGGTACCGGGTTCATGCTGGCGAGCTGCCACTTCAGGAGGTCAATCAGCGCGGGCATGTCGCTCGTCTTCCGGTCAAACTGACGCTCCCAAACGCGCAGAGAAAACCCAAGCGCAACCGAGAGGATGCCCATGACCAGCGAGGAGATCAGCAGTGCAAGAACCAGCTCGAGCATCGTAAAACCAAGGCTGTCGTGCTTCGATGTCATTCCAGCTCCGACTTGTTGGGCACGAGAACGCTGAGCTCGAGTGTCTGACTCTTACACTGAAGCAAAACCCGGTACAGCTGCCCGGACCGGTTGGGCAGATCGTCTCCGTTGGGAGCGACCACCTGCTGCGCCACGATGTTCACAGGAGGAGCCCCTTCAACCATTTGGGATGCCATGGTCCCCTGGAGCAGTTTTTCAGGAGAGGCAAGAATCTCCTGCGCCGCAGCCTCAAGAACCGGCTGAATGACATTTCTATCCTTGATTCTGACCCCCAGCTGGAGGGCAGCCGAAATCCCACCCATGGCGCCGCCCAGCACAACTACGGCAATCACAAGCCCTACCATGACTTCGAGCAAGGTGAAGCCTTTGGAGCGGAAGCCTTCGCGACCCTGCATCCTGCCAACTCCTCGCATCATCGCCCCTCCACCACGCTCCAACGTACCGTCCCGAAAAGCGGATGAATGCTGATGCGGAAGGATCGCACCTTGTCGAACACCAGCTCCATGTCATTGCCCACCAGACTTCCATCCGGGTAGAACAGCACCAGGTGATCGCCCGTTTCGGGATCACGCTCAAGGTTATCTGCGTAGATATCAACGTTTTCCGGTATGGGCCTTCTGAGCGGCAGCCCGAAATCATACAGCCGCTCACCGCTGCGGATACGGAAAGCCGTCACCTCCCCGGAATTCATTGCCACCAGCCGAGCCCGACGAAGGGTCTGAACAAATTCCAGCAGAAACTCTCTGTCCTCCATGCGCTTCCAGCCTCCGCCCACGCGGGGGAGAATGAGCCCGGCGGTCAGGGCCAGAATCATCAGGACCAGAATAAGCTCGAGGAGAGTAAAACCACGTGCATGATTACTAATTGTCGTTCTCATGTGTTATCAGCCGGTTGCGGCCACACCCACACCTGTAGGGGTTTTGGCGTCGAGTCCAATATGACCGAGCGGGCGTCAGAACTTGATCTCATTGATCCCGAAGATCGCCGAGAACATGCTCAACACCATCGTGCCGATCACAACCGCCGTGGCGATGATGACCACCGGCTCAAGCAGCGTCATCAGTCTTTGCAGCGTTCGCTGAAGCTCACGTTCGAAATGGTCACTCAAACCGAGGAGCCCGTCACCAAGGTTCCCCTGTTCTTCGGCGATGCGCAGCATGGTACCCATACGCGCCGGAAAGGGCTCGTGGGACCTGAAGAAGTTGCTCATGGAGTGGCCCACCTTGATTTCGCGGTGCAGCGGAGCCATAAAATCCTTGAGCACGCTGTTCATGAGCACTTGCTCGCCCAAACTGAGGGCACGCAGCAGAGGAACGCCCGATTCGATCATCGTCCCCAAAGTACGGCAAAACCGCGTCAATTCGCTGTGCAGAACAAGATAGCGTGACAAGGGAAGTCGGAGAACGATCCGGTCGATAACCCGTCGCGTCTTGGGCTCACGATACGCATAGCGTCCTCCCCAAAAGCAGAGCGCAAACAGCACAGGAAGGACCCACCCGTATTCCTTCAGCAGCACCCCGGCGTCAAGCATGATCTGGGTGAGCACAGGGACTTTCTGATTCAGGTCATGAAAGATCTGAGCGAATTTCGGGATGACATAAATGAGGAGGATCACCATTGAAAGCATGCTGACACCCAACAGAATGACAGGGTAAATCATCGAGGATATCAAGCTCTGTCGGAACGCGCGGCGCTGCTCCATGTATTGAGCCAGTCGCTTCAGAATGGGTCCGAGGGTGCCGCTGGCTTCTCCCGCACGAATCATGTGGTCGGACACGGAGCCAAACACGTCTCGATATTTGCCCACGGCCCCCGACAGGTCGCTTCCGCCTTGGACATCCGACAGGAGATCGGTGACCACGCGCTGAAACACCTTATGCGTCTGGTTGGTGCTAATGAGAGCTAGGGCGCGGTCAACCGAGAGTCCGGCGTTGAGCAGGTCGGAAAGGTCGTAGAAAAAGCGGATGATATGATCCTCGGGGACTCGCCTCGGCCGACTGCTCCGAACAGCCTTGATCTTGACCGGGTACATTCTCCCGGCCTTGAGCTTCCGCGCGGCGTCAACCTCCGATGAGGCTTCCAGTACGCCGCGATGGCTTTGCCCTTGGAGGTCTCGTGCTTGATACTGATAGAATCCCATAGGCCTACGCTACCCGATTTCACCGTTGTGGGGAACAGCCGGGCGTTATCCCGCCAAAGAGAGACTGGTCACTCGGAGCACCTCGGACATGGTCGTGACTCCGGCCAATGCCTTTCTATAGCCGTGGTGGAGCAACGGACGGTAGTTTTCCTGAAAGGCTATCTGAGAAATCGTTCCGGCATTCTTACCGGCTACGATGGCAGACCGAACGGCATCGCTCACCGGCAAGATCTCGAATATTCCCTCACGCCCCCGATATCCTGTCTGTCCACACTTGTCGCAGCCCTTGTTCTGATACAAGACCGGGTTAGCGGGAACATCGCTCAGCACCTCACGCAGTCGCACCTGATCAGCCTCCCTGGCTTCGTAGGGCTCCCGGCAGTTTGGACACAGGACCCGCACCAGTCTCTGAGCCAAAATGGCAAGCAGGGAATCGGCCATCAGGAAGGATTCGATCCCGATATCGCGCAGACGGGTTATGGCGCCCGGAGCGTCATTGGTGTGCAGTGTCGAAAGCACGAGGTGACCGGTTAAGGCAGACTCAATGGCGATATCCGCCGTCTCCTTGTCTCGAATCTCACCAATCAACAGCACATCCGGGTCCTGCCGAACGAGCGAGCGCAAAGCATTGGCAAAGGTCAGGTCGATCTGGGGCTTCACTTGGATCTGGTTGATCCCGCTGATTTGATACTCCACGGGATCCTCGACGGTCAGGATCTTTCGCGAAACCGAATTGAGTCGCCGCAAGACCCCGTACAGAGTGGTTGTCTTCCCCGAGCCCGTAGGGCCTGTCACGAGCATCATGCCATAGGGCCGTTCAATCAGACTCTCGACAAAGCTGAGCTGCTGGGCATCCATCCCGACCGAGCCGAGATTGTATTCCACATTCTCCTGGGCAAGCAGTCGCAGGACGATGCTCTCCCCGTAGATCGTAGGCACCGTCGAGACACGGATGTCCACTTCCCGGTTGCCGAAGCGAATCTTGATCTTGCCGTCCTGGGGAAGGCGTCTTTCTGCGATATTCAGATTGGCCATCAGCTTGAGACGGCTGATGATCGCTGCTTGCATCGTCTTGGGAGGCTGATCCAGATCGAAAAGCACCCCGTCGACTCGAGCCCGAACCTGAAACGACCGCTCAAACGGCTCGAAGTGAATGTCCGAGGCCCTCATATCGAGAGCCCTTGAGATCAAGACATTGACGAGCCTTACGATCGGAGCCTCCTGGGCCAGTCCCCTCAGGTGCTCGAGATCGTCCTCGAAGGAATCCAGATTCATGGCCGCGATGTCTCCATCCCTCGAGAGTGCTTCCGCCTCGCGCGCGGCCGTGCCGTAGAGCCGATCGATGGCAGTCCGGATCTCCTCGCGTTGTCCAAGGCACAGATTCAGCTCCATGTCGGCGAAGTAACTCGCCAGGATGTTCAGGACAGGCATCTCCAGTGGGTTGCTGACCACGACACGCACGCTCCCGCTCTCGACCTGGATGGGCAGCACTGCGTGCTTCCTCAGGAAGAACATGGAAACGCCCTCCAGCAGGACAGGCTTTTCAGGGTAGTCTTCACGGCCCAGTAACGGCAAGCCCAGATGATCCGCCAAGACACCGAGGATCTTCTGCTCATCCGTAACGGCTACCTCCTCAAACGCATCCAGGATGGGGATTCCCTCCACAAAGAAGGCTCTCTGGAATTGCTTGACTTGCTCCTCACTCAGATTCAGCGACTTCTGAAACGCATCCAGCAAGGTAGAAGCGGTTTGCATATAAGCTCCTGAAAATCTAGATTTTTTTGTGACTTGCGTACATAACAGATCTCCGTTCAAATGTAAATCTCCGCTTCCATGAGCCGCGAAACCGCCGGGCATCCTTTGCAGACGGGTCATGAATCAAGTATAGTACAATCCAAGCAACAAAAATATCCTCAGCGAATCGTACCTTGGAGTGCATCCAATGAATCACAAGCGTTGGTTGTTGTCGTCAGTAGCCGCTGTCTCACTCATGGTTTCATCCGTGCATGCCGCCGGCCCCGTCATGGTCGAGAAGAACCTTTTCTCCCAGGACAGAAAGCCGTCTTCGGGCGATGCACCCGCTCCCATGGCACCCACGGGGCCACCGATTCCCCCCAAAGCCGTTCAATTAGACGGGATTATGATCCGCGGCAGCCTGAAGAAGGCTCTTGTGCGCCTCAAAGGCAGTCCTGGCCCCAAAGACAAAGGGAAGAAGGATTCCCCCTTCACGACTGTCAGCGAAGGCGAGAGGATTAACGACTACACGGTAACCAAGATCGGCACGCGCAGCATCTCGCTCGAAAAGGGCGGACAGGTATTCGAGGTCTTCCTTTACGCGGAGGGCAAGGTCCTTCCTCCCCTTGCCGCAACACCCACTCCAAACGCTCCTGGAGTATCCGGGCAGCCGGGGCAGCCTCAGCCCCTTGCAAAGGGGCAGAGCGGGTCGCAGCAGGCCAATCCTGACTCCGGGGCGATTCAGGGCAATCTGCCTCCGGGGCAGACCGATCCGGACTTTCCCGCAAATCAAGCCACTGTTCAAGGACAACGGGGCGCCCGCCGAGCACCACCGCCCGCCGTTAACCTTGAAGAGCTGGAAGAGGGGATCGATGAAGAGCTTGAGCAGGCAGAGCAATAGGTTAGAAGACTAAATTGGAAGGGTCAGGCCGATGGAAGACGGTGACATCCCCGCAAGGTATCGCGTTGAGCGTTTCTCCTCCTGAGCTCCCCGGACGAGCGTGACGGCCATCGGCGGACGGTTATTCGCTCCGTCCCATGTACACCCAATGCCTGCAGCGACTAGACAGAAAAGGGGACCCCTCGATCGAGGGCTCCCCTTTTCTGTTGGATCATTCCGGCAAACCGTTCAGTCCGCCTGCCGAAGTGTTGCTTCCACCCGGTCCGTTGGATCCTATCGTGTGGTTGAGCTCATCACGGGAATCACAACCGGGGCCGTATTGTTGTCTTCCGCCGTTTCGGCGACCAGGTTCGTATAATCCAATACCGCTACGATGTACTGACCGCTGAGACCGCTCTTCGAGTACGAGAAGCTGACGGTTTTCGACTGACCGGCCGCTGTGGACAAGATCGCCTTTCTGGTGATGTACTTGCTCAGCGTCTTTCCATCCGTGGACAGGTAGAAGGCCACGTAGTTTGCTTTCGCAGACAATGTTCCCACGTTGCGAACCGTCAGGGAGCCTGAGACCTTGCTGCTCTTGTAGGTGAGAGAGCTCCAGGTTCCGATGAGATCAGGTCCCGGCTTGCCGCTCACCGTAACCGTGCAGGTATCGGTGCTCGTCAGTCCGCCTTCGTCCGTCACGGTCAGCATGAAGGTGAAGACCCCTCCCGCATCGGTCACCGTGGGAGCCGTGAAAGCGACTTGGGCCGATCCGGTGCTGCTGAGGAAGGTTACAGGAGAACCGCTGAGCTGGGTCCACGTGTAGGTTGCGATCCCATCATCGGGATCGGTCGAAGCACTGCCGTTCAGAGTGACCACCGCGCCCTCATAAGCGGTCTGGTCGGATCCCGCGTTGGCAACGGGAGGCGCGTTGACCCAGGTCACGTTCACGATGGTTTGTGCCGTGGCCTTGAGACCACCCTTGTCCGTTACGGTGAGCTCGAATGTGAGCGATGCACCACCGGTGCCGACATTCGGCGTGGTGAAGGTGGGCGTGGCGGTATTGGCGTTGACCAGACTGACAGTCGAACCGCTTTTTTGCACCCAGGCGTAAGAGACAATACCGTCATCCGAGTCTGTGGAGCCCGAGCCGTCCAGCTGCACGATAGTGCCCTCGAACACGGTCTGCGATGCTCCGGCGTTGGCGATCGGAGGCTCGTTGACCCACCTCACGTTGACGAGACAGGTGTCGGTTTTGGACAGCCCGGCGACATCCTTCACGGTGAGCTCGAATTCGAGAGCTGCTCCTTCCGGGCCGACGTTCGGGGCAACAAATGTCGGAGACACGCTCGTGGGATTGATGATCGTCACCTGAGGACCATTGACAGTCAGCAGCTTCCAGCTGTAGGAGGCAATCCCGTCATCCGGGTCGCTGGAGCCGGCTCCGCTCAGCGTCACGGTCGCCCCTTCGGAAACCGTCTGGTCAGGGCCTGCATTGGCAACCGGCGGCTGGTTCACCTTCTGAGCAAACTGGGCTTCGATCGTATGCGTAGAAGTCACCGCGCTGAAGGTGTAGGAGCCAATTGCACCCTGCGGAGTCCCGTCAACCAGCACCTTGTCGATCTGGTAACCCGAGGCGGGTGTGATCGTGAAGCTGGCGTTGGCTCCGTGATTCACACTCACACTCCCCGAGGGAGTGATCGACCCATTCGAGCCCGCCGTAGCCGTGATCGTGTACGTCTTGATCGCGAACGTCGCGCTGATCGTGTGTGCGCCCGTCACGTTCGTGAAATTGTAGCTCGTCACGGCACCCACTGAATTCCCGTCCACCAGCACGTCCTTGACCAGATAATTCGTGCTCGGCGTGATCGTGAAGCTGGCGTTGGCTCCGTGATTCACGCTCACACTCCCCGAGGGAGTGATCGACCCATTCGAGCCCGCCGTAGCCGTGATCGTGTACGTCTTGATCGCGAACGTCGCGCTGATCGTGTGTGCGCCCGTCACGTTCGTGAAATTGTAGCTCGTCACGGCACCCACTGAATTCCCGTCCACCAGCACGTCCTTGACCAGATAATTCGTGCTCGGCGTGATCGTGAAGCTGGCGTTGGCTCCGTGATTCACGCTCACACTCCCCGAGGGAGAGATTGTCCCGTTCGTCCCCGCTGAAGCCGTGATCGTGTATGTGTTGATCGCAAACGTTGCAGCCAGAGTATGATTGGCCGTCACATTCGAAAAGGTATATGAGGACACCGCTCCGACAGACACGTTGTCCACTTTTACGTCTTCGATATGATATCCGGCTAGGGCTGTGATCGAGATGGTTCTCGACCCTCCGGAAGTAACGCTGACACTGCCCGAGGGGGATACGGTGCCGTAGGCAGTATTGTTCGAGGATGCCGTGATGGTGTATGAGGTCGAAGGGATGGGCTCGAAGACCGCCGAGACCGTAGTCCGCGATGTAATCCCTGCCACGGTATAACTTGTCACGTTTCCAACGGAGGTCCCGTTCACAAGTAGACTGTTGACCCGATACCCCGAATTCGGAGTCAGAGTGAAGGTCAGACTCGAGCCATTCTGTGCGAAGAAGGTGCCGCTCGGACTGATTGCTCCACCAGTGCCGGCCGCCGCCGTAACCGGATGGCAAAGGATCTCGTTGGAGAAGGCGCTCTCCCTCTGGCTGCTGTCGTAGGCCGTCGCCGCAACATAATGGGATGAGGCAGGATCCAGGTCCATCGAGCCCGTCGTTCCGGTGCCGGGAATCGTGACGCTCGACACGTAAGTGCCACTGACGGTCCCCTGGTACAGCTTGTACCCAGCAACAGCGCCCGTGCTGGCGTTCCACTGGAAGTTCACTTGCGTTGCCTGGGCATTCACGGCAAAGACCATGAGCACAAGCAGAGAGAGGAGAGAACTGAATGAATACGGAGAAAATGTTGCGGTTTGGGCAGTTTTCCCGAGGGATTGATGTAACCTTGCCATGCGAGCACCTCCATGCTGCGATGAACCAACGGGAAGCAGCAGCCAAGAGGTGCTGAATCCAACGGCGGCCCCGCTGCCGTAACTCACTCTTCCGAGAAGTAGGCCGGAGGCTTTGCGTCCCAACCTTTCGATTGGTTTGCCTTTTTCGTTGGTCCTAAGTTTTTTTTATGCCGCCAGATACGCAACTAGCGACGGCTTACCACACCAAAAGCAACTAACATGCCATGACTAACGCCTCATTGATTCTTTATCTGCAAGATCATTATCATCAATGATGTTAACGTCTTAGGAGCTGCCGCACGGAGCCCATGCTCACGCGCGGTTAATCCCGTCGCGTCCTCTCCGGACAGAAGCAACGCCCCTGGCGTTTTCAGCTCACGAATCTGTAATTGGTCACATGTAATTTCAGATGCTGCTGCTCTGATACTCCCCAGGTCACCTCAGATTTGACGGTGGGAAACGGGTGGGAGCCCAATTGAGCCCACCGTCATCTTCACAGACTTTCACCCTGCATCATGACGGACTGGCCGTTGGAGGACGAGCGATTCTTTCGCCACCGCTTGTGGGTGATGCCGAACTTCTTCACCTTGTAATTGAGGACGCGTGGTGAAATCCCCAACCGCTCCGCCGCATCTTTCTGGATCCAGAGGCTTTTCTCGAGCGCATCCAGAATCAGCTCGCGCTCCTGGTCAATCAGATAGGGAAGACAATCCGTATGCAGATCCAACGGCTCAGCTGGCGCGGAAACCGCCGGCGCCATACTGACGGGGAGGGTAAGACTCTCTTTTTGGATGATGGACGAGTCTTCCCAAAGAACCGCCCGCTCGATCATATTGGACAGTTCCCTGATATTACCTGGGTAGCTGTAATGGGTCAGGATATCCAGGGCTTCTTTCGAAAATCCTTCAACACGTTTCTTGACAGAGCGACAGGTCTTCAGCAGCAGGAAGTGCGCCAGGCGCTCGATGCACTCTCGGCGCTCGCGCAATGGAGGCAGGTGAACCCGCAAGACGTTGATGCGAAAGTAAAGATCCGCACGCAGCACTCCTTTTGCGACCATGTCTTCCACATTGCGGTTCGTTGCCGCAATGATCCGAATATCGGATCGAATCGTTTGATTACCGCCTAATCGCTCAAAGGCCTTGTCCTCCAAAACGCGGAGTAGCTTGGCCTGCAAAGACGGACTAAGCTCTCCAATCTCATCCAGGAAGACCGTTCCACCGTTCGCCTGCTCGAAGCGGCCGATCCGCATTTTTCCAGCATCAGTAAAAGCCCCCTTTTCGTGTCCGAAGAGCTCGCTCTCAAGAAGTGTTTCGGGGATGTTCGCACAGTTGACCTTCACAAACGGCTTCGACTTTCTGACGCTGTTAAAATGCACGTTGCCGGACAGGAAGCTTTTCCCCGTCCCCGTTTCACCCGTCATCAAAACGGTCGAATCCGTTTTTGCAAGCTTCTTCAGATTGGCCATCACTTGCTTCATCGCCGGGCTTTCGGCAATGATCTCATCGCTGGAGTACACCACATCCTGCTCGCGGCGAAGGTAATCGATTTCATTTCGCATGCTCCGACTCTCGAAAGCATGCTGTAAAACAACCCGGATTTTTTCCGGCGAAAAGGGCTTCGCCACGTAGTCATAGCCGCCCCTCTTGATGGCTTGCACAACCAGCTCGGCCTTTTCGGTCGAACAGGTCACGATGACTGGCGTGTAAGGGGCTTCTCTCTTTATCTTGTCCAGATCCTGGAGCCCGCTCGAAGGTTTGGCGCCGAGGTCCAAAATGATCGCGTTAAAAACTTCCTTGCGAATCCGCTCGAAAACCGGACCGCCGACGGAGCCGAATACCAACTGGTAATCTGACGAAAGTGCTCTCGAGAGTGTTGCTCGAGACCATTGATCTTGATCGATGATTAGGACTCTTTCCATCCCTTCCCTCAATTGTCCCATTTTACCCCGGCAAGCAGATGCTCAGCATCTGCACGGTCAGCTTGCAAACACCGAGCCAATGTCTCCTTTCAGCGCTCAGCTTTGCCCTGTGCACAGAGGCAAAGGGCTTCCGCTATGGTGAAAGGGATCCCTTTCCCTCATTTGATTGGAGCACATCGAACCGGTTATTGTTGGAAAAGAGTGGTTATTGATTCCAATAAGCGGGAAAAATCGTCCGGTAGCGGGGCATGAAACTCAAGAGGAGTCTTGCTGGCAGGATGCAGAAACCCTAACCGCATTGCGTGCAGCATCGGGCGTCGGACCTGAAGGATCGCTTGCTGAAGCGGCTTTGACCGCAGGGCATCCGCCCTTCCCGATCCACCGCCGTAGGTGGGGTCGCCGACGATCGGGTGGTGCAGGTGGCTCAGGTGAACTCGGATTTGGTGCGTCCGCCCCGTTTCAATCAGAACGTGAAGGAGCGACACTTCCCCCCAGTCCTTTTCGAGGACCCAACGCGAAACGGCCTCACGTCCTCGTCCCTGGAGCACGGCCATCTTCTTCCGGTCCCCCGGATGTCGGCCCATGCTCGCTCGAATCTCTCCGGACACATCCCGGAATGATCCGTAGACGAGCGCCAGGTACTCTTTCTGAACGCTATGGGTCTTGAATTGTTGAACTAGATCCGAATAGGCGCGATCGCTCTTGGCAACCACCATTGCGCCGGAAGTCCCCTGGTCAAGCCGATGGACGATTCCCGGGCGAAGGGGCGATCCTTGGCTTGCCAAGCGCGGGCAATGAGCCAGCAAGCCATGAACCAACGTTCCCTCATGATGCCCGGCGCCCGGGTGAACCACAAGCCCCGGGGGCTTGTTGACAACAAGGATATCTGCGTCTTCGTAGAGGATGCCCAGGTCCATGGCCTGCGGCACCAATTCGGAGCCCCCCTGCTCGACATCCAGCCAGATAGAAACCACGTCCGCCGTGTGGATAACATAGCCGGCCTTGACCGGTTGCCGGTTCACCAGCACACGGCGATTCTTGATGAGCGACTTCAGCCGATTTCGAGAATACTCGGGCAGCGCTCGCGCCAGGAAGCAATCGATTCTCTCCCTGCCCACCCCCTCGGCAACAACAAGCTCATGGTCCGGATCACGCTCCACATCCTGGAGCGTGATCGGTTCCGCGGCTGCCATTGGTGCAACTGACGGATGGGATGAACCTCTTGTTCTAGGGTGAGCCATCATCGGATCGAGCAAGACTTTAGTGCTGCTGCCGACTGTGCTCGGCGTCCTTCAGCGTCGTAAAGATCAGTCTCCCGGCCGTCGTCTGCAGAATACTGGTTACGGAGACCTCCACCTCTTTCCCGAGCAACCGACTCGCATTCTCGACCACAACCATCGTGCCGTCTTCGAGGTAGGCAATCCCTTGCCCCTGTTCCTTTCCTTCCCTCAAAATCTGGAGACGCAGCACCTCGCCAGGCAGCACCACCGGTTTCAAAGCATTGGCCAACTGGTTGATGTTCAGAACCTGAATTCCCTGTACTTCAGCTACCTTAGCGAGGTTGTAGTCGTTTGTCACTATTTTGGCATTCAGCCGAAGGGCAAGGGCTACAAGCTTCGCATCCACTTCGTTGAGATTGTCAAAGTCCTGGCGGTCAATTCGAACCTCGATTCGCTTCTCCTGCTGCAGCCTCTTGATGACATCCAAACCCCTCCTCCCCCTGACGCGACGCGTCGGGTCGGAGCTGTCCGCAATGTGCTGAAGCTCCTGCAGCACGAATTCCGGGAGGACCAATACTCCGCCCATAAACCCGGTTTCCACGATGTCAGCAACCCGTCCATCGATGATCACGCTGGTGTCCAGAATCTTTGCGACTGGGCCACCACGCCCGCCGCCACGCACCAGCCACGACCAGTTCGGGAGACGAAGCTCCTCCACCTTGATGGACCCCAGGACCATTCCTATATATCCAAAAATACACGATAAAACGATAAAGATCGCCACGCGGATCGCCGAATTCTCCAGCAAAGTAAAGCCGTAGGCGATCAGCTTGGCTACGGACAAGCCCAACACCAAACCGAGCGTTCCGCCAAGCAGGATCTTGATAGGAATGCGCTTTATTATTTTCTCTACAGATAACGCCAACATAGCAAAAAGAATTCCGGTCAGAAGACCGGCCCACGGCGCCCAAGGGTAAGGTCGCAGCCCTTCGATCTCCGCGGCAATGAAGTACCCGCCCAGGCTGCAAACGATAAACAGGGCGGCCTTCAGAACTAGCCACGCCCACTGCACCTGATTCACACCCCCTTTCCTTGTGGAGTATCGTTGGTGATCTTATGGCTTCAGAGCACCGGAGCATATCCGGAATACGACAGTGAAACACGATTTGGCGGGACCAGTAAGATACGTAGACCCTACTCAGCCAATTTGGAGGATTTCGTGGATCTCCTGTTCAACGGCTTCTTCGCTGATCTTCCTGACTATGGAGAGCTCTTTAAGCAGAAGCGTCCTCGCAGTATCGAGCATCTTCCTCTCTCCAAAGGAAAGCTCCTTATCTCCCTTGAGAAGGGTAAGATCGCGAAGCACCTGAGCCAGCTCGAAGATGGAGCCCGTCTTAATTTTCTCCATATACTCCCGATAGCGACGGTTCCACGTCCCCCCATTGACTGACACTTCCTTGGACTTGAGTATCTCGTACACCACCGGAATATCATCCGAATTGACCAGCTCACGCAATCCGACAGCCGACGCGTTCTGGATGGGGATCATGATCTTCATGTCGTTTTCCAGGATGCGAATGATGTAGAATTCTTGCTTTTTCCCGCCAATTGTCTTGCTTTCAATGGACTCGATCTTCCCGACCCCATGGGCAGGATAAACAGCTAGATCCCCGATCTTAAACATACATCCTCCACACCCCGGTCTGACAGGCAACCTAAGACTAAAGGGCACAGTCTGAAATCAATTCTAGCATCACTGAATAGGCATGCAAAGCCCAAACAAGAACACTCGGCGGTGCTGCACCGCCCCATAAAAAACCGGGAATCGATCAAAAAGCACTGCTCACAGCAAAAAGGATGTGCGCCTGATCGTGAAGGATTCTGAAGCCGAGCAGCCCTATTCTACTCGCCTCCAACTACTAAGGAAAGCAAAGAAATCAGCTGCGACCGCAAATCAGGATCGCGGTCGAGACGACGGATTCAGCACCATGGGACAAGCACCATGGCACATCATCTTGAAGAGAAGTAGGACATGCACGGGTCGCCAATTTGCGGGGCCACCGGTATGGTGAGGCGGGCTCGCCTCGAATGGTTAACCATCAAGCCATGGACCTACGATCCGGTGTCTTCCAGCGAGCGGCCGGGGGATTTCTGGTTGAAACGGTTCATGGCAGTCTCCAATCCCTCTGCCACTACTGCCTCCACCACCCCAACGCCCGCGCGGATCATCTCATCGAATGCCGACTGCTCGGCACCGTACGGCGCATCCAAAACGAAGTCTTCAATAGCTTGTCCGTGAATTGGGCGTCCGATGCCCAATTTGAGGCGCGGGAACGCCTGCCCCCCCACGTGCTGAATGATGGATTGAACTCCTTTATGACCGCCTGCACCACCACTCCTCACCAATCGGGCACGCCCACAGGGCAAGTCGAGATCATCGTGAACAACGAGCATTTGTCTCGTTCCCAACCGAAAATACCGCAGCACCTCCGCTACTGCCTCGCCGCTGCGGTTCATGTACGTATTCGGCTTGAAGAGCAGGATCTTGTGGCCTCTGATGGCCGCAGCTCCCCACTCCCCCCGAAAGAGCCTTTCCTGAAACGGGACGGAAAACCGCCGCCCTAGCTCGTCCACCACCCTAAAGCCGACATTGTGCCGCGTCTTCTCGTATCGCCTCCCGGGATTACCCAAGCCGACCACAAGGCTGACCGCCGTTGAATCCTCATCGTGAAGCGTCATAGATGAACCTGCGGGGCGACACGCTCAGGGGAGACCGGCAGCTCCCCGACCTCAAGGTTACCAGCAAGAGGGAGCCCTTTCTGAATATCAGCTTTCTCCGCCTTTGCTTTCCTTTGATTTCCCTTCTGGTGCCGTCACCGTGACAATGGCAAGAGCCGGATCTCCGGCCAGCTCACACGAAACCCTCGACACAAGATCCCCCACATGGACGGTGGCTCCAAGGTCCATCCCGCTGACATCAACCGGCACACGCTCTGGTATTTCACCTGGCAGACATCTGACGGATACGGTTCGCCGAATGAGATTGAGTGCCCCACCTTTCTTCACTCCGATGGACTCACCCGCGAGCTCCACAGGGACTTCCACCACGATGGACCTGTCAAGCGGGACTTCATAGAAGTCCACATGAAGAAAACGCCTCCGGAAAGGATGCACCTGCACTTCACGGATCAGCACGTTCTTCGTCTCCTTCACATCACCATTCTCAACGCTCAGGCGTAGGAGCTTGCTTTCCTCCCCCAGGTCCCTTAGCAGCTTTTCGAGTCGCAGCGCAGAGATCGAGAGGGAAACGGGCGGTGTCTTAGGTCCATACAACACAGCAGGGATCTGATCCTGGCGACGAAGACTGCGCGCAAATCCTTTTCCAGCCTGATTCCGAACCGATGCCGACAATTCAACATCCATGAGAGTGCAACCTCCAAACAACATGACAGCACACAACGTCCGTGCGCTTCGGGTTTTCGATCATAACCAGCTACTCAGCGGGCCCAAATCCCAGAAGTCTACCAAACTCCCTTGAACACTCCTTCCGACTCGGCCCCCACCTCAGCCATAAAAGCCACTCATGAGCATCGAAGCCAAAGAGCCGTCCTGGTGAATACATCGAATC
The DNA here is from genome assembly GCA_964538515.1 of uncultured Syntrophobacteraceae bacterium. GTDB lineage: Bacteria > Desulfobacterota > Syntrophobacteria > Syntrophobacterales > Syntrophobacteraceae > CALBZH01. The sequence goes on from CAZIEW010000030.1 coordinate 20,005, forward strand.
GCTTCCGCAAGCATCGGTGCGATGCTGACCACCCGCACCCTGTCCTGCCCACGAAGCTCGGGCGGCAGAGGAACCGTGTCCGTCACCGTTATGCTCGCGAGCGGCAGGACCTCGATCCGCTTCCAGGAGTCGGCACCGAGCACCGCATGGACGCAAAGCGCTTCCACCGATTTGGCCCCTGCCGCAACCGCGCTTAAGGAGACTCGCTCCAGAGTACTCCCCGTGCTCACCATATCATCCAAGATGAGGACGCGCCGTCCCTCCACACGACCAACAATTCGGCTTTCCCCTCGCGCGTCGCCCCCTCTGTAATCCATTATGGCCAGGTCGACATCCAACAGCTTGGCAAAGGTTCGAGCCCTCGGCACGCCGTTCGCGTCAGGCGCTACGATGATTTCGTCCCCGCGCAGCCTGCCGCGCACGTCCTCATACAGAACTTCCGTCCCGGCAAGATGATCCACCGGGATGTCGAAAAATCCCTCAATCTGGTCTGCATGGAGGTCAATGGCCACAACATGCTGGGCCCCCGCCGCAGTCAGCAGATCGGCAACAACCTTGGCGGAAATGGGGACTCTGGGCTTTTCTTTCTGACTTCTCCGCCCATAGCCGTAGTAAGGAATCACCGCCGTGACACGACGCGCTGAAGCACGCTTGAGCGCGTCAATCATGATCAGTAACTCAAAGAGGTTGTCCTCGACGGGAGGACAGGTCGACTGAATGACATACGCATCCATCCCCCGCACGTTCTCTTTGACTTCAACCCGGACTTCGCCATCCCGATATCGACCGACAAGGGCTTTCCCAAGGTCGAGCTCGAGGTGGCGGCAGACATCGCCAGCCAGATCCGGGTTGGCGCAACATGTAAAAATCTTGATCTGTTCCGACATACCCGACCCGTTCCGCTCACCGGCAGCACAACCGCAGACCCACAAACCACCCTCGTGCCTGAAAAAGATTGGCTGGGGTGGGAGGATTCGAACCTCCGGATGCGGGTTCCAAAGACCCGTGCCTTACCGCTTGGCGACACCCCAAGAACCGACGACAGTCCATCAATCAGTCAATGGCGGCGGGAGCCCCAAGAGACCGTGTGGCAGCAATCCAGCAGTCGGTCCAAACCCTTCCGGCCGCCTCGCATGCTTGCCGCAGCGATTCCTCTTCTCGAAACACCCCGAATATTGTAGGCCCACTGCCACTCATAAGCGCGCCCAATGCCCGATTGTCAAGCAGCCAGTCCTTGATCTCCCTGAGCCGCGGGTGAGCATCAAGCGTCACACTTTCCAGGTCATTGGTCAGCAAATCAGCAACGCGCCACGGCTGGCCCCTAAGCCGATCTAATTTAGTGGACCGCCTAGGGGTTGTCAACTTCAAACTACCATAAACCCAACCCGTAGAAACCATGATCGGAGGCTTGATACACAGCAATGCATATGAAGGGATTCCATCCACCCACTCGAGCACGTCCCCAATGCCTTGAGCTAAGGCAGGTCTGCGGTAAAGAAAGAACGGAACATCCGCGCCAAGACCTCTTGCTAGAGCGTGCAATTCTTCCCGTGGAATCCGCGTCCCGAGGCACCGATCCAGCGCCAAGAGCACGCCCGCAGCATCAGCACTCCCTCCCCCCAGTCCCGCCCCCACTGGAATGGCCTTCTCTATCCTGATTTCCACGCCTTGCCGAGCCCCAACATGCTCCAGCAGGCTCGATGCGGCCCGCCACGCGAGATTGCGCTCGTCCAACGGCACATCAGGATGGTCACACGACACCCGAATCGGCATCTGGCCAATCAACCGCACCGTTAGCTCATCGTAAACACCGATCGGCAGCATGAGACTCGAAAGATCATGGTAGCCGTCCTCACGCTTTCCAAGGACTTCCAACCAGAGGTTTATCTTTGCCGGCATCCTCAGCCGAATCAGCGGAGCCAGTTTCTCCATGTGAGCTTTCCAGATCCTTCCACCTCGTCAGCCGTTACTCTTTTGCACGTAGCGCACCCTCAGGTCATAGAGCATGCTTTTCAGCAAGCGCTCTTCATCCTGCTCCAGATTCCCTTTTGTCTTCTCCTCCAGCATCCCGAGCGTGTCGATGATCTGCTTGGCTATGGTAAGATCGACAATGGTCCGCTGGGATTCAGGCTCAGGCACTTCCCCGAGGTGCACCAGCGCCGACGAGCACAGAGAAAAAACGAACGTGGCGAAGCTCACCTCCGGGAGCGCCGATTTCGGAGCGTTTGGATCTTCACCCGGCTCCCCTCCGGTTCCCGAGGCACGAGGCTGCTCCCCGCCCTCCGCGGTAGGCTGAGGTTCCTGATCACCCGGCGCCGCATCGGAATCCTCCAGGGAAATCTTGCGACGGTCTTTCACCACAAAGCCTTTGTCTTCTTTTTCATCCATCGGCATGGCTCCTTGCGATCACAGCTCCAACGCCTGAACGACATTGACGTTTTCCAAAGCCAAGAGATCCTGAATGACATGTCTTGGAACGGAGGTATCTGTCCTCAAGAAGATGATGTTCTCACCGCGCTCAAGGATCTGCCCGACATTCATCATCGATATATTGATGTTGTGGCGTCCGAGGCAGGTCCCGATGGCGCCGATCGTACCAGGAGTATCGATATTATAAATCAGCAGGACGTAACCTTCGGTTGCGGCCTCAAGCCTGAAGTCGTTGATCCGGACGACCCGCAGGTCTTTCTTTCCGAAAATTGTTCCCGCAACGACATTGGTTGCTTCGGAGGTCTTCACGCACACACTGATGAGGTTGGTGAAGTCCTCCGCTTCCATCCGAAGCGACTCGGTCACCTTGATGTTTCGCTCCTTCACATGGACCGGAACGTTCACAAAGTTCACCATCTCGCCAAGGATGGGGGTCAACAAGCCTTTGAGCATGGAGAGCGTGAGGGGGCGCGTGTCAACTTGGGTCACCTCGCCGATATATTCGATTGATACCTCTTTGATCGCTCCGGGACTAATCTGGGTAAGCAGCGCGCCAAGCTTTTCGGACAACGTCAGGTAGGGGCGCAGCGTCGCAAGCACGGCGCCGTCAATGCTCGGCGCATTCACCGCGTTGCGGATGGTTCCGGTCTTCAAATAATCGATCACCTGCTCAGCCACGGCGATGGCAACGTTCTCCTGGGCTTCGTCGGTCGATGCTCCCAAGTGGGGCGTGACAACAACCTGATCCAGGGTAAGCAACGGATTGCCTTTCGGCGGCTCCACGGAGAAGACATCCAGCGCGGCACCAGACACGACACCGGCTTGAATGGCGTCGTAGAGAGCCGCTTCATCAACGATGCCTCCCCGGGCGCAATTGATGATGTACACGCCTTTCTTCATCTTCTTAAAGGCTTCAGCATTGATCAGGCCGCGCGTTTCCTGGGTCATCGGCGTGTGGACCGTGATGTAATCAGCCTTGGCGTAAAGCTCATCCAGGGTCACGGCCTTGATCCCGAGCTTTTCGACCACCTCGCCGGTGATGTAAGGGTCGTAGGCGATCACGTTCATCTTGAGCCCCATGGCACGATCGGCCACGATTCGGCCGATACGGCCGACTCCGATGACTCCGAGAACCTTGTGAAAGACCTCCTTGCCCCGAAAACGCTTCTTCTCCCACCTGCCTTCCTTCATGGATGCGGTGGCCTGGGGAATATTTCTTGAGACAGCCAAAATCATGGCGATCGCATGCTCTGCCGTCGTGATGACATTTCCCTCGGGAGTGTTCATGACCACGATCCCGCGCTTGCTCGCTGCAGAGACATCAACATTGTCGAGTCCGATTCCCGCACGCGCGATGACCTTCAGGTTGTCGGCAGCCTCGATGATATCCGCCGTGACCTTGGTTCCACTCCGGATAACCAGCGCGTCAAACTCCCGGATCACGTGCCGCAGCTCATCGGCCGTAAGACTGGTGTTGACCTCAACCTCAAACTCGGGAACGCTCTTAAGCGCTTCAATTCCAGTTTCTGCCAGGTTGTCACTCACGAGAACTTTCATTTCCCCTCCTACCCCGGATTTCCCCTCCGGCCCCATTTTACCACACGGAGCGACCCGATCGCTTGACCGGCTGCTGGACCGGACCGTCCCGAAACAGAATGTCCAATCGTCTCCTCAGCGCTGCGATGAAACGCGGCCCCGCGGGCTGAGCGCTGCGGCTTCTCTAGCACCACGGCGTTTGGATCGTCAAGCAGGAAGCTCCTGATATTCCACGGGCTCAGGGAGCTCTCTTCTCCTTGCCCAACTCTTCGTCAATCAGCTGCCTGAAACGATCAACACCGATGCTTCCCGTGACCATGCGACCATTCACAATGAACGTAGGGGTCCGATCGACCCCCACTGCCTGAGCTTCCTCCAGCGCTTTTTCGACAGCCGCGGCATGCTTGCCTGTGTCGAGGCACTGCGCAAACTGCTCCTGGTTCAAGCCGAGGCCCTTCGCCAGCTCTTTCATATGATCCGCGGTCAACGGGTCCTTTGACCCATAAAGCAGGTCCTGATATTCCCAAAATTTCTTCTGGTCGGCTGCGCACCGAGAGGCCTCGGCCGCTTTCTTGGCATGCTCGTGACGTTTGAGCGGATAGTCCTTGAACACCCAGCGAATCTTTCCCTGATAGATCTCGCGCACTTTCTTCACGTCGTCATGAGCCTGCCGACACGATGGACACTCATAATCGGAAAACTCAATCACGGTAACCGAAGCGTCCGAGGGACCCAACGTCGGGCTCCCTTCGATGCTCACATTGGCAAACGGGGAAACAGGCGGCTTGAGATGATCTTCGATGCCGTACTTGGAATCCAGCGAGCGTGCATACTCATAGACGGCATGGTACTGCTTCTGTTGCTGAAGCGTGTTTCGAATGCGGCCTTTCAGATCATCGAGAGTCCCCTTCCATTCCGCGAATCGCGGACGATTATCCATGTAGTACTGGTTGACCTCTTCATCCGTTACGGAAACCCCTTTCGAGAGAACCATCTCGTTGATCAGCTCCGGAGCCGTTATATTGCGTGCAGCCGCTTCCTTCTGGAGCAGTGCCTCCGCGATCAGCTCGTCCAGGCGCTGGCGCTTGAGTCGGTAGACCTCTCTCTCCATCTCAAAGATCTGGGACCTGAGGGGAGCCTCGAGCTGACTCGCCGTAATTTCCTTGTCTCCCACTTTGGCCACAACAGCGCTTGCATTCTCCTTCCCACCGTTCTGGGCGAGGACCTTTGCGCCATCAGACATCAGGTGAGAGCTGACCACGAAGCACGCGAGGCCCACCGCGAGGGTTTGCCACAGCCTTTCCCGACTGAATGTCAGAGCGATTAGCACCACAACCACCCCCAAGTTGCCCAGGCAATAGAGGCAAAGCAGCTTTTCGGTTACCAGAATCTGAACCAGTGTCAGCTCGACTCCGAAAAGGGCTGCCACGAGCCACGGCACGAGGATCTCTCCTCCTCGAGCGACAAATGCAGCCGCCAGCAGCGCATAGAATGCCGTCCCGTAGATCCAGAGCGGTATGCCCAGCACCGTATACAGCACCGTGTCCTTGCAGCCGTCCCCGACACCCGCGCATAAGGAATGAAGCCACGGATATTTGTCGGCCAATCCGGCGACAACGGCAAACCCTGCGCCGGCAAGGCTCATTCCCACCAGCAGTTTCTTACGCACGCTCTCTCGCATTTTCTCCGTCAACCCGTCAGTCCCAATCAGTCCTCGCCAAATTGCCATCCCGAGCCTCTCCCAGAGCTCTTCTGCGGCGCCCAATCCGCTTCTTTCTTTTTCCTCTCGACCTCTTTCAGCGAGCGGGTGACCTCATCCAAGAGCTGAGGGTCTCCCGCAAGCAACGCTTTCGCCTTTTGATAATGAAAGACGGCGAGCTTCCATTCCTGCCTCTGCTGGTAATAGCGTCCGAGATGATAATGTGCCGGCCCCAGCCGGTTCACCTGCCCCAGTAGGACTCCCAAATGGTAGTCGATTTCCGGAAACGTCGGGGAAAGCGCCTCAATTCGGTTGAGGTGCCTGAGCGCTTCCTCTTTCTGTCCCGTCTCCTGCAGCACCTTGGCGAGCCTGAGGTGAGCGATCGACGACTCGGGATTGAGAACGAGGGCCGTCTGCAGCACACGCTGCGCGTCGAGCATCTTTCCCTGTGCATGGTAAAGGGCACCCAAGGAGCTGAGAGCAAATGGGCTGCTCGCCGCCAATCTCGCCGCTTCCTGAAGATGTGGCAAGGCTTCGTCGTTCTTCCCCTGACGCAGGAGAAGCTTACCCAGACCGAATTCCACAAAAGCCGATGAGGCGGCCCCTCTGGACTGCCGCATTTCCGCCTGAAACCGGTCCAGAGCGACATGCGGATCCGAGTAATCCGCGATCAGTGCAGCCTGCATCATCCGAAAATCCGTTGCGTCGCCGGAGCCGGCAGCTTTTTCTCCCTTGGGCGTCTGCTGCTGGGCCAAGTCCTTCAGGTACTGCACGCGCTCGGTAAGGCCAGGGTGAGTGAGCATATAGGAAGGGACCTTTGAGCTCACACGCCATTTGTCCTGGTTCATCCGCTCCATGATGGTGACCATGTCCTGCGGCTTGTACCCTGCAGCGAGCAGGTAACGCAGCCCGACCTGGTCCGCTTCCCTTTCGTTCTCCCGGCTGTATTGAAGCGCATAAGTGGCGGCCCCTGCCATGGATCCCATGGCAACGGCTTGTCCCGCCCTCCCCGCGCCCCCCCCACCGCCAGCCATGCCCAGCAGGATGCCCGCCAGCACACCGGCTATGGATGCCACGTTGATCAGCTTGTTCTCTTCCAAACGCCGATGAATGTGCCGCTGCTGAATGTGAGCCAGCTCATGGGCCAGAATGCCGGCGAGCTCGCCTTCCGACGTCATGAGCTCAATGATGCCGCGGTAGATGAAAATGTAGCCTCCCGGCATGGCAAAGGCGTTGGGCACCGACTCGTCCACCACAAAGAACTGGAACTGGTAGGGAGTACTTCCGACCTGTTTGGCGACTCGTTCTCCGACGGACTGGACGTACGCGATGATCTCGCCGTTTTCGACGAGGGGCAGCACCGCCTTGACCTTCACCAGCAACTTCTGGCCAAGCTCTTTTTCCTCGCTCAAGGTCAACGCGTGAGAAAAGTCAGGCACCACGACAAGCGAGCCCGTCAGAAAGCAAACCCCGCACAGCCAGGTGATGATTCTTCCAAACAGTGAGTTCAAGAGGGACTGTTTCATTGACAACCCCTATGCCAAGCCCGCCGTTGAGGGCTCGTGCTGTTCCACCCGTACTCTCTTTGCCTCGGACCATAGGCTTTCAAGATCGTAAAAGGCACGCACGGGCTCATAAAAAATGTGGACAATGACATCTCCGTAGTCCATCAGGATCCACTGCCCCTCACGCTGCCCCTCGACTCCCAGGGGCCTCAACCGTCGCTCCTTGAGCTGAGCCTCCATGTTGTCCGCAATTCCCTGCACCTGGCGACTCGACTTCCCGCTGCAGATAATGAAAAAGTCAGCAAAGGATGACAACCCGGTAACGTCCAACAGCACCAGATCCAGGGCCTTGAAAGACACCGCCACCTGGGCGCAGAGAATCGCCTTTTCACGCGAAGTCAGGTCGTCCGATAAGCCGGCACCTTCCTTCTCTGAATTTTCTTTCAACTTGCTCTCCATTCTGTCCTATGCCCTCACCATGGCTGCACGGAGCCATGGAGCCAAAGGTCCCTCGTCGACCGCTCAGGGCTCGGACGGTCGATAAAGTGCGTGGGCTCCAATATAACGCAGCACACTCTGCGGAACCAGATAGCGGATGGACCTTCCCGAGCCAAGCAATTCCCGAATACTCGTCGATGAAATACCCAGAAGCGTGCTCCGAAGAGCGTGTACCGGCAACAGATGCGGATGGAAGAAAGTGGCGCCGTCCTGTCCGGCTTCATACAGTGGCGAGATCATCCGTCTGAGGGCCTTCAAGATATCGCCCCCGGGATAGCCCGGGCGTCCCAAAACGACAATCCTCGCCAACTGGAACAGCTCTTTGTACCTCCACCAGGTATCCAGCTCCAGAAAACTGTCCATGCCCACAAGAAAATAGTAATCAACGCACCGAGAGGCTCTTGCATGAAGCCTCCTCAGCGTCGCGACGGTGTAGGACCTACCGGAAATCTCGTGCTCAACCGTGGAGAGCGTGAACCGCGGATTGTCGGCAATGGCAGCCTGCAGCATCGAGCAGCGGTGCTGGAAGGACTCAAGAACGCGATCGACCTTGTGCGGCGGGCTCGCTGCCGGAATAAACATGAGGCCGTCTAGACGCAGCTGGTCCACGGCCTCTTCAGCAATCCTCAGGTGCCCCATATGAACAGGGTCGAATGTCCCCCCGAGTATCCCAAGTCTCTCCGGCATTGCAGTGAGAGTCGCCTTCCTTTCCCAAGAGGAGCCTTGAGCCAATCTGGCTGCCACCACGAAGTCTGGCGGCTTCGTTCCGACCCGGGTACGGTCGCAGAAACCAGAATACCCATCTTGCTTTCAGCTGCGGAGCTGGCCGTTTCCGTAGGCAATGAATTTCGTCGTGGTCAGCTCCTCAATTCCCATGGGACCGAAAGCGTGCAAACGAGACGTCGAAATGCCGATCTCGGCCCCCAGCCCCAGCTGAAAGCCATCGTTAAACCGGGTGGAAGCGTTCACGAGAACCAGGGAAGACTGGACTTCCTGGACGAAGCGATGGGCCTTCTCGAAATCGCGCGTCACAATGGCCTCGGTGTGCTGAGACCCGTAGGTCGCGATGTGGTCGACGGCTTCCTCCATGCCTGTCACCACGCGGACGGCCAAGATGAGATCCAGGTATTCCGCATACCAATCGTCCTCCGTGGCACTCTTGCATCCCGGCACGAGCTCACAGGTGCGCGCACAGCCCCGCAGCTCCACGCCTTCTTTCCGAAATGAGCTTGCCATTCGCGGGATGAACGACGCCGCAACGTCTGCATGCACCAGAAGCGTCTCCATGGCATTGCACACGCCCGGTCGCTGCACCTTGGCATTCAGGCAGATCTTCTCCGCCATGTCGAGGTCTGCGTCCGCGTCGACGTAGACATGGCACACACCCTTGTAGTGTTTGAGCACGGGCATGCGAGCGTGCTGCGTCACAAACCGGATCAATTCCTCGCCTCCCCGCGGAATCATTACATCGATGTATTCTTCCAACTGAAGCAGGTCCAGCACGGCCTCACGGTCCGTCGTGGCAACCAGCTGCACCGCAGCCTCCGGCAGTTCAGCCCCCACCAGACACCGCTGCAGAATTCCGGTCAGGCACTGATTGGAGTGAAAGGCCTCGGACCCGCCGCGCAAAATCACGGTATTGCCAGCCTTGACGCAGAGTGCTGCGGCATCCACCGTCACATTGGGTCGGGATTCGTAGATGATCCCGATCACACCGAGCGGAATACGCATCCGTCCCACTCTGAGTCCGTTGGGACGAACCCACATGCGCGTCACCTCCCCAACGGGGTCCGGCAGGGCAGCGACCTCAAGCAGCCCACCGATCATTTCGTTCACCACCTTTTCCGTGAGGCGCAAACGATCCACTTTGGCCTTGGGAAGCCCCCGCTTCTCCGCCTCGACGAGGTCCTTTTCATTGGCCGCCGCGATGGCGGAACGCTCCTTCTCCAAGGCCTTGGCAACTGCTTCGAGCATGCAGCGCTTCACGCTGCTGTTTGCGACTGCCATGTGCTGAGAAGCCCGCCTCGCCCGTTTGCCCATGGCCAGGATTTCTTCACGCATGCTTTTCTCCCTCAAGGGACTCAATGCTCTCGATCATTTCCTCAGCCAGCACGAAATTATTCCTGTGAATGACTTCATCGGAATGCTTGTACCCGATCAGAGCCTCGATTTCATCGGTCCGATGCCCCTTGATCTGCTCGATCTCCGAGGATCGATAATTGCTCAACCCGATGCCAACCACGTCACCCGTTTCGTTCACGCACCGCACGGGCGCTCCTACCCCGAAAGTTCCACTCACGCTCCGAATCCCGATAGGCAACAGGGACTTGCCCCTTTTTCTAAGAGCCATCACCGCACCTTCATCGAGCAAGAGGTCGCCCGCAGGCTTGGGGAGATTGGCCAGCCACAGCTTCTTTCCGTGGTAGACCCGCTGACGGGGCAAGAAGAGAGTCCCCACGGTCTCGCCGTCGAACAAGCGGAGCAGCACGTCTCGTCCGTGACCCGGCGCGATGACCATCCCCATACCGGACGCCAGGCACTTCCGGGCAGCGGTGATCTTGCTCAGCATGCCCCCCGTCCCGACTGCCCCGGGAACGGGCGTGGCACAGGCGAGAATCTTGGAGTCCACCTTGTGAACCAATCGAATCAGCCTTGCTTCGGGACACACTTTCGGATCACTGTCGTAGAGACCTTCCGTGTCGGTGAGGGTGATGACCATGTCGGCTCCGATCAGCCCCCCGATCATCGCGGAAAGCTGGTCGTTGTCGCCGAACTTGATCTCCTCGACCACGACGGTGTCGTTTTCGTTGATGATCGGCAAGATGGACCAGTCGAGCAACGTTTCCAGGGTATTCCGGGCGTTGAGATAACGGTGTCGGTGGGCGAGATCCTCGCTGGTGAGCAGGACTTGGGCGACCAGGATGTCATACTTGTCGAAGGCCGCTTCCCAGGCCTCCATGAGAACGCCCTGTCCCACGGCGGCCGTCGCCTGTTTGTGGGGAATCGTCTTGGGCTTCTCTTTGAGGCCGATCTTTCTAACACCCGACGCCACAGCTCCTGAGGACACCACCACGATTTTCAGATCAGGGTCCCGTTCTTTGAGCTCGGCAATCTGGTCGCTCAACCGGTGGATCATGACCCGGTTCAGTCCCTTGGAATCGGTCACCACCGCGCTCCCGACCTTGATCACCAGCCTGCGCACACGGCTGAACAGCAGATTCCGGTCCAATGACGCTCCAGCCATGCCGGCGATTCCTTTGCACTCGATCTGTTTAGGATCTTCCCGATCTCTGATCTGATCATTCATCTCGGCGTGATTCACTTCCGCATCCCTGAGAGAAGGGAGACTCCCGGTATCGAATCAGACAGTCGAAACCTCTGGCGACCATGACCGTTCTTATCGGAAAGGGGTGGGGAGAGCAAGGCCTTTCAGGCCGAATTCCCTCGGCGACCGCTCGGGAAGCGTGAACGGGGAACCAAGAGCTCGCCCAGCCCGAACCAGCCTCCTGTGCGGCGGAGAGTCTCATTCAGCGCGAAGGGGAGTCTGCGGAGTCGCTCCCCACAGCCACCAGCCTTCCGAGGATCTGCACCAGCTCCGCAATCCCTTGGCGGGTAAGCGCCGACACAAGGTGAGTCTCATGACCAGCCCCCCGATAGGCCGCTGCGATGGCCTCCAACCGATCGGGATCGTGCGCGAGGAGATCCACCTTATTGAGCACGACAACCCGCGCCTTCTGAGCAAAGCTGGTGGAGTAACTGCTCAGCTCATGCTCGATGAGCCTTAAGGGACCGAGCGGGTCCTGCACAGGGATCGTTGAAACGTCGATGAGATGAACGAGAGCACGCGTGCGCTCGATATGCCTCAAGAACCGCACGCCGAGACCGGCCCCATCGTGGGCTCCCTCGATCAAGCCCGGGATATCGGCCACGACAAAAGGCGGCGCGTCACCGCGCTCCACGACTCCCAGGTTCGGCACCAAGGTCGTGAAAGGATAATCCGCGATTTTCGGCCGGGCGGCTGAAATCGCGGCGATGAGCGTGGACTTCCCGGCGTTGGGCAAGCCAACCAGGCCGATGTCCGCCAACAGCTTCAACTCCAGGATCAGCTCACGCTCTTCTCCCGGCTGGCCCTCCTCGGCAAAGCGCGGCACCTGTCGTATTGATGAGACGAACCGAGCGTTTCCCCGACCTCCGGCACCCCCTTCCGCGGCAACCCATTCCTGCCCCTCGACGGAAAGGTCGATCAGGATCTCCTCCGTGACGGCATCCCGCACGATAGTGCCCGGCGGGACCTCCAAAATAAGGTCTTCTCCTCGACGCCCGTGCTTGTCCTGGCCTTGCCCGTGCTTTCCCGAAGAGGCCTTGAACAGATGACGGTAGCGGAAATCGAGGAGCGTTCGCTTCCGATTTGAAGCCCTAAAAACCACATTACCTCCTCTGCCGCCGTCTCCACCATCTGGCCCGCCTCTCGGGACGTACTTTTCCCGACGAAAACTCACACAACCGTTCCCGCCGTCGCCCGATTGGACATGCACTTTGACTTCATCCACGAACTTCATTCAGCAACATCCTACGATTGACCGAGGCAGCGGAGCACCAAAACAAAACGGGTCCAAAAGCCGAAGAGGCAAAGGACTGCAGAGCGGAACAATCGGCTCTTGGGAGCCGCCGCATCCTTTGGCTTTTCGGCGTTTGGACCTGTCATCTTGGAGTTGCTGCGCCCCCGGAGGAGGGCCAGCACACATCGAGGGGCAAGATCGAGGAAGAACCGAAACGCCCGCTAGATGGCAGCGGGAGCCGGATAAACGCTGATGCGCTGTCTCGTCTTGTCCATATGCTCAAAGGTAACCGTTCCATCGATCAGCGCAAACAGGGTATAGTCTCTCCCCATGCCGACGTTCTTTCCAGGATGGAACTTGGTTCCCAACTGGCGTACGATGATATTTCCAGCGCGTACCACCTCGCCGCCGAATTTCTTGACGCCTCTGCGCTGGCCGGCGCTGTCACGCCCGTTTCGGGAGCTTCCTCCCGCCTTCTTGTGAGCCATGGATCATTCCTCCATTCATTCTCGCGCCAAAAGAGGCTATTCCGCCTGTTCTTCAACGGGCGCCACTATCTCCTGCCCGGGTCGGGAGATTGCTTCCACAAGCACGGCCGTATAAGGCTGACGATGTCCCTGTTTCTTTCGGTAGTCTTTGCGACGTTTGTGCTTGAAGATCATCACCTTGGGGTAGCGGCCCTGCTCCACGATACGACCCTGAACGGCCACTTCCGTCAACACTGGCTGTCCAACCTCGACTTGATCCCCGTCCGCGAGCATCAGGACATGATCCAGCGACAGCGAATCCCCGACTTCGCCGGGGAGCATCTCCAACTTCAACACCTTTCCCGGCTCAGCCTGATATTGCTTCCCGCCGGATTGCACGATTGCATACATTCGCAGATCCTCCACCTCGTTGATCATTATCGGATATGCTCACACCACTCGCCTCCCGACCCGTCGGCAAAAACGCGACCCTCCCAGCCGCCCATGACGCAAGGCCGTCAGGCGGATCACATGGTGGCATAAATGCCTTGCTTGAGAAGCATTTCCTGATATTCTTTCAGCTTCTCGCAGTTTTCCAGGCACTTGTTTTTGTCTTCGCTTGCTCGATCGCAGTTGAGGCAAGGGCTTTTCAACATGGGAATGACTCCTTTCATAACGCACTGATTGCAAACGCCTTCATATAGTAGACGAGGCGATTCTTCGTCAAGATATTTTTCGCTGTCCAACGCAGCAGACCGGATGCTCTCAAGACCAGCACCAGCCAACCAGCCGTTGCCCAGAAAGGAGCTCATCACCGGAGAGACCGTTGAACGCCTCTTTGCCGCATGCCACTGACCATCACCCACGCCGCGCAGTGCTCTGGACCGCAGTCTTGATCGGGGTCCTGGCGATTTCGTCCGCGTCGATCCTCATCCGAATCGCCGATGCTCCTCCGCTTTCCATCGCGGCATACCGTGTAACGCTGGCCTCCCTCCTGCTCGCATGCTGCCGGCTCGCCCCCAGAAAGGTCGCACCGGTGAAACGCTCTGGGGCCGTCCTTGTGGCGACCGGGATTTCGGGCCTTTTCCTGGCTTTTCATTTTGCATTTTGGATCACGTCTCTCACCATGACCTCCATTGCGAGCTCCGTGACCCTGGTCAGCACCACGCCCTTCTTCGTCACCCTCATTGCCTGGCGATTCCTCAGAGAGCGCTTTCGGCCACGATTCCTGGCGGGGATACTGCTCACCCTCGTCGGCAGCGGTGCCATCGCGGGACTGGATTCCCGCCTGTCGGGAACCGCCGTTCGCGGTGACCTCCTGGCCCTTCTGGGAGCGCTCATGGCCGCGGGCTATTTCGTTTCCGGGAAAATAGCACGCGAACGCCTCTCCCTTTCGGACTATGCGCTCGGGAGCTACGGAATGGCGTCTCTCACCCTGATCTGTCTCTGTCTGCTGACCGGACAGACGCTTGTCGGGTTCTCTGGGAAAACCTACACGGCACTGTTCTTTCTCGCCTTGGTTCCGCAGCTCATCGGTCACACGACTTTCAACTGGACCCTCAAATTCCTATCACCCGCGACGGTGTCGGTTCTCATCCTGGGTGAGCCCATCGGCGCGACAATTCTAGGCCACGTCATCCTGCGAGAGAGCACCGATGTGTCAAAGGCGCTGGGACTTGCCGTGCTCGGAGCCGGCATCCTCTTGTGCGCTCAGTGCGCTCCGCAACGATCGAATCCCCTTCAAAGCTCAACCTCTCAACCTGCTACCCACAGTCAAGACCGGCACCAAGCTTAGAGAGCCTGCCAGATGAGACCGAATGCCCCGGAGCCCACGAGAACAGACTCGACCATGAGCTCAAAAAGAGGGTCTTCCTTCCACTGCCCTTCATCCGGCAGGGCAAGCGTCAGCCAATAGGCTCCCACCGCCCCCAAAAGGATCAGGGCGAACCAGGAGGACAGCCGCAAGAACGGTCCCAGAACCAACGAGCATGCGAGGATGGCCAGCACAACCCGCAGCACCCGCACCGTGCGGCGCTCTCCAATTTGAACCACGAGGGTCTCCTTGCCCACCAGGCGATCACCCCGAATTGCCAGGAGATCGAGGAGGGCGGTGCGCGTGAAGACCAGCCCGAAAACAACCCCGGCGGCAAAAAGCAGCTTCCCAAACTGGGCCAGATGCTCGCTCAAGTAAGGCACGATGGCAATGACCAAGGACCACGCCAAGGGCACAAACAGCGTTTTCGAGTTAGGGATCGTCGTGACTCGAAAGACAGTCCACCGTTGCACCTCCTGCGGGAATGCCTCGGAAAAGGAATAGATCAGGCCGAGTGCCAGCATCAGCGCCAGCGCCAGAAAGGTCATAATACCGATGTGCATGGCCAGGACCAGCGCTAAAGAAACAGCGACCGCGCTCAGGACAATGAACAGGAGTCGCCACCTGTGGTAGAACGCCGCCCTTCCAGGATCATTCCATTGAAGGGAGCCTCGATTCAAATAGCTGTTCATGGAGTGCATCGGAAACACAAACAAAGCAGGCATGAGGCAGCTCGCCAAACTCAAGGGGAGCGAGGCAAGCGCCTGTACGGCGCATCCCAGCAAGGCAGCCCCCAAAGCAACATGGGCATTGCCGTATCCCAGAATCTCCTGCGCACGCCTCAGCTTGTAACGCCAGTCCCCCGGCTCGGGCTGGATGGACTCCAGGAATTGCACGACATTCCGGATGATCCAGCTTGGGGTCGAAGCCCCCGCCGACACACCCACTATCGAATAACGGGCCATCTCTTGGCGGTTGAGCTCTGCCTCCGTTTCGATGTGATACGTCGGGACTCCCGATTCCCGGGCGACTTCAGCCAGGCGGACCGTGTTCCCGCTGTGATACCCTCCCACGACGACAATGGCCTCCACCTGCTTTGACAGCGCCCGCACTTCGGCTTGCCGTTCGTGTGTGGATCCACAAATGGTGTTCTTCACTACCCCATTGGGATAGCGCTTGAGAAACTGGTCTTGAATCTTTTGAAAGAGCTCCTCGTTCTGGGTCGTCTGTGCGACCAGAAGCACCTTCTGCCAGTCCTCCGGAAGGCTGTCGATCTGCTCGGGTCGATTCACGACGTGGCCGCGTCCGCTCGCGTACCCCATCAGGCCGATGACTTCGGCATGGTCGGCGTCTCCGGCGATAATGATGTAATAGCCGTTGCGAGCGTGGTGCTTGATGACCGCGTGCACCTTGGCAACACGCTTGCATGTCGCGTCGAGAAGGGTAGCCCCGATCTGGTGAAGCGTCTGGCGCTCGTTAGGTGGAATGCCGTGGGCTCGGATCACGACCTTCTTGTTGGAGCACCGCTCGATCCGATCTTCCGATCGGATCCCCTTTTCCTCCAGAGAGGCCAGCACCTGACGATTGTGGATGAGCGGACCGTAGGTGCAGATCTCCTCGCCTTCCTTCCGATCCTGGATCGACTGCAACGTCACATCCAGAGCATCCCGCACACCCTTGCAAAACCCTGCCGTCTTGGCGGCGATCACTTTCATAGGATTTCACCCTCACGTGACACTCGCGAAGCGAGGCAGCCCAGCTTTCGCGATTCGAGCGATGCACCTGTCGCCGAAACCCGACCGACCCAGTCATCGAAGCACCGGAGCATCTCCCCCGGTGAGCTCATCCGATCCAGCCGAGAGCGCAGCGAGGCTGCATCCGGACACCCTTTGGAATACCACATCAAGATCTTGCGGTAATGTCCCGGAGGACGTGCTCGCTCCCCTCCGAGCAGGTCCACGTGCAGATGCACCGTTTCGCGAAGCGCTTCCCACCCGGCAAAACGCTCCGCTCCGGCTGCCCCTTGAAGCTCCGCGGCAATGGATGACAACAGCCAAGGGTTTCCCATGGACCCGCGTCCGATCATCACACCATCGCATCCCGTCGAATGAATCATTCTGATCGCCAGCCCCGGGCTCGTGACATCACCATTGCCGATAACGGGGATACTGACCGCCTCCTTGACCGCACGAATCCATCCCCAGTCGGCTTTTCCTCCATACAGCTGCACGGCAGTTCGCGCGTGAACGCTGATCGCATCGGCTCCGGCCGCTGCGATCCGCCGAGCCAGATCGACCGGGCTCGCGCTCGTGCTGTCCCAGCCGATGCGCACTTTCACCGTGACCGGAATGCTCACGGCTCCCTTGACCGCACCGACAATCCGCTCCAGCCTGTCGGGCTCCCGCAGCAGGCTTGCTCCGGCCCCCTGCCGAACGATTTTTCTAACGGGGCATCCCGCGTTGATATCGATCAGAGCCGCGCCAAGAAGCGCCGCGCGCCGAGCCCCTTCCGCCATCACTTCGGGGTCCGATCCAAAAAGCTGGACCGCCATGGCAACAGGAATCGGCGGGTCTTGCCTGCATAGCCTCAGTGTTGCGGGCTGATTCCTGCGCAGTCCCTCCGCACTGACCATTTCGGTTGTGACTAAGCCGACCCCATGCCGAGCCATGACAGATCGATAGGCCGCATCCGTGACTCCGGCCATGGGCGCAAGAACCAGAGGAGGATCGATCCGAAGGCTGCCAATCGTCAAGGGACGAGAACCGCCTCGCACATTAGCCTCCAGCACGCTCAAATCGATGGTCCTCCATTTCTCTTGTTCGATTTCTTGAAAAAGGGCTTGCAAGCAGAAAGGTGGCATCCTAACAACTCGTTCTCCGCTTGACAACAGGGGAGCGCTCAGCTGCGCCGTATCCGAATTGACAGGCGCCATGGCCTTTGCTAGCCTCATCGCGCCGTTTGTCCCGTCTAGTGGGTCGGAATGAAACGCTTCACCCCGGGACCCAGGAGTCGGATTCCCGAGATGGCTCGAAAGCCGCGCATCGATATCGTTATCTTGGGGGCTGTTGCCTTGGAAATCGAAACGCTCGTGGCAACGCTCCCCTCGCCCCAGGTCTCGTCGCTGCTCGGTGAGCGCTGTTTAATGGCCCGGTTCGGCCCGCTCTCACTTCTGGTCGGCACAACGGGCATCGGCAAGGTGAACGGCGCCATCACCACCTCAGCAATTCTCGAGCGGTTTCAGGTGCGAGCCATTTGGAACATCGGGTGCGCCGGCGCCTACGAGGCCGGTCCATTGCGAGTCGGGGACGTGCTTATTTCTGATTCCGTCTTGTGCGGCGACGAAGGAGTCCTCGGCCCCAAGGGGGTAGAATCGCCTCAATGCATAGGAATCCCGTTGGTGTCTCACAATGGCAAAGCGTATTATGACTCGTTTCCACTCGGAGATTCCCCGCTTTTTGAAACAGCGGCGGCACTCACCCCGCCCGGCCGATACGCTCTTGGAGAGCGCGGCCTTCACGCGATGCCTGAATCGACGAGCTGGGAAGGGGACTGTTTTGGCTCCCTGGCTCAATACGGGTCTTTTCAGATACTCCATGGTGCCAGCCTCACCGTCGGCATGGCAAGCGGCGACGCGACGACGGCTCACAAGCGTTTTGAGCGTTACCGGGCCTTGGCGGAGAACATGGAAGGCAGCGCCGTGGCTCAGACCTGCCTGCGATATGGCGTCCCCATGCTGGAGTGCCGGGGCATGAGCAACTTTGCCGGAGACCGCGACAAGAGCCATTGGCGCTTACGGGAGGCGATGGTCAGCTGTCATGCCGTCGTTCGATCCTGGCTTGTGAGGCTGAGCCAGGACGGCTGCCGGCCCACCTGAGGCTGCCTGCCCCCTCCCCGTGACGCCGAGAGGCTCGAGAGAGACGCTCATGAAGCCACTCAAGATCGGTTTTTCGCCCTGTCCCAACGATACCCATATCTTCTACGCCTTGGCGAACGGAGCGATCGATACGGATCCGTACCATTTCGAGGTGATGCTTGCCGACGTCGAAGTCTTGAACCTGCAGGCGCGACAAGGAAACCTGGACGTCTGCAAGGTTTCGATCCACGCCCTGACGCAGCTTCTCGACCGCTACTGGCTCCTCGGAGCGGGGGGCGCCATCGGGCGCGGCTGCGGCCCCCTCGTTGTCTCCAGGCTCCCGTTGAGCCCTGGCGAGCTACGCCAGAAGCGGGTCGCCATTCCGGGGAAGATGACGACAGCCAACTTCCTGCTTCGCCTCACGAAGCTCCATGAGGGTGAGACCGTGGAGATGGTCTTCGACCAGATCATGCCCGCCGTCGCGTCGGGTCACGTCGATGCAGGCGTCATCATCCATGAGGGCCGTTTCACGTATCCCAACCATGGCTTGCAGTTGGTGCTGGACCTCGGCGCATGGTGGGAGAAGACGACGGGACTACCGCTGCCTCTTGGCGGTATCGTCATCCGCCGTGACTTGGGTCGGGAGGCTGCCTCTTTCGTGGAATCCAAAATCCGCGAGAGCCTGCTTTATTCCAGGGCCCACCCAGAACTTGCCTGGCCTTACATCGCCAGCCACGCTCAGGAGATGGCTCCGGGCGTCATCCGCAGCCACATCGATACCTTCGTCAACGACTACAGCCTCAAGGTCGGAAGAGAGGGAGCGGAGGCCATTCATTATCTGTTGCAGGCTGCATCCGCGCTGGATCCTCCGTCTCCGTTCCACGAGACGATCTTCTGGAACGACTGATCGCAATTGCCGCCAAAAGGAGGGCTCATCATGCTCTATGATTCGGTACGCTTTCTGCTGTTTCCCCACATGACCCTCTCGGAGGGGCACTTCCGGTCGCTCTCCTTGCTCATCCCTCAGCTCACGCTCTTGCGAATCCTCCGGGAGCCCACATTGCCACGATGGTCGCGAGACCGGGTCCTCGGATGCCCGTCAGGCCTGGGCGAGGCCCGCCTCGACCAGGTTCGACACAGCCTCAAGAATTTTCAAGACTTTGCGGCTCTCCACGAAGAGCACGCCCTCATGGCGTCCTTGTCCCGCGAAGCCCTTTTTCGGGAAACTGGCGAAAGTCGCTTCGCGATTCAAAGCATGCTGCGCGAAAAAGGCGCCGATGCACCGGGATCAGCCGAGAAGCTCGTTCTCGAGGCGGCATTGTTCCTGGAAATGGCACTGGATCTGGACGAAAAGGAAAAAGACCTGGAAAGCGATCTGGCCCAGGCGGAAGGACTGGAGTCCGAGTTTCGGGATATTCTGGGAATCGGATCCGGCGAAGAGCTGGATGAAGACCTGGAGCCCATGAACACTCCGCTCCTCGCGGATCGGGGACACCTGTCCTTCATGCTGGGACAGCGCATGGCCTCCTGGCTTCGACTCTACCCCGGATGTCACGACCCGAAAAGCCAGCCGGTCTTCGTGTCCGTCATCGCGGATGTCCTGGATGAGCTGATCGACCGCCTTCTGGCACACCGTGAGCGCACAGGGCGCTCCATCCAGGTCGAGGCGGCCCCCCTGGGGTCCCTTCCCAATCTGTCTCGTGTGCCCGCCGAGCTCTGGAAGAACGCCAACAGGAAGATCCAGGAAGAGGGGCTGCTCACCGAGCTCTGGTCCCGCCTCCACGAGGTCATCCTCTCCCCTCGCGACACCGACTGCCTCAAGGCCTGCCAAGAAGAAATCACGGTCGTGGACGGCCTTCTCCGGGACCTTTGCCCTGAAGGCGTCCTGGGGGAAGGAGACCACATCGCGCTCACCCTGACATGCCTTCCGGACGTGTCGTACGCCGAGCTCTGGCCGTGTCTGGACAAGGACGGCTATGCCGCCGTGAAAGACACGCTCCCGATGCCTGACTTCTCATGCGTGTTTCTGGGCGTCTATTGACCCTGATGATCCTCCGTGCAGCGCTCAGAGCCTTCCCGATTTGAAGATGGAAATGATGAGCCAGATTCCAAGAATCGTGGCGATCACGTAACCGGACAGACCGAGTACGGCCGTGAGGGAAACCGTCTGTCGTCCCCACCAGTCGACGGTGAATTCAAGCACTTTCTGGGAAGAATTCAACACCAGGGCCGCGGCGAGGATGGAGGCCGCGATGACCATTCCCACAGTCAGTCGATTCACGCCCTTTTCGATCTGTTTATCCAGCGGACTGAAACCCGAGTGCTGAAGCTCCAGCCGCAGCTTTCCCGAGGCCGTCTGCCTCATGATATCCGTCGCGTACTTGGGCATCGTTTTCAGATACCCACCCATCGTCCGCGCATCCCGCCCCAGGTTCTTCAACAGGCTTCTCGCGTCATAGCCTCGCTGAAGCAGTGCTTTCGCATAGGGCTTGGTGACTTCCAGAATACTTGCATCGCTTCCCAGGATCTTACCGAGAGCTTCCGTCTGGATGAACGTCTTCAGGAGAAGGAGCAGGTTCCGCGGCAGCACCACGCGGTACTTGAGCACGAGCACCATCAGGTGGTCGTAAACGTCCCGCACGGAGATGTTCTGTAAGGATCGGCCGTAGAACGGCTCGCTCATGTCCTTGAGGTCGATCCGAAACGAAGCGAGGTCCATGGTCTCTTCGTTGATGAGACCGGCGTCGATGAGCGCATCCATCACCATATCGTAATCGTGCTCGGCATACCCCAAGAAGAGGTTGGCGATCTGGCGCATGGTTTCATCGTCCAGGTACCCCGTGATCCCAAAATCGACGAGGCTGACGCGCCCATCGTACATGACGATGGTGTTCCCCGGGTGCGGGTCCGCATGAAAGAAGCCGAACTTCATGAGCTGCCGGGAAAACGACCGGAGACCGATCATGGCCACTTCCTTGGGATCGATGCCGTGAGCCCGGATCGCTTCCACCTGGTCCATCTTGATCCCGTCGATATGCTCCATCACCAGCACCGACTTGGTCGTGCGGTCCCAGTAGACTTTCGGAATGTAGATTTCGTCGTCTTCAACGAAATTGGCCGCGAATTTTTCGATATTTCCCGCCTCGATCAGCATGTCCAGCTCGCGGAAAATGATGCGCTCGAACTCCTTGACCAGGTTCGTGACCCTCAGGATACGTCCAAGCTCGAAGGTCCGCTCGATCTTTTCCGCAAGGTAGTACATGAGCCGTATGTCCTCGCGGATCTTCTTCTCAATGCCCGGACGAATCACCTTGACGGCGACCTTCTCCCCTGAATAAAGCGTTGCCCGGTGAACCTGCCCGACCGATGCGGCGGCGAGGGAATCGGGATCGAAATCGGCAAAAACGGCGTGAAGGGGCTTTTTCAGCTCGCGCTCGATCACGGCTTTTACCTCTCCGAACGGAATCGGCGGCACGCGGTCCTGCAGCTTGATCAGCTCTTCGATGTACTCCGCCGGGAAGAGGTCCGCTCGAGTGCTCATGAGCTGGCCCAGCTTGATGAAGCTCGGGCCAAGCTCTTCAAGAACCAGGCGGATGCGGCGCGGAGAAGGGAAGCCGGATTTGAGCAGGAGATCCTCTTCGGCCCGCTCCCCGGACTTCTCTGGCCTGCTGGCGAACAGCCGCTCGGCCACGTCGCCAAGACCGTGCTTCAGCAAGACCCTTGAGATCGTGCTGAACCGCATGATGCCTTTAACACCGTGCAAACCCTTGCGAATCCTCATTCCTTCAGACCTCGTTCGTTTCCCCTGCTTCAAGGCCCTGGCAGGGTCGTAACCGCTTGCGGAGGAGGAGCTCATCAAAGCCCGGCTTGATCAGATCGGCGAGACAGGCGACCCTTTCGAACCCGTGACGGGCATAAAAGCGCTGCGCGTCTTCATTGAACGACGACACCGTCGTCCACAGGCTCGGACCGATCATCACGGCCTGATCCTCGATCCAGGCCATGACATCCGCCCCCAGCCCCTTCCCCTGGTTTTCAGGAAGCACGGCGAGAAGCTCCACGCTAGCCCCGCAAAGCCAGGGGGAGCGAACGCACACCACGCCGGCCAGCACGCCAGCCCTGAAGACGGCTGCCCGCACCAACGCGGGGTCCTCACGGAGCAAATAGCGCTGCAACCCGTCCGGAAGGTACCCCAACGTTCGCCACGGATCCATTTTGCACAAGAGAACGGATAGAACCTGGGCCGTCGCCGACGTAACCGGCGCCAGCCTGCACGAGGGCAGCTCAACCGGCAGTTCAAAGCTCTCGACCATGGTGCCCGTTCCTCTCGCCCTGGAGCATTTCAGTCGGGATCTGACCCCACAAGGCTCTCAGCTTCCCGCCCCCAAGCCCTCTCGCAACGTCACGAACCGGTATCCGCGCTGTCGCAGCCCGTCTACGATGTGGGGAAGCGCTTCCCCCGTATGGTAGCCCCGACCATTGATGTGAAAGATGAGGATGCTTCCCGGCCGGGCTCGATCCAGAACCCACCGCGTCAGATGAGCTGCTCCGGCACGTTTGTCGGGATCCCCGCTGGCAAACGACCAGTGCACCACGCGATATCCCAGCGATTCCACCATCTGCAGCGTCGCAGCATTGAAATTCCCCGCCGGAAACCGGAAAAAGACGGGTTTGACTCCCGTCGCTTCCAGCAGGATGGCTTCATTTTCCAGGACCTCCCGCCGCACCTCCGTGTCATCCAGCCTCTCCATATGCTGCCTGTGGCTGAGCGAGTGGTTCTCCACCTCGAGCAGCTCGACTCGCGCCAACTCTTGGAGTGCCTCATGGTTCCGCCTTGCGAACTTTCCGCTCACGAACAAGGTGGCGGGGATGTGCTCCCGCAGCAGGTAATCCAGAATGGCTCGATCGAAATAAGACGGGGTCGTCGTTTCGCAAGCGTCAAAGGTCAAGGCCACCACTTTCTCCGAGGTGGGCAGCCGCGTGATCACTTCGGAGCGACCACTGGCGGGCGCTACGCTCAAGACAAGAATGGCGGCCAGAACGTGCCGGATCGGTCTATGCATTGTCTTCTCTCGTTGGCCGGCAGCCGACGGGCGAGATCAGCCCGTGCTACTCCTTGGCCTGCGTTACACAGTAGAAGGCGAGAACGAACAAAACCGTCCCCATGATGGCCAGAAGCCCATAGGAGCCGGGGTCGACCGGCTGACCGAAGGCTGCACTTCGGATCGAATGCGCAGCGTGCGTGAGCGGGAGAAACTGCAGCAGGTTTTGAGCCCATTGCGGCATTCGCTCCACAGGGAAAAACGTCCCGCCAAGAAAAGCCATTGGCGTAATGACAAAGTTTGTGAGAAGCGCCTGGTCGGCATGGGATCGCACTAGCATGGCGAGGCAGACAGCGAGCGACGAAAACAGAAAACCGTTCAGCACGATCGCAAGCCAGAACCAAGGATTGTAGCTCAGCACAACCCCGCACAGGAGACCGATCACAATCACAACCGCCACCGATAGAAGAGCACGGGTAATCCCGGCCAGCACCTCTCCGGTCACATAAGCCATGTTTCGAATGGGCGCTGCCTGGAATTCCTCGAAAATACGCCAGTAAAACCGGGCAATGTTGATCTCACTCGCGATGGCGTACGCCTGAGTCATGCTGTTCATCGCGATGAGACCGGGAATGAGAAACTCGATGTACAAGCGACCCTGCACCTGAACATCGCGCCCCATACCGAAACCGAACGCGATCATATAGAGGAGGGGACCCACCGACATGGAAGCCATCTGCTTGAACAGCTTTTTGCGCAAAATGAGCATTTCACGGTAGTAAATGGCCAGACAGCCTCGCAACAGCATGAGCCTCCTCTGGAGCTAAAGGACCCGCTTCCCGGCAATGGCGATGAATACGTCCTCGAGATTGACGCGGCGCAGCGAAAAGCTCCCCTTCTGCTCGTTGATATGACGGTTGG
Organism: uncultured Syntrophobacteraceae bacterium; assembly: GCA_964538515.1. GTDB lineage: Bacteria > Desulfobacterota > Syntrophobacteria > Syntrophobacterales > Syntrophobacteraceae > CALBZH01. The sequence continues at coordinate 44,328 of CAZIEW010000030.1, forward strand.
CTTCTTCCCGACTCTGAAAGTAAGCTGTCTCCATGTCCCCGTCCGTCACCCGGTCCAAAGCCCACACTCCCAAGCGGGCCATGAGATTCTGGGGAGAATCGAGGGCCACGATCCTGCCTTCATCCAAGAAGGCGACGCGTTTGGCGAGGAACTCGGCCTCCTCGATGTAATGGGTGGTGAGGAAAATGGTGGTCCCGGCTTGCTGGATTCGCTTGATGAGGGACCAGATGCGCCGCCGAATGCTCGGGTCCAAGCCCACCGTCGGCTCGTCGAGAAAGAGAATGCGCGGGGAGTGCATCAAGGCTCGCGCCACCATCACGCGTCGCTTGAGTCCCCCGGAAAGCTGTTTGACGGGGCTGTTCCTGCGATCCGCGATCTCGATGTACTCCAGGAGCTCGTCAATGCGGTCCATTCGCTCCCTGCGACTCATATGGAACAAGCGCCCGTGGAGATCCAGGTTTTCGAAAACGGTGAGCTCGTGGTCCAGATTGATGGTCTGGGGAACCAGCCCGCATTGCCGCTTGGCCTGCATCGCGTCCCGCTCGATGTGAAACCCGTGGAGGGTGGCATCTCCCGAGCTTGGCTTGGCGAGCCCTGTGAGAATCTTAATGGTCGTAGTCTTTCCGGAGCCGTTCGGTCCAAGGTAGGCAAACAACTCCCCCCCATCGACTTCCAGGTCGATCCCTTTCAGTGCCGCAACGTTCTTATAATTTTTTGTGAGCTTCTGAATCCGGATCATCGATTCCCCGTGCTTTACCCTTATCGCTCCTCATTCTGTTCAGTTTCCGGCAATTTCTCCTCAAGCCACCCTGATGTCAAGGAGCAACTCCACGAAAACCTTGGACCATTAGACTGCCTTGGACTTGACGATAAACCACCGATCCCATACGATTAACCAGCCGTCACGCCAAGGTCCCAAAGCGTGGCCGGTGGATTTGAAGCCGGCCGGAACCTGTCGTCCGGCAGAGGGTGCTCCGACCCAAGATTAGGCGCCGCGTCCCTGATTCGACGACGGTCCAGTTTTGTCCGAACGGACAGGAAGCAACGAAAGCCTCTGGAAAGGAGTGGATATCCCAAATGAGCTATGTCATGGCATTCGTCCTACTGGGAGCGGTCATCCTGCTGCACGAGGTCGGCCATCTCGCCGCCGCCAAATGGTTCAAGATCCCCGTCGAGCGATTTTCGGTCGGATTCGGCCCGCGACTGCTCGGAATCAAGCGATCTGAAACCGAGTATTGCCTGTCTATCCTCCCTTTTGGGGGGTATGTCCTCCCCTTCGTTCAGGATGCGGAGGACTTTTCCAAGCTGCCCCTCCATTCCAGGATCGCTTTCTCGCTGGGCGGCCCGCTGTTCAACCTCCTCGGAGCCTGGAGCTGCCTGGTGGCGGTGAACGTTCTGAATCCTCACGTGTCCGTGATCGCTGCTGCGGGCGATGCCCTACACGAAGTGACTCGCATGATACACCAAGTGCTGGTCAGCGTTCCCGAGCTGTTTCGGCATCCGGATCGCCTGTCCGGCATCGTGGGCATCGTGGCGGCCGGCGGGCGAGGCGCCAAGGCTGGGGTCACATGGTACGCAAGCTTCTGGGCTCTCTTGAACGTCAATCTGGCCGTGCTCAACCTGCTGCCTCTCCCACCCCTGGATGGAGGCAAGATCGTTTTTTGGGTTTTCGAGGCGATCTGGAAGCCGCTCAGACGGCTCCAAGCGCCGGTCGCCATCGCCGGATGGGTCCTGATGCTGGCCTTGATGCTGGTCGCGACGGTTCATGACATCGGACGTCTCGTCGTTTCTTCCTGATTCCGGACGCCGCTCGGCTCATCCTTTTCGCTTCTCATTCGAGAGAGTTTGTCATAAGAATGATGCTCATGGAGAGACCGCCCAGGGCTCGTTTGCTGCCACTCTCACTTGGATGCGACACCCCTTTGGCAGGCATCGGGCACGTTCCGGCACTCGCCGGATGCACAATCCCCATCACGTTGGAATGCTGAGGAAGCACAAGGGATCGATCTATGATGTACGATATCGGAGTGGACGTCGGCTCGGTGAGCATCAACTGCGTGGTGCTTGATGCAAACCGCCGGGTTGTTCTGGAGACTCCGTATTTGCGCCATTTCGGACTAGCCGTCGACGAAACCTGCAAGCTCTTGCGAAGCCTCCTTGGGGGGCATCTTTTTCGAGACCCCGAGAACATCCGCTCGGTGACGTTCACGGGTGTGCATGGTCAGCTCATCGCCGAAGTCCTGGATGCCGGTTTCGAAGTGGAAACCATCGCTCAGGTGCTGGGCATCACGCATCTCATGCCCGACGTACGCACGGTGATCAGCATCGGAGGACAAGATGCGGCGCTTTTCCAGCTCACTTACACAAACGGACGCTGGCAGCTCGAATCCTTCAACATGAATGGCCCCTGCGCCTCGGGCACCGGGTCGTTCATCGACCAGCAGGCCGAGCGGCTCGCGCATTCCCTCTACGGCCCTGATTTTCATATGGGCCAGGACAAGCTGCAGCAAACACTGGACGATTTCATTGCGCTCGGCCTCCAAAGCACCTATCCGGCCCCGGTAGCATGCCGCTGCACCGTGTTCACCAAATCCGATATGATCCACCTCCAAAACAAGGGGGAGCCACTCTCGAACATCATTGCCGGCCTCCACCACGGCAATGCGGCCAACTACGTGAGCACGCTGGTAGCCAGTCGTGGCCTGGCCGAGCCCATCGTTTTCATCGGCGGCCTCGCCTCGAACCGACTCCAGGTGCAGGCGTTTCAGCACTATTTTCCGCATCTCGTGGTTCCCCCCCATCACACGTCCATGGGAGCCCTCGGAGCAGCGCTTCAGGCTCAGGAAAAAGGGTGGTGCAACCGGGTGGACGTGGCCCGTCTCGAGCGTATGAGCATCGATTCTCGAGCCCAGTTTCCGCTGGCTGAGCCCCTCGAGCTGACGCAGACACGCTTCGACGAAGACAACAGCCTGTCCTCCTGGGGAATTCGCAGCAGGCAGCCGATCCCGGCCTATCTTGGCGTGGACGTCGGCTCCACGTCGACCAAGTACGCCCTCATCGACGAAGCGGGACAGATCCTCCACAAGTGTTATCTGCCGACGCAGGGGAAGCCGATCGAGGTCACTCAGCGGCTCCTGCGGACGCTAGTCCGTGAGACCGGCAAGCGCGTCCGTCTCATGGCCATTGCGACCACCGGCTCGGGACGAAACGTGGTCGGTGACTTTCTACAGGCCGATCTGGTGATCGACGAGATCACGGCGCACGCCCGTGGAGCGGTTGCGATCGACCCTCTGATCGACACGATCTTCGAAATCGGCGGCCAGGACTCGAAATATATCCGGATCGAAAACACGCATCCGCTCGATTTCGACATGAATAAGGTGTGCGCGGCCGGAACGGGGAGCTTCCTTCATGAGCTCGCCAACAAGATGAAGATCAACATTGTTGGCGAATTCCAGGACGTCGCGCTGGCATCCGAGCACCCGATTCACCTGGCTGAGCGCTGCACCGTGTTCATGGAATCGGACCTGGTCGGTTATGCGCAAAAGGGAGCTGCACGCCAGGACCTCATCGCCGGGCTTTGTTACTCTATCGTCCACAACTACCTTAACCGCGTGGTCGAAAAGCGCCCGGTCGGACAGCGTATCATGTTCCTGGGAGGCCCGTCCCTCAACAAGGGGATCGTCGCGGCCTTTGAGAAGGTGCTTGGCAGGCCCATTCTCGTTCCCAAGCACCGAGAGGTCATGGGAGCATTCGGTGCGGCCCTTGCCATTCGGGAGCGGTTTTTGGCCGGGAGCGTCCAGCATATGCCCCGCGACCTGGAGGAGCTCGCCGAGACGAGCGTCCATTTCCAGGAGTCGATCTGTCGCGCCGACAAGAAATGCCACAATGAATGCAAGCTGAAGGTTTACAGCTTCGGCGGCAACCGCAGTGTCTGGGGAGGAGACTGCGGTCGCTACGAAATCACGCGGCATGACGGTCCCCAGGAGCCGAATTTCTTCAAAGAGCGGGAGCGGCTGTTCGAGGAATCCTTGGCGGAGACCGGCGCTGCAGTCGTCGAACGGGAGGATGGAGCAGGCAGGAACAACAGCCGCCCCACGGTCGGCGTCCCCATGGCGTTGCACAGTCTGGAATGGGGGGTCTTCTGGACCCATTTTCTCGCGCATCTTGGCTACTCAGTTGTTTTGAGCCCCAAGACGAACAGCCGGATCGTCCGAAATGGCGTGGAGAGCATGACCGCTGAAACCTGCTTTCCCGTCAAGGTCTTCCATGGGCATGTGCACCACCTGTTGGACAAGGCGGATTTCCTCTTCCTTCCGACGGTCATCAACATGCCGACGCCCGAAGCCGAAGAAAACGGCCTCTTCTGTCCGTTGGTTCAGGGGTCGCAGTACATGGTCCGGTCCGCCTTGAGGGTCCCCGACCACCGACTCATCCGGCCCGCCCTTTTTCTCAAGGAAGGTTTCGAATCGGCGGCAGAGAGTCTGTACGCGAGCCTTCCTCCTACGTTGCGTCCCTCGCGCGCAACAGTCCTGGAAGCGGCAGAGAAGGCTTGGAAGCGCCAGAGATCGTTTCGACGCAGCCTGGTCGCACGTGGAAGGGACGTCCTGGGAGACACTCCGGCCCAACAACCCCTGTGGATCGTGACCGGGCGGCCCTATAACCTTCACGATGAGCGGTTGAATCTTCAGCTGGGACGCCACCTGGCGAAACTGGGAATCCGGGCCGTCCCCATGGACTTTCTCGATTTCGACCAGGAAGACCTGCACGACTTTCCCAGAATGTACTGGGGACTCGGGGCGAGGATCCTGCGAGCGGCTAAGCGCATCGCGGGAGAACCCAACTGGTATGGAGTTCACCTCACCAATTTCAGCTGCGGTGCGGATTCCTTCATCGAGCACTTCTACAGGCACACCTTGAAAGACAAGCCCTCTCTGATTTTGGAGCTGGATGAGCACAGTGGCGTCGCAGGGCTTCTCACGCGCATTGAAGCCTATCGCAATGTCGTGAAGAACCTCCAGCAGAAAGACACTGCCGCGGGCGAAGTCTCGTGCCTCCGGGCTGAAGCCCTGTGCCGGTGAGCGATGACGAACGGAAGATGAGTCTCACCATGCAAAGGACCGATCAGAGCACATTCGATCGCCTCCACACGAGCGTACAGCAGAGCGATGTGTCCGGGAAAACCCTGCTCATCCCGGATATGGCTCCCATCTCATCAAGACTGCTGGCGGCAAGCTTCCGGGCCTTTGGTGTGAACGCGATCGTCATGGAGACCTACAAGGGACTGGGGTTGGGCAGAAAGCACACGTCGGGGAAGGAGTGTCTGCCCTGCCAAATCACCCTTGGAGACATTCTGCTCCATTTGCAGAGCGAGAAAGAGCGGTTGGGGAGCGGTTTCGCTCCCGAGCAGTACGCGTACTTCATGCCGGAAGCGGACGGCCCCTGTCGGTTTGGGATGTACAACAAGCTCCAGAGGCTGGTGCTGGACCAGTTTCCGGAATTTGAGCCCGTACCGATTGTCTATCTTTCGACCATGAACAACTATGAGACGGCCGGAATCCTGCCTCCCGACAAGGCACGGCTCTTTCGACGGCTGAGTTATGTCTCCCTGGTTGCGGGTGACGTGCTGGACAGGATCGCGTGGCGGGTGCGCCCCTACGAGCTCCGTCCTGGCTTGACCGACACCTTCATGCATGAAGCGGTGGCAAGAGTCAGCGACGTCATTGAATCCGTGGGAGCCGACCTGAGATTCGACACGATTTGCAGCGTCTTGGGGCAGATCGCGGCGACCGCGGCAACCTTCCTGGATCCCCACAAGCCCAGGCGCCCGATCGTCGGCATCATTGGTGAGATCTATCTGCGCAGCCACCCGGCATCCAACCAGAACATTATCCACCAGCTGGAGCGTTACGGTGCCGAAGTTGTGGATGCCTCCCTGGGGGAATGGATCAACTACATCACGTCCGAATCTCTCAAGAAGATTGATCGGAAATGGCTGGAGACTCGACGTCGAAAGAATTGGGCCGAATGCCGGACCCTGGTCAGGGAATGGACCGGCCTCCAAATTGAAACGTATTATCAGAAGTGGCGTCAGCGGCAAGTTTATCGCAGTGTCCTGCGCCACCTCGACATCCAGCCGGACCACACTATTTCGCACATCAAGAAGCACTTGGACAGGAACCGTCTGTTCCATGAAGCAATCGGCACCGAGGCCGTTCTGAGCATCGGTGGGGCACTGGAATACGCACACCACGGCTTCGATGGCGTGGTCAACGTCTTTCCCTTCACATGCATGCCCAGCACCATGGCTTCAGCGGTCCTCAAGCCCCTCTTAAACGACATGAAAATCCCATACCTGGATGCCCCTTACGACGGCGCCATTCAGCCGAACCGCGACGTGGCGCTCCGAACGTTCATGTATCAAGCGCAACAGCATCGGGACGCCAGGATCTCGGGAAGAAACGGTGGCACACCCCCATGACACAGCAAACCATGATCATCAACGCCGCTTTCCCGGAAGAATTCCGGGTTGCCCTCCTGGAGGGCCAATCCCTCGAGGGGCTTTTCATCGAAACGGCCACCCGGGGCAAAATCGTGGGCAACCTTTACAAGGGCGTCATCGTCCATGTTCAGACGAGCCTCCATGCCGCATTTGTTGATTTCGGCCTGAATCGAAACGGCTTTCTGCCGCTGTCGGAAATCCATCCCGAATATTTCCAAACCGAGGCGACCGAGCCCATCCGTATTCAAGATGTGATCAGCACCGGGCAGGAGGTTCTAGTCCAGGTTGTCAAGGAAGAAGTCGGGACCAAAGGCGCGCTCCTCACGACCTATGTCTCCCTTGCAGGGCGCGACGTGGTTCTCATGCCAGGACAGTCCCAACGGGGCGTATCGCGCAAGATCGAAGAAGAAGACCAACGGGAGCGCCTCAAGGAGCTGGCACGCGACCTCAAGATCCCGGAAGAATTCGGGATCATCATCCGCACAGCCGCCCTCAACCGCACCAAGAAGGAAATATCCAAAGATCTTAATGAGTTAATGCGCCTGTGGGAAGAAATCAAGAAGAACGTCCAGGAAGCCACCGCCCCCGCTCTCATTTACAAGGAGCACGACCTGGCTATTCGTGTGATCCGGGACTATTTCAACCCGAATATCAAGACGATTCTTGTCGACGACAAGGACGTCCACAAGCAGGTCAAGGATTTCATTGGCATCATCAGCCCGCAGCACCAGCGTGCCGTTAAGCTCTACAAAGAAGACAGTCCCATCAGCAGCAAGTACCACCTGGAAGACCAGATCGAGCAGGTTTTCAGGAAGCGTGTTCCCCTCAAATCGGGTGGCTACCTGGTGATCGACCAGACCGAAGCGCTCGTCGCCATCGACGTGAACTCCGGGAAGACCAATGGTGAGGGGGCCTTGGAGGAGATGGTCTTCAAGGTGAACATGGAAGCGGCAGCGGAAATTCCGCGGCAGTTGCGGCTGCGCGACCTTGGGGGGCTGATCGTCATTGATTTCATCGACATGCGTGAAAACCGCCACTCCCGGGAGGTGGAGCGCCGGTTGAAAGAAGAAATGAAAAAAGACAAGGCGAAAGTCACAATCGGTCGTATCTCTCGCTTTGGGCTTCTGGAGCTGTCACGGCAGCACTTGGGGTTAAATATCTTGAGGGGCTCGTTCAGACCGTGTCCGACCTGCCAGGGAACCGGCCTTGTCCGCGCTTCGGAGACGACGGCGATCGGCTATCTGCGAAAGATCTGGCAAATTCTCTTCCAGAAGAAGGCTGCCATCGTCAAGGCGATCGTTGCGCCTGAGATCGCCAACTACCTCCTCAACCAGAAACGGCCGGATATCCTCAACCTCGAACAGCGGCACGGCGCCACGATCATCATCGAAGCGGCGCCCGGGATCCTCCCCCACGAAGGCCAAGTGGAATTTGTACCCAAAGAGAAGGAGCACCCCAAGGAGGCATGACGACGGCGCTCAGACGATGACATACTTTCGAATGGTCTGAACTATCTCGTCCGGGTCATCCAAAATCGTGAGCAGATCCAAATCCTCCGGTGCAATATACGCTTTGGCCACCAGGGATTCCTGGATCCAGTCCAGCAGACCTTCCCAGTGCGATTTCCCCACGAGAATCACGGGGAATGGCTTGATCCGCTTCGTCTGGATCAGAGTCAAGGCTTCGAAGATCTCGTCCATGGTCCCAAAGCCTCCAGGCATGCCGATGTAGGCTTGGGCGTATTTCACGAACATCACCTTGCGCACGAAAAAATACTGGAAGTCAAGGCGCACGTCTGAATAAGGGTTGGGCTCCTGCTCAAGGGGGAGCTGGATGTTCAATCCGACGGATTTGGCCCCGCCTTCTCTGGCACCCTTGTTGCCGGCCTCCATGATACCGGGACCACCTCCCGTTATGATGTGGTAACCGTATCGAGCCAGCTTTCGGGCAATCTCCACGGTCTTTTCATAGGTTTCGTCTCCTGGCCGAACGCGGGCGGAACCGAAAATGGATACGGCCGGGTACAGCTCCGAAAGGGCTTCAAAGCCGTCGACGAATTCAGCCAATATCTTGAACAGACGCCACGAATCCTGAATCGTCAGTGCATCGATGACATATTGCCCTTCTTGCATGGATTGCCCCTTGTGATTGTGCTGTCGCATGGAAATGGTCCTTCCGTCACGGTTCATAGGTCTCCAATCGAAAAAATATAATAGAAACGCGGACTGACAGAATCAAGTTGTTTGCTTGAGCCTGCCGGGGCTAGCCCTTTGCTGACTGACGAGATTCCCCCCCACAAAAAGCGCGTGCGCCCCAAAAAGATCGGTCTCCAGCATTGAATCGCTTGAAGAAATAAGCTATGAAGCCGCATGGTAAAGGTTGGGGAGCATTGATGATTCATGACCATGCACCACAACGTTGACGTGTTGCATGGTCTCCCGGGTCTTTGCCTCATACATGGAGGGGAAGAGGGGCCTGAGCCCCAAAGAACAAAGCCAAGCAAGCTGACGAGACCGTCAGGTGACGATGGAGGCCATACTATATGGAAATGCGGGAATTTGTGAGAGCGGCGCTGAAGAAGGTAGCGAAGAAAGTATCGGATGGCTCGCTTGATGTTCGTGAGGACGGTTACGACGACCAGGAAGAAATGCTCCTCGACTGGATCTGGATCGAGCTCAAAGAAGAATCCCCCGACAAGGACGCCGTGATCAACATGGAGCTCGACGATTTGTATGAAGTGATCGAGAGCGCAGCGGATATGTACGAGAACTATCAAATCCTCCTGGAGTCCATCCGATCGATCCGGGGAAGCTGATCTCTGAGCGTGACAGGAATCGGAGCGCCCTTGAAACGGGCGCTTTTTTCGTTTTTGAGGACTGATGCTGCATGGACACGCGCAACAACCCCGCCCCCATCCGGCTCCACGCAGGCCGTGAGCGCCGCGTGCTGGCCGGCCACCGCTGGGTTTTCAGCAACGAGATTGCGTCGCCCTTGAGCGACTATGACCCCGGGAGCTGGGTCGAGGTCTTCTCCAGCAGGCAGACTTCCCTGGGCATCGGCTACGTGAACCCTGGCTCCCTCATCGCCGTCAGGCTGATGTGCCGCCCAGGCGAAAAACCGACCGACGCGCTCTTCCGAGAGCGGATTCAAAAAGCGGCCAGCTTCCGGAGCGAAACCCTCTATCCCGGCTCCAAGTGCCACCGCGTCGTGTTCAGTGAGTCCGACGGTCTTCCGGGGCTTGTGCTGGACCGGTACGGAGATGTGCTCGTCTATCAGATCAACACGCTGGGGATGAGTCTCCTTGAGCCTCTGCTGCAGGAATGGATCACCGAGATCTTCAGGCCACGCGCCCTGGTATTCCGCCATGACACCCAGTCCCGCGCTCTGGAAGGATTGGACCTCGTAAAAGGGGTGGCCCGAGGCGATCTTCCCATGGAGCTTGAGGTAGAAATCAACGCCATCCGATATCGGGTCGATCTCATCCGAGGCCAGAAGACAGGCCTCTTCCTGGATCAGCGCGACAATCGGCATCGGCTCCTCGGATGGGCGCAGGGGAAACGAATCCTGGACTTATTCTGCTACAACGGATCATGGAGTCTGGCCGCCGCGGCCGCGGGAGCATCGGAGGTCACCGGAGTGGATCAGTCGGCCGATGCCATCACCCAAGCGGGGGCCAACGCCTCCCTCAACGGTCTGAGCGAGCGCTGCCGCTTCGTCCGGGGAGACGTGATACGGTTCTTGAAAGGAGCTCCCAAAGGGAGCGTGGACGGCATCATCGTGGACCCTCCAGCCTTCGCCAAAACCAAGGCGGCCCTCACTGAAGCCAAAAAAGGATACACGGACCTCAATAGACGCGCCATCCTGGCCCTTAAGCCGGGAGGCATGCTGATCTCCTGCTCATGCTCCTACCACATGAGCGAGGACTTGTTCAGGGACGTCCTCATGCAAGCCGCCCAAGCAAGCGGCCGTGAGCTGCGGCTGATCGAGGCTCGCGGTCAGTCCATGGATCATCCCGTCCTGCTGGCCATGCCCGAAACGCGCTACCTCAAATGCTGGCTCCTGCAAGTCCTCTGAGACCCCCCAGGGCCCCTGGGAAACCTTATCGTGTGACGGACTGGCAAGGGCGAATGCCCAACTGGCGGGATCCCCGCCGCTAAAAGCGGGGATCCCGCCAGGCTTGAAGGATCAGTGGATTAACGTTTCCCGCTCCTTTACAGGCGCGGCATCCAGCTATCCACATCGGTGAATTCCGAGATCGTCTTCTCGGTGCCCACCTGTTCGAGCTTGTTCAGACCATCCACCAGGGCCCGGGCGCTCGCCAGAACGATGTCCGTATCCACGGCCCGCCCGTCCACGAGGTGACCATTTTCTTCGAGCCGAATGCTGATTTCCCCTTGGGCGTCTGTCCCCGCCGTTACAGCATTCACTTCATAGCGAACCAGTCTCGGGAACCGCTTAACCATCTTGAAAATGGTCTTGAACGCCGCATCCACGGGACCACGACCAAACCCTGCGTCCTGAAGGGTCTGCCCGTCGACCTCCAGCTGCACGGTCGCATTGGGAACGGAAATGGTGCCTGCTGTCACGTTGAGATACAACAGCTTGTAGCGTAAGCGCTCCGTAGCCGTTTTCGAAGCGAGAAGCGCTTCCAAGTCGGCGTCGAAGATAACCTCTTTCTTGTCCGCCAGCTCCTGAAACGCCTGAAAGCATCCCTGGGCCTGCTCGAGCGGAAAGTCATAGCCCAGCTCAGCGATGCGAGCCTGAAACTGCTCCAGGGTCGTGTCAACGTTCAGCAGATCCCCACTGGGCTGCACACCGAGCTTTTCAGGACGAAGGATTTCATAAGGCGGCTTTTCCGTCGTGTCTGCCAGCTGCGGCACGTCCATTTCACAAACGAAGGCATTTACCCCCACAACCGCCTTATGCGGCTGCAAGGGAATCCCCGTGAGACGTCGAACGAGACGACTGGTGGGATAAATCTGGTCCATCCGGATCTGGGTTTGACCATCCAACGTGGCAGAGCGAGCCTGTAGAATAGCGGCAAGCTCCTCTAGAGCCGCGTTGCCCGCCCGTTCACCGATCCCGTTCACGGTACAGTGTACCTGCGATGCCCCCTCTTGGAGAGCCGCCAGGGAATTCGCCACGGCCAAACCGAAATCATCGTGGCAGTGGATGCTGAACGCGGCTTTCTCAAAGCCCTCCAATTCCTCCTTCAACCGCTTGAACAGCCGGATCACATCGCTCGGCAGCGCAACGCCCACCGAATCCGCCAGATTGATGGTCGAGGCACCGGCCTTAATGGCCACCCGGCACAGCTCAACGACTTCCGCCGGATCAGCCCGAAACGCGTCGACGAGCGAAAACTCCACATCGGCGGTCAGCTCTTTGGCCATCGCAACGGCTGATGCGGCAAGCTCGCGGGTCTGCTCGGCGGTCTTTTTCAGAAAGTGCTCCCGATACTCCCGTGATGCTGGAACGAACGTGTGGATCCGCGGATGGAAAGAATGCTTGACCGCATCCCAGGCAATCTCAAAATCACGAGGGTTGGTCGCCCGCGCCAGTACCGCAACGATCGGCCCGTCGATCTCCCGCGCCACACGCTCACACACCTTGAACTGTTCTTCGGAAGCAGCAGGGAAGCCCGGCTCCAGAACATCCACCCGCAGCCGCGCCAGCTGCTTGGCAATGCGGATCTTCTCGTCACCGGTGAGCATCGTTCCAGGAGACTTGGTGCCGTCCCGCAGGGTTGTATCCAGAATTCGAATTTGCCGCATAATGTGCCCTCCGTCTTTCCCGCTTGATTTCCACACACCCCCGGAGCGTGTTTGCCCCCTTCAAACTCGCAACTGCGCTGATTTCTTGATAGAACTCGATACTTGCAGTCCTGATGGTCCTTGTCAACCGTTTTCCCCTGATTGGGCCAGGAAAAAGATGCTTGACATTCAACCCCCCTTAAGGTAGCTAGAGATCCGCGCTTGGGCTGCATGGCAGACAACCTGCTCCGCTCGGGCAAGAAAGGGCGGATAGCTCAGCTGGGAGAGCATCGGCCTTACAAGCCGAGGGTCACAGGTTCGAGCCCTGTTCCGCCCACCACATTATTATGGGGTGGTAGTTAAGATGGTTATAACGCCGGCCTGTCACGCCGGAGGCCGAGGGTTCAAGT
>CAZIEW010000031.1:0-55511 GCA_964538515.1 uncultured Syntrophobacteraceae bacterium
AGAAAAGGTCCTCGCGGAACTGGCCCTCTTTGACTCGAGCCTCGAGATCCTGATGGGTGGCGCTGATGATGCGCGCGTCCACCTTGAATGTCCTTTCTCCGCCGACCCGCTGAAACTCCCTTTCCTGCAGAAAGCGCAGGAGCTTCACCTGCACCGGAGGCGTCAGCTCGCCGATTTCATCGAGGAACAGGGTTCCCCCGTCAGCCTGCTCGAAGCGGCCGATACGCCGCTGCACGGCCCCGGTGAAGGCTCCCTTTTCGTGGCCGAAGAGCTCGCTTTCGAGCAGCGTTTCAGGGATCGCCGCGCAGTTCACGGCGATGAGGGGCCGACCGGACCTGGGGCTCATCGTGTGGATCATGCCCGCCAGGAGCTCCTTGCCGGTTCCCGTCTCTCCCTGGATGAGCACCGTGGCTTGGCTCGACGCGACCCGCCCGGCAAGGTTCACCAGCTCCGCCATCTTCTCGCTCTGGTGGAGCATGGGCTTGGAGGCGGCTCCCCTCGCTGCGATTTCCGTCCGAAGGATTGCGTTTTCCTTCACCAGACGCCGGTGGTCGGCGATCCGCCCGATGAGCAGGGAAAGCTCCTCGAGGTCGATCGGCTTGGTGATGTAGTCCCTGGCTCCGGCCTTCATGGCGGCGACGGCTGTTTCGATCGTTCCGAAGGCGGTCAGGATCACGGCGTCGATTTCGGGGTTGAGCCGTCTCGCCTCGCCCAACACCTCGAGCCCGTCCATGCCGGGCATCTTGAAATCGAGCAGCACCAGGTCGAAAGACGCCTTGGCAAGGAGACGCAGAGCGCTTTCGCCGTCCTCGCTCTCGGTCACGCGATGGCCTTCCCCCACCAGGAAATCACGGAGCATCTCCCGCTGGAAGGGCTCGTCTTCGGCAATCAAAATGTCGAGGCTTTCCAAGTTGTCTATCCCGTCTCTGCTGCAGGGCTGTCCACTCAAGCACCAACACCCGCGCCTCCCGATGCAGCCCCGGGAAGGGCCGTCGCGCCGGGAAGCAAGATCGCCACGATCGTTCCGCTGCCTTCTTCGCTCTCGATGCGAATCTCCCCCCCGTGGGCCACGATGATCTCGTGGGCAATGGCCAGGCCGAGTCCCACCCCGCTCTCCTTGGTGGTGTAAAAAGGATTCCAGATTCTCGTCTCCTCACCTGCCGGGATTCCAGATCCGGTATCCCAGACCCGGATGCTGACCCAGTTCCTCCAAATCGTGTCGCAGACAAGCGTCACCTGCCCCTCCCCGGAGATCGCCTCCATCGCGTTGCGCACGATGTTGAGGATCGCCTGCTGCATCTTTCCTCCATCCATCGAGATCATGGGCAGGTCGTTGGACCACCGCGTTTGGATCCGAACCCCTCGTGACCGGGCTTCATCCCGGATGAGAAAGACGATCCGATCGAGGACGTCCGCAATCGACTGTGGTCTGAAGTCAGTCCGGCTGCTTCTCGAGAGGCTCAGGAACTCCTCGACGATTCCGTTCAGCCGTTTGATCTCGTCTCGCACGATATGCGTGATCCGGTCGAACCCCTCTTTCTTGCCGGGGTCTTCCGGGGGAAAGTCCCGCTGGATCCGCTGGGCGGCCATGCTGATGGCGTTAAGCGGGTTTCGGATCTCGTGGGCGACCCCGGCCCCGAGCTTTCCGAGGGACGAGAGCTTCTCGGCCTGGAACAGGCGGTCCCGCATGGCCTGGAGTCTTGCCACATGGCGATTCTGGGTCTGGTAGAGGGCTCCCATGGCAAGGAGGCCGATCACCCCCATGAATCCCGCCCACAGAAAGATGTGCCGCCGGTTTTCCTGGAGAAGCCGATCGGTCTCGTGGGTCTCGACTCCCACGCGAATGGCTCCAATGGGGCTCCCATTCGAATGGAACGGCAGCGAGAGCTCCAGGAGCTTCATCTCGCCCACCCGCACACACTGTCCGACCGCGCCTTCCGAATCTCGCGCCGCGCCGGCCATGAGCAAACATTCCTGGATCTTCTCTTCGGGGAGTGTCCCCGACCCGGCAAGAATCCGGCCTTCCGTGTCTTCGACGGCCAGGTAAACCACCCCCTTGCCCAATTGCAGCTCTTCGAGGGACGATTGGATGGCGACTCGCCTCGCCCAATACTCGATCCCCTTGCCGTCGAGCGCAAGAACAACGACCCCCCTCATGCCGCGTCGGCGAATCCCGACAAAGCCGAACGCCCCCTCTTTGCTCATGCCGTGGAACAGGTGAATGTCAATCTCGTCCCTTCCGTGTATCAGGTCTTGCACGTGAGAGGCAAATTCCGGCGGCAAGGGATGACTTTCATGAGCCACGCGGCCCGTTGCATCGAAAAGCGCGATCGCCTGCAAGTGATTGGAGGCTGCGAGATCGTTGAGCGCTGCCTGCACGCCCGTGTCCGTCCACTCGTTTAAGTCTACGGACCTGGCCACGTCGATCAGCGCTCTCGCCACGGTTTCCTGCAGGGAGAATGCCTCGTCATCGAGGGCGAGTCCCGCATAGAGGCTCCTAAGATCGGTCTCATTGCGCAGAATGCGCCGTGTTTTGTCGTTGGACACATTCTCGATGACCTCGGCCACGTAGAGGGCTTTCTTCGTGAGGGCATCCAGAAGGAGGGCTTCGAGCCGCCTCAGGTCCATCATCGCCATGCTGGAGAAAAGAAGCCCAAACAGCAAAAAGACCAGGGCCACGGCAAGAGGCTGGAGAAAGCGACGGTTGGATCGCGCGCCGAAGTCTCGCTGAAGCGCCTTACGTCTCCCGGTCACGGCTGCTTCCTTTGATTCCACGGCAAACACCCGTCCCCGGTAGCCGACCACCGCTGCAACTGTTCGGGGCTCAGCGCTTCCCGGATTTCGATCTGGCAGTCCATAGCCGTCCGCTGACACTCGGACTGGAGCTCAAGGACCTCGCGGGCCTTGGCCCGAATCGAGATGGCATCCGCCCGGGCATCCTTGAAAAGGGTCTGAAGCTCGATCCGCTTGCTCATCAGCTTTCCCTGCAGCACGTTGATCTGCCCGTCGCAGGCTCTCTCGATCCGGACCACAGCGGTTCGCTGGTCCTCGGAGAGGTCCAGCCGGTCGAGGGAAACTCCCGACGGCGCCACACTCCACGACCTGGCAGACTCCTGCTGTCCCTTCTGCGCCCCCGGCACCCCCGGCAAACACAGCCATAGCAGGATTCCGCCAACAACCACCTGCATGCTTCTGATCATCAACGATTCGCTCCCTTCTCCTTGAAGAAACCCGTGAACGCGTCGAGCAATCTTTATACCAAATCCCTTCCCGTGACTTCAAGACGGGGTGCTAATGATATCAGTGCGTTAGGGATTGGAGGAGGAAGGGATAGGCCCACCGCCCTCGACAATAATGTCGAGAGCAGTGGAATCGCCAGCCTGATTTGTCGAATGCTGTAACAATTTGAAATCATATGTTTTTATTTAATATTGCCCGGCTTGGAGCTCGACATTCTTTGCCGCTCCACCCTTGCCATCCAATACCTGAAACCCCATCTCCCCAGGACCATCATCGTAGTTATTGCAATATGTTAGCATTGCCTTTTGGCAATCTGGCACGACTGTTGCCCTGCAGGAAGGCGGAAAAGAGGTGCTGTGAAGAAAACCAACAGGGAGGCAAGTCCTATGAAAAAGCTAAGCATACTCGTCGTGGCGATGGTTCTGGTGGCTTCAAGCGCGTGGGCGTTTCGCGGAGGATGCGGAATGGGGCCGGGGTTTGGAATGGCACCCTACGTGGCAACCACCTTGGAGCTGACCGACGACCAGAAGGCTCAGATCCAAGCAAAGCAGGAGTCCTTCATGGAGGAGATCGCCCCCCTTCGGGACAAACTCTTCAGCAAGAAAATGGAGATGAAGGACTTGTGGGCTAAAGCCAGCCCCGATCAAGCCGCTATTTCCGAAAAACGCCAGGAGATCCAAGCCATCCAAAACGAGATTCAGGAAAAGGCCACCCAATACCAGCTCGATTGCCGGCAGTTCCTGACGCCCGATCAGCAGGAGAAGCTTGGAACCCTTGTGGCGCAGCACGGGGGACGAGGCGGCATGGGAATGGGCGCCGGTCATCGCTGGGGCATGCAAAACAGGTAGACCTGAAATCAGGTGAGCGGCTCATGCTCCCGCGGTTTCCCACATGTTTTACTGATCGTTCCAACGTCGGTCGTTTCAATTTCACAGTCTAAATCGGTTCATCCGGGAGTTTGACCCATGGTGAAATGCGAAGGAGTGCGCATCAAGACCACGAGGTGGTTGTGCAAAGCCGCGGCGTCACAGCTCGTATGCCTGATCCTGCTTCTTTCGGCCTCGTTCGGTTACGCTCAGGAGAGGGTGACTCTGAAAGCCCACGGCAGCATGGGTCCGGGAAACCTCTACGACCTCACTACCATTCAGAGAATTCGGGGAGAGGTTTTGACCGTCGAGGAGTTTTCCCCTGCCCTGGGCATGCCGCCGGGAGTCGTGCTTTCGATGAAAACCGAAGAGCAAGCCATCGCTCGGGTCTTTCTCGGTCCGCAATGGTATCTCGAAAGCCGTGACTTCGAAGTCGAAGCCAAGGACCGGTTGGAAGTGAAGGGATCGAAGATCACCTACGAAGGCAAGCCCGCTCTGGTCGCCGCAGTGGTGTTGAGGGGCGATCAAGTCATCAGGCTTCGTGATGAAAACGGGGTTCCCGTGTGGAGTGTCTGGGCTCCCAAGCGACAGGCTGCAAACTGAGCAGCGGCCCCACTTCAACTCTATGCAGACAAAGAGGAAACGTCGGTTGGTACCGGATCCGGCAAAGGTCTTTCCCGAAATGCTTGCTTGTGCGCCTTTAGAGATCCAACTGTCTGATGATGCAGCGGGAAAGGGCTTCCCGAGAGAGAATGATCCGCTCCGCGCTCAGAAGCCAACTTCCGGAGAAACGCTTTTCGTTTGCCCCCGGGCAAGAGAGGATGGGCATCCCGGCAAGAGGAGGGCGAATGGAGCCACGCGTCCCTCCTTTTATATATTTGTTCCCTTCATTCTCTCCCTTCTGGTGGGCTGCGCCGCCATGCAGCCCACCGACCCGTACGCGGCGGTTGTGACGGCGAGGTGCACCTTCCTGCCCGTTTCATCCCAGGAACCGGCCGCGCCCGTAAAGGTGGATCTCTCCGAGGAACCGCTCACGCTCGATCGATGCATCGAGGTGGCTCTTGTCAACAATCCCGAGCTGGCGGCCACCAGTCGGGAGGTCGCGGCCGCGGGATCGCGGGTTGACCAGGCGAAAGCCCAGCGGTGGCCTACGTTGACGGCCGAGGGACGCTTTGACCGTTACTTGGACCCCCAGCGACTTCTCCAGGCCACTCGTAACGGCGAGCCCGGCATTTTCGACGTGAATATGGCCCGTGGGGACCTCGTCATCAAAATGCCTCTCTTCACGGGCGGACGCATCATCAACGAGATTGCCGCCGCGAAGCTGCTTCGCGAAGCGGAGGCGAAACGGTTGGCAAGGACGGGAGAGGAGCTGATTTTTAACGTGAGCAGCTTCTATTATGCCATCCTGGGACAGCGGAAGGTCATTCAGTCGCTCGACTTTTCCATTACGGCCATGGAAGAGCACCTGAAGCAGGTCGATGCCCTCCTGGCCGTTCAAAAAGCCGCCAAGGTCGATTTCCTCCGAACCGAAGTGCGACTGGCCGATCTGAAGCAGAATCTGGTGAAGGAGCAAAACGTCTTGGCGGTGCAGAAGCGCGTGCTTGCCGGCCTTCTGGGGGTGGACTACGACACGGAGCGCTTCGTTGTGGAAGGGAAGCTCACCTTCGAGGAGGTTTCCCTTGATGCGACGGCGCTCACGGCACAGGCTCTGGGCGCTCGACCGGATTACCTCGCCGCCAGGGCCCGGCTCGAAGCGCAGGGCCGTCGGGTCGACATCGCCAGGGCGGGCCATCTACCCACGCTTTCCGTGCTGGGCAATTACGGGCTCCGCTCGGACCTTTCGAGCGACGATGTGACAGCCGGGAGCATCGGCTTGGGAGTCACGTTCCCCTTGTATGAAGGAGGTCGCGTGATGGCCAAGGTGGAAGAGGAGCGTGCGACATTGGCGGCCGCTCAGGAGCGGCTGCGGAAGCTCGAGCTTCAGATCCGCACGGACGTCGAAACGGCTGTTCTCGAGGTCCGATCCAGCAGCGAACGGGTGAAATCATTGTCGAAAGCCATTGAGCAGGCTCGGGAGAGTCTGCGCATCGAACGGCAGAAGTACGATTTGGGCATGGGCTCCATGACGGACGTTCTGGATGCACAGTCCGCCCTCCTTCAAGCGGAAACCAACTACTATCGAGCCATGGCCGATTTCCGCACGGCGCTCGCACGACTCGACTTTGCCACGGGAGGCCGGCGATCATGAAAAACCGGATCTGGTTGCCCCTGCTCATCATGCTCCTTTGTCTCGGAATCTGGCATGCCTGGAGCTCCCAGGGGCAGGGAGCGTCGGGCGACAATGCAAAGCCGTCATCCGACGTGCCCGCCAAATCGGCGGCGGAGCCTTCCGCGGCTCAGGGGCCATCGCAGAAGGCCCCTGCCTCGCCCACTGTTGGAGTGGAAGTGATCCAGCCGCGGGAGCTCACCAAGACCGTTGAGATCACCGGGTCGGTAGCCGCCACTCGCCTGGCGCGCGTCGCCTCCCCCGGGGAAGGCCCGATCCTCAACTGCAAGGTGCGGGAAGGCGATTTCGTGAAGAAGGGAGAGCGGTTGCTGAGCATCGGGAGAAACACCGCGGCCCAGGCTCTTGTGGCGGCATCGCAGGCGGCTTTCAAAGAGCAGGAGCAGGAGCTTTGGCGGGTGCAGCAACTGGTCGAAAGCGGAGCGATCCCGGGAGCCCAGCTGGACACCGCCCGGTCGAAGTTCGAAAGCGCGCGGGCACAGGTGGCGAAGGCCAGGGAAAGCGCCGACGACTATTCGGTCACGGCTCCCTGGGACGGTGTTGTGAGCAAGGTGCTGGTGCGGGACGGCGATTTCGTGTCTCCCCGGTCTGCCCTGGTCGAGCTGTTCGATCCAAAGAGTCTGGTGATCCGGTTCTCCGTTCCGGAAGCCCAGGCCACCGAGATTCGCGAGGGCATGACCACGACGGTCCTGCTTGACGCCTATCCGGGGAAGACCTTTCAGGGTCGCGTGAACCGGGTCTATCCCGAGCTGGATACCCGCATGCGCACGCGCACGGCAGAGGCCGCCGTGGTTGAGCCGGTCAATCTCATTCCAGGGATGTTCGCTCGACTCGACGTGCTCCTCCAGTCGGTCCCCGAAGCCCTGACGGTCCCCTCCGAGGCCGTCATCATCACCCCCAAGGGGGAGCGCTTGGTCTTTGTCGTCGAGGGCGGGAAGGCGGTTCGACGAAAGGTCGAAACGGGAATCGAAAAGGAGGCAAGGATCCAGATCGTGAAGGGGATCCAGGCCGAAGAGCAGGTGATCGTCTCGGGCAATGAAAAGCTCAAAGACGGTGCGGTAGTCCAGGCGCGCGGAGGAGCGGTCCAATGAGGATCACCCACGCGTCCGTAAACCGCCGGATCGCGACGAGCGTTATCGCGTTGGCTCTTGCCGTGCTTGGCGTCTACGGGCTGCTGCAGCTTCCGGTCAATTTCCTTCCGGACATCACCTACCCGATGATTCGCGTTCACGTGTGGTGGCGCGGGGCTACCCCGGATGAGATCGAAACGAATCTTGCCGAGCCCATCGAGCGCCAGATGGCCACGGTCGATGGGCTCGATTTCCTGGAATCTTCGTCCATCGAGGGCATGTACACGCTGGTGGCTAACTTCCGCTACGGCGTGAACGTGGATGTCGCCTACCAGGACTCTCTGGCGGCGATGGCGCGCGTCGCCAGGCAGCTTCCCAAAGACATCGACCCGCCCGTCGTCATCAAGGCAGACCCGTCTCAGCTCCCCGTCGTGCAGCTCACCATCAGCTCGGAGAACTGGGACCTGGTAAAGCTTCGCACGTGGACGGACAACTGGCTCCAGGACCAGCTTCTGGCCGTTCCAGGCGTGGCGGGCACCGAAATCGTCGGCGGGCTCAAACGAGAGATTCGGGTCCACCTCGACCCGAACGGACTCGAAAAGTATAACCTCGCGCTGCCGACGGTCATCAAGCGGCTGCAGGATGAAAACATCGAGGCGTTCGGAGGCCGCGTCACAGCCGGTCCCCGTGAGCTCATTGCCCGAACGATGGGGGAGTACCACTCCATAGAAGATATTCGCTCGGTTGTGGTCGCAAAGGATTTGCGGAGCGTGACCGGCGCACGTGAGACGACAAGGGATCCCGGACTGCCCGGAGCCGCGGTTACCCTGGGAGACATCGCTAAGGTCGAGGACGCTCACGAAGAAGTGCGTGTGATCACGCGGTTGGGTGGAAAGCCCTGCGTGAAGCTGAGTGTGTTGAAGCAGGCGGACGCCAACACGGTCGAGGTGGCGGACGCGGTGAGCCGCAGGATCAAGGAGCTCCAGTCGACGGTTCCGGCAGGGATCCAGCTCGGAATGGTGGAAAACCAGGCCGATTACGTTATCCCGGCCCTGAAGGGCGTTCGCAACGCCGCTCTCGAGGCGGCTGTCCTCGTTCTGATCGTCGTCTACCTCTTTCTCGGAAGCTGGCGGCAGGTGGTGGTGATGCTCCTGGCGCTCCCCGTGACGCTCATTCTTAACTTTGGTCTCATGAAGCTCGGTGGGTTTTCGCTGAACATTTTCTCCCTCGGCGGACTGGTTGTGGCCATCGGAGTGGTGCTCGACAACTCCATCGTCGTCCTTGAAAACATCACCCGGCTGCAGCACGAAGAACCTGACACGCCCGGAGACCAAGTCGCCGTTTCGGCGACGTCGGAAGTGGGGCCGGCCATTCTGGCTGCAACTCTCTCCTTTCTTGCCCTCTTCATCCCCTTTCTGCTCGTTCCGGGGCTGACGAGTCTCCTGTTTCGAGAGCTGATCCTGGTCATCGCGGGGATCGTTTGCATCAGCTTGACGGTTGCGGTCACACTGACCCCGATGCTTGCCGCGATGCTCACCGGAAGGCGAACGGGGGGCGGGGTGAAGGAGAGCCGATTCGAGCGGGTCTTTGCTCGAATCGCCGAGGGGTACGGCTGGATGCTCGGTTATGTCATCCGAGCACGCTGGGTGGTCGTTCCCGTGTTTATCGCCATCCTGATGGGGGCCGGCTTCCTGGTGGCCGGAGTGGGAAGCGAGTTCCTTCCTGCCGTGGATGACGGGCGCATCGTGGTGAAAGTGAAGCTCCCGACCGGAGCCTCGGTCCAGGAGACGGACAAGGTTCTCGCGGAGATCGAAGCCAAACTTGCTGAAGACCCGCTCATCGAAAGCTACTACACGCTTTCCGGTGGAAAAGTCTGGGGTCTGTACACGTACGAGATCGCCAACGAAGGTGAGGTCAACATTCAGCTCGTGCCAAGACACGCGCGCACGGTGAGCACCAACGAGTATATCAAGAAGCTCCGACCCGTTGTGGGCAAAGTGGCGGTCCCTGGCGGCAAGGCGATGGTCATGCAGGCGAAGGTCAAGGGACTCCGGAAGCTCGGCGAGGCGGACATCGAGGTCAAGATCAAGGGCCAGGAGCTCGGGGAGCTCTTCGAATTGGCGCGCCAGACGGCTGAAACCATGAATGGGCTCCGTCAATTCACCAACGTCTACGTCTCCATGGATATGACGAAGCCCGAGCTTCAAATCAAGGTGGACCGGACTCGCGCAGCCGAGCTTGGGGTATCCATAGCCGATGTGGCCACGACGACCCGGTCCCTGGTGAGCGGGGCGGTGGCCACGCGCTACAGGGATGGGGACGAATTCTACAACGTGCGCGTGATGATCGCCGAGGATCAGATCCGGTCGAGGCAAGACATCGAGGGCCTGGTTTTGAGCTGCGCGCAGGGAGGCTACCTCCGGCTTCGCGATGTGGCGGAGGTAAAGCGGGCAGTGGGACCGGTCGAGATCGCGCGGGAAGACCAGATGAAAGAGGTGATCGTCCGGGGGGATGCCGCGTCGGGGGTTAGTGTCGGCGAGGCGCTGACGTCTCTCAGAGCGGCGTTGGAAAAGGTGCAGACCCCGGTGGGCTATACGCGATCCTACGGCGGTCAGGCGCAGATGATGGCGGAGATGAAACGGACGGTTCTCCTGATCCTTGCCTTCGCGGTGTTCTTCTCGTTTGTCGTCCTGGCGGTGCAGTTCAACAGCCTGAAGCTCCCGGCCCTCATCCTGGGGTGTGTGCCGTTTTGTCTTGCGGGGATGGTTTATGCGCTTTACGCATCCGCGCTTCCCCTCGGCGCCACGGTGCTCATCGGGCTCCTGATTGTGGTTGCGTCGACGGTGAACGAGGGCGTGCTGCTGCTGACCTTCGCGGAGGATCTGCGTCGTCGGGAGGGACGCTCCCCCCTTGATGCCGTGCTGCACGCGGCCAAGATAAGACTTCGCCCCCGCCTCATGATCTCCTTGTGCATCATCGTGGGCTTTATTCCGTTGGCATTGAATTTGGAAGAAGGTGGAGACATGTTGCAGCCGATGGCGGCAGGCGCCATCGGAGGGCTCGTCCTGGGGATTTTTGTGGCGCTTTTCCTCATGCCGTGTCTCTATGTGATCACGTCGAAAAGACAAACAAGCGTGTCGGAAACCAGGATTCATTCAAAGGAGAGCGTACTGTGAAAAAGTGTGCTGGATTTGCTTCGTTGGTGGCGATGGTGGCGGTGATGGTCGTTTTGTCTTTGCAAGGAATCAGCCTGGGGGCGGAGGAATCGTCCGGGGTGCCCGAAGTTCCGGTCAAGGGAAAGGTCACGATGGTGGACATCGGGGCGAAAGAGTGCATTCCCTGCAAGATGATGGCGCCCATCATGGAGGAGCTCGAGAAGGAGTATCACGAAACCGGGAAAGCCGGGATCGTCTTCATCGATGTCTGGAAGAACAAGGACCAGGGAAGAAAATTCGGCATTCGGTCCATACCGACGCAGATTTTCTATGACAAAGAGGGCAAGGAAGTCTACCGTCACGAAGGATTTCTGGAGAAGAAGGAAATCGTATCCAGACTCGAGAAGCTCGGAGTAAAATAAGCTTTTGCCGATTTTGCGCAGCGAGCTGCTTCGAGAGCGACCCAAACCAAGGAGGCAAGATGCTCGAACAAGCGTTTCTCATCATTAACCAATGGATGTCAGGCGGACTGCTCATCGCCGCGGTGGGGTGCTTTCTCTGGGGGATGGTGAGCGTGGCTTTCAGTCCCTGCCACATCGCATCCATTCCCCTCATCGTCGGCTATGTGGCCGGCCAGGAAAAAGCCCTCAAGGCCAGGGAAGCAGCCAATTACGCGGCGGTCTTCAGCATCGGGCTGTTCATCAGCATTGCCCTGGTGGGGATCGTCTGCTCACTTCTTGGCCGCATGCTGGGGGAGGTCGGCCCTTATTGGACGATTCTCGTGGGGGCGATCCTCATCTGGGTGGCCCTGGACATGTGGGGGGTCTCGAAATGCTCCATGTCCGGCAGCCTGATGGGGCGCATCAAGGTGAAGGGAATCCTGGGCGCCCTGGTACTGGGCCTGGCCTACGGCATCCTCTCGGGGTCGTGCACCTTCGGGTTCATCGCCCCCATTCTGGCCATCATCACGATCCAGCAGAAGATCCTGATCGGCATCGTGTACATCGTGCTGTTCGGAATCGGCCACTGCATCCCCATCGCCATTGCCGGAAGCTCGACGGCTACCGTGAGAAAGCTCCTCGAGAGCAGTTCCTTTCACGAGGGAAGCCAGTGGTTCCGGAAATGCGCCGGAGCGGCCATCGGCTTGCTGGGAATCTATTTCGTCGTCAGGCCTTTTGTGGATATCTCCTGAGCAGGAGCTGTCCCGATCGCTTCATGATGCGGGGAGATGGGGCCGCCTGAGTCATCACATTGGGGT
This sequence comes from uncultured Syntrophobacteraceae bacterium, assembly GCA_964538515.1. Classification (GTDB taxonomy): domain Bacteria; phylum Desulfobacterota; class Syntrophobacteria; order Syntrophobacterales; family Syntrophobacteraceae; genus CALBZH01. The sequence goes on from CAZIEW010000031.1 coordinate 11,877, forward strand.
CGGCCTGCCGCGCACGGGTCTCAAGGGGAGGAGAATGGCAGTACATCGAATGACCGAATATGGACGGCGTCTTGCGATCTTGACGGCAGGCGCCTTTGCCCTTTGCTTCCTTCCGGGATGGATACCCGAAGGGCTCTCGCAAGACGGCCGGATGTCCTCATTTGATCCCAAGGCGGCTCCATCCATTGTCATCACCGAAGCCGTTCACGATTTTGGAGAAGCGGACGAAGGAGCACAGGTTGCTCACGAGTTCATCGTTGAGAACCAGGGCGGCGGCGAGCTCACCATCTACAAGGTCAGCCCCGATTGAGGCTGTACCGTCGCTCAGTTCGACCGCGCAATCCCTCCCGGTGGGAAGGGAAAGATCTCCCTCGTTTTGAGCCTGACCGGCTACAAGGGAAACGTCAAGAAGGTAACGACGGTTCAGAGCAATGATCCATCAACACCCCAGGTTAAGCTGACGCTGCAGGGAACGGTCAGTACGTTCATCGATGTCCTGCCCGACAAAGTGGTCCTATTCCGGGGACGCAGCGGCTCCATCGCCCCGAAGACCATCGACATCATCGGAAAGAAGGCACCATTTCGCGTTACGGACGTCGTAAGCGACCTGGAGGGGCGGGTCTCTCATGAGCTCAAGACCATCCAGGAGGGAAGAAGCTACCAGCTTACCTTGACCAATCTTCTCAGTTCCGGGGATTACGCAGGGCATGTTTGGGTCAAGACCGATCTCCCCCAGAGGGAGCACGTCGTCCTCCGGGTGAGCGGCTTCATCGAAGGGGAAATCTCCGTCAAGCCAAGGACCCTGATCATAGGGAAGCTTTCGGCACAGCAACCGGTGCGCTCGGGAGAAGTCCAGGTCGTTTCCAACAGCGGCAAGCCCTTCAAAATCACCCGGCTCACCTATGACGAAAAGCTTCTTCAGGTGACGGAGCAGCCGCTCACCGACAAGGTTGGATACCGCCTGGAGGTGAAGCCAAAGCTGGAAAGCGCTTCACGGAGTGCGCAGCAGCGTACCGCCCTTTCCGTCGAGACGGACCTGGCTCCCGAAGGCAAGCAGGAAATTACGATCCAGCTCATGAATGCGCAATAAGCAGTCCAGCGTGCTGAAGTGCTCGATGAGATCGCGGATCATGGGGCGGGGTCCTTCTTCTTGGATGCGGAGCGCTCTTTGGACCTGACGGGGGACTTGCGCCTGATTTGCGCCTGATTTGCGCCCGACGGGGATGGGCTTTCGCCTGATTTGTGCCTGATCTTCCCCTGCGGTCGGGTTGCCGCCAGACCGGGCATGGGCGTATACCGCGTGCTTCGACCGGAGCCCGTTTGCTGCAGAATGCCCCGTGTCGTCAAATCCTGCAAGAGCCGCCGCGCCGTATCTCGAGAAATGCCCAGCCTTTGCACACACAATGCGGTGGTCACATACCCGCGCTGAGCCGCTGCTTCAACAATGGATTGCTGGGACTCGGTGCGACCCTCCGGAATCGGAAGAGCCCCGGCCGTTTGCTCAGGCCCTTCAGGGCAGCCAGACTCGACGACTCGAGGCTTGGTTGGGAGGGTAACAATGAACGGCTCTTCGCGGATCGACTTGAAAGCGTGGCAAGACTCCCAAGCCGTCTTCCCGGGTGCTTGTCGGCGGGAATCGAGATTTTGGACAGCCTGGATCCCCGCAAAAAGCCTGCGGGGATGACTGAGGAAGCGGAATGACGGCTGTCGGGTATTCGCAGGATTAGAGGTTTGTCACGCCAATCCGCGATGAGCCCTTCTAGCTAAAGGGGCGTAGCAATTGAAAAGGGGTTAGAGAGATCTTCTCTAACCCCTTGATTTTCTTGGCGCGCCCGAGAGGATTCGAACCTCTGACCTACGGATTCGTAGTCCGGCACTCTATCCAGCTGAGCTACGGGCGCCTGTGGAACGGAGGTTATCTAGCAAAGTCGGAAGTGATAGGCAAGAGAAAAACCGGAATCCTGAAGAAAACCCTGTGAGTTGAAGGGGGAATTCAAAAGGGGCCGGTAGAAGGAAAGGTGCCGGGCTTTCTGAAGCATTTCGGGGGAAGTGCCACCGACGGATGGGGTGCGACGTGCTCTCATGAACGACCCGATCTGAAGGACCCGATCTTGCCCTGTGGCGGACAACAGGATAGAGTCGCGAGTTGAGGGTGTTGAGTTGAGACTTGTGGATTTGAACCATGAGGAGCAGTCATGAAAAGTAACGAGCCCCAGTGCGCCTTATGTCCATACGATTGGGCGGACCGATTTTGCCGGCATGAGGCCGGAAAGGCTCCCAAGAATTGTCCCACGGCACGTCACAGGGGCTTGATCGAGCAGTCGATCGCTTCCGTGCAATCGGGCCCATTTTGCGAGTTTGCGCGGGCGGCTTCCATCCTTGAAGGGGAAGGATACGCGGACAAAGAGAAGGGATACCGCTTGGTTCGACCGATCCGGCCACGGATCCTCGAAGTCATCGAGTTTGCGAAGAAGATGCGGTTCGAGCCAGTTGCCCTGATATTCTGTATCGGCTTGAGGCAAGAAGCGTCCGTGGTGCACCGGATATTCGAACGGCATGGCCTCAAGGTCATGTCAATTGCCTGCAAAGTCGGCCGAGCGTCCAAGGAGGCGATGGGGATCACCGAGGACCAGAAGATTGCGCCCGGATCCTTTGAATCCATGTGCAACCCCATCCTCCAAGCGAGCCTTGCGAACTTGTACAACTCCCAGTTCAACATCCTGCTGGGGCTGTGCGTGGGGCACGATTCCCTGTTCTTCAAGTATGCCGACGCTCCTTCGACGGTTCTAGCCGTGAAGGATCGCGTTCTTGGGCACAATCCTCTGGCCGCCGTCTATCAATCGGAGAGCTACTACCGCTATACGAACTTGCCCGAAGATCCGTGAGCGGCGGCTCTGTCCGTGGTACTTTTTTTGCCCTGCGCGATCTTCCGTGAGAAAAAATCGGCACGGTGCGCGGAGCATGGGCCTTCCGAAAGGTGATCCCACTCCGGGCTCATTCTTTCAAAATCGTGTGATTATTGATGGGTTAGTCTCATGCAAGGCACTCCATTTCGACCATGGCATGCCTCTTGCCCTAGATTTGGGGCAATTGCACCTGTAGGCAGAAGCCTCTGTCTGCCGACAGGCATGACCGGGTGAAAGGAAGCGCAACGCTACGCTTCAAGAAAGGGAGAGCACCAGCATGAAAACAATAAGGAAGTTTGCGTCTATCGGGATTGCCTTGGCCCTTGTGATGGTCGTTTTCACCTCCAACGCGGAGGCAGGGCGCTACTACGGCCATCACCACCATCACTTCAATCCACTCTTTCTGCCGTTCGCCATCGCCGGTGCCGTGGTCGGTACTGCCGCCGCGATCACAACGGGCGTCCTTGCGCCAGGCTATCCGGCCTACTACGGGCCTGCGCCCGGCTACTGTGCCCCGGCGGCTTGCGGGCCAAGGGGGGTCTGGATTCCCGGACACTACACGCCATACGGCGAGTGGATTCCGGGGCACTGGAGGTAGCTGCAAGGAGCCTCGCTCGTTGCTCAATATTCTGAACGCCCAACGCCCACAAGGCGGGCGTTCAGGATATGAGCGTGCGGTGAGGCTGGGTACGCTCCTTCAGTCAGGCAAATCATGGGGGTCCCCCAAAGCTTCAGTTCAACCCGACGAATCGTGTCGGCCGCGCAGTCATGGAGCTTCTCAGAGAGTCCTCTCGAAGTGGAACGGGCCGACCCCTGGGACCTGGATGTCGATCGACTGGTCCGGGGCGACGGTGCCCCGCACGACGCCGCCCGATTTGGTGTGAAGCCAGATCTCTGGGCCGCGTGATTCCCATTTGAAGCTGACGGTCTCCTTGCCCACCCGCCAGACGCCCTTGCCGTCGGCTTCGAGCTTCAATTCGTCTCTGGTCGCGCCATCCGCTGCAAGGGTCGACCGATAAGTGCCCGCCAGCGGTTGTTCCGGGTTGCACCCGGGGAGCAGGCAAAGCCCGAGCAGCAAGATGGCGATCCGTATTCTGGTGCGGTCCGAAGTCGGCCTGTCCCTAGTCGTGAAGCTGAAGTCCATAAGTGCCCTTTTTCGTTGGGATGAGGAAGGGGGGCGAAGGGCGTGTCCTCGTACAGCTCCCTGTCCGCCACGCCTCATGGCATCTCCTTGATGGAAAGCAGGAACTTCCGTTCGAGCTGAAAGGTTTGGTCGTAACGGTAAATGTGCAGGGCCATGGCGAGCCAGCAGAGGTCGCGCACGGCGGTCTTCCAGCTCATCGGGTCTTCCAGGCTGTGGAAGCATCCGCAGCCGATGGGGATGTCCCGGGCCAGGGTGACCACAACCAGAAAGGTGAACAGCGTGAGCAGGCCGCTGATGATGGCCGCCGCCGCTTTGGTGCGGATTCCCGCAACGAGCAGCAGGCCGCTGATGAGCTCCAGCCAGGGCATGACGATCGCCAGGGCATTGACTCCCCAATAGGGCACGACCTGATAGTTGGCGATCGTTTCCGCGAATTCGCCCGTGTAGTTGATCTTGTACATGCTGGCATAGATGAAGAGTCCGCCGATGTAGAGCCGAAGTGCCAGCGTGGTGCAGGGGTGTGTGAGCAGCGCTCGTGCAAGATCGATCGGCTTCATGGTCCGCTCCGAGGCGCTTCCCGACCCCAGTCCTCGATTGCCCCTACCAGAACACGAACGTCTTCATGATCGCGTCGTTTCAATCGGTGGGCGACATCTTCGTCGTAGCGCCTGCTTACGGTCCGACCGTAAACGATGATGGTTGTGTCGGCCGGGAGTCGTGCGACTTTCATCATATAGACGAGATCAAAAAGGGATGGGGGCAAGTTGAGAGCGCCCTCGATATGCTGTTGATCATGGAGCTCCTTGGGCCTTGCATCGACCAGGATGGCTTTGCCTCCTTGCACCAGTTGCCTGGCTTCTACGCTGCCCATGGTTTGGACGGGTGGACGGCGCCAGGATTCCGGTACCAACGGCAGGGACTGGGGATTGGTGTAGTTGAAAAGCAGGCCGAGAAATGCTGCCAGCACACCGATGAGCACGAAATCGATGGGCCTTGCCGTGCCCAGTCGCGCGATCTCCCGCTCGACCACGGACCTCAGATGGGTCTTGGCTTTCTCCAAAAGGGTGATCTTGAAGCGTGCCTCGCGGAGCTCGGTGATGGTTTGCGTGAGGTCTTCGTTTCGTGCGGCGAGATCCTCGTTGAGAGCCGCAATGGTTCGAAAGGATTTGGCGTTTTTCAGGAACGGCAGAAAATTGGACGTAAGGGATTCAAGCAGGCTTGCATCGTCTTCGGAGATCGGCAGGCCCGAGAGGCGGGATCCGAAGCACGCGAGCCCGAGGAGCGACTGATCCACCATGAACAGCAGCCCCACGGCCGGGAGCAGCCCCACAGCCGCTTCAGCGGGGAGCAGGGAGCTGTCGATGCGCGTGACGGTCATGGGGGTGAGGCTTCGCTTCGCTGATGAGCCCATGCATTGGTAAATGAGCCGCTCGGCTTCGGGGCCGGTCAATGCTGGCATCTCCGCTGCCGATCCGCGGACCACCGTCCGCACGAGCTCAGATTCTCGGTCAACCAGCAGGAGGCTGGCGCTCCCGATGGCGATCGATCCCATGGAAACCAGGATGTAGGTCTGCAGAAGCTCGTCCGTCTGGAGGATGGAGCTCAGCTCCGCCGTCAGGTCCGAGAGCGTACTCAGTTGATGGATTTTCCGATCAAGCTCATTGCGGGCGCGGTCGGCCGATTCCAGGGCCTGTTGCAGGGTGATGTTCTTGCGCTCGAGATCGGCATTGAGCTGTTGGATGCTCGCGAGGGTCAGAACTCGGGAGAGTGCCCCGACGAACACGTTGGCGAAGTGCTCCAGGATGTCCAGCTCCTCACGATCCAAAGGGACTCGCGTGATGCGCTTCCCGATGGCCGCGGCGCCGCAGAGCTTCTCTCCCATTGGCCAAGCGATCAAAAGCTCCCAGTCTTCGCCGACCCAAGCGGCCTCGCTTCCGGATGCAGTGGTCAAAACGACCAGCCCCGAATGCTTACCACTCGATTTGACCCGCTCGGCGAGCAGTCTGGCGGCGATGCGGGGAAGCTTCTCCCCAAGTGGTGCGGTCTCCGTCTCTGGAATGCCGCGGCTGGCGGTGAAAGACGCTTCGAGGGTCCTTGTCCCGAAGAGTCCAACCCATCCTTTCGTGATCCCGAATGTTCCCAGGATGGTCAGAAGGAAGCTCTCGGCAAGCTTCCGGGGATGGCTGAGGCTGCCCAGCTCCCGGGACGCTTCGGAAAGGGCTCTGAGGTATACGGCCCTCCGCTCCGCCCTCTCGGGCCCTTCGCCCGCGCCTCTTGCGCTCTCGAGATCCGGGATCGATGCTTTCATGCTAGCTCAGAAGTCCCTGGATCTTCTCGAAATAAGCGTCCATGTCTTCAATGACTCCAAGGTGGGCATCCAGGACCTTTCCGCTCTTGTCCAGGATAAGCGTGTAGGGGGTCCGAGGCTGTCCGAGGAGCTTATGCACCCCAAAGGATTCGTCGGGGACGATCGGGTATTCATAGACGCCGTTCGTGCGAAGGTGGTCGATTTCGATGGGATTTCCACCGGCGGCCACGGCCAGCAGCTTCACCTTGCTCGCAAGCCTCTTCTTCTCAATGCGCTCGACCAGCTTGTTGAAAAGCGGTGCCTGCTGATGGCAGAGGGGACAGTAGACGCCGATGATCTCGACGATGAGCAGCTGAGCCTGGATGTCCTGGAGCTTGAACGTCCCTGCTCCAAGCCCCAGGTACTCCCTGTCCTTCTCGATGGCCGGAGCTTGAAGGGTAAAGTCAGGGAGGGTCTTGCCCTTTTCGGGCAAATCGGCGGCTCTGCCCGGATACGGCGCGCAAAGGGATCCTATTAGACAAGTCGCCACAAGGACAAAGGCGAGGCGTGCTTCCTTCAGCCGTCCTGCTCTAGGCATCGAGGGCCTCCTGCTCGGAATCGTAAAGGGTCACCAAATCGACAATGCCGACGATCTTGAAGACGCGACGAAAGCTCTCGGATACGCCGCACACCCTCAGCTCCCGGCCTGCCTTCTGAGCCTCCAGGATCAACTGGGAGAGAATGCCCATGCCGGCGCCGTTGATCGACACGTTGGGGTCAAGGCTCAGCACGATTCGCGATTTGCCTGCCTGGATGGCCTCCTGATACGCTTCCTGCAGCTGTGGCTCGGACTGCGCCGTGATGCTCCCCTGCACCCGTATCACGGCCGCGGCTTCCCCCATCGTCACGGTCGCCTGCCGGGACTGCGTTTCGACGAGCTGGATTCGCTCCTTGGCGCGCTCAAGCGCTTGCTCGAGGGCCTGCCGCTGAATGGGCTTGTTGATGAAGTCGGTGGCATCGAGGTTCAATGCCTTGATCGCCAAGTCCATGTCCCCGTGGCCGGTGATCACGATGACTTCCGCCTTGGGGTCGATCGCTTTAATGCGCCGCAGCACCTCGATCCCGTCCATTCCGGGCATCTTGATGTCGGTGAGGACAATGGAAGGCCGTTCGCGTTCAAACACCTCCAGACCTTCCCGTCCGTTCTCGGCCGTGAGCACCTCGTATCCATAGGCATTCAGAGTGAGGCGAAACATGGCGAGGGTCGGTTTTTCGTCATCTATTACAAGGACCGTATTCATTGAGATAGGACTCCTTCATATGTATTTGAAGCAGCGATCGGAAAGCTCAAAATGAATCGCGTGCCTTCTCCCTGCGTGCTCTGAAATTGAATATCGCCTCCATAATCTTGAACGATCCCATAAGTAATAGCCAAACCAAGTCCCATGTCGAGGCTGGTTTCCTTGGTCGTAAAGAAAGGCTCAAAGATCTTGTTTCTGACGCTATCCGGTATGCCGGCACCATTATCATCGATATCAACCATTACATTTCCAGACGATTCATAAGACCTAATATAGATATATCCTTCTTCTTTAAACTCATTCTTTTCATTTTTTTCATTGATGGCATCACGTGCATTGTTGACAAGGTTGAAAAATACCTGTTGGAGTCGATTGTCCTGGGCCAGAACCGGATGAATATCTTCTGTAAGGTCAAGCGTGATTTTTATGTTTTCCAATTCAAACTGCCGCCTCACCAGCGAATAGACATTGCGGATCGGCTTATTGATGTGGACCGCTTCGCGCGTGAGATCCGCCTTTCTCCCGAAGGCCCGCAGGGTATTGATGATGTCAGCGGCCCGGTCCACCTGGGCACTGATTTCGGACACGACCTGGTGCAGCTGCTCTTTGGGGAGGTCCAACTTTCTTTCGATGGTCATCATGAGAAAATCGCTCCCCATCTTGATGGCATTGAGGGGCTGGTTCAGCTCATGGGCCATGCCGGCCGACATTTCACCCAGGGATTTCATCTTGCTGGCCTGGATGAGCTGGGCGTCCTTCTCCATCATTTCAGTGACATCGGCGGCCGAGATGATGATGGACGGGCGTCCCTTGTAGCTGATGTGGCACGCATGGAGGTTCACGAAAAAGGGTTTGCCTCCCTTCTTCTGGTGCAGCTGTTTCTGAAAGGATATACACCCCTGCGCGTCACCCTCACCGGCATAAAACGCCGTCGAGGTCCCTCCGTGCTCCGCTTCCAGCTCGATAAACCGCTTGCCGATCAGCTCGCCCTTAGCGTACCCGTAAAGCTCCACTGCGCGCGGGTTGGCATCGATGATCTCGAGGGTCGAGGAATCCACGACAAAAATCGGGTCCGGCCCGCTGTCGAAAAGCGAACGATACTTCTCTTCCGATTCGTGCAGTCGGCGGCGATACAGCTTGATACTCCACACCATGTTGTGGAAGGAATCGGCCAGCTGCACCACCTCGTCGCCGCCCCGCTTCCGGTAAAAGACGCACTGTTGGCAGATGCGCAGGTTTTCTCGGTCCTGGCGGCTGGCTTCGGCATCGGGTGTGACCAGATCGTCGAAATGCCAGCACGGAAGGTCCGTGTTCGCGTACGCCGGACAATCGGATGAATCCCATCCTTGAGCGACACCTCCCAGGTCCAGGTTGATGTCGAAGTTGCCTCGGCTCAGCTCATCGGAGATCCGCGTCAGCCTGAAGATCGGCATGGTGATGTACTTGGCGATCTTGTGGCTCATGATGAAGATGAGGATGATGACCATGGAGATGAAGCCCAGGAACGTGAACCGCAGCTTGGCCACCAGGCTGTCGATGTGGCTCTTCTGCAGACCGACATGGACGGTCCCGATGCGGTAGATGCCCTCCTTGATGGGAATGGCGATGTCATAGGCCGCGCGGTCGAAGACGGTCAGCAGTTGCACGCTCTTGCTCTGGTCGGGAGGCACCGTGTTCACGAGGCGCAGCTCGTCTGGGAAGGGGCGGGTGAAGGTGTGGCTGAGGACGTTGTTTTCGCGGTCGACCACGAACACGTAGGCGACCAGGTGCTTGCGCTCCTGGAGCTGCATTTCATCGAAGATGAGGCTCAAGAGCAAGGTGTAGTTCTTCTCCAGGATAAAGCCGCTTCCGCGCTCGGCAATGGTCCGGGCAATGGCGATCCCCCGCAGCTCAAGCTCCGAGATGAGACTCGAAACCAGGATCCATCGCGCGAGAAATGCGATGGCCGAACTGCAGATGAGCATCACCGCCAGGATGGAGAAAAAGATTTTGTTCTTGAGGCTGGTTCCGCTGAAAGGCTTCAATGTGGGTCCCATCGCGGCAACAGGGTTGTGGTTCAAAATGCCGGATTCGTCAGGGCCTTTCGGATGTCCTGCCAATCGTTCACGAGCACGAACTGACCTGCTCGCAGCCGGGTGAAGTAAACGCGATCCAGCCCCTGGTGATCCGTCGGACTGAACGACAGGCTGGTGTCGGGAAACAGGGGAAAGTCGCGGATCGACTCAATCGCTTCGATGAATCCTTCCCGGGTCAGGTTGCGTCCGGCCCTGAGGAGTCCTTCCACCAGGACCTTGGCGTTGATGAAGCCTTCAAGGCCCACAAAATTGGGCTTGTCCCCCGGGAAATGTCGTTTCAAAAGGGCCACATATTCAGATGCGGTTTCGGGCAGATCGCTCGCATTGTGCCCCTCGGGCGGCGGCACCACCTGGGACATGATGACCGTCGCATCGCTTGCCTCCAACCGCCTTGCCAGCTCGTCCGCTCCCACGAACGAAACCAGGTAGTAGACGGGATTGAATCCTTGCTGGTGAGCCAGCTTGATGAACTTGGCGCAGGGCTCGTAGGTGCCGATCATGGAGACTGCCTCGGCTCCCGAGGCGAGAATCTTCTGGAGACCTTCTTCCACGTCGAGAGTCCCTCGAATGTAGGACCCACGCGCCACGGGAGCCAGTTCATGGCGCTCGAGCGCAAGCTCCATCCCCGTCAGTCCGTCGAAGCCGTACGCGTCATACTGGTAAAAGACGGCCGTCTTCCGGATCCCCAAATCGCGAACAAGGTGATCCACCGCCGCCCCTGTTTCTTCATAATAGGAGGCCCGAACATTGATGACGAAGTGGCTGAGGGGGTCACGCAGCGCGTTGGCGCCCGTGAACATGCCGAGCAGCGGGATCCTGGCTTCTTCGACCAGGGGAAGGATCTTCACCGTGGTCGGCGTGCCGACGTAGGAGAAGAGGGCGAACACGCGATCCTCGACGATGAGGCGCTGGGTGTTCGCGAGGCACTTCGGTGGGTCGTAGCTGTCATCGTAGGCGATGACCCTGATGGTTCTGCCGTGGATGCCGCCGCGCTCGTTGACATCCCGAATGTAGGAAAGAAAGCCGCGCATGGTCTGGGTGCCGAGGTAGCTCGCATGCCCCTCCAGTGCGAGCGAGGACCCCAGCAGGATCTCGCTATCCGTGACGCCTGGTGTCGGCTCCATCGGCTCGTACGTCTGGCGTCTTTCGTCGCAGCCGGCAAGCAAAAGGAGCCCCAGAAGACTTGCACAAACAGAAACCCGAAGGCGGTGCACGCATCACTCCGCAGCGTGTTCGAGTCGCTGTAAGAAGGGGCAGCAGACTCGCATTGAACGAGGGAAAGCGCTTTGCCTCCTCATCGGTTAACGGCCTTGGGCGAAGTCGCGTTCAAACAAAAACCGGACGGTCTTTTCAGCAGAGGAGCGGTTGAGGAAGAACCTGCCGAAGGGAGGCGCAAATCGATTATAGTTCGGTTGCGTTAAATGGTTCAACACGAGAATGATCGAGTGATCCCGCGTCCAGAAGGATGAGGAATTCCAGGAATGAGAAATTTCCTCGACGGACACCCTGAATCGATTTATCCTAATCAACAATTGCGGTTTTTCTCGTCTGCGGACGAGCCCGATAACCTTCCCTCTCGATGACCGAAGGCATTCTGATGAATCTGCCCGGTTTTGGCTCGCGTTGGTTTGCAAGACAGGTCCCCGTCGGCATTGCAGCCTTCATGCTCACCGTGATGGTGACGCCATGGGCGCCTTGCGGTTACGCCCAGCCGATTGCCTATTCGAGTGATTTCAATGATGGACGTGCCGAAGGCTGGCAGCTGGAATCCAATTGGCAGGTCAAAGAGGGCCGGCTCATGGCCCGCGGGCCCGGATGGGCACGCTATCGCAACGGCACTTGGGAAGATCTGAATCTGTCCTTTGTAATCGACGCTGCAACGACGGGTCTGCAGGCGAGTATCCGGATCAGCGACAAGGGACGATACGGAGTGGCTTTCAGGCCGGAGCGGGGAGGGCTCGCCGTGTACCTCTTCAAGGAAACGGTGGCTGCCGGCCCCAATGTGTTTCGGGATCTCGGCAAGGGGCGTGTCCCCATACGAGGCTCCCTCCGTGGGCTTCGCGTTGAGATCTCTGCCAAGGACGACACCATTTCCGTCACGGTGAACGGCAAGCGCGCCTTGTCTGCCCGCGATCCCGAGCCGCTGCCTGCCGGCATCATCGGATTTCAATCCCTCAAAGACTCCCAGGCCAATGTGGATGACGTCCTTGTTCGCGCCGAGCGTCCCTCGCTCAGGGTCCCGGCGTTGATCGGCAAACCCGCCGCGGAGGCTCGCAGACAGCTTGTTGAGTTGGGGTTGGCTGTGGGACAGACGAGGGAGCGCCCGGCGGACCTCAAAGAGGGGTTGGTCGTCGACCAGCATCCGGCGGAAGGGACCCGGGCGGCTCCGGGAACTGCCGTCGATCTCGTGATCTCCACGGGGCATCAGCAGGTAGACGTTCCACGCTTGATCGGAACGAGACGCGGGGAAGCCCTTCGCATGATCCGGGAGGCTGGGCTGAAAGTGGGCGGGATCCGTCAGGCAGACAGCGCTCGTGATGACGTGGTCGTCATCGATCAGGATCCCGGGCCGGGAGTCCGCGTTTCCAGCGGCTCAGCGGTTTCCATCACAGTGGCTGGAAGCGAGCTCGTCGAAGTCCCGCGGGTGACCGAAAAGGGTTTAAAGACTGCCCGGGAGGCGCTTGAAGGATCCAGGCTGGCTGTCGGGGAGATCTCCAGGAAGCCCTCGGATGCGACCCTGGATACGGTTCTTGACCAGCACCCGAAGCCCGGCTCGCGCGTGCCGCCCGGCTCTCCGGTGCAGCTCTGGGTTTCATCAGGACCTGCAGCCGATGCAATGCAGGTCGATGTTCCGAAACTCATCGGGCATAGACGGGAAGAGGCCGGTCCGATCCTGAGCAGGGCCGGGCTGGAGGTTGGAAAGATCCAGGAGCGGGCTTCTTCGGCAGAACCGGGGACCATCCTTGAGCAGGACCCCGCTCCCAACGCCCGTGTTCTCAGTCGCTCCGCAGTCGACCTCTGGGTGGCTGCCGCCGCCAATGCCGGGCCCCTTCCACAAGGCGGGGGAATGGGCTGGTTTTTCCCGGCCGTGGTTGCAGGTCTGCTTGGAATAATGGCCGGTTACTGGGGAGCCAAAGGCTTTGGAAGCCGTGGAGCGCGTACGCGTCAACCGGTTCCTCAGATCACGGTTCGGGTGCTTCAGGATTCGGGAGAGCAAGCCATGGCGACGACGCCATCGGGACCGGCGCTTGCCGCCCTGCGCTGCCGGGTGATCCCTGACGCGGGGAAGCAGCAGCTGCATATTTCAGGCACTGTGCAAATCGACGATGAGGATACCCATGGTGGATGACCAGACGACATTGGCTGACTTTTTTGTTTGGACGGAATCGACAGATGCACGGCTGGAAGCGTTGGAATCGGAGGCGTTGGTTGCCGACCTTCGGGCCAGACTGGCCAAGCAATTCGACGGCCTGCGCTGGTCGGCTGTCTGGGACGCCGTGAAAGGTCAGGTGGAGAAGCTTCTGGAGATTCGTTTCGTGGACATCTTTCTGGGGGCGTGGACGAAATACGAGGAGCTTAGGAAGTACTGTGATCCCGATCTTCATTCCCCCCAAGAAACGCACCTGGTGCCTCTGGTGGAGCATTCCATCACGTCGACGCATAAGCCCGCCGTGGAAATCGAGATTGGGGAGCTCTTTCGGGAAAGCATTCCCTTCGAGATCGCGCTCACCGCGAGCCTGAGCGGGATGCTGCTCCAGATCCGTGGAGGAAAGATTTTAAAGGTCTATACCGGACGGTGCCAGGGGAGCGGGAGCGTCACGTGCTCGGGGGTATCCCTGATGGAAAAGGAGACCTCCCCCATTCAATTGCCCGGGGTCATGGACCTTGGTGAGGGAGTCGCCATCGAGCTTGCGTGACGTTGAGCCTCCCGAGGCCAGGCGAATCGATCGCAGTCAGCACTTATCCGGCAACTTCGGACACAGTCTCCACGCATTCTCGAAACTGTGCTTCCGCAAGCGCAATTCCGGGTCGCCATCGGCTCGCCTTCTGATTTTCAGGACGCCGGATAAGCTCGGCGAGCTGCTCCAGCAGGCACAGGGCGTGCACCAACCGATGATCCTTGTGGAAATCCCCGGTCCGCTCGCGGGAGAGATAGTCGCGGCACAGGGGGAGCAATGTCCGTTCTTCCGACCGAAGAAGCGCCCAGGCCAGGTACGTATGGCTCATGTAGAACCGGGGCCGCGGCTCGATGTGCCAGCCCACAATCCCAATTTCCCCGTTTTCGCATAACAGCAAGTGCTCAGGATGCATCGCCGTGTGGGAAAGATTGTTCCCCACCACGGGAATGTGGATGGAAAGGTGCCCGTCGAGCTGTTCTTGAAACCGCCGCAGGGGCGCATCGGTCCACACGCCCGAAGACGTGATCAGCTCGGAGGCTCTCGCCGTGAGCTGGCGAGCCCAGTGAAAGGATCCGGCGATCTGAAGACGGGTGGGCATGGGCTTCACGGAATCGGATCGAGCACGGCTTTGCGGAGGCGCGGCTGAATCCATCGAATTCCAGCCGGGAGGGATGCGGCTTTTGTTGAGCTTCTCCTCGAGGAAGGGCACAAGGCTCAAGGAGCGCATCATGGCTCTGAATCTCCCGATGAGCTCAAAAACGGTTTCGACGATATCCGGTGTGTCGAACACTCCATCGGCAAGCACCTGACCGGGAATGGACGCGTATAGCAGGTACTGGTCTTCTGGATTCGAAAGCGGAAGCGGATGGCGGAAATGAGGATGCAGCATCTTGAAGCTGCGCAGCATTTCGACGCTTTTGTCCTCGGGCCGGTTGGGCTTGGCGATCCAGGTTTCACCGGAGCTGTCGGTCAGCAGCCAACTTGTCTGTGAATGGGGAGCAAGAGCGGGCTCGCCGGTCGTGACGATCCCGTAACGGCTGCACAGTGCGCGCAAGGTCTCGTGCATCGAGCATTCCTCTGGCTGGGGAAGAGATCCGTCGGTTGGGAAAGGCCGGGTTGGGATTCACGGCCGTTGGTGATTGCCCTTAGCCAAGGGTTCTGGTTTCGGCTGTCAGGGAGAGAGGCTGGAAGCCGTTAGACTGAAACCAGAACACTGAAGCCCGAAGCCAGCGGTCTCGAATTGATCGCGAAGCGCCGAGCCCAGCGCCTTTTATTCTTTTCCAGGATATCACGGCGAAAAGGGTTGCGACCATTATTATGTGCCGCCCGGCCTGATGCACTCATGGGAACGGGGCACCCAGCCGATACTATTCGAGAATCGACGGGATAACGCAGTCGTCTCGATCCTTTTCAGCGGTTTCCGGATGCAGTGGGGAACGGGAGCCGCATCAAGCCTGCAAGGAAAGCTCTCCAGTATGAAAAGCTTGGAAGTAGGAGCGCGCCTGGACTCGCTGAAAGTCGTCCAGGAATTTGTGATCCCTGATGTCGAAGCGATGAATGGCTCGGAGGAGTTGATTCAGGACATCAAGCTGGTGTTGGAGGAGGTCTTCACGAACATCGCTTTCTATGCCTATCCGGGTGAGGAAGGGACTGTCCGCCTGACCAGTTTCCGGGGCTCGGAAGGGACCTGCTGCATCCGTTTTGAGGACACCGGAATCCCATTCAATCCTTTGGAGTTTCAAGAGGTCGATCTGGAACAGGAATTCTCCGAGAGGGAGATCGGAGGGCTCGGCATCCATCTGGTGAAGCGGTTGGCTCACGAAGTCCATTACCGAAGGGAAGGGCAGTCCAATGTTCTGATCGTCTGTTTCCGCATCGATTAAGCAATCTTGCATTCGAGATCCATCAACTGAAAGGAGCGCATCATGTCTTTAACCGTTTCATCGGTCGAGAAACAGCCCGGGGTCTTCATCGTGTCTGCTTTCGGATCGCTCGATACCAACACGCACCAGATCCTCGAGAAGAAAATGGATTTTCTGATGACAAACGGTGCGGCCAAAGTGATCACGCTGGATATGAAAGACGTCGAGTACATCAGCAGCATGGGGGTTCGGGTCATCTTGAAAACCAAGAAAGAGCTGTCCAAGAAGGGCGGAGTGTTTCTCATCGCGCATGTGCAGCCCCAAATCAAGCGTGTCTTCGAAATCATCAACGCGCTTCCGTCGCTGCAAATCTTTGCCAGCATCGAGGAGCTCGATGACTACCTTGCCGAGATGCAGCGCCAGGTCATCGACGGACATGCCTGAGCTCGACATGCGGCTCCCGGACCCCGACATGATCGCAAACACCGTCCCGATCGCCCGGCATCGGGCCCCGTCCGGAGTGTGACGAATCCATGAGCACGGGATCTACCAGCCACAGCGGCGTCCTCAGGGCCATCCTGCTTGCTTCATCGCTCTGCGTTCTGCTCTTTGCGTGTCTTTCCTACCGCCAGGAGAAGACGTTTAGCAATCCCATTGCCTTTGCCCTCACGGACGACCGGATCTATGTGCTGGAAAAGGAGAGGAACACGCTTCTCGAGCTCACCTGTCATGCCCCGGGAGAGTCCCTCGAGGCGGTGGCGGCCCGCCAGATCGAGCCGGACGACGCCGACCGCTACTACATGGTGAGAAAGCTCTACCCGGCTCCCGAGGGCATCGTCGCTCAGAGCTGGATTTACAGTCTGCAAACCCGCGAATTCCTGGGTTACCGTTTCTCGATGTACGCCAGCCCATCGGCCAGTCCCCGGACGCTGCTCACGATCATCTTCAAGAACCCCCTGCGGTACCCGGAAATGGCCTATGCCCATGACGACGCCGGGAACCATTATTTCGTACAGAACATCCTGTACCAGCTCAACATCTGGAAGATCCCGGCATCGTCGGAAGAAGTCCGCATCTATGGAGATCAGGTCCCCCCTGAAGTGGAAACGATGGGGGAAAGGAACGGCCCTCTCGACCAGTGGGAATGGATCACGATTGGTCCCGAGGGCAGCGTGTACGTCTCATCTGGGAGCTCCGGCAGAATTGCTCACTATGCGCCGAACGGCGATCGCATTGGGGAGATCGGCTCCGTGGGCTTCGAGCAAGAAGACCTGCTCGCTCCGGACGAGATCTTCTTTGTCCGGCCTTCCCCTCTTGAGCCTCCTCTACTGACGGTTGCCAGCAAAGGAGCTCGAAGCTGGGTCCAATTCGACGCGACGGGGAAGGCCCTTCGGACCTTCGAGCCCCTGAAGAACGGTTACCCCTTTCCCGACATTCTGGTGGGCCCCCTCCATTTCGACTCAAAGACCGGCGGTGGCTGCAGCTTCGATCTCGCCAACCGAAATTTCATCACGTTCGATACGTCGTTCAAAGCGGTCAGCACCTACCGAATCCGGTTTCCGTGGCGAACCGGTTTTCTGATCGCCCTGTCCCTGCTCCCCGCCGGACTCGCCCTTCGCCGGAGACCTTTTGGCAGCGCGATCGCAGCCGTTCGGTTTCCGATCTTTTTCAAGCTCCTCGTGCCCCTGGTGATTCTGATCCTCATCACGGCGCGGAGTGTTGGAACCAGTGTGCACGCCATCATGCAGGCAGAGGTCGCGGCCGAGTCGTTGAGGCGATCGGAAAGCCTCGCCCACGCGACGTTGAGCAGCCTCTCACTTAGCGATCTCAAAGCCATTCAGAGACCGGAAGACCGCGAGGGGCCGGTCTACGAGAAGGTTCATTCCACGATCGCCCGCATCGTCGACGGACGGGAAGTCGAGCAGACGCCCAAATGGATTCTGCACAAGATCCGGGACGGCCGCTACTACTATGGCGTCAACATCTGGCGAGGGGCTATCTTCATGCCGTGCATTCTCCCGAAAGATCGAACGATGTTCTTCCGGGCACTTGAAGAGAAAAGGCCCCAGCACGGACGGTTCGTCGATGATGAGGGGGAGTGGTTCAGCCATCTGTCTCCCGTATTGGACGAGAACGGAAACGTGATTTACGTTCTGGAGCTGTATCGTTTGGCCGAGGAGCTCAACCGGGCCGAGCGGCAGGTCTCGCGCAAAATCAACGAGGTCGTGGCCGTGACCATCCTGGCCACTGTCACGCTTGCCCTGATCATTTCTTATGTGATCACACGGCCGCTGCGACGCTTCAAGCGCGGGACCGAGCTGATCAGCCGAGGTGATTTCGAGCACTCCATCGACATTCACTCCCGGGATGAGCTGGGAGACTTGTCGCGCGCTTTCAATAAGATGGCCGGGGATCTCAAGAGCTACACCCGGGAGATCGCCCGCGCCGCCGCCGAGAAGGAAAGTCTGGCCGGGGAGTTGCGGTTGGCGAGGCAGATCCAGCGGGAAATGCTGCCCCGGATGTTTCCTCCGCTCCCCGATGCGCCCGGCGTTTCCCTGTTCGCGGAGATGGAGCCGGCCAGGGAAGTCGGGGGCGATTACTACGATTTCTTTTTCGTGGATGAGGACCATTTGGGGGTCGTCGTGGCGGACGTTTCTGGGAAAGGCGTCCCGGCTGCGCTCTTCATGATGCGGATTCGAGCCATGCTCAGGGGCAGTGCGGTTGGAAACCAGAGCCCCGCCGACACACTTTCGCGAATCAATCAAGCCATCGCCCCCGAAAACCCGTCCGCCATGTTCGTAACCGTGTTTTACTTCATCTGCCATATGGGCACGGGGCGCATCGCCTACTGCAACGCCGGCCTCAATCCGCCTTTCCTGCTGAGCGGCACTGGAGTGGCTGCAGTGGAATCAGAGGATGGGCACGGAAAAGGACTGCCGATTGGCATCATGGACGATGCCGTTTACACGGATGCGCTCTTCGATTTAAAGCCTGATGAAGCACTGGTCGTCTTCACCGACGGCGTCACGGAATCGTGCAACAGTGACAACGTGCTGTTCGGTGAAAAGCGGTTGGCGGAAACCCTCGCGAGTACTCCATGCGAGGACCCGCGAGCTATTTGCTCGGGCGTCCTCAACGACGTGAGAATCCACCAGGGAGTCGCAACCCAGTCGGACGACATCACCATCTTAGCGTTCAAGCTCAGCGGGCGCCTGCAGTCTTGAAGATGCCGGACGCCGACCATGAACGCACGGTTCACGACTGCAAGAAGCACGTCGCCTTAAAGCGGTCGGGTATTCATCACCAAGACGGGAAGGCTCATGCCTTCAGGATCATGACCGGGCAGGGGGATTCGAGGATCAGCCGGTCGAGAAACCTTCGGGTTACCCAACCGCCGATTCCCCGTACGGGCTGATAGGGGAGGAAAAGCATCCCGGTACGCTCCTCGACAAGCATCCCGGAGACGGCCTTCGCGAGATCACGCGACTGCGGCGATTGTCGGGAAATCTCCTGGGGGAGGGATCCGTGAGCGCCCCGCTGCTGGCTCGCTTCTGGACCGGTATGGGAGTTGGGTGGAATCGGCTCGCAAAGGACGAGCTCGGCTCGCCGCCCCTTCGTGAAATCGAGGCGTGCCGAAAGCAGCCACGAGTCGTAAGCCTCGCAGATGTCCAAGGCTCGAGAGAAAGGCCTTGGATCGGGATCCGACTGCCAGTCCAGATAGAGGGCGCGCTCCCAGCGAATCTCGGTCCCCTCCGGGACGACCAGGATGTCCCCGGGAGATCGCGAGGCGAGCTTGACGGGCATCGTGGAGAAGAGCAGGTGTCGGAAAGTGCGGTGCGGCTCGCGCCCGAGCACGATGAGATCGAAACCGCCCTCGTGTGCTCGGCAGGCGATTCTCTGGTCGATCTCCCCCTCTTCGCAAATGACCCCGATCTCCATTTCCGAGGAGGCCGCCATGCTGAAGGCCTTGCTGAGGATCTCCCCGGATGGGCCCTCGATGGCGTTCTTGGGATTCTTGAGCCCCACAAGGCTCAGATCCCCTTCATAAGAAGGGGCCACGGCAATCGCCGTGACCCTCCCCTTGGCCCATCGGGCCAGCCGCATGGATTCTTGCAGAGCATGGAAGGCCGCGCTGGAGCCATCCAGCGCGACCAGGATCTCTTTAAGTCTCCGCATAAGCCTTTTCCGCAGAGTAGGTTGGGCGTCTAGCCTTCCACATGGCGCCCAGGATGATAACCGACCCCGTAAGAAGTGCCAGGCACATGAAAACGAAGCTCACTCGTGAAAGAACAACCACCGTGGAATCCGAGATCGTGAGAAGTCCCAGCTGTTTGAGATACTCGGGCACCGCCAGAGCGCGGCTCACCGCAACGATCAGCATGATGGTGCCCATGACCATCTTGATCATGTGCTCTTTGACGTACGTGGTGCCGATCGCGCCCAGCTGAACCCCCAGAAGCGACCCGGCAAGGATGAGCAGAACCAGGCGAATGTCGACCATGCCGTGCATGGCCCAGTTGACGCTCCCAGCGAATCCCATGACGAAGGCGATCACCAGCTCCGTTGCCGAGGACACGAGGCCGGAAGCACCCAGAACATAGATCATCCCCGGCACGCCGATGAATCCTCCAACCGCGATGGTCGCCGCCAGAACACCCGTCGCAAACCCGACCGGAATGGTAAACCACAGGGATATCCTGAGATTGGCGGTCTTGAAGGTGATCATGGGCGGCAAATGAATGCTTTGAAGCTTCTTCGCCAACGCTGCCACGGGCTCGCTGCCTTCGGATTTCGAGGACTTGAGGGCATCCCGGAAGACGTACCCACCCACGATGACGAGCACGGCCACGAAGGAGAGACTCACGTAAAGATTTGAGCCGGCTTGTCCCCATTTTGCAAGAATCATCTGCTGGATCTTGATCCCGACCTGGACACCGACACCAGCGGATGCGGCCATGACCAGCCCAAGCTTGATGTCCACCTGGCCGTATTTGAATCGCTTGATGGCCCCAACCAGCGCTTTGGGGAACTTGTGGCACATGTTGCTCGCCACGGCGACTGTTCCCGGAACTCCGAGGCTCATCATGCCCGGCGTGAGCACGAACGCCCCTCCGGATCCGATAAACCCGCTCACGAGTCCCCCGATGAAGCCAACAATGAAGAGAAACGAAATAGACAAGAAATCGAGCTGGATGAACTGGGTCACTCCCTGCAGTGCGTCGTGCATGATTGGACTCCTTCTAATGATGAGGACTTGGTCCGGACAAGGGATTTACATTCTATGGAACGGGTTCACATAGGCATAAGTACGAGGCCTCTTCTGTGCCTGTTTCCGCGACTGCACAACCTTCTTTTCCGCCTGTCTGAGAGCGTCTTTCCTGACCGCTTCGATCCCCATGAGGGACCATAGGCTGCTCGCGAAGTTGCCGTGAGCAAATGAAAAGACAAAAACGGTTGCGATGGGAAGCGCCGCATACAGTCCCCCGCGGGTAAAATACGACATCACCGTATCCGCGTTCATGAAGACCGCTGCGTAGAGCCCGGCGGAGAGCAATCCGTACGCGGCCGTGCGTGCCAAAAGAGTTGTCTTCGACGTTGTGCTCGCATTCATGATTCTTTCTCCCTTCGTTGAGTGTGTTGTAGGACTGACCGTAAAGACTGGAATCGTGAGATCCCCAAGACCTTCGCTCTTGACAACTTCCGTATCCGCTACCACAAACGCAATCCGCTTCACCTGGCTTCTAACCGCGTCGATCGCAAGCTCGAGGTCCCCGAACTTCACGATGTGCTCGCAATGGACTCCTACCAGGGCTGCCCTTCGTTGGAGGTCTCGCGCGCTCCGCTCAGCGCGTCGCGCAAAGACCTCGCAGTTCCACAGAGGTCCGATGCTGAGCAGCACCAGACCGCAATCCATCCGTTCAGCCAGGTGAGCCGAGTATTCCCGAAGCTCATTCGAGAGGTGATCCGAAGCGCTGATCACCAGGATCTTTCTCGGTTCAAGCTCTCGTGTGTCGTGCTCCATCTCGCTGCCTCTCCGGGCCATCGTACCGTCCGTTTCTCTTTGCACGTTGCCGAAACACATCGAATCGTCGTGTCCTCTATCAATTACAACTTGTGTACCAGGGGAGGATTTATGGGTTATGTATCTGAAATGCTTATTGTATTAGTCTGTCGTGCTCTGGGGCTGGCTCTGTGCTATATTGCAATTTGCAACAGGCGAGAGGGTTTGAAATCGTAAGTAATGGAATGTATTATCTTATTGCAGGATGCAACGCCGGAGAGCGGAGTGTTGCCATTTGCAACACTTTGGAGTGCGAGGGGGCAGCCCTTCTTGCGGCTGTTCCGGAATGGAGCTCGGAGCTTCAGACAACCCATCGAGATGGTGCGTATTCAGGAAGGAGAATTGATGGCACTCTTTTGGAAAACCGAACAACCGGAACCGCAATCACCGCCTCCGGCCGCCGAGGAGCTGGCAGAGCTTCGCTCCGCCGTCGAGAAGGCCAAGCTGCCCGAGGCCACCGCCGCCATCGTCGCCAGAGAGGTCGAGCGCTTGGAAAAGACCGATCCCTCGCTTCCGGAGTATTCGATCGGCCTCAACTACGTCGAGTTCCTGGTGTCTCTCCCGTGGCAGCACTACACCGAAGACAACCTCGACCTCAAGAGGGCGGAGTCCATTCTGGAGGCCCAGCATTACGGGCTGAATCACGTCAAGGAGCGTGTTCTGGAGTACCTTGCGGTGCGGACCCTGTGTGCGTTGAAAGATTTTCAGGTCCTCATCGTCGACGACGAAGAAATTGCCCGCACCAACCTGGAGTATGTCCTCAAGAAGGAAGGCTACCAGGTCGCCACGGCGGGCAACGGGCTGGAGGCTTTGGAGCGGCTGAAGACCACGGAGTTCGATCTGATCCTGACCGACCTCAAGATGGAAAAGATGGATGGACTCCAGCTCCTGGAATCGGTCAAGCAGCAGGCTCCCTTCACCGAGGTGGTCATGATCACGGGGTTTGCCACCGTGAGTACGGCCGTAGACGCTCTGAAAAAAGGGGCCTGCCACTATCTGCCCAAGCCAATCGATCTCGACGAGCTTCGATCCACCGTGCGGCAGGTTCGGGACAAGAAGCGTCACATGACCATGACACGCGGACCGATCCTTTGTTTTTCAGGCCCTCCGGGTACCGGCAAGACGTCCATCGGCCGTTCCATCGCGGAGGCGCTGGAGCGCAAATTCGTTCGGATCTCCCTGGCCGGCCTGCGGGATGAAGCGGATCTGCGAGGGCACAGGCGAACTTATGTGGGGGCAATGTCGGGGCGGATCATCAACGAGATGAGACGGCTCGGGGTGAGAAATCCGGTCTTCATGCTCGACGAGATCGACAAGATCGGCCAGGATTTTCGAGGGGATCCCGCGTCGGTGTTTCTCGAAATCCTCGATCCCGAGCAGAACAGCCGCTTCATCGATCACTACGTGGACCTTCCTTTTGACCTCTCCTCCGTGATGTTCATCGCCACGGCCAATGCGGTCGAACGGCTTCCGGACGCGCTGCGCGACCGATTGGAGATCATTCAGTTCCCCGGCTACACCGAGCGGGAAAAGCAGCGGATCGCCTTCGATTACCTCATCCCGCGCCAGCTGCGCGACCACGGGCTGAGCCGCAATCAGATCCATTTCGAGCCCAGCGCGGTCACCAGGGTCATCCGCGACTATACCCTGGAAGCCGGCCTTCGGAATTTGGACCGGGAGATTGCGACCATTTGCAGAAAGCTTGCCCGCATTTCGCTCCAAGATCCAGATGCTTCCGCGCATATCACCGTGGATGACGACTTGATAGGGAAACTGCTGGGACCTCGCAAAGTCATGCATGAGATCGCAGGGACGGGGCATCGGATGGGAGTCACAACGGGCCTGGTTTGGACGGAGCTCGGTGGGGAGATCATTTCGGTCGAAACAACCATCATGCCCGGGCATCAGCAGCTCATCCTGACAGGCTCCCTCGGAAACGTCCTCCAGGAGTCGGCTCAGACGGCACTCAGCCACATCCGCAGCCGCGCCGAGGACTATTCCATCGATCCCGGGTTTTTCAAGGACCGCGACATTCACATACACATCCCGGCCGGGGCAATCCCCAAGGATGGCTCCTCTGCGGGGATCACCATCGCCATGGCCCTGATCTCCCTGCTCACGAAAAGGGCCGCCCGTCGCGACGTCGCCCTTACCGGGGAGCTCACGTTGAGCGGCACCATTCTTCCGGTGGCTGGGGTTCGCGAGAAGGTGCTGGCGGCTCAGCGGGCAGGGGTGAAGACGGTCATCCTGCCTTCGGGCAACCAGGTGGATGCGAGCCGACTGGAGCCCGACGCCACGGAAGGCGTTGAGCTGGTATTGGCAGAAGAGCTGTCGGCGGTCCTGGACGTGGTGCTCATGAAGCCATAACCGCTCAGTCCATGTTGTAGCGCTTCAGCTTGCGCCAGAGCGAAACCCGGTCGATGCCCAGAATTTCGGCCGCCTTGGTCCGGTTGTCGTTTACCTGCTCGAGCACCCAGGCAATGTATTCCCGCTCGTTCTCTTCCAGGGTGAGGAAACCGGGCTCGTGGCGCCGGATCTGACTTGACCGTTCCTGCAGGTCATGGGGGAGGTGCTGGACGTCGATGGAGGGGCCCGTTGCGATTGCCACAGCCCGTTCGATGATGTTTTCCAGCTCACGTACGTTGCCGGGAAACTCGTACGACATGAGAATTTCGATCACGGCGTCCGTCAGCGTCTCAACCGATTTCCCTTGCTCGTCGGCGAATTTCCTGAGGAAATAGCGGCTCAGGAGCAGGATGTCGTCTTTTCGGTCGGCCAGACGCGGCACCATGAGCGTGATCACATTGAGGCGGAAGTAGAGGTCCTGGCGGAAGCTGCCCTCCTCCACCTCGCGTTTGAGGTCCTTGTTGGTCGCGGCCAGAAGGCGGATATTCGCTGGGATCTCCTGGGTGCCGCCAACCCGCATGAACGCCCGTTCCTGCAGCACGCGCAGCAGCTTGACCTGCATGGCCAGCGGCATGTCTCCGATCTCATCGAGGAACAACGTGCCCTGGTCGGCGGCTTCGATGAGCCCTTTCTTGACGCCGCGCGCTCCCGTGAACGCCTCTCGCTCATGGCCGAAAAGCTCGTTTGCCAGCAGCTCTTCGTTGAATGCCCCGCAGTTGACGGCAAGAAACCGCTGGCCGGCGCGCCGGCTCAGCCGGTGCACCGTCTTGGCGACCAGCTCTTTTCCTGTT
Source organism: uncultured Syntrophobacteraceae bacterium (assembly GCA_964538515.1). Taxonomy (GTDB): domain Bacteria; phylum Desulfobacterota; class Syntrophobacteria; order Syntrophobacterales; family Syntrophobacteraceae; genus CALBZH01. The sequence goes on from CAZIEW010000031.1 coordinate 36,609, forward strand.
CCCGTTTCACCCAGAATCAAGACGTTGCAGTCCGTGGGCGCGATCTGCTCGATGGTCTTCTTGAGGTGGACCATCTGGGGGCTTGCGCCGATGAGCAGGGGAGAGGCCTTCTGCGTCTCGACGAGCTCTCTCAGGGCGCACACCTCCCGCTTGAGGGCGCTTTTCTCGAGCGCCTGGCGAACGAGAATGCGCACTTCATCGATATTCACCGGTTTGGGAACGTAATAGAAAGCACCCTCGCGCATGGCTTCCACGGCGGTCGACACGGTTGCGTAGCCCGTGATGACGATGACTTCCGTATCGGGGCTGATCTCACGGCAGCGCCGCAGCACCTCCATGCCGTCCACCGGCTGCATGCGCAGGTCCGTCATCACCAGATCGAAGGACTCCCGCTCCAGCTCGCTGATGGCCTGAGCGCCATTTTCCGCCACAACGGTCTGATAGCCTTCCTTACGCAGCACATAATCCAGATTGTCCCTGGCGATGGGCTCGTCGTCGACGATCAAGATCCGCGCTTCATCCATGGAACGTCACTCCGTGGGGGCCGTACAGGTTGTCGGTGCAGGGAAGCGGAGAAGAAAGCGCGTGCCCTCGCCCTCCTTGCTTTCAATGCCGATCGATCCGTTGTGCTTCTGGATGATCCCGTAGACGATCGAAAGCCCGAGACCCGTGCCGACACCGACCTCCTTGGTGCTGAAGAAGGGGTCGAAGACGCGCCCGAGGTCCTTCTCGGGAATTCCCGTGCCGGTGTCTTCCACCGTGATAAGGACGCTTCCCTCGGCATCCTCTTGGCGCGCGGCGATCTTGATCTGTCCTGGAATCGTCTTGATGGCGTGCACCGCATTTTCGATGAGATTCAAGAAGACCTGCTGCATGCGCTGGCTGTCGAGATTGAGGGAAATGTTGGCTGGGATGTCGACCGTGAGCTCGATTCCGGGGGGAATCTGACTGGACATCAGCTTGACAGATCGGTCGACGACTTGCAGCAAGGGGACCGGGACCAGGCAAAACTCCTTCACGCGCGAAAACTCCAGCAGCCCGCGAACGATGTCTCGCGCCCGGTGTACTTCCTGCTCGATGTTGGCTAGCATCCGTCGGTGAAAATCAGGGGCCGACTTCGCCATTTCTTCGAGGAGAATTTGGCAGGAGGTGGAGATGTTGTTCAACGGATTGTTGAGCTGATGGGCGATGCCGGAGGTCAGGGTTCCGAGAGAGGAGAGCTTCTTGGCCTGGAGCAGCTGGTCCTGGCGCTTTTCGAGCTCGCCCACCATGCGGTTGAATGCCTCGACAACCCGCTGGGTTTCATCCCGTGTGTCGAGCACGGGAATCGGTCGAAAATCTCCTTGGGCGATCCGGTTGGTTGTCTTCTCGATAACCCGGAGGGGGCGGATGATCTTCCGCGCCACAATGGCGATCAGGAAGCCGCCAAGACCCAGGATGATGCCGAGGACCGACAGGAGCTGGGCCTTCAGGGTCGAAATGATCTTCAGGATGCGCTGCCGTTCGAAGGAAACCAGCTGTTGGGTCAGGCCGACGAGGTTCTTGCCGTGCTCCCGGAGCTGCTCTTCGACCTGGGGGTCGGGTGTCTGGCGGTCGCGCGAAGCGCTGCTCATCCGATCCATGATCGCTTCGTAAACGGCGATTTCCTGTCCCAAATGCTCGAGAAGGGGGGCCCCTTTGAAATCCTTGACTCCCGGAGGCACCTTCCGCAGGACGTCCAATGCCTCCTGAACGTAGTTGCGATGTTCCTTGAGGTCCTGCACAGACCCGTACAGCAGGTAGTTCTTCTCGTAACGGCGCGCTTCGAGAATCGCGTTGTTGAGATCATCCGCGACCTCAACGAAATGCTGCTTGAGCTCAACCTCCCTGAGGTAACGATACGACATGCCGCCGATGGCCCCGAAGACGACCATGCACAGGCTCAAGCCGAGCACGACCTTCTGGCGGATGTTCAAATAGACGGGGAGCTTCCATTTCATCGAATGGCCTCCTTTGCTCGTTCCATGCTATAGTCTGCTTCAGGCTCAGCGACGCTCAAATCCCTGTTCCCGGAGGCTCAGGATCGAACCATGCCGGTGCTCTCTTGTTCTTATCGCTCTCCCTGGCTGTTTCGCAATGGTCATGTGCAGACCATCTATCCGAATCTTTGCCGTCGCGCTCCGCAGATCCCGTCCGTGCGGACACGCATCACGACTCCGGACAACGACTTCCTGGATCTCGACAGGGTTTCCATCGGGTCGGATCGTGCCGCCATTGTGCTTCACGGTTTGGAGGGAAGCTCGAGCCGGCCTTACATCCGGGGCATGGTGCGTGTCCTGTCCCGCTCGGGATGGGACGTCCTCGCCTGGAATTTTCGCGGCTGCAGCGGCGAGCCCAACCGCAATCTCCGCTTTTACCACATGGGTGACACGGAAGATATCCATACCGTGATCCAACATGCTCTCTCAAGGTACCCTTATGAAACGATCGCACTGGTGGGCTTCAGCATGGGGGGCAACGTGATCTTGAAGTACCTCGCCGAGCAAGGAGAGCGGCTTTCGCCTGTCGTTCGAGCCGCCGCCACGTTTTCGGTTCCCTGCGATCTGCCTGCCGCCGCGGAAAAGATGGATCGACCGTCCAATGCATTGTACACAAGGCGCTTTCTTGTCATGCTTGCGGATAAGATCCGCGAGAAAGCTCGACGCTTCCCGGGGCTCATCGACGACAAACCGGTCTTGGGCATGCGGACCTTCCGAGAGTTCGACGCGGTCTACACCGCACCCATTCATGGCTTTGCAAGCGCGGAGGACTATTGGGCCCGGTCCGCCTCAAAACCGCTTCTCCACGCCATCACAATCCCGACGCTTCTGGTCAACGCCTCCGACGATCCCTTTCTGACCCCGTCCTGCTATCCGTACGACGAAGCGCGCGCCAATTCCAATCTCTACCTGGAAGTGCCTCCCAATGGCGGTCATGTCGGTTTCGTGTCGCTTGGTCATGGCGGACGCTACTGGTCGGAAAGGCGTGCGGGGGAGTTCCTGGAGCACCATGCAGGGCACAAGGGTTTTCGTTCGCTCGACTGATTGCCGTGAGGGGCAGCGCCCCGCCCCAAAGCGTTGCCGAATCCATCTGTCAGGGCTGCCCGCAAGACTCGCTTTGCCTTCGGATTCCGATCCGTGATATGGTCGCGTGCATTGTGCGGATATTCTTAGTATTGCACAACTTTCGTGAGTCGACGACGATGAAGGTCCCTTCGGTACCCACACGCGGGAGAACGCTTGACCATGCGGCGTTTGTCCACGATCTCACGGATCCGCTGCTGCTGATGGGCAAGCGGGCCGACTACGATCGTCTGATCCTTCAGCTCCTGCAGCTGCGCGATTCCGACCGGGTCCTGGACCTTGGCTGCGGCACGGGCGTGCTCACGCGCATGATCGCGGACCGGTTGAGCGTGAAGGCCGGTGGCTACGCCATGGGCATCGACGCTGCCGGCAGGATGATCCGACTGGCGAGAAGAAGTCGCGGCGGGGAGCGGTGTCGATTCGAGCCGGCTGCCGCGGAGGAGCTTCCGTTCAGGGATGAGTCCTTCGATGCCGTCGTCTCGAGTCTTTTCTTTCACCACGTGCAGCTCGATCTGAAGCGCAAAGCCTTTCAGGAAGCCTTCCGAGTCCTCCGTCCGGGGGGGCGGCTGGTTGTCGCGGACATGCACATTCCAACCACCTGGATGGGGTCTCTCGTGTCACACACGGCACGCTGGTTTTTTCTGCAGCCTGCGATCAGCGAGAATATTCGGGGAGTGCTGCCCGAGATCATGGTCGAGGCGGGATTCCCTCCACCGGTCCATGTCTGCACCCTTTTCGGGTACGTCGCTCTGTTCAAGACGGAGAAACCGCTCATGGCAGCCTAGTGCTCTGTCAACTCTCTTTCGCAAGGCAAACCTCCCTTTGATTCCCTCCTCGAGGGGGTTGGGGGGTGTCATGACATCCGAAATATCCTTGTTCTGCGGCAGGTTCAATACCCCCCTGCCCCCGTGAAGGGGGAATCAAAACGTTCGCCACACTGTACTAGCGTGCGGTGTCCATAGGCGCGGATTTCCTGGCGGGTAACGACGGTTATGGAAGCTGGCGCTTCGGAGATCTTCTGTTCGAAGCGGGAGGCGCTGTAGACGGAAGGGATCTCCTGGAAGAGCAGCATTTCGTCTGCCGCTGGCCTGCTACCGGGCGGCGACAGCTCGGCAAACGCGAGACTTTGGACCATGAAGGGCAGCGTGATCAGCACGATGCACGTTTGGAAAGCATGGATCCTTGATGCGCCCAACGCTATAAACCCTCCTCTCCTCCTCCTGGGCACGGCACAGGCTGCCCAAGATCGTTCACGATGCTCGCTTACTCTTGCGAGTGGACAAAGCTAACGCAGAGCCGGCGTCTCTATCAAGTCCCGTGCCATGCTTCCAGGGAAGCTCGCCGTGCGGGCAAGAACCACGTCTGTATTGTGACAGGAAGACGAGCAGACATCGCCGTATGGAAGGCGCCGGTCAACAGCAGGTATTGAGAGAGATAAGTGGGTGTTCGGAAAGGCAGGCTGGATCTAGGCGAACGGGCGGAAGGAGTCTGATCCCGCCGCCCGTTTGACAAGAATTTACTTCACTTTGTCGCCCAAGCTCTTGCCCGGTTTGAATTTCACGACCTTGGAAGCAGGAATGGTGATCTTCTCGCCCGTTCTGGGATTGCGGCCTTCTCGCTCCGTTCTCGCCCCCACGCTGAACGTGCCGAAGCCAACCAGAGTCACTTTTTCCCCCTTTGAAAGTGCCTCGGTTACTGCCCCAACAAACCCATCCACGGCCTTTTCGGCCTGAGCCTTGGTGATGCCGCCGTCACTCGCAATTTTCGCAACCAGATCGGCCTTCGTCATGCTCTTTCCTCCTCTTTGGATTTGGCATTATGAAAAAAAGATCAAGACCCCCAAGTTGTCTAGCGTGTCTCGCCTCCTTCCTCACTCGCCGCCGGAGCGGATTTGCAGCTTTCGCCCTCTTATAGTCTGCCTTCTCAGGCGGCGCAAGGATCTTTCTCACTATATGCAGACGAGGCTCCTGCCCCGACGAAAAAAAGCTCAGCGACGGCTCGCTTGACCCTTGTGGGCGTTCTGGGGAAAGGGGACATGGAGTTGAGAGCACTTGCCCTGCAGGGATCGGATGCCCGAAGAGTTGGGATGCATCATATAGCCCCTGATTTCGAAATACAACAGTTTTTGATGAGTGCCTTTTCTTGAAATCGGCCATGGGAGCCGACCTTCGCGGTTCATTCCCGTTCAGGGAGGCTGGGGGCCCCGTCTTGGCGCTTTGCGCCGCGGTTTCTCGCCGACGGTCAGCCGGCGCGCTGGACCCGGTAGACTCCCTTCTCACCACGGAGTGTGGACAGCACTCGCTGGAGGTGATCGGTGTCGCGCACCTCGATCCGCATGCGGCAGACGTTTGTTTCTCCCTTGTTCTGAGACTCCATTTGGAGGTCGATGACGCTCACGTCCAGTTGCCCCAGCACGCCGCTCAGCGCGGCGAGCATGCCCCGCGTGCCGGCGTAAACCACGCGAATGTCGACGGGGTACACGTGACTGTGTCCGGTATCCCACTGGACGTCGATTTGCCGCTCCGCATCGCCCCGCTCCATGTTCACGCACGACGAGCGGTGCACCGTAATGCCTTTGCCGCGTGTGATGTACCCAATGATCGGCTCGCCTGGCACGGGATGGCAGCACTTGGCCAGGCGCACGAGCACGTCGTCGGTTCCCCGCACCCGGATCCCCCCATGGGATGGAGAAGCCTTCCGTTTTTCGATGGCAATGGGCTCCGGCTTCTCGGTCTCCTCGGGGGGCGCCGCGGTCGGGAGGCGCCCGATGACTTGCACCGGGGACACCTTTTTGTACCCGATGCTCTCGAGAAGATCGTCCACGGTCTTGATGGAGAGGCTTCTTGCGGCCTCCAGGAGCTCCGGCGAATTGATGAAATTGTTGAAATTCAGGCCCCTCTTCCGGAACTCGCGCTCGCAGATCTCGCGTCCAAGCGTGATCGATCGCTCCCGCTCCACCGTCTTGAAGTAATGACGGATCCGGTTGATGGCCTTGGGCGATTTGACCATCTTTTCCCAGTCCTTGCTGGGACGATGGTTGGCGGAAGTGAGAATCTCGATGGTGTCGCCGTTCTGGAGCTCATAGCGCAATTGGACGAGCTTGCCGTTGACCCTGGCCCCCACGCAGCGATGCCCGACCTCCGTGTGAACCTCATAAGCGAAATCAACCGGAGTCGACCCGCGTGGCAAGGCCTTCACCTCGCCCTGCGGCGTAAAAACGTAGACTTCATCGGGGTAAAAGTCAGCCTTGACCGATTCGAAGCTCGCTTTGGGATCCCGCCATTCCTTGTTCCACTCCAGGAGCTCCCGAAGCCAAGAAAAGCGCTGCGATTCGGCCTCCGCTCCCTTGGACGAGGGCCGACCTTCCTTGTACATCCAGTGAGCCGCAATGCCTTCACGAGCAATCTGGTGCATTTCCTCCGTGCGAATCTGCACCTCCATCCGCTCACCATGCGGCCCGACCACCGTCGTATGGAGCGACTGGTACATGTTGGACTTGGGCTTGGCGATGTAATCCTTGTACCGCCCTTTGACGGGCTCCCAAAGCGTGTGGATCATCCCGAGCGCTTCGTAGCAGGACTTGACGGTATCCGTGATGATCCGGAAGGCGATGACGTCGTAGACGCGCGGCAGATCGAGGTTCTGGCGCAACATTTTGAGATAAATGCTGTATTTGTGCTTGTGTCTGCCGCTCACCCTGCCGGGCAGCCCGTTTTCCTCCAGCATTTTGGAAAGCAGCTGCTGCACCTCTTCAATGTATTGTCGATGCTCGGTTTCGGTCTTTGCGAGCCCCTCGACGATCTGACGGAATTCCTCGGGATGGAGACGCTCGAAGGCGAGGTCCTCAAGCTCCTGCTTCATCCAGTCGATGCCCAACCGAGCGGCGAGTGGGGCGTAGATGTCGAGCGTTTCCTGGGCCATGGATTGTTGTGCTTCGGTCTGCCGCCTCCCAAGGCTTCGCATGTCGTGGAGGCGGTCGGCCAGCTTCACAAGGACCACGCGCACATCCTGGGAGATGGCCAGGATCATCTTGCGCATGTACTCCATCTGCTGCTCTTTGCGGTTGCTGAAATCGAGCTGGGTGAGCTTCGTGACGTCCCGAACGATGCGGATCACGTTGGGACCGAAGCTCTGCTCGATCTCCTCCTCGCTCGTTCGTCCTTCTTCGAGGCAGTCGTGCAGGAACCCGGCGGCAACGCTCTCTTCGTCCATCCGCATACCCGCAAGGATACCCGCAACGGCCAACGGATGGCTCAGGTAAGGCTCCCCATTCAGCCGCAGCTGCCCGGCATGGACCTTGGCGGCGAAAACGTACGCCTTCTCGAGGAACGCAACGTCCGCTCCGGAGTCGTAACTCAGAATCTGGTCGACGATTTCAAAGAATCTCACCGTAATTGCCCCGAATCAGTCAAAGAGGCGCTCTCCCGTCATGGCTTCCACTTCGGCAATCAACCGTTTCAAAAGGTCCTCTTCCTGCATCTTTTCGATAAGCTGGCCCTTCTTGAACAGGATGCCGACGCCGCGCCCCCCGGCAATCCCGACGTCGGCTTCCTTCGCCTCACCCGGGCCGTTCACCACGCAGCCCATGATCGCTACCTTAAGCGGCGTGCGTACCTTCCTCAAGATACGATCAGCCTCCTCCACCATGGGGATGAGCTCGATCTCGGTGCGCCCGCATGTGGGGCAGCTGATCAGCTCAACGCCCCGCTCCCGCAGCTTCAACGCCCTCAGGATACTGTAGGCGACCGGTATTTCGTCCACCGGATCGCTCGTGATCGACACCCGGACCGTGTCACCGATGCCGTCGAGCAGCAGCGCGCCGATGCCCAGGGCCGATTTGATCGCGCCGTTGACCAGGGTTCCTGCTTCCGTGACCCCCAGATGAAGCGGGTAATCCGTCTTCGACGCCAGGAGCCGGTAGGCTGCGATGGTATCGAGCACGTCCGAGGATTTTAAGGATACCTTGATTAGCCCGAAGTCCTGGTCTTCCAGGAGTCGGATGTGGCCGAGCGCGCTTTCCACCATGGCCTCGGGGCTGGGACGCCCGTATTTTGCGAGGAGCTCTTTTTCAACCGATCCGCTGTTCACGCCGATGCGGATGGGAATCTCCCGCTCGAGGGCTGCCTTCGCCACCTTGCGCACCCGGTCCGGGCCGCCGATGTTTCCCGGGTTGAGGCGCAGGCCGTCCACGCCCGCCTCAATGGCCCCCAAGGCCAGCCGGTGGTCGAAATGGATGTCGGCGATGAGCGGTATCCCGATGGCCTCCTTGATGCGCGGGAGCTGCTCCACCGCCGCCGTGTCGGGGACCGCGACGCGGACGATTTCGCACCCAACTTCTTCGAGGCGTTTGATCTGACGGACCGTTGCCTCCCTGTCACGAGTATCCGTGTTCGTCATGGACTGCACCACCACCGGAAGCCCGCCCCCGATGGGGACACTACCAACGTGAATGAGACGTGTCCTGCGCCTTGCCGTCATGAGCTCCAACCCTTACTCCTTGAAAATGGATCGTTCGGCTGCCTCTTGCTGCTTCGAAATCAGTCGCGTGGATGCTGCACGGGAACCGCAAGGGGATGCATCCTCTGAACGGCTATTGTATACCAGCACGCGCACCCCGCCAAAGTGAAATGGCGCCCGCTGCAAAAGCGCTTTCCCATCCCGTTGTTTCAAGGTAAGAAAACGAAAGCTCTTGGTACGGTGCTCGCGAAGAGGAGGAATCAGGCCTGTATCGTCATGACGGGTGAGCTGGAATGACGAAGGGACGCGTCGGGAAGACTTCGTTTGCAAGCAGGGTGCCTGGGGCCAAAGCCAGACCGTCGCGCTATGAATCGATGGTTGACCCTGTTTGGACCTGAGGGATCTCACCATGAGCCAGCTCCGTGTTTTGCTCTGTTCGTCCGAAGTCGCACCCTTCGCCAAGACCGGTGGTCTTGCCGACGTGGCGGGAGCCCTTCCGGGGGCACTCAAGCGGTTGGGTTGCGACGTTCGCGTCTTCATGCCCCTTTACCGGTCGGTCCGTGGACAAATTGAGATGTTTGACTGGGATGGGTATGCCGTCCTGACGTTTGCTGGCTATCCTCACCGGGTGAATTTCTGGGAAGGCAGAACGGCGGAAGGCGTCCCGATCTATTTTTTGGAACGGGACGAGTTCTTCGACCGGAGCTACTTGTACGGTTCGCCGCGGCGTGGGGACTACGAAGACAACCCGGTGCGATTCATCGCGTTCTCACAGGCGGTGAGCACCCTCTGCCAGTGGCTCGACTGGTTTCCCCAGATCCTCCACATCCATGACTGGCAAGCGGCACTCGTCGCTCCGTACCTGCGGTATCTTTGGCGGGCGGATTGGCGCTTTGACCACACGCGGACCGTTCTCACCATCCACAATCTGGGCTATCAAGGGATGTTTCCCGGCTCCGTGTTCGGCCTCATGGGGCTGCCCGCATCGGTGTTTTCCCCCAGCGGACTGGAATTCTGGGGACACTGCAATTTCTTGAAGGGCGGTATCGTCTACAGTGACTGGCTGACGACGGTCAGTCCGACCTACAGTCGGGAAATACAGCAGATGGCGTTCGGGCGCGGCCTCGACGGTGTCATTCGGGACCACCGGGATCGACTCGACGGCATCTTGAACGGGGTCGACTACGGCGAGTGGAACCCGGAAACGGATCCGAACCTTCCGGCCCGTTTTTCGGCCATGGAGCTCTCGGGCAGGGCGCGATGCAAGAGGGAGCTCATCGACGAAATCCAGTTGGCCCCCGAATGCAAGGAAAAACCGCTCCTGGCCATGATCAGCCGTCTCGACGCCCAGAAAGGCTTCGATCTGCTGCTTGCGGCTCTTCCCCAGCTCATGGCCGAGGATGTCGGTCTGGTCATTCTGGGAACGGGAGACCTCGGGATCCAGGAGGCTCTCACCGGGCACGAGCGCGAGTTTGCGGGGAGGCTCCGGGTCGTGCCCCGCTTCGACGAGGCGTTGGCCCACCGGATCGAGGCTGGAAGCGACATCTTTCTCATGCCGTCGCGTTACGAGCCTTGCGGGTTAAACCAGATGTACAGCCTTCGTTATGGCTGCATTCCGGTTGTGCACGCCACCGGCGGCCTGGAGGATTCCGTCGTCGACCTGGTTGACAGCCCCGAGACCGGAAACGGGTTCAAGTTCGTGGATTACACCCCCGCAGCGTTTCTTCAAAGCATCCGAGCGGCCCTCGACCTGCTCGCGCAGCCGGAGGCGTGGCGAGTCGTTCAGCAGCGTGCCATGGTGCAGGATTTCTCCTGGGACCGGGCAGCGCGCGAGTACCTACGCCTGTTCGAGAGGATTGCTCCCCCTGTGGCGCGGTCTTTCACGGGTGCCTCAGCGGCGGCCCCGGAGGTGGTGCCACAGGAGGGTTGAGAGTCCGAGGAAGGTCAGGAAGCCTCCCACATCCGTCGCCATCGTCACGAAAATGATCGATCCCGGCGACGAGGGGCATGAGCGACGCCAAAGCCACGAAGCGCGCAATCGTGTCCGAGAAATGACCGACGGTGAGCGCCGCGAGCAGGATCTGGATTACTCCGGCATTCGCCATCCCCCAACCAACGTTGACACTTGGGTGTCTGGGGTGTCAACTAGGTTGATAGCTGCAAGCGTGCTCGCTCGGAAGCGGGTCTTCCTTCAGACTCCGTCCAAAACTGTCAACCCGGTTGACAACCATTGCATCCTCAATGTCCCGCAAATCGCCGTCTCCACAGGGCAGCACCCTCCCCCCATTTCTTCGTGTTTTCCCCGAGTTGTAGCTGTCTTGGCTCGCTCCTGGCCGCTCGCTTTCTTGGCTGGAACGCGCTTTGCCTATTAGGAAACCACCACGTCAGTGGAATACGGATGGAGCAAGGAGGCCGGGCCATGAAAACAACAACTTTCGAGTATGACGATTTCCTGGAAAATCGGATTGAACGGTGCTTGGAACGGGCGATGAGCGTTCACGCGAAAACCGGGTGCAGCCGTCGTCGCGCGGAAAGGGCTGTTCAGGAGGCGACTTTTTACAGCGCGAGTCGCGAGCGACTGCTCCGAGAAATGTCGCTGAAGCACATCGCGGTCACTCAGGATGCCGTGGATCGATTTCTCCTGGAAGCCTATACCGATCTGCCCGTCGACCACTAATGCGGGTGCGCGCTTTCTTGGCCGAGGCTTGATGTTGAACCCCTCGAACGGGACTCTCAAGGGAATAAGAATGAACGATCCTTCGCTAACCTGGATGGAGCAGCAGCAAATGATTCCGTGTGAGACCTGTGGCAAGCCGACAAGCTTCGTCTTCACGGGGAGATGCAGGAACTGTCTGACCGTCGAAACCCTGCTCCACGAATACCTTCGGTCGGAGGCGGGGAGAGAGTTCGTCGAGAGAGCCCTGGAGCGCGCACGCAACGGGGGATGAGCGACGGTGGGCGTCAACGGTTAAAGGCTGTGACTTGAAGAAAGAGTGCATGCAGCGCAAGTTGTGCTCATGCTCGCCATAGAGAAGGAGACGTGCCATGTCGACTGAGACTCAATATGACGACATAGCGCTCGGGCTTGACTCCCGGCGACTCTCCCTAAAGGGCCTCTCAGAAGGCGGAGAGGGCAGCCCCGATCCAGGCGGCACCCTCTTGGACAGGGGAGGCCAACGAGCCTCTTCCCACCGTCCCTGCCTCCATTCGTTAGCTGGCCGGCTGGAGCCCCGGCTTTGTACCCGGGATTACCGGTGCGACACCTGTGAGCTCGATGAGCTGGTGGAGAAGACGGCCCTCGTGTACCCGAAGAAATGCAAATCCATCGTGGAAATCGACGGGTACCGTCACTCGGAGCACTGCCATTACCACAGGGGGCATTCCTGGATTCACCCTGAATACGGTGGGAACGTGCGCATTGGTATCGACGACTTCGCCGCCCGGGTTATCGGGTACGCAGACGCCATCGAGCTGCCGCGTTCCGGCAGTCGGATCTTTCCGGGCGCTCCTGCCTTTTCGCTGAAACGGGATCGCCACTGGGTGAGGGTCTTGTCCCCCATTCAAGGAACGGTCCTGACCGTCAACGAGACGGTTCTGGAAAACCCGGAGCTGGTGCGCAACGATTCATTCGAGCGGGGCTGGCTCGTGCTCGTGAAGCCGGACCCGGACTCGATCCCCTGCACGGCGCTGGTGCACGGCGAGAAAGCGAAGGATTGGCTGGCTCAGGAGAGCGGGTTCTTGAATGTGCTGCTTTCGAGTGGTCTGGGGGGACGCACGAGCATGGGCAATCCGACGCGGTGCCAGCTCATCTCCGATTGGGTCTGGGTCACCCTGGTGGAGACCTTCCTTCACTCCAAAGTCATCTTCGATCCTTCAAGCCCGCCTGAGCGCGAGCAGGCCAACGCCATCCGGGAGCAACGGTGACGGCCGAGTCCCCGCAGCGCGTCGCCCTTGATGGCGGCGCGCCTTCTCTCAATCCTCCTGATGCTGCTCCAGCCCGTGACGTTTGAGCTTCTTGATGAGTCCGAAACGACTCAGCCCCAGCTTTCGAGCGACCTTGGACTTGTTTCCCTTAAGCTCCTCCATGACCCTTATGAGAATGTTTTTTTCCATCCGATCGAGCATGGTTTTCAGGTCCGTCTCCTTGGTCATGGCCGGCTCGATCTCAGCGGCCCGCTTCCCGCAGATTCTCTCCGACAAGTGCCAGCGCTGGATGAGGCTGTTGTCGTCGACCAGAACCATCGCCCGCTCGATTTCGTTCTCCAGCTCCCGGACGTTTCCGGGAAAGGGATAGCGGCACAGACAGCTTAGCGCTTCATCGGAAAGCCCGAGCACCTTTCGGCCCATGATCTGATTGAACTTGTGGATGAAATGGCTGGCAAGGATCGGGATGTCCCCTTCGCGCTTGCGCAGAGCCGGCAGCGTAACGGGAAAGACGTTGAGCCGATAGAAAAGGTCTTCACGGAACAGACCATTCTTGACGTCCTTTTCTAGATCGCGGCTGGTTGCCGAGATGACACGGACGTCCACCTTCCGCACTTCCGTGCCGCCCAGGGGGCGGATTTCGCCTTCCTGCAGCACCCGGAGCAGACTCACCTGCATGGAGGCCGGCATCTCCCCCACTTCGTCCAGGAATATGGTCCCCCCGTGGGCCACCTCGAACAACCCTTTTTTGTCCATGACGGCGCCGGTGAAAGCCCCGCGCTTGTATCCGAAGAGCTCGCTGGCAAGGAGCGATTCCGGGAGTCCACCGCAATTTTGCGTGACGAACCGGTTGTTCTTCCTCGGCCCGTTGTAATGCAGGCATCGCGCGATGAGCTCTTTTCCCGTGCCCGTTTCGCCCCGGACCAGGACCGTGATGTCCGAATTGATTGCCTTGTCGCACAGGCGGAACACCTCCATCATCTCGGTGCTGTTGCCCCGTATGGACTGGAAGCGATGGAGTCCGCCGACCTCGCGCCAGAGCCAATCGTTTTCCTGCCGGGCGTCCTTGATCCAGCCGTCCTTCATTTCGGCGGCCAGTTTGAGCTCTTCGTAAGCGCGCTGCAGTTCTTCTCGGGTTCTGGCGTTGTCGATGGCCATGGACACGGTCCTCGACACCAGGAACAGCAGTCCCAGGTCCTTTTCGCAAAAGGTTCCGACCGTCTTGTTGCAGGACTCGATGACGCCGATGCGTCGGCCCCGTGCCACGAGAGGAACCGCGACCAGGGAGCGCGTCTGGAAGTTGGTCTGCTTGTCGACCGCCTTGAAATGCTCGGGAGCCTCCTCGATGTCCGGGACCAGTGCCGCCTCCCCGCTCCGGAAGACCCGCCCCGCGATTCCCGTATCCGCCGGGAATCGGATTTCCTTCAGCCTCTTTGCGCCCTCCTCCGGATTTCCTTCCGTGGATCGGAAGAAGAGCTCATCTTTGAGTGGGTCGTGCAGGATGATCGCGACGGTTTCGCTCTGCGTCAGCTCCTTGGCCTTGGCGATGATCGTGGCAAGCATGGCGTCCAGCTCGACGGTTTCGTGCAGCGCGTCGCTGATCTCAAGGAGCCGTCTCAGCTCGTCAGCGCTCAGCTCGTCCTTCCGGCAATCGCTTAGCAAAGTTGGCGTCATACGGTCCTTTTGTCACACATGTCGGGAGGTTGGCTTGCATTCCCACAAGAGGCATTGTATGTAGATCGTACCATCCCTCGGATAAGAGATCCAGCGAACTGCGCTCAGCACGAATGGGTTTGGTCAGCTCGAAATCATTTTTGGAAATCGGCAGCAGGATGGGGGGAAGCTCGCTCTACCACCCTTCCACCACGGCTCTCGCTTCCTGCCGGGGGCGACGGGTCCGTAACGGCTCCTCGCCTTAGGCGACGGGTGTCAACCATCACCTCCTTGAAGCAGCATTCGCTAAGGCTGCCCGTGCAGGCGCCGAAGTTGGCTGAAACCATGGCACGTTTGACCAAGGTCTTGCTGGTCGGACTCGTCACCGGTCTTCTCGGGATCGGGGTGAGTCTGACGCCGTTGGGGCTTTCCCTGGAAGAGCGCTTCGGCCTTCCGCTCCTCTTCTTTCTTCGGGGGGCGGTGAAGGTTCCCCCTGACGTGCTGGTGATTGCTTTGGACAAGGAATCCGCGGACCGATTCGGTCTGCCCCCGGAGCCGGCCAGGTGGCCCCGGTCTCTGCAGGCGTCCCTGGTGAGGAGGCTGCACGAAGGGGGAGCGGCCGTTATCGCCTTCGACGTGGTCTTTGAGGAGCCCCGGCCGGAGGAGCAGGATGCGGCGCTGGAAGACGCCATTCAACAAGCAGGGAACGTCGTGCTGTGTGAATATGTGAAGCAGGATCTGGTCGCGGTCGGATTGGAAGGCGAATACTCCGCGGGGAGCCTTGCTTTGCGCCGCATTGTGGGGCCGCTTCCCCGGTTTGCCCGGTCCGCCCTTGCGCTGGCTCCTTTCCCCCTGCCGAAAGTCCCGGTCTCAGTCAGCCAATACTGGCTTTCCAAGCCGGAGCTCGGCGACACGCCGACGCTGCCGGTGGTCACATTCCAGGTCTTTGGTATCCGGGTCTACGATCGATTTCTCGAGCTGCTCCGCTCGCTCAGGCCGGAAGAAGCCGACAAGCTGCCCCAAAACCGCGAGCAACTGATCGGTGATCGCGCGGTTGCAGCCCTCATCCGGGCTCTGCGAGCCCTTTTCGCCCGTGACCCGCGCCTTCTCGAGGAAATGGAATGGGCCATCAAGGCCCAAACGGGATGGGAAATCAGGGCGGAGGAAGACTCCCGTCTGCTCCGATCCCTCATCCGGATGTACGCCGCCCCGGAGAGCCGCTATCTCAACTTCTACGGACCGCCCGGATCATTACCCACTCTGCCGATTCACCGGATCATCCAGCCGGAAGACGCACACCTTCCGGTCGCTCTCAAAGGGAAGGCCGTCTTTATTGGCGTCTCCCATCACCGGACCGCGGATCAGGAGGACGATTTCTTTACCGTCTTTTCCAAAGAGAGCGGTATCGACCTCACGGGGGTCGAGATCGGCGCGACTGCTTTCGCCAACCTTCTCGAAGACCGACCCGTCCAGCCGCTTCCCGTCGCAGCCCACCTGGGGCTCGTACTGGTCTGGGGAATGCTCTCGGGAGCTCTCTGCTACCGGCTGCGCACCCGGTTTGCCATCCCGGTCCTCTCCGCCCTGTGCGTCGCCGCTCTGCTTCTTGCGGTTCAAGCTCTTAAAGAAAGCGCTCTCTGGGCTCCCGTCGTGGTCACCCTCGGCATCCAGAGCCCTTTCGCTTTCTGGCACGGGCTCTTCTGGCGCCATCGGGACGTCGTCCGTGAGCGCCGAAACATCCAGGAGGCCTTCGGCTATTTCCTGCCCAAGAGCATCGTGAGCCAGCTCGCAGAGGATGTGGCGAATCTGAGGAGCCAGCCCCACATCGCCTCGGGAGTCTGTTTGTGCACGGACGGAGAGCAGTATGCGACTCTTGCCGAGCGATGCAGCCCCAAGGAGCTGATCGGCTTTTTGAACGACTATTACGAAACGATCTTCCCTGTCGTTCAGCACCACGATGGCCGGGTTTCGGACATCGTGGGGGACTCCATGCTGGCGGTCTGGACGGGGGCCGCGCCGTCCGCGCTTCTCCGGGAGCGAGCCTGCCTGGCCGCCCTGGACATCGCTCGCGCCGTCGAGACGTTCAATGCGTCGCACGGTTCCATGCGTCTCCCGACGCGCATCGGGCTGAGCTTCGGCGAGATGTCCTTCGGCCACGTGGGCGGGGCCGGCCACTTCGAATACCGTCCCGTCGGGGACACGGTCAACGTGTCCTCGCGCATCGAGGGTCTGAACAAGGCGCTGGGCACGAAGATCCTCGCCGCCGGGGAGGTTCTGGGCGGCGTGGAGGGTTTGAAGACGCGGGAGCTCGGAAGCTTTGTCTTGGCCGGCAAATCTAAACCGGTCACGATCCATGAGCTCCTCTGCCGGAGCGAGGAGACGGGAGCGCTTGTCCATGACTTGTGCGGTCTTTTTGGCCGGGGTCTCGAGGCTTACAGAGTCCGGGACTGGGAAGGGGCCGGCCGGTGGTTCCGGAAGGTTTTGGGGCTGCACGACGGCGACGGCCCGGCGCGGTTTTACATTGCGCTTTGCGAAGGATTCCAGGCCCGACCGCCGGATGGAGCCTGGGATGGGTCCATCCGCATGGGCAAAGGGTAGGCGCGAGTCCGGCGCCGCCGTGGAATGCGGCGCCACCGTCATGCACACCGCGATGCAAAGGCGTTACTGAAACACAATGGCAATCAGGGGGTGGGGCGAGCATGAAGCGAGCAAAGGCTTTGCGGTGGGGTGTGGTCTTGGGGGTAGTCCTGTCCCTTGCAGCGGCGAGTCTCGCCGTTGCGGGGGACTGTGACCCGTGGATTGCGAAGATCGTCTCGGTTGAGGGGACTGTCAAATCGCAAAAGTCGGGGGGGGCCGACTGGTTTACGGTGGCGCTCGACGACGCGCTGTGCCTCGGGGATACGCTCTGGGTGGGCGAGCTGAGCCGCGCGGCGGTTTTGCTCCCGAACGAGACGGTCTTTCGGATCGACCAGAGCACCACGGTTTCCTTCGTCGGTCCCGAGCAGGACACGGATTCGCTCCTGAAGCTGTTCAAGGGGGCGGCCCACTTCTTCACCCGGAGCCCGAGGGGGCTCAAGGTCGACACGCCCTTCGTCAACGCGGCCGTCGGCGGGACCGAGTTCCTGGTGCGGGCCGAGGACGACAAATCCCTTGTTACCGTCTTCGAGGGGAAGGTCACGGCGAGCAACACCGCTGGGAGTTTGTTGCTGAACGCCGGGGAAACGGCTGTTGCGACCTCCGGTCGAGCCCCCGTTTCCCAGGTCGTGGTACGGCCGAGAGACGGCGTCCAGTGGGCGATCTACTACCCGCCGCTGCTTTATGCCCGGGAGTGGGCATTGGGCGATCTGCCCGAAGCAGGCTCCTCTCCGGCAATTAAAGGAGCGATCGAGGCGTACCGGAATGGGGACCTCGCCGGGGCGTTTCAGGCCATGAAGGGGACGCCCGCCGACCTTGCGGACACCCGGTTCCTGACCACCCGGGCGGCGCTTCTGCTCACCGTGGGGCGCGTCGAGGAAGCCACCGCCGACATCCGCGAGGCGCTGCGGCTGGATCCGGCGAACGCGCATGCTTACGCGCTCCAGGCGATCATCGCCATCGCCCGGAACCGCAAGGACCAGGCGGCGGATCTTGCCCGGAAGGCCATGGAGCTCCAGCCGGAATCCACGGCGGTGCTCCTCGCCAATTCCTACGTGCAGCAGGCCCACTTCGATCTCGAAAGCGCCATCACCACGCTGAACGACGCGGTGAAGCACGACCCCCGAAACGCATTCGCCCTGGCGCGGCGGGCCGAGCTGCAGCTTTCGGTCGGCCAGTTGAGCCGAGGCTTCGAGGACGCCCGGCGTGCGGTCGAGCTCGACCCGGGCCTTTCCCGTGCCCACCTGGTCGTGGGCTTCGCCTATCTTTTCCGGATCAAGATCGACAAGGCGAAGAAATCCTTTCGAAGAGCCATCGAGCTGGACCAGGGCGACCCGCTCGCACGCCTTGGGCTGGGGCTTGCCAAAATCCGGGGAGGTGATCTCCGCGGCGGCCGCCAGGAGCTTGAAATCGCCGTCGTGCTGGATCCGGACAACGCCCTCGTCCGGAGCTACCTCGGCAAGGCCTATTTCGACGAAAAGCGGGACAGCCGGGCGGCCGAGCAGTTTTCGCTAGCCAAGCAGCTGGATCCCAAGGACCCCACGCCCTGGCTCTACGATGCCGTGCGCAAGCGCACCGTGAACCGACCGGCCGAAGCCCTGCAAGACATCCAGGAGTCCATCCGGCTGAACGACAACCGCGCGGTTACCCGCTCGCGTCTCATGTTGGACCAGGACCTCGCCGCCCGGAGCGTCAACCTTGCCCGCGTCTATGATGACCTGGGCTTCTCCCAGGCAGCGCTCGCCGAAGGATTCAAGTCCGTCAGCACGAACCCGGCGGACTTTTCGGCCCACCGGTTCCTCTCCGACGCCTACGCCGCCCTGCCGCGAAACGAGATCGGCCGCGTGAGCGAGCTCCTCCAGGCCCAGATGCTCCAGCCCCTCAACATCAACCCCATCCCCCCGCGCCTCGCGGAAGGCAAGCTCCTGAACTTCGAGGGCACCAGCCCCGCCGACCCCTCCTTCAGCGACTACAACGCCCTCTTCAACCGGAACCGGGTGGCCTTCGTCCTCGGAGGCATGGCAGGCACCCAAGGACTGGGTGCGGAAGAGCTCATCCACTCGGGAGTCTACGACTGGTTCTCGTACAGCCTCGGCCAGCAACATTTTCAAACGGACGGCTTCCGGAAGAACAACGA
>CAZIEW010000032.1:0-54442 GCA_964538515.1 uncultured Syntrophobacteraceae bacterium
CCCAGGAAATCCTCCGGCCGTATTTCTGCTTGATCGGCCAGAGCAGACGGCGCGCCTTGTCGAGGTTCACGTTGTCGGGCCAGCTGTTGAGGGGTGCAAACCGCTGATTGCCGGTCCCCGCCCCCCCCCGGCCGTCTCCCATGCGGTAGGTGCCGGCGCTGTGCCACGCCATCCGGATCATTAGACCACCGTAGTGCCCCCAATCGGCAGGCCACCATTCCTGGGAGTTGGTCATCAGTGCATACAGGTCCTTCTTAAGAGCCTGAAAATCCAGCTTTTTGAATTCCTCGGCATAGTTGAAATCCTTGCCCATCGGATTGCTCTTATGCGAGTGCTGATGAAGAATCTTGAGGTTCAACTGGTTGGGCCACCAGTCCCGGTTCGATGTGCCACTGCGGACTGTGGATCCCATTACCGGACGCTTGAGGTCTTCAGTCATGATCGTTGCTCCTTTCGTTGTGTGAATGGTTGAGCAGCCTTACACCAATCAATCCCTTCCCTTGCCCATCCGGCTAACGCGTGGCGTCCGTGGCGGGCGTGCCGTTTGTGGGACAAAGAGCGCATCCCTGAAGTTGCGGCTGTTCGCTGTCCCCCTCCTCGATGCTGGTTGTGCATCCCGCAAACTCCTCGGTGATTTCACTCAAGATTGTGGACTGGGGCGGAACGAAGGGCATTGATGCCAAGGGATAGAGGCTCCTGCAAACAGCAAGCGAAGGTGAAGATCGTCGTCGGTTTTGATCATCGAAGACTCTCAACCAGCGCCAACCGCAAGACACAAAACGCATGCCTCAAGAGGAACCGACAACGCCGGTCGTGAAAAGCTCTTCGAGGTCTCCACCCATCTTACCCACCCTGACGTCTTTTCCGTGGACTCAACCCACCCCTGGAGAGCTCCCTGCCCCCCCCTTCCTGACCGGCCTTGGCTTTGCACTCCGAGCACAATCCCTCGTACTCCATCCGGTAGGTCATGACTTCGAAGCCAATTTTCTCACGGACCTCCTCCGGAGACAGGAGCGTCCCGGCTTCGAAATCCTGTATTTTCCCGCAGGATGTACAGATGAGATTGATGTGAAACGAAAGGTTGGCCTCGTATCGATTGTCCTCCCTAAACGTCAACATCTTGATGAGGCCGTTGCTCGTAAGAACCTGCAGCGTGTTGTAGACCGTCGCCAAGCTCAATCCGGGCTGAGCCTTCTTGACCTCTTCAAAAATCTTGTATGCGCCGGGGTGCTCAGGAGTCGAGACCAAGTAGTCCAAAATGGCTTTCCTTTGGCCCGTCATACGATAACCTGCCGTCCGAAGGGCCTGCTCCATTTCCTGTCTTTTCTGTGCGGGCGTCAAGAGAGCTCCTTTTTGATCCCATCACGATTAGAATCATTCTAATTAGGCTTGTCAAGGGAGGCGGTGGAGAAAACGGGGCAAGACTCCGCTGCAAAGGCCGGCTCAGTGGATGATGGAGAGGGGACGGCGAGCTCCATTTTCCACGAGCGGATTGGCAGTGAATTGGAGGCGTTGAGCAACATGGTCGCAATGTTGTAACTTCTCAATAAGTTCGGGTAATGTCGGGGCTGCAGGTCGGGTTTCCAACCCGACAGCCCCAGCCAGGGCGTCGGGATGGAATCCCGACCTACCCTTATTGAGAAGTTACGCAATGTTTCAATAGGTGTTGAGCGTTGCTCAGCTTACGGATCGTGGCCCATTGGGCCATCACGTATCCAAGACTTCGCGGACCTTTGCCGCCAGGCTTCCGACTGAAAATGGCTTTTCCAAGAAATGAACCGCTCTATCCAAGACTCCATGCTTGGCAATCACGTCATCGGTATAGCCAGACATGAACACGGTTCTAAAGCCGGCTTTGACGGTGCTGAGCGTTTCCGTGAATTCCTTCCCGTTCATTCCCGGCATGATGACGTCCGTGAGCAGCAGATCGATTGGGCCCGGGTGGCTTTTGGCCAGCTCCACTGCATCCAATGGGTTGGTCGCTGCCAGCACCCGGTAGCCCAGGTGCTCTAAAATCCTCCTGCTCAGCTGCAAGATGGACTCCTCGTCTTCAACCAGCAGCACCGTCTCGGTTCCTCTCAATTTCTTGTCCGGCACCTGGAAGGACTGCTCTTCGGAGATTGCCACGTGGGCTCGTGGCAGGTAGATATGGAAGGTGGATCCCCCGCCCGGCTTGCTGCT
Organism: uncultured Syntrophobacteraceae bacterium; assembly: GCA_964538515.1. Taxonomy (GTDB): domain Bacteria; phylum Desulfobacterota; class Syntrophobacteria; order Syntrophobacterales; family Syntrophobacteraceae; genus CALBZH01. The sequence continues at coordinate 2,182 of CAZIEW010000032.1, forward strand.
GACCTCGACGAACCCGTTGTTCTGCTTCACGATGCCATAGACGGTGGCGAGTCCGAGGCCTGTTCCTCTGCCGACCTGCTTGGTGGTGAAAAACGGCTCGAAGAGCTTATCCAGAACCTTCTCTTCCATTCCGCAACCGTCGTCCTTGACAGACAGCCGGACAAATTCACCCGGGAAGGAGCCTGAGCGCACCCGACAATGCGCCTCGTCGAGGGTCACATTGGCGGTCGAAATGATGACCTTGCCCACCCCCGCAATGGCGTCGCGGGCATTGACGCACAAATTCGCCAGAATCTGATCGATCTGCGTTGGGTCGACCTTCACCGGCCACAGCGCTTCGCCGGGCTTCCACAGCAGCTCGATGTCTTCGCCGATGAGCCGCCGAACCATGGTGAGCATGCTTCCGACGGTCTCGTTGATGTCGAGCACCTTCGGGCTGATCGTCTGCTTGCGGGCGAAGGCCAGAAGTTGTCGGATCAAGCTCGCGGATCGCTGCGCTGCTTTCTGGATCTCCTGGAGGTTGTTGTAGAGCGGCTGCGTGGGCTCGAGGGCCAGGAGTGCCAGCTCGGTGTGCCCAAGGATCACCCCGAGCATGTTGTTGAAATCATGGGCGACGCCTCCTGCCAGACGTCCCACGGACTCCATCTTCTGGGCCTGATACAGCTCCCTTTCGAGCTTGCGAAGTCGGCTCAGGTTGCGACCGGCCGCAACATAGTGCGTGATGGAGCCCGAAGCGTCTGTGAGGGGGGAAATCGATCCCTCGATCTCAAAACCGGCTCCGTCTTTTCCTCTGTTGATAATGACGCCCATCCAGACTTCGCCGCGGTCGAGGGTCTCCTTCATATTCCGATAGAACGCCTCGTCGTGCTGATCGCTCCGCAGATCTTTGAGCTTTTTGCCCTTGAGCTCTTCCAAGCGATACCCGCTGGAGCGCTCGAAGGCTGGGTTGATATAGACGATGGTACGTCGGGCGTCTGTGACAAGCACATTCTCCTCGGCCTGCTCGATCGCGGTGGCGAGCAGCGCTCGCTCCGCGTCAAGCCGTTTGCGCTCCGCCACGTCGATTCCGACCCCAATCAAGTACGGCTTGCCATCCAACGTGGCCAGCCGTCCCGTGAAGAAATAGGGGATCTGGCTCCCGTCCTTGATTCGCAGTGAAGCTTCCGCATAAGACTCTCCTTCGGCGAACACCGACTCGACGCATGAGAGGATGAGCGGTCTGTGCTCTTCTGAGAACCAGTCAAGGATAGACATGCCGCGCATTTCTTCCGAAGCATAGCCGGTCACTTCCTCATGTTTCCTGTTCCAGCGTATGAGCCTGCCCTGGTCGTCGTACATGTAAAAAATCCCGGGCAGCGAATTGATGATATCTTCTGAAAGGCGCCGTTCTTTGGCGATGGCTTCCTCGGATTGTTTGCGCTCAGAGATGTCTTCAACGGCGGCCATGCTGCGCATGGGTCGGCCGGCAGCGTCCCGAATGACCGTCACGTTCACATTCACCCATACACTGTTACCATCTTTGCGGATGTAGCGCTTTTCCAAACGGTAGCTCTTCGCCTGGCCGGTCGTGACGCTCTGAAACAATGCCCAGTCTCTCTCGCGGTCCGCCGGGTGCGTTATCTCGGGAATTCGCATGCCCAGCATTTCGCTCTCGGAATAGCCGGTGATTTCACACATCTTCCGGTTCACACGCAGCCATTGGCCGGTCTTGGGATCGGCCTGTGCCATCCCGATGGAGGCTGTCTCGAAAATAGCCTTGAACTGCGCTTCGCTTTCACGAAGCGCTTGCTCGGCGTGCTTGCGGTCGGTCACGTCATTGCCGACGCACAGCACTTCACGAATCCGCCCGTCTTCGTCGAGGATTGGCTTGTTGGTCCAGGCGATCCACACGCGCTCGCCGTTTCGGCGCATGTTTTCATTTTCATTGTTGGCATAGGCTTCGGGATTGCGAACGATCGCCTCGAGCAATGCGGTCAAGTCCCGACCGCTGGTTTCCGTCGAGGGCACAATCGTGCCGACAACATGCCGGCCGATGATTTCTTCTTCAAGGAACCCGAAGAACCTTTCCGCGAACTCGTTAAAAAAGGTCACCCTGCCAAGGGCGTCCAACCGGATGATGATGCTGTTGGCGCTCTCCACCAGCTCACGATACTTTGCTTCGCTTTCCTGCAAGGCTGTTTCTGCCCGCTTTCGCTTTTTTTCTTCTTCAAGGATCTTGAAGGTGCGCAGCATGTAGGCGGTCCACAAGAGCGTCAAGAGCATCAACAGGCCGAGGATCACGACCCACTTCCCCCTAAACCCTTCCATGACCTTCAGCGCCTCCTCCTCCGGAGTCGCCACGACGATCGACCAGAACGTATCGCCAAGGCGGACAGGGACGTAGACCGCCAGCTTTCTCACGGATTCGACGGCCTCACCGCGGACCCGGTCAAAAAGATAGGTTGTCCTTCCCTGATTGCCCTTTATCATGTCCTCAGCCATGGAGAGGATCGTCGGGAAGTCTCTGCAGTTCTCGAAAACCGACCTTCCCGTGTGGCCCGGGACAGGGCAATAGAGCTCGATGCCTTTACGACTGATCATCCAGGCGTATCCATCCCTGCCGATCTTGATGGGCTCGAGGAATTTCCTCGACAACCGGTCGAACGGAATCAACACGGCCAAAGACCCTTGAAAAACTTCCCCTGAAAATACCGGGACATGAAATGCGACCGTCTTGAAACCCTGGACCGACTCAAAAACGTCGCTGATGACCGGCGCTTGGTTTTGCATGAGCCTCTGAACATGTTCTTGAGAAGACACGTCCGTACCGATGGCCCCGGGAGCTTCCGGGAAGGTATAGACGATCCTCCCCGAGGCGTCGACGCGGGTAATCCCTTTGATCTCATTGGCTTGTGTCAGGTAAAGAAGCCGCATCACCTCCTTGCCCTCGCCGTCCAGATGGACGATCTCATGCATCTTGGAAAGGTGGGTCAGAAGCTCGCGGTGATGATCGAAGAAGCTTTCAATTCCCCTGGCGGCCGTTTCGGCTAGAACCAACTGTTGGTTATTGAGCTGATCGAATGCCCTGTCCTTCACTTCCTGGTAGGCGGAGCGCAGAAGCCATGCACACACCACAAGTGAGACCAGTGGGATAAGGAAGATCTTTATAAGCTTCATGGGTAATTTCTCCGCTCTTGTCACACCGGACGGGGTCTCACAGGTCTATGGGAATGGAGCTTTTCACGGGCATCCATCGTCTGATAGTGGAGGTCTCCTTCATGTCTTCCGGAGACCCCGCCCGCGTTGATCTATGGAGAGGAATTCCGGGTGTTTGAGTCCTTAGCACAAATCAACACCGTTATGCAAAACCTGTGCAGGGAGATCTTCAAAACGAGGGTCTTGCCAAACGGTGCGGAATCGTCCAAGATGTCCAAAAGGCTGCTTCAATTCACGCGTTTTGCCAACGGAAAGGCAGCCAGTGGCTCCAGAGAACAGGTGACAAACAGCGTTCCTTGAGTGATCAATTCGACCGTATCACTGCCAGCTTAATGTGGATCAACCTCGGCTGAGAGTTGCGTTTCTCAGTTTCAAACCGTTGAGGAGGTCCAGAACCACATGCGACATGGCACCCCGACCCACTTAGACCGCGCCTCGGCAACGAACGTCCTCATCAGGGTGCTCCCCCCTTATGCGGTCTTTGCCGTGCTCTGGTCTCTCTGCCTGGACCGTCCTGTGGATTGGTTTTCCCAAAAGTCGGGGCAGGGGCTCGCGTTCAGTATCCTCACGGGCTGCCTGCTGGCCGTCACCACGTCCCTGGTGCTCCACAAGCTCATGCAGCACCTCCCAGGCGGCCCACAGAGAAGACGGAGGACTTCATTTCCGTCCAGACTGCGTCTGCTGCTGCCCTCGATCCTGCTCGGTACGGCGATCGTCGTCCTGACGACGGGCCTCATTGTCCACAATTTCGAGGATGAGAGAGGCAAGCAGGTGGCTCGTCTCCAGATCATCGCCGACCTGAAGGCCGGACAGATCGCGGATTGGCTGAAAGAACGCGATCGAGACGGGCATTTTGTCCAAACCAGCCGGTTCTTCGCTGAAACGTACCGCCGTTGGCGAGAGACGGGTGACAGGGCGAGCGGCGAGCTGCTCAAGAAACGCCTGGACGACTACCGCGAGGACCGGCTCTTCCAGGGGGTGCTTCTGCTCGATGAAAAAGCCGAAGTGCTCTGGGATTCCGAGGGGAGAAAGGCGTCCCTGGATCCGAGCGTGCAAGAGGCGGTCCTGCGTGCCTCCAGTGAGGGCCGAACACTCCTTGTTGGCCCATACGTGGACGCGGAGGGCCGATCGCGGTTGGATTGGGTTACACCTCTGCTGTTCGCCGGCGATCCTCCAAGGCCCGCCGTTGTCCTGCGAAACGATCCCCAAGGGTACTTGTTTCCAACCCTGCAAGCCTGGCCCGCGCCCGGCAAGACGGGTGAGATCCTCCTTTTCCGTAGAGACGGTGACGAGGTGGTCTGCCTCAACGAGCATCGCGCTCGTAAAGGCGGCGTCCCCATGCTGCGCCTGCCCGTGACAAGTCAAAATCTTCTCTCCGCCCAGTTTGTGCGTGGAGAGGCAAAGACCGACAGCCCCATTGAAGGGGTCGATCTCTGGGGGATTCCAGTCCTGGGTGCGGCCCGCAGGATCCCCGGTGCGGACTGGTTCCTCATCGCCAAGATGGATCGCGCGGAAGCCCACCAAGAAGCAAGCCGAAACGCCCCCTGGATCGCGCTTGCGGGGCTGCTTGCCTTGTTCACGGTTGGTGCCTGCGCGTTTGTTTTCCGCCAGCGTCAAGAGCTCGTGCAGTCGGAGCGCGAGTGTGAAGCCCAGGCGGAAAAGCTTCGCAAGCTGCAGCTGTTCGATGCCATCTCCGAAAGATCGGGGGATGCGATCTATGCCAAGGACGCCGCGGGACGTTACCTGCTGTTCAACGCGGAGTTCGGAAGGATCACGGGCAAACGCCCCGAAGACGTGCTTGGCAAGGATGACACGGCGATCTTTCCGCCTGAGCAGGCCGCGTCGATCATTGCCGGCGATCATGCGGTGATGGAACGTAACAGCACCGCGACGTTCCTGGAAGATCTCGATACCGTCGCCGGCAAGATCCCCTTCCTGACGACGAAGGGACCGCTTCATGACGATGCGGGCAACGTTATCGGCATGTTCGGTGTGTCCCGCGACATGACCGAGCGAAAGCGCGCGGAAGACGCGCTGCAGCGCTCCCATTCCCTCCTCCTCGCGACGCTTGAGTCCACGGAGGATGGGATTCTGGTTGTCGGTACAGACCGCAAGGTGATCCTATTCAACTCCAAGTTCGCAGCAATGTGGCGAATTCCAGCAACCATCGCACCGGGTCAGGACAATACGGAACTGCTCACGCTCGTCCTGGATCAGCTCAGGGATCCCGATGAATTCCTGGAAACGGTCCAGAGCCTTTATCAAAGCCCGGAGGCAATCGCCATGCACGAACTGGCGTCCCGGGACGGTCGCATCTTCGAGCGCTACACCCAGCCCCAGCGCATCGGGGACACGATCGTTGGGAGGGTGTGGAGCTTCCGTGATGTCACGGTGCGCAAGCAGGCCGAAGCGGCATTGCGGGAAAGCGAGGCGAGACTCCTCTGCCTGATCAACGCCACCCCGGACATCATCTGCTTCAAAGATGCGCGCGGAGCGTGGCTTCTGGCAAACGACAGCCTTCTGAGCCTGTACCAGCTCGGTCGTGATGTCTATCAAAACAAGACCGATGTGGAGCTGGCCGATCTTGCAGCCCCGATCTATCGGAGTACATTGCAACGCTGCTCGGGGACGGATGAAGTCGCTTGGCGGGAGGGAGCGCCTTCGAGGTCCTTGGCGGTCATTCCCGATGAGATGGGCACCCACAGGACCTACGATGTTCTCAAGATCCCCGTGACGGATGCGGACGGTTCGAGGAAGGGACTCGTCGTCATCGGCAGGGATATGACCGACCTCTATCGGGCCGAAGATGAGAATGTTCAGCTCCAGGCCCAGCTCGCCCACGCTCAGAAGATGGAGTCCGTGGGGCGGCTGGCCGGGGGTGTGGCTCACGATTTCAACAACAAGATCCAGGTGATCCTCGGGTACACCTCCCTCGCGCTGGGGCAAACCGAGTCGGGAAGCTCCGTCCATCGTTGGCTTGAGGAAGTCCACAAAGCCGCTCAGCAATCCGCGGATCTCACGCGACAGCTTCTTGCTTTCGCCCGCAAACAGACCATCCGGCTGCAAGTTCTGAGCTTAAATGAGACGGTGTCCGGGATGCTCAAAATGCTCAAGCGGATTGTTGGCGAGGACATTGAGCTGCAATGGGTGAGTGGCAGGGAATTGTGGAGCGTGAACATGGATCCGGCCCAAATCGACCAGATTCTGGTCAATTTGGTGGTGAACAGTCGCGATGCCATTTCGGGAACGGGGACCATCACCCTGAAAACGGAGAATTGCAGGCTGGATGCGTCCGCTGTGACCGCTAACCCGGGAGCATCGCCGGGGGATTATGTGCTCCTGACCGTGAGCGACACGGGCTGCGGCATGAGCCAGGAAATTCTAAAAAGCATTTTCGAGCCGTATTTCACCACCAAAGAGATGGGGAAGGGAACGGGGCTCGGACTTGCGACCGTCTATGGAATCGTGAGACAGAACCACGGCTTCGTTAACGTCCAAAGCGAGCCAGAAAAAGGAACCGTGTTCAGGATCTATCTGCCGAGATTCGATGGTACGGCGACCGGTATGACGATCGGGCCACTGAATCATCACCCTCCGAAAGGAACGGAGACCGTGCTGATCGTCGAAGATGAAGAGTCGATCATGACCTTGGGGCGGACGATCCTGCAGCGTCAAGGCTACAAGGTTCTGACAGCCCCAACGCCCGGGAAAGCACTGAAGCTGGCCGAGGACTACGACGGAGTCATCCATCTGCTGATCACGGATGTCGTGATGCCGGAAATGAATGGACGAGAGCTGGCCGAGCGGTTGACCGCCCTAAGACCAGGCCTGAAATGCCTTTTTATGTCCGGCTATACGGACGATGTGATCTCCCCCCACGGCGTCTTGGAAGAAGGCGTCCGCTTCATCCCAAAGCCGTTCTCGATCCACGATGTGACCGAAACGGTTCGCGCCATCCTGGACGAATAGGGGCTCGAGGACGGGGCAAGCAACGATGCCCGGTTATAGACGCGTCCAATCCCCATACGCCGTCAGGCAAGAACGGGCCCTGTCGAGACAACGGGACCCCCTACCACGCCACCGGCAACATTCCCTGCTCCGCCCCTGCGGGAGAGCAATCATTTCGGCACATTCGAATCCTGATCGTCACGCCCAACCGCCCGCTTCGGATTCCTCCAGGATGTGACAAGCTGTAAGACTCTGCACATCGTTTTCTGGAGGGGATCTCCTGAAGTTTTGTGCATAGGGTGAACGTGCAAGATATTGGACTTTGGTCCAATGGTGCTTTCTGAGGAGGTCTTGATAAAAAGGGAAGATATAAAGGGCCCTAACCCTGGCATCCCTCTCCAGAAGCACCTTGACCACGGTCTCTTTGCCTGCTTCGCAGATGATCTCGGCTTCCCGTGCGTCCATGGATCCTCGTCGATTGGTGATCGGGCCAAAGGCGTTTCATCACAATATTGCACATTTCCATATCAGATTGCTGCGGCGATGTTCCGTCAAAAGTGAGCAGGGGCTGAACGGTTACACTTTAAGTTGACTCTCCTGAACTGAGGCCCTTAAATGGACTCTGCTCATACACTTTGTCATACAACACAGGATGTGGTAGATGACGGATCAAATGGTGAGAGGGGCACTTCTTCTTGTTCTCCTCTTTTCAAGCGGTTGTGTTAGTGTTCATTATCAAGAGCCAGGGTACGCGGCTACTGGCGACTCATTGTTCTATGAATCAGTCCATGACAAATATAGCGAGCGGGTTTTAAGACTCAAAAAGGATCTTGAATCTCTGGGTAATGACATTGACGAGAGAGAAGCTTTCCTAATCGCTAATACGGCAATTAGGTTTTCGATGGTTCTTGCAAACCAGTATGAATTAGTTTGGCCTCCTCTGTGGCACAATCATCTTGTGAACAAAGGGAGGAGAAAATGGGGATTATGTTATCACTGGGCACATGATCTCATTGAATGCCTGCGTGGACTTGATCAGAAAAGCTTTGACTTCCACGTGGCCATTGCAAACGAGGACTCATGGAGTACTCATACCAGCGTAATCATTTCTGCTAAGGGGAAGACCTTCGAGGATGGAATCGTCCTTGACCCATGGAGAAACTCTGGCACGCTATATTGGATCCCAACAAAAGAAGACCGATATCCTTGGAAGCTCGAGCGATCTCCATGGAAACGCCAACAGAACAAATAACTTACTAGAGTCATTGTGCTAATAATTAGATTCAAAAGCCGCGAAACCACTTAATCCACTGTGTATACATAGGTGCCAAACAGGTCGTGCTGCGAGTCTTTCTGTTCCAGAAGATACCCCCCGCATACGATCACGTTGGAAGGTCGTCAATGAATCGGTACTCGGCTTGGTGACATCTATTCCGACGAACCACGTGTTTCGGACTTCAGCCATGAGGAGCAGCTGAGCCCTTCGGTGTGGAATCCCTGCCTGACCCCACCCACACGATCGCAAGTTTTGGAATAAGCTTTGGACAGGATGAAATCAAGAAGATTCGACCTTGTGTTTTAGTGGCGGCCACCCCTATCAATCAAGCCAGAAGAACAGTTCCGGTTCTCCCGTTTTCCTCTTCCGGCAACCCGCCGCACCCGCCAATCACTGTGAAGGTTTCCTGCATGGGGAAGAATGCCCTCGCCGTCTGCGACCAATTACGACCGGTGGACAAGACCCGCCTTACCGACTGGATTGAGGTGATGGATCAGCAGTCGCTTGATTCCATCGGCAAAGCGCTTCAGCAGATCCTCTCCCTCTAGTCGGCAATATCAGGCTGGAAGAACCGCCAAAATCCCTGGTGTGGAAAACACAGCCTGACTGGTCCGACATGGTCTAAGGCTTGAAAGACGGTCCAGACCCTCCTTTTTGCCGCACCTGGATATTTATTTGCGACAAAGTTCTTGACATGGGCTTGAGAGACCATAAACTAAGTCCATTAAACTAAGTCTTATTAGGGGATCATATGCGGACATACAACATTCACGATGCCAAAACCCATTTATCTCGCCTGGTGGAGCAAGCCGCCAACGGAGAGCCTTTCGTCATCGCCAAGGCCGGGAAGCCAATGGTCAAGGTTATTCCGCTCAATGCTCGGGAACCTTCGCGGATCAAACGGTTCGGTTTCATGGCTGGGCAGATTAACGTGCCGGCCGACTTCGACCGGATGGGCGAAGCCGAAATCATGAAGATGTTTGAAGGGGACGCATGAAGCTGCTGCTCGACACTCACTTGTTGCTATGGGCGGCACAAGGCGTTGAACATCTACCGGTGGATGCTCAGAGGGTGATGAGCGAGCCTGAAAACGAGTTGTTCTTCAGCGTCGCCAGCTTGTGGGAAATCGTAATCAAATGTGGCTTGGGCCGCGAAGATTTCAAGGTCGATCCACGAGTGTTGCGACGCGGTCTGTTGGACAACGGCTATCTTGAGCTGCCAATTCTCAGTGAGCATGTGGTGGCCGTCATGACCCTACCGCCAATCCATAAAGATCCCTTCGACCGCCTTCTCGTCGCACAGGCCATTATCGAGGGCATAACGCTATTGACTGCCGATGTACGGGTTGCCAAATATGCCGGTCCGGTGCAACGCGTCTAGCAACGGCTGTGCAGGGGCATTTCCAGTATTGAAGGTCAACCCGACCCCTCTCACGTGGTCCTGAATCTTGGAATATCCCCCAGGCAAATATGGTGTCCTTGCTGAGATACACCCCGCCTGGTCCCTCCCCGGTGGTTTCAACCATGGAGGAGCCATCAGACACCAACCTGAATAGGACGTGAAGAGAGTGTTGACTCGCCCCATAGCACCCTCCCCCATGGTCCCCAGCATTCAGGACCCACTGTGCATGGCGAAGGACTGCTCCCTCTCTTGCCCCTTTGTTACGTGTGCTGCAGGTTTCCAGGTAATTGCACTTGGATGGACGAATTCTTGAAGTCGGCGACATTCCGAGTAACAATCACGTCGACGTCTGAGTACCGGGCCGCTTCATGCAACACGGCGTCCTCAAAATCTTTGAAGGGCAGACGTAGTGCTCTTTCCAGAACCGACTTGTTGACTGGAGCGATTTCGAAGAGACACAGTATAAGGGAAATAGTATCAAAAGCTTTTCCAGCTCCCACAGACTTTTTGATCAAATAGTGGAGTGTTGTCACAGTGGACGCGCACAACCACCCCTCAATCTCGCCTGACTCTACAAGCGAAAAGCATCTTGCGGCATCGCGTGAAAAGGGTTCCCTATCAAGCAGGAGATCCAAGACTACATTGGTGTCGAATAGCACTTTCAAAGGTGCTTCTCCTCAAGATGCCTATGATATTCTTCTCCAGTAACACCGCTGGTTTTGAGTATGCCTTTGAGGCTCGCGACCTTCGGTGTGATTTCATCATTCTCGTCAAATGATGGTGCATCGAGCTTTTCAAAGTAATCCGCGACGATCTTTGAGACTGACTTTCCAGTCTTTTTGGAAAACCTCTTTGCTTTCCTTATAAGCCAGTCGTCCAAACGCAGTGTCAATTTCGCTTGCATGCACAACCTCCATGAGCAATGACGTACAATCAGCAAAAATATACGTCTTTAGCAAACCGATGTCAAATTTCGAGGAACGCTGACGTGAAGGTCTCCGACCCCTCCCACGAGATCGGTAGTCATAGAATATCCTGTGGAGAAGTCTGGTGTGCTTCCTGATCCATGCCCAGCCTGAACGGTCCCAGGTGGTTTCGACGATGGAAAAGCTCTCAGGCATGCCACACTGCTTTTTCTGCATGAATGAGCGGTTTCGACTTGAGCCGTCAGCTTCATGCGTATATACTAAAGCAGTTTATCAATACAGGCACACGCGGGAGGGTTTTATGGCGCTTAGCATCAGAAATCCCAGAGCGGAAAAGCTGGCCCGCGAAGTTGCAGCGGAGAGTGGAGAAAGCATTACAGAGGCGATCATCCACGCACTGGAGGAGCGACTTGTGCGCCTCAAAGGTCGGCGCTCAACTACCGAGGTCGCCGATGAGATCATGAAGATATCGATTCGGTGCAGGGCGCTGCCGGAAAAGGACCGGCGCGAAGCAGACGAGATCCTTGGCTACGATGAGATGGGGGTCCCAAAGCAGTGATCATCGATACGTCAGCCCTGATCGCAATACTTCTCGGTGAACCGGAGGCCGAACTTTTCGCTCATGCAATAGCCGTCGCGCCACAGAGGCTTCTAAGTACCTTTTCGGCATTAGAGACCGGAATTGTGATAGAAGCAAAGAAGGGCGATCTCGGGGGGCGTGAGTTGGATCTACTGATCCACCAGGCAAAGATCGAAATCGTTCCCCTGACAGCTGAGCACCTGGAAATTGCACGATCTGCCTGGAGAAAGTACGGCAAAGGCCGACACCCGGCGGGGCTCAATATAGGCGACTGTTGTTCCTATGCTCTTGCAAAGTCTGCCGGTGAACCCCTTCTCTTCAAGGGAGTCGATTTTTCTCAGACAGACATTGAAGCAGTTCATTGGAGGTCCTGATCATAGCCGATGACCTGCCCCGTTACGTGGATTTTTCCTGAGCCTGCCTCACTTTCGAATGTGACCACCCGAATTTCCGGGAGCGGCCTCACCCGCTCCCGCCCTCCCGCATGATCGCTGGTCATCGAACACCCTGTGGACAATTCTGATGTGCTTCCTGATCGACAACCAGCCTGACCTGTCCCTCGTGGTGTCCTCCATAAATATACCGTGCGCATGGCAACGGGCAGGTGCGGGGATAACGCGATTACCGGTTGTGAACGACAGCGGCATTCCGGTTTGAACTGCAGCCTTCAGTGGGGATCAGGAGGACCAGCATAGCATCCGTGTCACCGACCAGTGGCGCATCCGTTTCAGGTGGCACGAGGGAAATGCATTCGATGGCGAAACCGCAGGTTAACGGTTGATTGATGCAGCCCAAATTTCCCTGCTGTTGATGGACACGGGCGCTCACAATTCTCGCTCTCACGCAAAGCTTCCGGCAACGCAGCCAGATTTCAATAGCCGGATTTCAATACGGTTTGTGTGCCCGGCTTGCGCCCTCGTTTGGACGATCAGGTTGGTAAGGTGCCGGAGCTTTCGAGAGTGAGGCTGTTTTAGGATTCCTCGAGCTTTCTTACGTCCGGTGACAATCGATGTTTCCTTCCGACAAGCTGGCTCGAAGGCGTTGCGGGAATTTCTAGTGCGTCTCTGCGCTGGAATATGATAACTGTAAAAGCAGGCGGCATCCTATCATCCGTTGTGACTGGAGTGCGAGAGCATGGCAGAGAGGCGACCCATTACTTTTGGCTCAATCGGCCTGGAGCTTACCTCTTCCATGGTGGCGATCCGCGCACGAGAGCGACGTGAGATCCCCTTCAGGATCTGCATCCTTGGTGACTTCAGCGGGCGTGAAAGCCGGGGAATTTTGGAGTCGTTAGAGGGTCGCAAACCGCTTCCTGTAGACCGGGACAACCTCGATGAGGTACTTGCCGGGCTCAAGGTGAGGATCCGCCTGGACCCGGCCGGCGAAATGCTGGAAGTCGCTTTCAACTGCCTGGATGATTTCCATCCCGACAGTCTGCTCGAGCAACTTGAGATCTTCCAGACCCTCAAAACGACCAGGCGCAAGCTCGATAATCCGCGCACCTACAACGACGCGCTGCAAGACCTGCGGCTGCTTGCCGGCGGAAGAATAGTCGAATCGAAGGTACAGCCGTTACTGCGGTCCAAGCCCGCTTCGCAGCAGGAAAACCTGCTCGACCAGATCGTCGGAGCGCCCCCGCAGCCCTCTGCGCCGGCTGACCACTCCGACATGGAGGCGTTTCTTGAGGCCCTGGTCAGACCATACCTCGTGCCCGGTGAAGACGCGGAACATGCCCAACTCCAATCTGCTCTTGACGCTTATACATCCGAGTACATGCGCCTGCTCTTGCACCATCCCACGTTCCAGGCCATCGAATCGGCCTGGCGCTGCGTGGATTTCCTTGTCTCGCGCGTGGAAACGAATGAGACCCTTGAAATCTGCCTTCTAGATGTTTCCAAGGCTGAGCTCCAGCAAGACCTGACGGCGTCGGATGATCTGACCCGGAGCTCGATGTATGAGCTCCTTGTGGCGAACAGCAATGAGAAGCCATGGTCCGTCCTGACCGGAAATTTCACCCTCGATTATGCCGACGCAGAGTTGTTGGGCCGTCTATCCCTGATCATGCATGCGGCCGGCGCGGTCTTCATCGCCGGATCCCACACGCATCTCATCGGCTGTGAGGATCTAACGAAAACGATTGATCCACGGAGCTGGCAGCAAGGACCCGATGCCGATACAGCCGGGACCTGGGACACCCTACGCCGATTGCCCCAAGCCGCGAGCATCGGCCTCGTCCTGCCGCGTTTTCTCATGCGCTTGCCCTATGGTCAGGATACGGATCCCATCGACCGTTTCGACTTTGAGGAAATGGATGCGGAGCCACGGCACAGCGACTATCTCTGGGGCAATGGGGCGTTTGCATGCACCTATCTGCTGGCACAGTCTTTCTCGCGTTACGGATGGGATATGCAGCCTGGACAGATCCGGAATGTCGAAGGGCTCCCCCTGCATGTCTACAATTTCCAGGGTGAGGCGAGGCTCACCCCCTGCGCCGAAGTCTTGCTTACGGAGATGGCGGTTGAAGCCATCAGCGAGAGAGGCATCATGGCGCTGGCCACATTAAAGAATACCGATGCCGCGTGTCTTGTCCGGTTCCAGTCACTGACCGATCCGCCGACGGGTTTGGCGGGAAGATGGAACGGAAGCTGATGAATCGCTCGAAGACGCCTTGTTATCTGCATCGTTAGTCCTCGAAATGCCAAACACCCACTATTCATTTCATCCCTGCCAGATCGTACTCGTTGTGCTGTGCTGCGCTGCGCGTATCGGCATTCGACCTTCTGGCAAGCCAAGTAAACAGGCTGGGGGCCCTTTGCTGGGGAGCGGCGTAAGCTGAGCGGCAAAACTTGCCTTGCGTGCGATCCCAGAGGTCCAGCGGACTCCATGAAGGACGGCCAATGCTCAACCAGAAAAAGCCGGTAAGTCTTTTTTCAGCCACCATTCTGGTCATCGCCAACATGATCGGGACGGGCGTTTTTACGACTCTAGGATTTCAACTTGCAAGCGTTCATTCTCCATTCTCCGCAATCGCGCTGTGGGTTGTCGGAGGCATTGTCAGTTTTTGCGGAGCGATCTCCTACGGTGAGCTCGGCGCGATGATGCCTCGGTCCGGGGGCGAGTACGCTTACCTCAGCGAGATTTACCACCCGGCAATCGGATTTCTCACCGGCTCCGTATCCATCCTGGTCGGCTTCGGTGCCCCCATCGCACTCGCGGCTATGGCGCTGGGGCGGTATTTAGGGGTGGCTTTTCCCGGAGTCGACGAAACGGTCGTAGCAGTGATTGCAATCGCGATCATCTCCCTGGTGCACCTCGTGGATGTCCGGTTCGGATGCCGTTTTCAGAACGTTTTTACGGTGGGCAAGATTCTCTTGATCGCGGCTTTTGTCGTGGCCGGCTTTTCGATGCCCTATCCGCAAAGGATCGGCCTGCCGGCATCCCTCGGCGAGCTCGGGTCCGTTTTCAATCCTGCTTTTGCAGTCGGGCTGGTTTACGTTTCGTTCGCCTACTCCGGCTGGAACGCATCCGCCTACATCGCGGGGGAGATCTCGAAACCTGAGCGGAATCTCTCCATCTCGCTGTTCCTGGGGACACTCACTGTTTCAGTGTGCTACGTTCTGCTCAACGTTGTTTTCCTTTTGACCGTCCCCGCGGGTGAGCTGACTGGAAAAATCGAAGTCGGTTACTTCTCTGCGAAGGCTATTTTCGGGGAGAGCGGAGTTCGGCTCATGACGTACCTGATCTGCCTGGCACTGATCTCGACCCTCAGCTCCATGATTATGGTCGGCCCGAGGGTGGCGGCCACCATGGGGGAAGACGTCAGGGCTCTTGGGTTTCTTGCCGTGAGGAGCCGGCATGGGGTCCCAGTCCGAGCCATCCTCATTCAGTCTTCGATTGCGATCCTCTTTGCCCTGACTGCCGCATTCAACTTCGTTCTGACATACGTCGGTTTCACCCTGACCCTGTTCACGTGTATGGCCGTCCTTGGCGTGTTTGTCCTCCGGTTCAGGGAGCCCCACCGCAACAGGCCCTTCAAAACATGGGGATATCCCGTGGCTCCCGCGCTCTATCTGGTGGTCAACGGCTGGATGCTTTGCTACCTTGTTATCCAAAGGCCTCTGTCTTCCGCATTTTGCCTTGCGACAGTCGCATCGTTACTGGTTCTCTACAAATGGCTCCTGTACAGGCAAAGCCAAACCACGTTGCTCGAGGAGGAGAAGCAATGATTTCTGGCAGAAACAAACGGCAAAGCCGGGCGATCAGCTCCATTCTTGTGATACTGACGCTTTTCCTGATCCATGATTCCACAACGGCCCGGCAGCCGGATGCCACTGAAAGCACCACCTTCCCGGGTGGGAAGAGCCCTGATCCTGGTGGAGTGTACAACCAATACGCCCGGTTCATGGCAGGAATGGCAGTACCGCAAGGTGAGCTAGTCCCGCTGCAAAGCAAGCCGGCATGGGTCGAGTATTCCCGGTCTTTTGACCGAAGCTGGAGTAACCTGAGCAAAAGGCTGCTGATCCCCGAACGTCGGTGGGCTGAGAAGGAGCTGGGAGCTGCCGCCTCGTGGGACGGCACCGTCTTCTATCCATTCAGCGGGCCCGACTTCGCCAATGTCAGTGCCTTTTTCCCTCGGGCCCAGACATACGTTCTCGTTGCTCTGGAACAGCTTGGAGAAATCCCCAATCTTGCCGGAATGAGCGACAAGCAGTTCAAGTCCTATCTCCAAGCCATGCAGACCTCCCTCAGCGATCTCCTGAACATCAACTATTTCATCTCCGCGCATATGGACGCTGCAATTGAGAAGACGGAAATAAAGGGCGTTCTTCCGGTTCTCCTGGTCATGTTGGCGCGCAACAACGCTAAGGTGCTCGATGTGCGGTACTGGACCATGGCGATGGACGGGAAGGTTCGGGAATTTCCCGCCCTCGGGACCACCGCCCGGGAATTCCCTGCCCTTGGCGCCAAAGACTTGGACTTGAATACCATCCAAGGCATTCGGATCTCCTTTGATGCCGCTGGCTCCGAGGGGAATCCCCCTCAAAGCCTCTACTACTTTCGCCTCGACGTATCCAATCAGTCCTTCGATCGAAACCGACATTTCCTTGCTTTTCTCAGAGAGCTGGCACCTTTCTCCACCTTTATGAAGTCCGCCTCCTACGTGATGTTCGACAACACGGTGTCGGCCGCGAGGCAATTCGTACTGAACCAGAGCCGCTACATCGTCCAGGAGGATTCGGGGATTCCGCTGAAATATTTCCAGCCCCCGCTGTGGAACCTGCGATTTTATGGCCACTACGTCAAGCCCATCTCGGCTTTCAGTAAGCAATACCAGGAGGCTCTCGCCTCGATTTACAAGGCGAATAAGAAGAGGAATCCTTTGCCTTTCGGCTTCGGCTACTACTTCAAGCCGGGCGAGGCAAATCTGATGTTTGGCGAAAAAAAGTCTTTGAATCGAGGAAGAGATGAGGCTCCTTTGGGCGATTCTGATGGCCACCATTTTCTGTATAACGACGCAAGTTTCCTGCGCCGGCACAGGGGCTCGTGAGCGTTCCGAGTGCCTGCCTTTTCAGGCGGGACCTTATCGTCCCTTTGCGGAAACAGCGGACGAAGGTTTACAGTCGGCCCTCGAGCGCGCTCTGAACAAAAACCGGTCCTGGAGGGACCTGATTGAGCACGATAAAATGGCCGTCGGGGTGGTGGACCTCTCGGCCCCGCCCAATGCCCGCTTTGCGAGCATCAACGGCTGGACGATGACGTACGCGGCGAGCCTGCCCAAGATCGCAGTCCTGCTGGCCGCCTATCAGAGCATCGAAGACGGCGTGCTCCAGGATTCGCCCGAGCTCCACGAGTGGTTGGTCCAGATGATTCGCGACTCGAGCAACCCTGCCGCGTCCTACCTGATTGATCTCATCGGCGTGAAAAGCATTGGAGACGTCCTCCAATGCTATCAGTTCTACATGCCCGAAAACGGTGGGGGAATCTGGCTGGGTGCCCGCTATCCTCCGGGTGCGGAGCGAAATCCCGAACCCCTCAAAGGCCTGTCCCATGCCGCGAACGTCGTGCAGCTATGCCGCTTCTACTACTTGCTGGCAAACGGTGAGCTTATCAGTCCGGAACGCTCGCGCCAGATGCTGGAGATCCTTTCAAGGCCGGGCCTTCATGACAAATTCGTAAGCGTCCTCGAAAAGCGGGTCTCTTCAGACAGGCTGTTCCGGAAATCCGGCGATTGGGACGACTTCTTTTCGGATTCGGTCCTCGTTTGCGATGCCGGTTGGCGGCACTATATTCTGGCAGCCCAGGTCGAGGACAAGAATGGGGAGCGTATCCTGCGGGATCTCGTACCTGTCATCGAAGGAATTTTGAAGCCCCCAAGCACTGACGCACGGTCTCGGCGACGGGCCAAGGCTGCCCGTCGACCGGGGTCCTAGTGCTCCGTCAAAGAAGGTTTGCCGACAAGAGAGCACCCCCCAACCCCCAATGTTTTTTTTAACTTAGAGACGGGGAGACTTGGAGAGAGGGAGACGCTGTGGCTGTCAAGTGTGACAAGCGACTGGCTTTGCGCCAGGAGATGCTTCTTCGTCCGTTCTCCCCTTCTTCCCATCACCGTGTCTCCCTGTCCCCCCGTCTTGCTGTTCGTGGCTTAACTCAACAGCATTGCCTGCGCGCCTCCCCCTATCCCTATGGTTTTTATGAAATCGCGTCAGGTATGGTTTCGTGGTTCAACAGGACCACTGGCCTTCCGTTTTCCCCTATGCTTTAGAGCCTCCCTTAGAGCCGAATGAGCATGATGCCCCCGCCTCCTCACAGGAGCATGGGGCCAATCCCTTTCCGCCACAAAAAGGGCAGACACCTCTCACTGAGGATGCATCTTGACCGGGCCGCGCAGGCGGCTTCTAAAATCCACCTGACCTCGCGACCGGACTACCTTCGACTATGGTCCGTTGAGCCTTCGAGGGGTTGCCCAGTTGGAGAAATGTTTTGCCGGATCCTCCGATGGGCTTCGAAATCGGGTGCTCCGTCCTGACTCAGCGGCTGAGGAAAAGATGTCGTGGGCTCTCATTTCGATAAATCGAGGCATCGTCGCATGGCACCTTCTTGCATCGAAGAACGGCATTACCTTATCATTTGATGGAACGGAGCATCGACAGAAGGGGAATCCATATGGCCGTGGTTGAGGCGAGGCGGGTGACGAAAAGTTATGCGATCGGGGATCGTTTGATCCACGTGCTCGACGAGGTTTCGCTCTCCGTTTCGGACGGTGAGTTCCTGGTGATTCAGGGAAACAGCGGCAGCGGAAAGACGACCCTGCTCAGCCTGCTTTCCGGGCTGGACAAGCCTTCGCGAGGCCGAATCCTGATCGAAGGGCGAGACATTACCGACTTGAGCGAAGACCATCTGGCCCCGATCCGCAATGAAGCCATCGGTTTCGTTTTCCAGTCGTTCCACCTGGTGCCCTCGCTGACGGCTTTGGAGAACGTCATGTTTCCGGCCGAGCTGAGGAGGGACTCACACGCGAGAGAGCGGGCGACCGGGCTGCTCGATCGAGTGGGCATGCAGGATCGCATGGAAAGCTTCCCGCACCAGCTTTCCGGGGGAGAGCGTCAGCGCGTCGCCATCTGTCGGGCGCTCGTGAACCGCCCGCGTATCCTCTTCGCGGACGAGCCCACTGGAAACCTGGATTCAGGAAACGGGCGCGCCATTCTCGAGCTTCTCCAGGAGCTCCGTTTGGAGCACAGGGCGACCCTCCTCCTCGTGACGCACAGCTCCGAAATCGCTCGCCTGGCTGACCGGATCATCCTGATTCAGGACGGCCGAATCACTGGGGAGGGTCCCGATGCTCCATAGGTCCTTCATTGCGAGACAGCTCACCCGCTCCGGACAGCAGGCAGTGGTCTTCGTGGGGTGCGTGGCTTTGTCCATCGTCACGATCATTGCCTTAAACGGGTTCAGCTCGAGCGTGCACGAGGCGCTGCTGAACGATGGCCGCGCCCTTCACGGGGGCGACATCCTCATCCATTCCCACCGCGATTTCTCGCCGGGATTGTCCGATGGCATGTCTGCGATCGAGAAGCAGGGGCACCTTACGGCGACGCGAACGGTTGCGTTTTATTCGATCGTCAGACCGTCCGGCACCAACGCCGAATCCTTGCTCGCAAGCCTCAAAGTCGTGGAGCCCCCCTACCCTCTTTACGGCACGGTCGAGCTCCAATCTGGACGCAGCCTTGGTGAGGTGCTGGCTCCCGGGAGCGCCGTGGTCGAGCAAGCGCTCCTCGACCGGCTTTCCGTTAAGATTGGCGATTCGCTCCACGTCGGGCGCACGGTTCTCACCATCCGGGATGTGGTCCTACGCGAATCGGACCGCCCCGTGGCGTTCTTTTCGTTCGGCCCGAGGGTTTTTGCGTCCATGAAGGACTTGGACGCGATGGATCTCGTCAAGAAGGGGAGCCGCGTCCAGCACGACCTGTTGATCAAGGTGGCCGACCCCGGCCGGATCGACTCGTTGGCCGATGAGCTGAGAGCCCTTGCGGTCAAAGGCGAGGAGCATGTAGAAACCTTTCGAACGGCACCATCCCGGATCAAGAAGTTCTTCGACAATTTCTTGTTCTTTCTGGGCCTGGTTTCCGTCTTTACGCTTCTGCTCGCCGGGATCGGCATACAGAGTGTCCTCGGGGCCTTTTTCAAGGAGAAGGAGGCAACCATCGCCATCATGAAGACGGTCGGCGCCACGAGTCAATTCGTTACGGCGCAGTTCCTGACCGTCTTCTGCGTGCTCGGCGGTCTCGGGACCTTATCGGGCCTCGCGCTCGGCGCCGTCCTTCAAACGCAGCTTCCGTCTCTCTTCCGAGGGCTCATTCCCCAATCCATCCAGCCCTCTTTCTCCTTTGCGATGGTCTTGGACGGATTCCTGCTCGGTGTTGTGGTCGTTGGCCTGTTCACATTCCTGCCTCTCTACCGCATGAGGCAGCTCAAGCCGATCACGATCTTCAGAAGGGATGACGCAGTTGGCCGGAGGGGAATCGTGACCCTCATGGCGGTCCTCGCCATCGTGGTGCTCTTCCTGGGTATGGTCTTGTGGCAAGCACAGCACGACATTGCCGTCGGACTGTGGTACGTGGCCGGGGTCGCCGCCTTTCTCGCCGTGCCGGTGCTGATCACGCACGGCTTGCTCGCCGCCTTGAGACGATTGCGCGTGAAGTCTCTTATCCTTCGCCAGGCCCTTCGTGGCTTGTTTCGACCGAGGAATGCCACCCGATCGATCATCATCACGCTCACCGCCTCCCTTGCGATCATCTTTTCGATCTCGCTCATCGAGCGTAACATCGATGCGGCTTTCGTGCAGTCCTATCCGGAAGATGCCCCGAACGCGTTCATTGTGGACATCCAGCCTGACCAACTGGCATCGTTCTCAGAGGAGCTCGGCCTGCGAGCCGAATACTACCCCGTGATCCGGGGACGGATCACCGACATCAACGGGGTCCCGATCGATGCAGAGCTGGAACGGGAACGACGCGGCGACAACCTGGCGAGGGAATTCAACCTCACCTACCGCGACCGTCTCCTCCCGGATGAACGGCTGGTCCGAGGCGACCACCTCTTTCACGGCGACTGGGAAGAGCTTCAGGTATCAGTCCTCGACACGGTCCTCAAGATGGCGCCCATGGAGGTGGGAGACCGCATCCATTTTCGGGTCCACGGGATCCCCATTCAGGCGCGGGTCTCCAGCATCCGAACGCGAACGGGGGAGCTCATTCAGCCGTTCTTCTATTTTGTTTTCCAGCCCGAAGCCCTAAAGGACGCGCCACAGACCTTCTTCACGGCCCTGCACATCGACAGGCATCAGATTGTCCCGCTGCAGACGCGTCTCGTGTCCCAGTTCCCCAACGTGAGCGTGATCGACCTGTCCCAGACGATCTCAACGCTCGCCGAAGTCATGCACAAGCTTTCCGGGATCACACGCTTTTTCACGTTGTTCAGTGTGATCGCGGGCGTGCTCATTCTTATCAGCTCGATCTACGCCACGCGCTCCACTCGAGTGCAGGAAGCCGTGTATTTCAAGATCCTTGGGGCCCGGAGCGGCTTCGTGCTGCGCGTTTTCACCCTGGAGAACCTCTTTCTCGGACTGGTGAGCGGCCTCCTCGCCCTCACCCTGTCGCAGGTGGGAAGCTGGCTCGTGAGCGCCGGATTGCTCGACATCCCATACCGACCCTTTCCTGGGGTCAGCACGCTCATGGTACTGGCGACCCTCGCCGTTGCAACATTGGTTGGACTTCTATCGTCCCTGTCCGTCCTGAGACAAAAGCCCGTCGATTTTCTGCGCGAGCAAACGGAGGAATAACCCATGACCGCATCCACACCCTTATTCCGCTCATCGACCCTGATGATCGGCTTCCTTGCCATCGTGCTCCTGTTCGGCCGAAATGACGGCATGGCCAAGGACGGTTCCGAAGAGCAAGCAAGCGTCGAGGTCGAAGGGACGATCGTTGCCTTCGGGGACAGCCTGACCGAGGGTTTCGTACTTCGTGAAGAGGACGCCTATCCGGCTCAGCTCGAGCGAAAGCTCCGGGCGGCTGGGTACCACTACCGGGTCGTCAATGCGGGAATCAATGGGGAGACGAGCAGCGGGGCGCTCTCCAGGGTCAAGTGGATCCTCAGGATGAAGCCGGACATCGTGATCCTGGAAACGGGAGCCAACGACGGGTTGCGGGGCATCAAGCCCGAAGTCATTGAGAAGAACATCTCGGAGACCATTCGCATCCTCAAGGAGGCCAACGTCGTCGTGGTGCTTGCGGGGATGCAGATGCTGTCAAACCTGGGGAATGAATACACCTCGGCTTTCAAGGAGATCTACCCGAGGGTTGCCAAAAACCAAGACGTCATCCTGATTCCCTTCTTCCTGCACGGGGTCGCCGCCGAGCCCTCCCTGAACCTCCCGGACGGAATCCACCCCACGGCAAAAGGGCACTCCATCGTGGCACAGAATGTCTTTCCATATGCGGTCGAGGCCATTCAAAAGGCCCGGCCCTGACCGGTCGCGCTCGGACAATTCGATTCCCGCAGTGCGACCCGCACCCTGTCGTCCGTGCCCCGGCAGCGGCGTGCAATTCGAAACCGTTGGTTTCAGGTTTCAGTGTGCAGGTTTCAGTTTGCAGTCGGACGGTTTCTGGCCTTTCTCGCTGACACCCGAAACCAGACACCCGACACCTTGGCCAAGGGCAACCACTAACGGTTGTAAATTGCACCCCCGGCAAAGCAGGGCGGTTAATAGACTCCTGTTGCATTCCTCAGGTCCAGGAGGAAAGACGGCTCGGGCACCCATCCCAAGCGGGATGACTGTTTCAGGTCGTCCCACGACCGATTGTAGTCTTTCATCTGGTAGTAGCAGACAGAGCGGCTGTAGTAGGCTTCCGCGTAATTGGGGTCGAGCTCGATTGCTCGGCTGAGCTCTCCAATGGCCCGATCGAGCTTACCCATCCTGGCGAACGTCATCCCCCTCCCGAAGTACGCCGCCTGGAGATTGGGATTGAGAGTCAGGGCCTGATCGAAGTCCTCCATGGCCCGGCGAAGGTCACCGGCACTCCGATAGGCTTCCCCCCGCTCGGACAAAGTCGCCGCGCTGGAAGGCTCCAGCCGGAGGGACTCACCGAAGTCCGCGATGGCTTCTTTGTAGAGCCCCCGGTAAACATAGATCGCTCCTCGAGCAGAGTACCCTTTCGGATCCGAAGGTCTGAGCGCGATGACCTTGCTCATGTCGGCAACGGCCTGCTCGTGCTGCCCCCTCAGACCGTAGGCAATGGCCCGGCCGTAATAGGCGTCCGCGTTGGCGGGCTCGGCGCTGATGGCCATGTCGAAATGGAAGATCGCCCGATTGTAGTCCTGCTTCGCCAATGCCTCCTTGCCGCGATCCACTTGAGACAGCTCTCGAGCGGGTCCGCGCTGTTGTTGGCTCATGGGAGCAGCACAGTGCGTCAAGAGCAGCATGATCACGACCAGAAAAGCACCCGATTTCAACACCCTCATTCCTCTCCCTTTCCCTCCATGCGCTATTGGAAGCGACCGGATACCCGCCTCAGCTCTTCCACGAAGCCCGAGGACGACACGCGGCCCAACCCCTCGGCCTTGCTCAGATCTTTCCAGGCCCTGCGGTAGTCTTTCTTGAGATAGAAGCAGACCGCCCGGTTGTAAAACGCTTCATCGTAGTCGGCGTTGAGCTCGATGGCGCGGGTCAGGTCGGCTATGGCGGCATCGTATTGTCCCATCTTCCCGTACGTGATGCCCCGTCCGCAGTAGGCCACAGCCAACCGGGGCTCCATGGTGATGGCCCGATTGTAGTCGTCGAGGGACCGCTCGAGCTGACCCAGGTTGCGAAGCGCCTCACCCCGCTCGGCGAAGACGAGCGGTTCCGTCGACCCAACCCGGATGGCATCGGTCAGGTCGACGACAGCCGGTTGATACTGCTCCTGGTGCAGATAGAGCGAGCCTCGAGCGGCGTAGGCCCTGCCATCCTGGGGGTTGAGCTTGAGTACCTGGGTCATATCGGCGAGAGACCGGTCATAGTCGCCCCTCGCGCTATGAACGATCCCTCGACCGTAGTAGGCCTCGGTACTCGACGGATCTGCCTTAATCGCTTGCTCGAAGGCGGACATCGCTTTGTCATAGCGCTCCCGTGCCAGGTTTTCCTTGCCACGCTCGACGTACTTCGCGGCAGCGCCCTGCCCATCCTGCTGAGAGAGGCCGGTTGCGCATCCCGCGAGGAGCAGCGTGAAAACGAGCAGCCAGTGCCCACAAGTTAACCGGTGCATTTCCCTCCCCCTTTTCTTCCGGCGGAGCAATGTTTTCATGCCCCGAACGGCTATAAAATGGACATCAATGGCATTCAAGGGATCAAATGAAAAGCTGAATCGCTGAATCGGACCAGGAATGGCCTTCGGTCGACCACATGCTTCCCGGCTTTGGAGGCGGAAAGCCTGTGCGGCAGTACCCTTGCTTCCCGTCGAAGTCAAAGATGGCATGCGGGTATTCGTTGAGCAGGAGGACAACCTTCCTGTTGTCGACGGACCAGCCGATCGTGGCAGAGACAGCCTCCTCCCGGCCCGTGACGTCAGCCGCGTTGTAGATATGCACGGCATCCTGAAGAGGACCGTCTTCCGCGCTCATGTCCAAAGCGTAGAAATACCCCGTGTCGCCGTCATCCTCGAACACAGCCACAAACGGGCCTTGGGGAGCCCGTCCCTCCATGACGATCGGTGCTCCCACCTGAAATTTCTGCTCGGCTACGACTTGTATGGCCATAATCCACCCTCTGATGTCCGGTGTGACAGACAGCCATCCCGCATCCGGCATCACGTCCGTATGATGGATGACTCCCGCCGTGCTGCACTAGTCTCCTCTGTCAGCCTTGTTTCGCGAGATACCCCCCTTTGATTCCCCCTCGAGGGGAGTTGGGGGGTGTTGGTCTTGGCCGGCATAACTTCTTTCACGCAGCGCTAGCGTGCGGCGCCACCCAGCCTTTCCACGACCCCTTTCGCCCATGTGCTCACCTGAGTGATGGCGGTGGAGTTGACGTCGGGTCTTGCGTCTGCCGCATTGAACCAAAGCTTCCCTTCCGTCGGTATGCCGGCCGCACAGATGTGTGGGTGGAAGCTTCCGTCCTTCCCGATCACATGAAAGTCCTCCGTCAGGTCTAACCCTCCCGTCTCATAGCGAAAGTCGTCATCCTGATTCACGTACGCCCTGATGATTCCTTTATTGAGCAGATTTTGCATCAAAACGGAAGTATCGCTCTTGATATGCACCCCATGAATGCGTCCATTCAAGACGTGATGCACCCTTCGTCGAGAACCGACGACCTGATCGCTTTCGACGACAAAGCAGCTTTGTCCCTTGTCGATGGACAGCTTTGGGCTGGGACCCGAAAGCAGAACATAACCGCTCTCGGCCAACGTCAGCAGCTGCCGGGTACTTTCAATGGGAGGTCCTACGGCGATGCGGTTGTTGACACGATCGAACACCGATACCAAATACTGATGCGATCTGGCCGTCAACCCGCCAAAGTTCACCGCATTGCGGAGGACATCCCGGCAGTCCCTGAAGACCGAATCGATGGCAGATTTCAAGGGGCTCGTCATATTGCCCTTTTCGGCCTCCGATAAATCTTCTCTGATGAGGCTCAAGACAAATCCCATATAGCTTTCAAACGAATCAAACAACACGTGCCCCTGCCGTTTCCGCTGAAGCTCAGCCATCGGATTTTCAAAGGATTCCCAATGGATCCGCTTTTCTGCCGGAATGCATCGTTCAATGAGCGCCTTCCGTTCCAACTCCGTCTGACAGCACGCGTATTCATCACGAAAATGACTTCCCGCGATCATCGAATAATAGGCACTTTCCATTTCCATCCAGAAAAGCGGGAATAAATGCTTTTGAAAATCAAGCTTCTTATGGTCTGCCTTGAGCTTTTCCACAACCTCATATGTAAAGATTGATGGCTTGTATTGCTTCGTCTTCTGGTTAAAGGCCCGGGCACAATAGGGAATGCCAAGTCTGGATCCGAGAATCATCACAGGCTCTTGACCCGTTTTCCTATAGGTTGTGCCTTCAAATCGACCGCCTCTCCCTATGGTAAAGGCACGGACAATATCGACCGCCGTCAGTCCCATGCCAATGACATAGACCGCCTCGCCGCCTTTGATATGCTGTGTCTTTTCAGGAATCGGGTACACGTCATGAACATAACTGATATTCTTACCCTGTTGACGACAGTCTTCAGCGAACTGCACCCACTGCTCTTCCTTGGAGCCGGAGTGGATCCGCAGCCTCGAATGGCCGGTTGCCAGCAAAATCTCATCCGCATTGATCCACTCGCCGTTATCGAGGATGACTCTTTGGCCACGGGCACAGTCTATATCGAGGGCGGAGACCGGATGCCGCCTCAACGAGACCCCATCCGAAAGGTTGGCTGCCGTCCACTCAAATACGGCCGAAAGATACTGACCATGGTGACACCGTCCGGGATAGTCATTTTCGCCAAAGGGAAGTCCCTTTTCCGCCAGAAAGCCATGGAGTGTCCTGATGGCCGGAATGGCACGACCGGCTTCGTCATCATCCCCAATGGCGGTGATCTGTGCTGCAACCGTGTTCAGCAGCAGGTATTCGGGCTGAGCGGGATCATGCACGCATCCACCCCCGAAATTCCCCGACCGATCAATCACGTGAACCACAACGGGCTTCTTGAGGCTCGATCTCGAAAGCTGCAGGACGAGTCTTCTGAACGCATAGGTGCCTCTTGGACCTGCACCGATAATGACGACATGATGGGCCATCTTCATTCCTCCGGTATGCTGAAGCCTCAGATCCGTATAGCCTTGCCATTTCAGAGACTGTGGGGAATCCGCATCTCAGCCGGTTTGCATCGGAGCGTGATCCACTGCCATGAGCCCACCCGCCACGCTCTCGGCGGGGTGAGCGTGGCGACATTATAGGGCATCACGCAAGAGAGAGGGAGTGGACTTTGAAGCCCGAGCCGCGTTTTTCGCCTACGGAATGGGGCGAACGTAGTCCCCGTTCCATCGAAGATGAGGGACCGCGTCTTTGTATTTGTCCGGGACCAGATTCATGAGGCCCAGGGAAGCGGGGAGCTTCACCAGCAGCACGCTGGCAATACGGTAGAGAAGGGTTTGAGAGTCGTTTTGCGGCGCTCGGGGGTTGGGCTTGAAGGGTGGGTTTGATATTCTACCCAGGTCCACATTCAATCCGTGCAGCTTCGCCTTTTCCGCCATCCACTGCAGCGCCACATCGGAGAGCCCCGTATCAGCATAACCACCGCCCACATTGGAATGCACCCCCGGAAACCATCTCTGCTCGAAGTTCGAAGCCGTGTGCTGCTTGTTCGGCGTCATCAGTGTCGGCATAAAAGGCAAGCGCCGCTCGTGGATCGACAGGGCATGGTAGGCACTGTCGATGATGGAGCTCAGCTTGGTGTCGTGAAACGAGCACTTGAACAGCAGGTCGACCAGGCGGCCGATGATGACCCCGAAAGGAGCGCCGAGGGCGCCTACCGTGTCAAAAACACCCAGGAGCCAGATCCTCTCGGCCCCCCAGGTGTGCTGCCGCCTGAATTCCTGGGCATTTTTCGCATCGGGATGCCATTCGGGAGACCGGTCTTTGTACTTCTCATAGGCTTCTTTCACCAGATAAAACTTCTCCCGCTTCAAAACGCCCACATTGTAGATCATGCCGGCGAGGCTTCGGGCCGTGTAGGCCCCTCGGCTGAAGCCGAAGATGTAGATTTTATCCTCAGGCTCATAATTGCTGACCAAGAACCGATAGCCTTCCATGATGTTCTGCGAGATTCCAAAGCCGAAGCCGCCTCCCCCGATGCGCTCCGACCACCGCGTTCCGACCCCCCGAACGTAATGAACGATCTGAGGCAGTCCCTTCTCGTCGACGGGGAGTGTCGCTTCGAACAGCTTCACGACGTTGGTGGGACAGGATCTCCCGTCCGCACGGTGCTGGTCTTCCCTGTTCCAGGTTCCATCGAAGAAAACGACGAGCTTCTTGGGACTGTGCGTCGGTGTGCTCATGGGATCTTCTCCTTTTGGGCGACTGCAGCAGCGGCCGCACCGGTTCATAAACAAAGACGGTTATGGATCGAGAGCACTGCGGACAGCCCGCTCTCCCGCACGCGTTCCCGTTCGTTACCAATCCGCCGTTTCCCATTTGCCGCAGCGGTCGCCCCAGCGAACCACGTGCTCCTTTCCGGGGGCTCGCGGGATTTTGACTTCCATGACCTCGCAGCAGTTGGAGCAGCCCTCGCAGTCGAAGCTGTTGAGCTGGTAGGGGATGTCTCCGGCTTCGAAGCCGCGAAAGCGGGTTCCGGCGCCGGCGTCCGCCGCTTCCTTGGCGAGGAGCGCCGCGCCAAGGCCACCCATGACATCGTAGAGCTCCGGGACGACAAGCCGCTTGCCCAGGATGCGCTCGAAAGCGGATCGCATGCCGACGTTGGCGGCAACACCGCCCTGGAACAGGATCGGCTCCTCGATCTTCTGGCTTTTCACGAGGTTGTTCAGATAGTTCCGGACGAGGGACTCGCACAGGCCCGCGACGATGTCCTCCACGCTGTGGCCCACCTGCTGCTTGTGCACCATGTCCGACTCGGCAAACACCGTGCAACGGCTCGCAATCTTGACTGGCTTCCGGGCTCTGAGCGCGTACTCGCCGAACACTTCGATGGGAATGCCGAGACGGTGAGCCTGCTGGTCCAGAAAGGAGCCGGTCCCGGCAGCGCACACCGTGTTCATGGCGAAATCCGACACGGTGCCGTTCCGCAGGACGGTGAACTTGGAGTCCTGCCCCCCGATTTCAATGATCGACCGAACGAGCGGCTCGCACTGCAGCGCGGCGACAGCGTGGGCCGTGATCTCGTTTTTGATCACATCGGCCCCCACCAAGATCCCCGCCAAATGACGACCGCTCCCCGTTGTCCCCACTCCCCCGATGCGCATCGCGCTTCCGACCTCACGCGCAATCTCCCGCAGCCCCTCCTGCATCACCCGAAGAGGCTGTCCGTGGCTGCGGAGGTACAGGCGCGTGAGGGGCCGCAGCGCTTCGTCGATCACCACGAGGTTTACGCTGATGGACCCGACATCGATTCCAAGATAGGCCGATTCCATGACTTCCTTTTCTCCATCCAGGCGAGCAGTGCCGGAAGCAGGACAAGCGATGCCGAAAGCTCGAACAGGATCCCGATCAATGCCAGCCCCCCGATGCTCTGCAGTCCAGGATAATGCGAAAACACCAGGGAGCCAAATCCCATCAACGTCGTGAGGGACGTCAAGAGCACCGCCCTGCCGATTGTTTTTAACGACGAGGCGAGGTCCAGACCGGGCTCCTTGAGGCGCATGGTCATGATGAGCGCACCGTCGTTGATGCAGATTCCGATCATCATGGGCAGCACCACAAAATTGGCGAAGTTGAGCGGCAGGGCAAGGAGGCCCATGCTCCCCAGCATCCCAAGGAGAGCCACACCCAAAGGGACCGCCGCAAGCAGAGCCGGCACAACGCCTCCAAGGGCCACCACGACCAGCGCCGCAACCGAGATTCCGGCCAGTGCGACCGTCCGCCCCAGGTCGTCCCACACGTGCTGCTTCAGATGGTGTGAGAGCACGGGAAATCCCCCAAGACGCCACTCACTCGGATTGAGCCCGGCGGCTGCGGCCGACTCGCCAAGCTCCTTCAAGAGAACTTCCAGATCGCCCTTGGCCCACAAGCTGCGCACGGGGTGAAGCGTCGTGAAAAGCTTGAAACCGGCGTCCGTTTTGACCAGGAACCGCCCCAGCATCGCGCCGAGCCCAGCCCGCTCGAATGTCTCGCGGTCCAGCCGGCCGCCCGGCTTCACCAACGATCGCACCCAACCCAGGTACGCATCGTATTCCGGAAGCCATTGGAAGCCGTTCGCTTTGAGAGCGTTTCGGAAAGACGCCTCGATGCGCTGCGGGTCGAGCTCCGCCGAATGATCCCTCAGAAACGCATTGACCTGCTGCTGCGCCTCGGGCGCGGGTAGATAGGACAGGGCACTCCGGTAATGCGCGATCCGTCCGGCAGCCTGCAGCCGGTCCAGGGCTTCATTCAACTTTGAGGCTCGATTCAGGAGCGTCTCCTCCTTCGGATCCTCCATGGTGAGCTGCAGCGTCGCACCGGCCCCGCCCAGGATGGCCTCCACCTTCTCCTGAACCGCGGCCTGATCCGACTGCTTTGGACGCAGCGAGCGCAGGTCTTCGTCGAACGCAGCGCGGGGGGCCAGCACGCCGAGCACGGTCAGCAGCACCACGCTCCCCGCCAGCACCCGGCGCGGCCACCGAAGTGCCGCACCGAAAACCCGCTCGAGGCCAAATCCCGAAACCGGACGCACCGACCGCAGGGCGCCGCGCCTCCGATCGTCCCAGACCAAAAACGCCGGGAGCACGATCAGCATGGCCCCCAAGGCCAGGAGGAGCCCGACTCCCGTGAAGACGCCCAGTTCACTGAACCCGCGAAACGAGGCAAATCCGAGCGTGAGAAAGCCTGCGGCTGACGTCACACCACCCGTCACGATGCCCCCGCTTTTGCCCATCGCATCCTCGAGCGCCGCCTGGCAGCCTTGCCTGCCATACGCATCCAAGTAGAAGCTCAAGAAATAGATGGCGAAATCCGTCGAGAGTCCGAGCAGCACGCCGCCGAATGCCCCGGTCAGCACACTCAGGTGCCCGAGCACCACGCTCATGAATCCGAACGTCCAGGCGATGGCCATGCCCAGCGGGACCAGCACCAGGAGCAGCACACGCCCACTCCGGAAGACCAGATAAAAGAGCAGGTTCACTCCGATCAGTGACACCAGAAGGCTGACCTGGAGGTCTTTTCGAGTCAGCGTTTCATCCTCGAGGGCGATCGGGTATCCGCCCGCAAAGGCGATCGACGGGACCTCCTGCTCATCGGGGTGGGCTTCCCGGAATTTTAGGACCATCTCGTCCGCGCCGGCGCGCGCGGCGGCCATGAGAGACCGCGTGTATTCGAGGTTGCGCGCGGATTGCCCGGGATGCATGAAAACCATCAGGTGACGCCGATTCTCATCCGCCAGGTAGCCGTCGACGATCCGCAAGCTCCCGAAAGCCTGCTCTCCGAGCCGGCGCGACAGCCACATGGTCCTGAGATTCAACGGATCCCGCAGGATAAGCTCCCCTGCCCCGCCCTGCATCGGCATCATGAGGAACCGTTTGTTCTCCTTGACCTGAGCCTCGATCCCCGCGTCGCTGAGGCGCTCGACCAGCGTGGCTCGATCCGACTCCGAGAGATAAAGGGCGGCGTGCGGCAGCAGGACATCCGTGAAAAAGGCCCGCTGTCGGCCGGAAAGGCTGGCTTCGATGGCCCCCATCGAGGGAAAGGCGGCCATGGATGCGGCTAGCCCATCCACGATCCCTTTGGCATCTTCGAACTGGTCGGCCCTTGGAAGCGACACGAGTGCGATGAGCACGTCCTGGACGCCCGCATCGCGAAGGTCGTCCAGGAGGATCCGAGTTTGCGCCTCCTTGGAAGGCAGCAAAGAATCCAGACTGTTATCGATCCGAAGGCGTCCGATGAGCGCCACGGAGATCAAGGTGATGCAGAGCGCCCCCAGGAGAATGGCTCGGTGGGCTCGGAGAATGAAGCGGACGACAGTCCTCGAAAACGGGACGGACCTATCAGAGGGCATGTCTCAGGGCCTGTAGAAAAGCGCGTTGGCTTTGTGAAGCGGCGTCCCAGGGCTCATCGTTTCGGGCTGAAGTGCTCGACCCAAGCACGGTCGGCATAGGCCCCGTATTCCTCCGAGAAGGTGTCGATGTCATCGGAAAGATCACAGAAAATGGCATCCGCACCTTCATGGGTGAAATAGGTGCCGCTGGATAGGGCCAGCTCACGTCCGACGGAGGGCTTGTCCACGAGCATGCACGCTCGCAGCAGGTTGTCGTGATAGGGCTGCTTCTGGCGCAAGGCCTGGAAAAGCGGCGAATTCACGGCATCCTTGAGCGAGCTGGTGTGGATGTTGTGCGTGGCGAAATGGCAGAAGACGCAGGGCTCGACATCCCCGCGCGCGTTGATGTGGCAATATTTGCGGCCGCCCGCCATGCACCCCCCGATGACCGGGCCGTCGTTCCAGAAATCCAGAAACACAACGTCGGTCGAGTCACGCCAGCGCCGCAGCCCGTCCCGGAGCTGGTCGCGCTGTTCGGGAGTCGGCATCAGGTGGACGTCCGGGTCGCGCCCAACCGGCACATACATGAAATAGAAACCGAGCAGGCACCCTTTGTCCCGTAGAAAGCGAACGAACGCGTCACTGGTGACCACGTCACTGTTCAGCCGGGTTTGCGTGGCTGAGTAGCCGAAGATCACGCCCGCCTCCCGAAGCAGGTCCATGGCGCGCATGACGCGGTCAAAGTGCCCCTTCCCCCTGCGCCGGTCCGTTTCTTCGCGGTAGCCCTCAATGCTGATGGCCGGCACCACATTGCCGGCTCTCACAATTCGCTCGGCCATCCGCTCGTCGATCAGCCCCCCGTGTGTGAAAACGAGGAAAGCCACGTCGTTGTGCCGTTGGAACACCTCGAAGAGGTCTTTGCGGTAAAAGGGCTCACCCCCGGAAACGGTGATGAAATGAGTCCCCATCTCCTTTGCCTCGTCGAGGACCCGATGGATCGTGTCGAGGCTCAGCTCGCTCTTCGCATAGCTGCCAGCATAACACCCGGCACAGCGCAGATCGCACTTCATGGTCGGGCTGATGACGATCATGCCGGGCGGATAGAACCCGTTCGCATCCTGGTAGGCCTTGCGCTTATTGGTCCCGACGAGCATTTCGTTCAGGAAGAAGCTTCGGATGATCGTCTTGCGGTGGTGCGGATTGGGATGGCGCAGGAAACGGCGCGCTATGTTGATGCTTGGGTGATCCCTGTCGAAAAGGTCTCGAATCCAGCGGATCTTCCGAACGTAGTAATCCTTTTTCGCCAACCGCTCGGCCAACTTCGCCACGGCCCGATAGGTAAAGCGAAACAGTCTGTCGTGGTAGGTGAAGTGTGCAAGTCCCGCCATGAGACGATCGATGGCGAAAACCTGCAAACGAAGACGATGGGACGGCATCCGCATACTCCACAAGCGCCTGAGAACCTAGTGCTCCGTCAAAGAAGTTCTGCCGGGCAAGAGAACACCCCCCACCCCCCTCGAGCGGGGAATCAAAAGGGGGATGTACCCTGCGATACAACGTTGGCAGAGCACTAGAGCGTCTGATATGTCGCACACCCGCTGCAGTTGTGAGCTCCTTAACCAACCGGGACGAGCCATACTACACGCAATTAAAGCGGGAATCCACGGCAGATGTTTGAGGCGGCAACAGGCAACACGGCACGCTGCCGCCACTGCCCCGGCAACGGCCCCCCCCCGGCGCGTGCTGCGCATTCCGGCCTCTAATGGGGCAGGTAGCTCTCGAAATCTATTTCTCCCTTCGCTGTCCTATTCTGGGACGTTCGCTTCGCATCCTTGCGTGCCCGGTCGTAACAGGTCTTTTCTGCGTCAAAATAATCGCTCTGCGTGAGCTTGAGGGAGTTGCCCGGGGTGAAGGCATCGTCGTCGCCTTCATACCGTTGGAGCTGGATCCCGATGGAGTGACGTGCAGCGTCCTTCAACGACCACTTCCAAATCTTCAAGGTTCCAAAGGGGTTGCCTCGCCATTCCGCCGGCTTGCCGTACCGATGCTTCAGGGCCGAGAGGACTTCGTTGTAGAAGGACTCGTCATCGTTTTCGTATTTGACCTTGATCCGGACGATCCTTCCCTTTTCTTTGCAGTTGCCGTAGACTACATACCCGCTCTCGAAGCCCGAGATGGGCTTGAGGGGAGCGCGCATCAGAAAATTGGCACCCCCAAGGGGCACGGCGGAAGCCAGGTCCACCTTATCCTGCACGTCGGTGATCATGGTTCCGAGCGTTATGGACGCAATGCTTTTGGGTGCTTCCAGTGTATGGCCCGGGCTCGTTAGAACAAGCAGAAGCCCGATGGCAACAGCGAGCCGGAGAACGGGTTTTCTCATGGGACCCTCCCATTGGTTTGCTTCTGATAGCTCCATAGGAGCCGCTGGCAGACAATCGCCGTTGAGTCGCCGGCAGCGGCAGCTGAAAAGCCGCTCCAGCGACGCTCTCGGCGGGCACGGCCTTTTGTCAGCGTGGTGGTTAACACTCTCACCCCTTCCATGGAATTCTGGCCGACTCCTCCGATCTCGTCAATCAAAACGAAAGACCGGACCCGAGAGAGACTCCGCCAGCCCGGTGGGATTATCGATTCTTTGAAATCATTTCACAAGGCTCCGATCCGCATCGGATGACCGCGAGGACAGTCATGATCGACATCGATGGGTTATCAGCGCTCGCCAGACAAGCCGGCCAGGCCATTCTCGACGTGTACGGGACGGAATTCTCCGTTCAGGAAAAGGAAGACCATTCTCCCCTGACCAAGGCAGACATGCGCTCTCACACAATCTTGAGCCAGGGGCTGATGGAGCTCTATCCCGACATCCCCGTTCTTTCCGAAGAGGGAAAACAGATCGACCCCGGAACGCGGGCCAAGTGGGACCGGTTCTGGCTGGTCGACCCTCTCGACGGCACGAAGGAGTTCGTCAAGCGCAACGGGGAGTTCACAATCAATATCGGCCTCATCGAGGGGAATACGCCCACGTTCGGCCTCATTTACATTCCCGTTCAGGAGCTCCTCTATGTCGGGGACAGGCGGGAAGGGTGTTGGGAAATGGCGGAGGGCCGGACCACCAGACTCGCGATCGAGCCAAGGAGCCCCACCAAAGGGGTCCGCGTTGTCAAGAGTCGCTCCCACCCCTCGCCGAACCTCCAAGCGCTTTTGGACTTGCTTCCCGACCACGACGTCGTGACGAGGGGCAGCGCCCTCAAGTTTTGCTCCGTAGCCAAAGGCGAAGCGGACTTCTACCCACGGTTTGGTCCCACCTGGGAGTGGGACACGGCGGCGGGGGAAGCCATCGTCCGTGCGGCCGGAGGCGTCATGGTGGACCTGAAGGGCAGCGCGCTCATCTACAACAAGCCGGAGCTTCTAAACGGCCCCTTCATGGTCGCATCGAGTCTGCAGTGGCTTCGGGAGACCGGCCTCCTCCAGCGGGCCGCGTCATTGGCTGTGTCGGGTTAGCTTATGGGGATCGGTGAGTCGGTGAATGGGCGTCTCATCCATGTTCATCCGTGTCTGGGGATCGAGCGGCTTCCAGCCGGGTACGGATCGGGCCACGGTCAGGACGTAAACGCGCTCGGCCCTCGCTTCCTTCAGGGTGAGCGTACAGGCCGCAACCGTTGATCCCGTGGTGTGCACATCGTCGATCAGCAGGATCGAGCGGCCGCGGACGCTCGATCGATTTCCAACCGCGAACGCATGCGCGACGTTTTTCAACCGTTCTTCCCGCTTCAGCCTGGTCTGGGGCTCCG
Source organism: uncultured Syntrophobacteraceae bacterium (assembly GCA_964538515.1). Taxonomy (GTDB): domain Bacteria; phylum Desulfobacterota; class Syntrophobacteria; order Syntrophobacterales; family Syntrophobacteraceae; genus CALBZH01. Next base: position 37,502 of record CAZIEW010000032.1, read on the forward strand.
TCCAGCGCGACCGGACCAGGGCATCGCGGCAAACCGGCATGCGGAGTCGCTTCCCCAGCAGTTCCGCCAGCAGCGCAGATTGATTGAACCCCCTCTGCCTCACCCGCTTCACGTGAAGAGGCACGGCCACCAATCCATCCAGCCCCTTGAGGCTCCATTCCTCCAGACAATCCACGAGAAGCTGCACAAGGGGCGGAATCCAGTACAGCCTACCCCCAAATTTCACTTCGTGGATGCGCTTCCGGACGATGTCCGAATAGAGCGCAGCCGATCGCGCGCCGTCAAAAGGGGGAGGCACCAGCAGGCAGTCGCCGCAGACGTGGTTGGATGAAGTGGGACTGTCGAAATAGGGGCGCCCGCACAGGGGGCAAAGAGGCGCGCGGACCCACGGAAGTCCCTCGTGGCAGCTCGCGCACCAGTAATGGTTTGGGACTTCCCGACAGGCGCTCCCGCATCCCGCGCAACGGCGGGGCACCAGAAGGTCGAGGAAAGACGCCCCGAGTGCCTTGAGCGCACCGATCGGTTTCACGACTCTCTTCCGGAGCGCAACGGGTCAACCTTGTCAAACGAAGCAGCCGAGCATGTGACCGTCAGGCCATTGACGACAGGCGTCAGGCCGCGAGGCTCCGCCGAAGCCCTATCTCCCTGGAGCGCCCTCAACACCGAAGACGGTCTCGAATGCCCGCGACGGTGTGAGGGCCGATTTCGACGACAAGGAAATCACGCAACTTTTTCCAAGACATTGATCTCATCGCTGCTGAGCACCCGATCGATGTCGAGCAGGATCTTCACTCCACCACCCATTTTGGCCATCCCGAGGATGTAGTCCGTCCTCAGTGTCGTGCCGAACGTGGGGGTGTCGGCGATATCGTCGTGCTTGATGTTGAGCACTTCCGAAACGGCGTCGACAACGATTCCCATCATGATCTTGCCCGTATCGCTGGCAATCTCGACCACGATAATACAGGTCCGTTCGGTGTAGTCCATCGGCTCCATTCCGAAGCGCAACCGCAGATCGAGCACCGGGATCACCTTGCCCCTCAGGTTGACGACGCCCTTGACGTACTCAGGCGTTTGGGGAACCGGCGTGATCGGCATCATTCCGATGATTTCCTTGATCTTGAGAATCCCGATTCCGTATTCTTCCTTTCCGAGAGAAAAGGTGAGGTATTTCCCTTCCCGGTCGTGGATATTCTTCACAGCTTGATTCATAACACCAGTCTCTGCTTTCATCGCGAGGTCTTCTCCCTTCAGTGATGGATGCATGTTGCAATGGCAGTCGATCCGATTCGTTGCGCCGCATGCCCGTAAGACGGAGGGACCTTCATCCTAGTGCTCTGTCAACCCTTTTTTGCAAGGTACACCCCCTTGGATTCTCCCCTCGAGGGGGTTGGGGGGTGCTCGCTTGCCCGGTAAAAGTTCTTTGACGGAGCACTCGCTTCCGCCATGGGCTTGAGGCCTTACCAGGGCCTTCAGCCGGCGAGCCCGCAACTCGGGGCGGTTTTTTGCAAAAAATGATCCAAACCTGTCAGGTCATGGCAGATCGAAAGCGTAGACAGGATGTCGATGGCCGAGAGGCTGTGTCACTTGGGGAATTGAAGGCCCGCGAGCGCACAGGCCACCTGCCGCCTGCGCACCCGCATTTTTTCATCATCAGTCTTGCTTCGCCGCCGGGCTCGTCTTCAAGGCCTTAGCAAGGTCCTTCACGACTTCGGTTACCGGCTTGAAGGGGTGCGAAAACCAGGTGCGGAGATGGCCGGCATCGGCAACGAGCTCCGGTGGGTCCCCCGGGCGAATCGGCTGCTCGGTCACATTCACCTTGAGCCCGAGCGCAGCTTCCACAGCGTTCAGGAGCTCCCGAACGGAGGTGCCGGCCCCCAATCCGACGTTGGAGACGAGGCGCTCTTTCGCCTGGATCACTTCGAGCGCCTTCAAGTGGGCCAGCGCCAGGTCCATCACGTACACATAGTCGCGCACAGCGGTGCCATCGGGGGTCGGGTGGGTCGTGCCGAACAGATTGAAAGGAAGCCCCTTCTCCGCCGCGCGCATCAAGTTCGGCAGCACATGGGTCTCCGGCTCGTGCCGTTCATAGATCTCCCCATCGGGGTCATTGCCCACCACATTGAAATACCGCAACGCGGCAAACCGGATGCCGACCACGGGCGCGACATTGAAGATCACCTGCTCGCACTGCAGCTTCGACAAGCCGTAGGGATTGGTGGGCTCCTGGACATGATCTTCCCGAATCGTGGGCGTCCGGGCATTGCCGTAGGTGGCACAACTGCTGGAGAAGACAAGGTGCTTGGTTCCGGCACGCTTCATGGCCTTGAGAAGTGCGATGGTGCCGCCGACGTTGTTGTCGAAATACTCTTCGGGGAGTCGGGTGGATTCCTCGACGTAGGCTTTGGCGGCGAAATGGATCACCGCATCGACGGCAAAGCCCTTGAGTGCCTGATAAAGGGCCTCTTCATCGCGAATGTCTCCGAAGACGAACGGCCCGAACTTGACCCACTCGGCCCATCCGTTTGAGAGGTTGTCGAAGACAATGGGAGTGTGACCGGCCCCTTTCAGGAGCTTTGAAGTGTGGGAGCCGATGTAACCCGCTCCACCCGTCACGAGGATCTTCATGGCTTCCTCCGAGTTGAATCGCTGACATGCTGAACGCTCTGGGTGAGCCGAGCGCGCTCTCCGGTTTGGCGACGATATGTACCACAGATTGTCAGGGTGCGATAGATGGTTACGCCGACATACTCCCAAGGGAGATTCACCCTTGGCGACGTCCAAGGGCTGCGCGGCGAAAGTCTTAAACTTGTTGACCCGTCAATTCCCCCTTCAGGGGGCAATGAAAACATTCGCCACGCTGTACCAGCCCCCTTCTCCCCCTTCTTTTTTCTCCGATCCTGAGCTATAGACGGTGGTACCTGAAAGGAAGCTCGTTGAATGCCCCGGCCGGTTTCTGAAGACTGTGCTGCCGCATGAACCGCCATGGTCATTACTGTTTGCTCGGAGGACTCCGTTTCATGGATCCGCCCATCGTCAGAAAGCCCGGCTACTGCTATTCCCTCGTCAACATCGAGTGCTTGCCCCACTCCACCCATTACAACATCCTCATGGGGCTGGAGACGTCTGTCGAGGCCCTGTTGCCCTATCTGGCGGCCATCCTGCCAGGCTGCACGTATGTGCACGGGACCGGCGTCGTGCAGCTCATGGATCGTGGCCACATCGTGGCCATCTACCCGGATCGGTTGACCATCACGGATGTGCGCGACAACGATGAGGCCGAAAGGCTTTGCGACGAGTATTTCGCTCTCATCAAGCGGGCAGAGCGTGAAGGTCCCCAGCTGACCCCGGTGCTTCACAGACAGCGGTCGATTTCCGTGCTTGACATCTATCGGCACCTGCCACAAACGAACTGCGGGCTGTGCCGGCTTCCCACCTGCTTCGCCTTTGCCGCGGCGGTGTTTCGCCGGGAGAGCCCGGTTGCGGCCTGCAAGCCGGTTTCGCAGTCACCATCGGAATTTGATGCGCTCCTTTCCTTACTCCACACCAACGGATACCCAACGCCATGAATGAATCCAACGAACGCTTCGTGACCGTCCACACCCTGGCCAATCGGTTTGAATCCGATGTGCTGACGCAGGCCCTCGAGCAGGAGAACATCCCGGTTCTCTTGCGAGGATTCGAGGAAACGGCCTACGACGGTTTGTTCGTCAAGCAGCGCGGATGGGGCTGGCTACAGGTTCCCGAGGATTTTGAAGCAAGGGCCCGAGAGGTGATCGCACGGCTCACCAAGGACCTGGAGCATCGAGGGCTCTACGAGCATCCCGACGAGATCGACCCTTATCTTTGGGAACAGCTGGGGGAGGCCGATCCCCATGATGTCTGCGTCCGCTCGATGGTGCAATACGATGCCGGAAGCCGCACCTACCTGGTTCCGTTCCTGAGCGCGTCGTGCGGTTGTCATCTTGAGCGGCGCTCCATCGAGGTCCGGACCGGAACCCTGTATCGGGCGACTCATTTCGAGCTGTACCTGGTTGTCCTCCACTACCTCCTCGAGGCGTCCCCGCTGGCGCTGTCGGGTAAATGGGTCAGTGAGAAGGACATCCCTGGCGGTGAGCTCTTCTTCCGTGGTCCGCACCAATTTCCGACCGGCCCCTTGTTGAAGCTTTTTGGCCGCGACCGGGAGCTGTTTCGGAAGGCAGCCGAGAGCCTCGGGGGTGCGCCGGTGCCCATGGGGGATGCCGCCTACCGCCTATGGCCCCTTCCCCGCGTCCCGATCCTGGTCGTGCTCTGGGAAGGTGACGACGAATTTGAGCCGGCCATGCACGTCCGCTTCGATGAAACCGTCTCGATGCAACTGCTCACGCTCGATACGATCTTCGCCCTGGTCAACGTGGTCTCGAGAAATCTGAGGGGAGCCGCGAAGGCCCTCTTGGGCGAACAGCAGGCAACGGATTCATGAATCGACCCTTTCGCGTTATCTCCCTCTCGCCTGGGCAGACCGAAATTCTTGCGGCACTGGGTCTGACGCCGGCACTCGTTGGGATTACAGAAAACTGCGATTACCCCCCGGAAGTGCTGGGGAAGAGAACGTTCGGGACGTGGTTCGCACCAGACCTGAACGGTGTGATGGAAGCCCGGCCCGATCTGGTCTGCACGTTTGGAAAACATCAGGAAGAAGCGCGGGAAGCGCTGCAGGATGCCGGATTACACGTCTACCACGGCGATCCCGACAGCGTGGATGGCTCGCTGAACGACATCCTATGCCTGGGGCGTCAGACGGGCCGGGAAGAAGCAGCTCGAGCACTCGCAGCGCGCTTGCACGGGAGGCTGGCCCGCGTGCGGGAGAGGCTTGCCTCGGTCCCCGATCGGGAGCGTCCGACGGTTTTTCGCATCATGAATTGGGAGCCGCTGATCACAGTCGGCCCCGGGGCCTTCCAGCACGACGTCATCGAATGCGCCGGGGGCCGCAATGCCCACGCGGAGGCAATTGCTCCCTATGTGGTCTGCACCCATGATCTGCTCGAAGGGCTCAATCCCGATGCCATCTTCTTCTGTGAGCCTTTCATCCGGTCGATCCTGCTCGGAGACGCTGCCTGGGCAGGTTTGAAGGCGGTCAGAAACGGCCGCGTTTTTGTGTTTGACTGCGGGCTCACCTGCCGGTCAGGACCCCGTATCCTCGACATGGTGGAGTCGCTCGCGGCTGCCCTGCATCCGGGCCTCTTTCCATCCAGACAATAAGCGCCGATGGATCGGCGATTTTTTGAGCAGGCCTTTCAGATCTTGATGTCCAGCTGTTCCAACATGGTGTCCGCAAAGCCCAGAATATAGTCGCGCTGCTCACGCGTCGCATACTCGATGCAATTGCACCGCATGATCTGACTGCTCCTCACCAGAAGCTCAAAGCTCACCCGACGCACATCGAGATTGATCGCGAAGTAATGGGGACGACACGGTGCATGCCCGGCCTGCGCCGGGGTCAGGAGCTCCTCGGGCATTTCCTTTCGGTAGAGCCCTTCCAGCATGGTTTTCTCACAGTTCGCGTCCAGGAAATCGAGTATCTTCACGTAGTCCGTTTCGCGCAGCTGATCGATCACGTATTGTTTCATCGAATGCTCACTCCTCTTTCCGGTTCTTGCTTTTCCTTTCCACTGGCTCGGCAGTCATTACCAGAGCATCGAAAAGCCGTCAACCGCACCCCGGGCGGCTCCCCCATCTCCCCCGGCTTTCTTGGATTCAGGTTGACAGGAGTACCGGTCATTTCTATAGAGAGACGTGCGGTGGTTTTGGATCGCCGAGTGCTGTGACTCGGCACTTTGGCTCATGCGGACAGCATCCTTCCCGCAAACGCACTGACTGAGGGCTTCAAGGCATCCACTCATGGCTGAGCCACGACCAATCGCCATCCCGACGGACGACGCAGCGCAGGGGGTACTCAGGCGTATCCATGTGAACATGCCCTGGAAGCGGATGGCTCACTATTTCGACGTGATCCTCGATCATCGCATGAATGTCGAAATCGGCTTCGGCGGGGCCGAGATGGATGAGGCGGACCCCGACGACCTCGAACGGGTGGCGACCGCCTTGCGGCATCGAGGATGCCGTGTGAGCCTCCACGGACCCTTTTGGGGCATCGAGCCGGGGTGCGTGGACCCGCGCGTCCGGCGGCTGGCCGCCGAGCGGATCAGCCAGTTTCTGGACCTTGTGCCCTTGTTCCAGCCCGTCCAGTTGGTTTGCCACACGGGATTCGACCCGAGGCACCATGTGGAATATCGTGACTTTTGGCTCGAGATGAGCCATGCGTTTTGGGGGCGGATGGCTGAGCGCGCGGCCTCCATGCGGGTTCCCCTGCTCATCGAGAATGTGTGGGAGAAAGAGCCGTCGTTTCATGTCGACTTGCTGGAGCGGGTCGATTCACCCTATTTCGGATTTTGCCTGGACGTGGGCCATCAGCACAGCTTCTCCGATACGCCGCTTCTGACCTGGGTCGACCGGCTGTCGCACCACTTGAAGGAGATCCACCTTCACGACAACGACGGAAGCCATGACTATCACTGGCCTGTCGGGGACGGCAGCATTGACTTCAATGGTCTCTTCGAGCGGTTGAATGCACAGGGCCTGACCCCGCTCTTGACCGTGGAGCCGCACACGGAGGCCGATCTGATCAAGACATTGGCCGGGCTTGCACCGCTCCTTGAGCGGTGGCAAGGGCCGCGTGGGTGATCGAAAGGACAGTCATGGCCGTAGTCGAAGTGAGCATCGTTCCACTTGGCGTCGCGGGTACGAGCCTGAGCGGCTATGTGGCCACGGCCCTTGAAGTCCTTCGGGCGAGCCCGGTTCAATACGAGCTCACCGCCATGGGGACGATTCTCTCGGGGGATCTGGACGAAATCCTTGCCGTCGTGAGACGAATGCATGAGAGTCTTTTCGATAAGGGCGCTCTTCGCGTACTGACTCAGATCAAGATTGACGATCGTCGTGACCGGGTCGGAGATCCTCAACAGAAGGTCCGGTCCGTGCTCGACAAGCTGCAGGGCTGACCCGAGCGCGAGGCCCGCAACAACCTGCTGATCAGAAAGGCCGTACATCGTGAAGGAGCTTGTGGAGTATTTGGTTAAGTCGCTTGCGGAGCATCCGGAGTCTGTCGAGATCGCGGAATCGGAGATCGAGGACAACGTCAGCCTGGAGCTGAAGATTTCGCCGGATGATTTGGGGCGCATCATCGGAAAGGGAGGCAATACGATCAACGCCATCCGCACCGTGGTGCAGGCCGCCGCATCAAGTCACAAAAAGCGCGCGAAATTGGAGGTCGTCACGGAATAATGGCTGCTCGGGAGCACGAGCGGTAGACCTCGGTGACAAGCAATCTTAAAGTATGGAAGCATCGAGCGTGCTCTCTGCGTTGTCCGTCCGAGGCCGGTCGCCCAGGGGTCGTCGATTGCTCCGTCAAAGAAGTTGTGCCCGGCAAGAGAATACCCCCCAACCCCCTTGAGGGGGAATCAAAGGGCGGGTGCACCGTGCGACACCATGTTGACAGAGTACTAGGGACCCGGAAGCCCGTCCACCGGTTCCGCGAAGCAGATACATTTTTAAGCGATCCTATCAGTGAAAGGAGGGATTCAAAATGCCCAAGCAACACCCGGAATTGCCGGTCAGTGAGCTGCGTGCCTACATCCCGCCCGATTCGTTGCCCTTTGATTCTACCGCTGTTCTCGACGGCAAGGAACGGAGGGTGGTCGGCCAGGAGCGTGCGATTGACGCCATCAAGTTCGGTATGGGGATGAAGGAGCGGGGCTACAACATCTTCGTTGCCGGCCCGGCGAAGGCAGGTTTGACCTACACTGCCAAGTCCTTCATCGAGGAGCAGGCCAAGAGCGAGCCGACCCCCCCGGATTGGTGTTACGTCTACAACTTCAAAGAGCAGGACAAGCCCAAGAGCATCCAGATCAGCGCCGGTCAAGGCAAGGTGCTCAAGAAAGATATGCAGGACTTCATCCAAACCCTGCTGGCCAAGATCCCCGAGGTCTTCGACAGCGACGACTACCGTACCAAGGAAAGCGAAGTCCACCAGGGATTTGAGCGCACGCGTCGCGAAATCATCGACGAGCTCTCGCAGCTGGCCAAGGAGGATGGCTTCATCCTCCAGTTCTCACAGGTGGGCATGGTCATCATTCCTGCCAACAAGGAAGGGGAGCCCATGACCCAGGAGGACCTTCGCCACCTCGACGAGGAGGAGCGGAAGGTTCTCCGAGAGAAGAGCGATGAGCTCCACGAGAAGATGAAAGAAGCGATCAAGAAGATCCGCTTGTCCGAGGAGGAGTTCAAGGAGAAGCACACCAAGCTGGACAACGAGATCGCCCTGTTCGTGGTCGGCCAGCTCATGGACCAGTACGAGGACAAGTACCAGCAAGAGCCTGCCGTCATGGAATACCTCAAGAATGTGCAGGACGACATCCTGGAAAACATCGACGACTTCAAGAAAAAGCCCGAAGCGCAGCAACAGCAGCAACAGGGCATGCCCTTCCCGGTTCCCGCGCGTGAAGCGACGTTCCGGAAATACGAAGTCAACGTCCTCATCGACAATTCCGAGACGCAGGGCGCACCGGTCATTGTCGAATCCAACCCGGCCTATCCGAACATTTTCGGCTCCATCGAGCGCCAGGCCTGGTTTGGAGCCCTGTTTACCGACCACACCATGATCAAGCCGGGGGCGCTCCACAAAGCCAACGGCGGATACCTGGTCATGAAGGCCCTCGACCTCCTGCGCTGGTACATCACCTACGAGGCGTTGAAGCGCGCGCTGCGGGACGAGGAAATTCGCATCGAGGACTTGGGCGAGCTTTACGGCATCTTCAGCACCCGGAGCATCCGACCGGAGCCCATCCCGCTCGATGTCAAGATCGTCCTCACGGGAGACCCGTACATCTATCAACTGCTTTACACATATGACGACCGGTTCCAGAAGCTTTTCAAGGTCAAGGCTCACCTGGACACGCAGACGAACCGGCAGGACCACTCGCTTCTCGAATACGGCCAGATGATGAGCCGCTACTGCAATCAGCACAAACTGCGTCATCTCGACCGGACGGGTGCCGCGCGTATCATCGAATACGGAATGGAAGCCACCGATGACCGGGAGAAGCTGACTCTGGAGCTCGGAGACATCGGTGACCTGCTCCGTGAGGCGAACTATTTTGCCGGACTGGCCGGCGCGGAGCTCATTCAGCGCCAGCACGTGCAGGAAGCTCTGGACAAGCGCATTTACCGATCGAACCTGATCGAGGAGCGAGTCAAGGAGCTCACCGAGAAGGACATCTTCTGGGTTGAAACCGACGGCTATAAGGTCGGGCAAGTCAACGGGCTGTCCGTGCTGATGGCGGGTGATCATGAGTTTGGGAAGCCAAGCCGCATCACGGCGACCGTCTCCGTCGGCCGCGAAGGCATGGTCTCCATCGACCGCGAATCGAAGATGAGCGGCAACATTCACACGAAGGGGCTCCTCACCCTTTCAGGCTTCCTCAAGGACCGCTTCGCCCACAACAAGCCCATCTCGCTGAGCGCCTCGCTTTCGTTCGAGCAGAGCTACGGGATGGTGGACGGTGACAGCGCCTCCAGCACGGAGCTCTATGTTCTGCTGAGCGCCATCGCCGAAGTCCCCATCTACCAGGGCATCGCGGTGACCGGGTCGGTCAGCCAAAAAGGCGAGATCCAGCCCATCGGCGGTGTGAATCTGAAGATCAAGGGATTCTTTGATATCTGCAAGCACAAAGGGCTGACGGGCAATCAAGGAGTCATCATCCCAAGCAAGAACGTCCGCAATCTGATGCTCAAGCAGGAAGTGATCGACGCCGTGGAAGCTGGGCTGTTCCATATCTGGCCGGTGTCGACCATCGAGGAAGGGATCGAGATCCTGACCGAAATGCCGGCCGGGGAGCGCCAGATGGATGGCACCTACCCGGAAGGGACCCTGTTCAGGTTGGTGGATGATCGGCTCCGCAAGATCGGCGAGATCGTTCGCGAGTACGGCAAGGACGGCGAAAACGGCAAGAAGCACGAAGACGAAAGCCCCGGCGGCTGCCCGAGCTGCGGCCATTAGCCACGCCGTGAGATCCAACCTGAGCGGGTCGGCGGGCATCTTCTCGGGAAAGGATCCGGGTGAGGGATCATCCTAATGGGGGCTCCCTCACCTCAGCCTTTCCTTCCTAAAGGGAGAAGAGAAAGCCGACAGCCATGTTCCATGAAGTGGAAGCCATTTAAGATCATGCGGCCGGACCACAGCCTACAGACCGGCATCGGGAGAAGGGCTATCCTCATTGTTCGGGACCGGGCCGGATGATTTTCCCTCGATGGGAAGGCGGATGACAAACCGTGTCCCAGCGCCGGGGCTCGATTCCACCGTCACGCTGCCCCCATGCTCCTCGGTGACAATGAAGTAGGACACAGACAACCCGAGGCCTGTCCCCGCTCCTGGAGGCTTGGTGGTAAAAAAGGGCTCAAAGACCCGTTTTCGGGTTGCTTCATCCAGCCCGGGACCATTGTCTTCGATCTCCACGCGCACCGCACCCTCCTCCTTCCCGACGCGCAAATGAAAGCATGGTAGCCGCTCCTGGTCCTTCGCCGCCATCATCGCCTCGGCGCCATTGCGCAAGATATTCAGAAAGACCTGCTGGATCTTCCCGGCCTGACAGATCACCCGGGGGGTGTCGGGCTGGTACTCCCGCACGATCTCAATCTGACGAAAATCGTAGTGCTTCTTCAGGTCATAATCACTGGCTGCCAAGGACACCGTCCGATCCAAGAGCTCCCCAAGATCCGTGGGAGTCACCGCCCCTTCCGCTTTGCGGCTGAAGCTCAGCATGTTTGCCACAATCTCGGCCGCCCGCTGACCGCTCTCCAGGATGTCCCGGAGGAAGGTCAGAATCTCCCGACGCTCCAGGTAGTGCCGCAGGCCGCTGACGCTGATACCGCACTCGTCCGCCACCCGGACGTTGATGGGCAAGTCCGGAGACACGCGTCGGATGATGTTTTGTGTCGCCTGGAGAATCACGCCCAAAGGGTTGTTGATCTCGTGAGCCATCCCTGCGGCCAGCCCCCCCACCGAGAGCATTTTTTCCGATTGCACCATCATTTCTTCGATCCGCACCCGCTCCGTCACGTCGTCTACACGGATCACCGCTCCCTCCACGCCGTTGGTCACCAGCGGATAAACGGTCACATCCTCGTAGCGCTGCTCACCATCGAGAACGCTGATCATTCTCGGATGGGTCGAGACAGCGCGCATCCGCATCGCTTGCCGCAGCTGGTCCAGTTGATGGCTCATCGAAGGAAGCACCTCGTCGAGGCGTCTTCCCTTGGCATCATCCGATCCCACTCCGGTCTTTTTCTCCGCCGCTTTGTTCCAATGGGTCACGCAACCGTTCGTATCCACCCCCACCAGCACCGAAGGCATCGAATTGATGATGTTGCTCAAATAGTTCCGCAGGCGACGCGCTTCTTCCTCTGCTCGTTTGCGCTCGGTGATATCACTGCTGTTAACGATCACCCCCAGAAATTCATCATCGTCGCTGAAAACGGGGTACCCCGATGAACGAAGCCAGACGTAGCTCCCATTCGCGAGTTGGAAACGGAGCTCCACCTCGCGGTCCCTTCGCGACCGAACGAGATCCATGAACACTGCGGTCACCCTGTCTCTGTCGTCGGGATGAACGAGATCAAAAGCAGACTCGCCAATCAGGCTCTGTGGTGTGTAACCCAAGTTCCGCACATAAGAAGGCGTAGCGTATCGATAGATGCCGTTGCCATCCAGCTCACACACCATGTCGCTCATATTTTCGGTGATCCGCCGGAATCGTTCTTCGCTCTCCCGGAGCGCTTCCTCCGCGCGCTTCTGCTCCGTGACATCGCGGATGGATTCAATGATGCCGACAAAGCTCCCCTCTTCATCGTAAAACGGGCTGACCGCCGCAAAAATGTATGCACCGCGGTTGTTGTAAACCGCAGGCGCGTAGGCTTCGGCATAGAGCGTCGAGCCCACGCGTCGGACATTGGAGTACTTGGACGCCAGCTCGCTGTCATCGACAAAGACCAGATCGATCAGGGATTTTCGGACTTCCCCATAGAACCCGACCGTGATCGCATGGTGATCGAAACCGAGGACGTCTGCCTTGGGGATGCCGGTCATTCGCTCAATGGCACGGTTCCAGGCAATGACCTTATAATCCTTGTCGGTGATCAGTATTGCATCCGGCATGAGCTCGAGCACGTCTTCAAACCACTTCTTGGCGGATTTCAACGCTTCTTCGGCCTGCTTGCGCTCGGTGATGTCGATCCCGACTCCCATCATGACCGGGCCGTCAGGCGTCATGAGCCGAGTGATGCTGATGAGATACGGTACAAATCGGCCTGCCTTGTTGATCAGGGTGGTCTCAAACGCCCCGCCGACACCGGTCTCGAGTACAGATTTGACGAAGGCCATGCCAGCCGCAGCCTCCTCCGGTGTTTCATGCCAGTCCGGGATGTACCAATCGCGAAGCTCCTCGGCGGTAAACCCAATCGCGGTCTCATGGGCCTTGTTCCAACGCTTCAAATGGCAGGTCGAATCGTAGAGGAAGAATATCCCCGGCAAGCTTTCCAACAGCTTCTCGGCGAACTCCTTCTCGCGCAGCAGCTCCAATTCGGCCTCCTTGCGCTCCGTGATGTCCTCGGAGATGCCCAGCAAGTACGCCAATTGTCCATTGGCATCCAGAAGCGGCACCTTCTTGGTGTGGAGAACCCGTCTGCCCATGGCGCGCGTTTCCAGAAACTCCTCGGGAATATCCACAATCTCTTTGCGATCCAATACTTCCCGGTCCTTAGTGGTAAAGAAATCGGCCTGCTCTTTCGGGAAAAGATCGTAGTCGTCTTTCCCGAGCAGTTCGTTTCTGGAATACCCTATCAAATCCTCTCCCGCCCTGTTCAGCCGAACAAATCGAAGGTCTTTGGCATCCTTGAGAAAAATCATGTTCGGGATATTCTCAATAATCTCATCCAGGAGAGTACTGGTGTGCCGCAGCTCATCGGCAATGCGTTTGCGCTCGGTGATGTCGAGGACGGTTGCCGTCACGCCTTTGGCCGCATCCGCAGGATCGAAGGGGCTAAGGCACAACAAGACCTCGATGAGCTCCCCGTCCTTCCGTCTGAGCTGGCTTTCCATAACCCCGACGCCGGTCGTTGCCATGCGCTCGTAGAGCTCCACCCCCACACGCACATAGGTGTCTTCATCCGGATAGAGAAACCGCGTCTCCATCCCGATCATCTCCTCCTCTGAATAGCCCGTAATGTTGCAGAGGGCAGCGTTGACCTTTTGGAAGACCCGGTGAGCCAATAGGGCGACCCCTACCGGAGTTGCTTCAAGCAGACTCCGCAGCAGGGCTTCGTTCTGCCGCACGGACTCCTCGGCCAGCTTCCGCTCGTTGATGAAACGAGCCTGTTGGATGTTCTGAAAGGCTATCGTCGAAAGCTGATTTGCCAGCACATAGAGGGCGTTCGCTATTTGCTCGAAGCGCTCCCGCGACATCACGGGAATCTGTCGGTAGGCCGCTTCGAAGGCCGCTTCGTCCGCGCCGATCTCGCGGGCGTAGCCCACGACATCCGCTTGGCCCTGGGCTGCATCGCGCACCTGCCCCACCAGCCAGTTCGCCACATGACGACCGGCAACCGTAATGCTGGCGGCAGCCGTGAGCAAGCCGATGTGCGGGCACGGTCGAATGATTGGCTCGGATCCACTGAAGCGCCCGAGCATGAAATCCGAATATTTGCAGTTTCTAAGTCCTTTCGGTATCTTATGAATAATCTCGCTGCACAGAATGGAAAAATTGCTCTTGCGCGTGATGGGGGCTCCATCGGGACGGGCGATAAGGGAGCCTACGCCGCAAGCCTCGGCAAACCGGTCCTGAAGACGCTGCAGATCGGCCAGGTTGAACAAGTCCTCGAACGCGACATCGCCGGTTTCCGTCAGCGGCCGGGTCAGGGCCACCAGATGCTTTTCGAGTGCCTCCTGCGTCCGCTTGCGCTCCGTGATGTCCTGGATGGTGACGACGAACCCTGCGGCGGGATCCTCCGCACGCAGCATCCCACCAGTCAGGATGACATCCATGAGTGTCCCGTCCTTCTTGAGAAAACGGGCTTCCGTGCTCCCTCGTCCGGTCCGGAGGACCTGGGAGTACAGCTCCCGGCCTGCGCTTTCGTATTCCGAATCGGACAAGTAGAAACAGCGCGCATCCTTTCCTACCAGCTCGTCCCGAGAATATCCCGTCAAATCACAGGCGGCTTCATTGACCGCCACGAGTACCCGATCGATCGCGAACGTGATGCCAATCGGCGCGGCATGGAAGACACTGCGAAGCATCGACTCACTGGCCTTGAGCTGCTCTTCGGCGATTTTGCGCTCGGTGACATCGACCGCCGTCCCGATGATCGCCGGTCTTCCTTGGAGAAGGGTGCGGGAGCTGTAGATTTCAATATGCCGCACTTCCCCGCTTTTGGTCACGATTCGCAATCCAGCGTGAAGGGACGGCATTTCTCCCGTGAGCCTTTTCCGAATGCTTTCCGCCATGGCGGGCCAGTCTTCCTGAAAGACCACCTCTTCGGCCGTGACGCTGTCCGTCATTTCGGAGACGGTATACCCGAAGAACCCGGCAAATCTTGAATTCACATATCTGAACACCCCATCCTGGATGACATAGACTCCGGCAACCGCCTTTTCCACGAGGTCTCGAAATTTGCCCTCCGACTCCCGCAGCGCCTCCTCCGCCCGCTTGCGGCGGGAAATATCCCGAAAGACCACCAGGACACCGTTCTCCTCTTGATACCGAAAGGGAACGGCACTGACTTCAACGTCGATCGGGGTGCCATCCAGCTTGAGGTACACTTCCTCGAGGAAGTCGACGGCCTTGCCCTCGACCGTAAGGTGCGCGACGCGATCAAGAACCCGACGATGGAAGGTGGGATCAATGCGCTCGAGCGTCGAGGTCCCCAACAACTCTTCGGCTGACGCCGCCCCCAGCAGACGAACGGCTGCCGCATTGACGTAGACAAAACGATGGTTTGTCTGGATGTACATGGCTTCGGGAGCGTTTTCGACCAGAGTGCGGAAATTCTCTTCACTCTTCGCCAGGGCCGATTCAATCTGCCGACGGCGTATGATCCCGAGACCGAGCAAGATGACCAGGACCGTCAAGATCAGGATGATTGCCGCGGCTACCCAAAAGAATGGTTGATGATCTTGAAGGAGAGAATCGGCGCGGCTTGTCAGGGAGGCGTCCGACGGTGCAGCATTCACCAATGGAGCAAGCAGCAGCAGCAACTGCCCCATCAGAATTGCCTGGCTCAAATGGGGAAGCGTTTCCATGGCGTCCCAATCCCTTTCGAGAGTCTGCGTTCAGCGCTTATTGGATGGAGCTTCATGTCTTTCAGGCAAGGGGGTGGTGCGGGGCGGGGAAGCTCAAGATCGCTTCCCGTTGGATTCCCGATAGCAGGGTGTTGCCGGCACTGTCAAGGGACAACCTGAAAAGAGCGCCATAATTGAGCATGGGGACGAGCATCCCACGGAGCCCCGCAGGCGCAAACAACTCGTTTCCACCGCCAGAGCCAATCCAGGCAATGAGGCCGAGGCAGGCTGGAGAGAGCCCTTATCGTGCGGACACCCCTCAAAGCGGGGCGGTCGTTCTGTCCGTTTTGGCGCTTGGTTGAAAGTCAGCCCTACTCCACGTCTCAATCCCCTCAAAGCGGGGCGGTCGTTCTGTCAATGGTTGTGATTCTTACAGAAGGGAGGATTGACCATGTGTCTCAATCCCCTCAAAGCGGGGCGGTCGTTCTGTCGATGGCTACCGGGCTGTATCAGCCAATGGTGATTGAGTCTCAATCCCCTCAAAGCGGGGCGGTCGTTCTGTCTAGCGGAATTGGCTCGGAGAAGAATACTGGCTGAGAAGTCTCAATCCCCTCAAAGCGGGGCGGTCGTTCTGTCAACAAACTGACTGGGTGTAGGAGGATTGAGATGTACTGGTCTCAATACCCTCAAAGCGGGGCGGTAGTTCTTTCAATGGTTGTGATTATTACTGAAGGTATGATTTACAATGTGTCTCAATCCCCTCAAAGCGGGGCGGTCGTTCTGTCTCTGATAACTATCTTGTAGATACAGATGACCATGATGAGTCTCAATCCCCTCAAAGCGGGGCGGTCGTTCTGTCTGACCGTTTCCGACTGATGACCAGGGGCGAAGCTTTCGCTGTCTCAATCCCCTCAAAGCGGGGCGGTCGTTCTGTCTTACAGTACCGTAGTAGCTTCTGTGAACGCTAAACTGTCTCAATCCCCTCAAAGCGGGGCGGTCGTTCTGTCCTGTTAAGCTGAAGGTGTCTGGTTCAGCAGGAAATAGCACGTCTCAATCCCCTCAAAGCGGGGCGGTCGTTCTGTCATATGGTTCGGGTGGTGAACAATAACTCACAACCACCCAGTCTCAATCCCCTCAAAGCGGGGCGGTCGTTCTGTCCTTACTCGAAATGTATGTGAATTTCGGCGGTGCTTTCAATGTCTCAATCCCCTCAAAGCGGGGCGGTCGTTCTGTCAAAAATAACGAATTGGTAGAAATTGATGCAACAGGTTCAGGTCTCAATCCCCTCAAAGCGGGGCGGTCGTTCTGTCATTGTGTATGCTAAGGTTCATCGAAGATATCCACCATGTCTCAATCCCCTCAAAGCGGGGCGGTCGTTCTGTCCGTGAGGTCTCCGACGCCGGGGTAAAGGGTCGGAGGGTAGTCTCAATCCCCTCAAAGCGGGGCGGTCGTTCTGTCGTATTGGCTGTTTGGCGACACGCCGGACAGCGACGCCGTCTCAATCCCCTCAAAGCGGGGCGGTCGTTCTGTCAGGATCATCCACGAGACCACGTCGTCCTATGAGGATGAGTCTC
>CAZIEW010000033.1:0-52564 GCA_964538515.1 uncultured Syntrophobacteraceae bacterium
GCCTTGAGGGTCACGTACGCATAGATGCCCTGGCCCTTGATGTCGTGCGGGAAGCCGACGACCGCCGCTTCCGCGACCGACGGGTGAGCAACGAGGGCGCTTTCGACTTCCGCCGTTCCCATGCGGTGACCGGAAACGTTGATAACGTCGTCCACGCGGCCGGTGATCCAGTAGTAGCCGTCTTCGTCGCGGCGGGCGCCGTCACCCGTGAAGTAGAGTCCTTTGTAGTTGGAGAAGTAAGTCTGGACGAACCGCTCATGGTCCCCGTAGACCGTCCGGAGCATGCCGGGCCAGGCGTCCTTGATGACCAGGTAGCCTTCGCACGCTCCCTGGAGGAAGTTGCCTTCGGGATCCACGATCTCGGGCTGGACGCCGAAGAACGGCCGGGTGGCGGAGCCGGGCTTGAGGGCCGTTGCTCCGGGCAGTGGCGTGATGAGGATGCCGCCCGTTTCTGTCTGCCACCAGGTGTCGACGATGGGGCAGCGCTGCTCGCCGACCACGTTGTAGTACCACAGCCAGGCTTCCGGATTGATGGGCTCACCCACGGTGCCAAGCAGCTTGAGTGACTTGCGGGAAGTCTTCTTGACCGGCTCGTCGCCCTGCCGCATGAGGGAGCGGATGGCCGTCGGGGCTGTGTAGAAGATGTTGACTTTGTGCTTGTCCACGACATCCCAGAACCGGGACCAGTCGGGGTAGTTGGGGATGCCCTCGAACATGATCGAGGTCGCCCCGTTGGCGAGCGGGCCGTAGACGATGTAGCTGTGGCCGGTAACCCAGCCGATGTCCGCCGTACACCAATAGATATCCCCATCCTTGTAGTCGAAGACATACTGATGGGTCATGGAGGTGTAGACCAGGTAGCCACCGGTCGTATGGAGAACGCCCTTGGGCTTGCCCGTGGAGCCCGACGTGTAGAGGATGAACAAGGGGGCTTCGGCGTCCATTTCCTCGGCGGGGCAATCCGCGGAGGCGTTCTTCATGAGATCCGCCCAGTCCATGTCACGGCCGGGCGTCCAGGGAACGTCGGCTCCCGTGTGCCGCACCACGATCACCTTGTTGACGCCGGGGCACTTCTTGACCGCCTCGTCCGTATTGACCTTGAGAGGAACCCGCTTGCCGCCGCGAAGGCCTTCGTCGGCGGTGATCACGATATTGCCCTGGCAGTCGTCAATGCGGCCAGCCAGGGATTCCGGGGAAAAACCTGCAAAAACGATGGAATGAATGACGCCGAGGCGCGTACACGCGAGCATGGCGATGGCCAGCTCGGGAATCATGGGCAGATAAATAGTGGCACGGTCGCCGGCTTTGAGGCCCTGGGCCTTGAGGACGTTGGCGAATTTGCAGACTTGCTCATGGAGCTGCTTGTAGGTGAAGGTCTTGCTGTTCTTGGGATCGTCGCCTTCCCAGATGATCGCGACCTGGTCGCCGCGCTTTTCCAGATGACGGTCCAGGCAGTTGTAGCTGACATTCAGCTTACCGTCCAAAAACCACTTGATGGAGACGCCGTCCGTGAAGGATGTGTCCTTTACCTTGGTGAAGGGCTTGAACCAGGTGATACGCTTGGCTTGCTCTCCCCAGAATCCTTCTGGGTCCTTGACTGACTGTTCGTACATCTTGAGGTAGGTCTCGTTGTCGCAGTGAGCGGATTTCTTCCACGCATCGGGAACAGGGAACAACTCATTAGCCATCGAAAATTCCTCCTGAGGGTGTGGTGTTTGTGCATGATGGCGCCGATAAGGCACCTGCAGTGAAATAAAACACATACTTTTGCCGAGAACCAACCAACACGAGAGTCCAGCAGTGGTCCGACTGAGGAGGATGCGCCTGGTGCGCGTGAGGCGTACGTCGCGAAAAAGGATGCGGCAGCGAGATGCGTCGGTGTAGAATGAGATTGAGTCCCAGCTGACGGAACCTAACCTATCAGGAGGGAAATGAATTGTCAATATTTAAGCCATGAACAAAGATTCACATGACCCGCCGGGCACCTACGGGGCGGTGGGAATAGAAATATGGGGCTTCCAATCGTTCACGCGGCTCGGGGGTGGCCACAAAATGCACAGTCCCTCTCCAGAGCAGGCTCCCTCGTGTCGTCGCCCCTGGCATCCAGGCTCCCTGGTCGGTGCCGCGCTCTGTTCAGCGCGGCGCCTGTCGCAAAGGATCACGATCCCGCTTCGAGCGGCTGGTCGAAATAAGCGCTCAGGTCGACCATGTCCTCCTCGACGACGGATTTCACCTTATAGGGGAGTGTTTTAAAAAGACTGATCATGGCTTTGTTCTTGATGGAGGTGTAAGCGACGAGGCCCTTAATGCCGTTTTCGCGGGCGGCCTCGGCGAGCTTCCTCATGATGATCTTGGAGAGGCCCTTGCGCTGCCATGGCTTGGAGACGGAAAAGGCCACCTCCGCCACGTTGTTGCGCTCGTCCAGGACATAGCCCCCTACGGCGATGATCTTGCCGAACCCGAATTCCCCCGTGACGGCAACGATCGTCATTTCCTTCACGTAATCGATCTGATACATCGCCGCGACATCGTCCCGGATGAAACTGGTCTTCTTGTGGAAGAATCGGGAGATGATGTCGTTCTTGTCGAGGTTGTAGAAGTGCTCCTGGAGGCGCCGCTCGTCGACAGGCTTGGCAGGTCGGAAGAGGATTTCCTGATCGTCGATACGGATGGTCTCCTCATACTTAAGCGGATAGATGGCGTGGATCGCTTCCTTGAGAGATCGCTCCTTCCCGACCAGCCCCATCTCCTTGGCCTGGTAGAAAAGCTCATCGCGAAAATCCGGGTGTGCCAGGCTGATCATGGCCATCGCACGCTCCTGGAGGCTCTTGCCGTAAAGGTTCACCACACCGAACTCGCTCACCACGAAATAGACGTCGCTGCGCGGGACCACCACGGGCGTATTGCCCAAGGAGGGGACGATTCTGCTGGTTTTCCCGTCCCGGGATGTCGAGGGAATCATGAGGACGGATTTTCCTTTGGGAGATTGGGCTGACCCGCGCACGAAGTCGAGCATTCCCGTGACTCCCGAAAAGTGGTTGTGGGGCAGTGCGTCCACCGCCACCTGTCCGGTCAGGTCCATGAGCGTTGCCACATTGAGGGAGACCATCTTGTTGTGACTGGCAATGACCGTCGGGTTATTCACATAGTCCGACGGGTGGAATTCAATGGCGGGATTGTCGTGAAGGAATTCATACAGATTCGCGCTGCCGATGGCACTGCTTGCCACCAGCTTTCCCTCGTTGACCCCTTTCTTTCGATTGGTGATCACGCCCCGCGAGACCAGCTCCATCAAGCCATCCGTAAGAAACTGCGTGTGGACGCCCAGGTCGTTCTTTTCCGCCATGGCCAGGAGAGTAGCCTGGGGGGTGGCTCCGAGGCCCAGTTGGAGGGTCGCGCCGTCTTCGATCAGCTTCGCCACGTGACGACCGATCATGCGATTCGCTTCGAGATCCGGCACGTAAGCCGCCGTGAGCAGATCCTCATCATGCTCCACGATAGCATGCACGTCGTTGACGTGGATGAAGCTGCGTCCAAGAACACGGGGCATTTTGGGGTTTACCTGAGCGACGATCAGATCGGCGGACAGGGCAGCGGCCAACGTCACATCCACGGAAATCCCGAGGCTCATCCAGCCGAAATCATCCGGGGGAGACACCTGAACCAGAGCGACGTGGACGGGAATCTGGCGGCTTCGAAAGAGGTCCGGCAGGGCCGAGAGGTTGATCGGCGTGAAAAATCGTCGGTTTTGCGCCAGGGTTCTCGGGATTCCCGATCCCGAATAAAACGATCGGATATTGAAGCTGTTTGTCGACGTTTCCGAGGCGATCATCGTGAGCGGGACCGTCTCGAGACTCAGGAGGCGAACGATCTCGATGTCCGTGAATCGCTCCGACTGGGCCGCGAGCGCTCGCACCAGGTGCTGGGGCTCTCCACACGATGTCCCGATGAAGATCCTCTGCCCCGAGTGGATCAGTCCGATCGCCTTTTCCGCTGAGCATCGCTTGGTCAAATAGTCGTCAGGCCAGTAGGTCACTGCCATGGGCGCTTCTCCCGCTGTGAGCATCAACTGCAACTGGTAGAAGATTCAGACGTGGAGCTGTTCGGTTCTGCAAGGATTCGTGCGACGCTTGCGGCGACCCTCTCCGCCACCGTCGTCGATGAAGCACGCATGATCATATAGTTCTTCTTGGCACAAGCAAAGGTTAAAATAGTTTGATTGCAGGAAATTATTGCAGATTGCGCTGGGACAGGTCGGTCCCGTGTGGAGCCCTCTCGGCGTGCCTTCTTCAAAGGTCATTGCATGATTAAGGATTTCTTGAGATCCTATCGATGTATCTCTGTGTACCCAGGGGCGTCGAGCGACTCGGGAATGCTCATGAGCGTTCTTCGGCATGCCTCAGCCCGCTCCCTTTGGTCCGTCCGATGGAATCATGATCGTCTGCAACCGAACGATAAGGAGAGCAGTGCTTGCAGTTCATTGCTACGCATAAGAATTCGGACTTTGATGCCTTGGCGTCGCTGGTTGCAGCCTCGCTCCTGTATCCGGGTGCCAAGCCGGTTCTCCCTACGGGCATCAACCAGAACGTACGGAGCTTTCTTTCCATTCATAAGGACATATTTGATTTCCAGCATGTAAGGGAAATCAATCTGGACGGGATCTACCGGTTGATTGTGGTGGATGCAAACCGATGGGACCGCCTGGAAGGGCTTGGATCCCTCATGTCCCGAACGGACATTGAAGTGCATGTCTGGGACCACCACCCGGAGATCGGAGACATCACACCCTCCTGGTCCCGCCAGGACCTCGTCGGGGCAGCGACCACGCTGCTGGTTGAGGCGATTCAGGAGAAGCACATCGAGCTTTCGCCAATCCTCGCGACTCTCTTTCTTGCCGGGGTTTACGAGGACACCGGACACCTGACCTTTCCGTCGACGACGGCAAGGGATCTGCGGGCTGCGGCCTACCTGCTGGAAAAGCAGGCTGACTTGAAGGTGATCCAGGCTATCCTGCGTCCCACTTACGGACCGCAGCAAAAGGAAATTCTGTTCAAAATGCTCGCGGACACCAAACGGATCAAGCTCGACGGCTTTCGAGTCAGCGTGAGCAAGCTGGATCTCGACGGTCACACTCCAGGGCTGGCCGAGGTCGTCAGTATGTACCGGAACATCGTCAATGTGGATGTCGCTTTCGGGATTTTCCGGGACACCAAGAACGATCGCTGCATGGTCATCGGACGAAGCGGGGTCGACAGCGTCGATGTCGGGGCTGTCATGCGCATCCTTGGAGGAGGTGGTCACTCGGGGGCCGGCTCCGCCATCATCAAGTCGGTGTCGCCTGAAGGAATCGAGGCATGGCTTACGGAGGCCATGAAGGATCACCGACAGCTTCCGGTGCAAATCAGCGACTTGATGTCTTTTCCCGTGAAGAGCGTTTCCCCGGGCGTGACCATGAAGGAGGTCGCCGCAATTCTCGAGGCCGAGGGTTTTTCCGGGATGCCGGTCCTCGAAGATGAGAAGCTGGTGGGGATCATATCGAGAAGAGATCTCAACAAGGTAAAAGCCCGGCAGTGGCACATGCCGGTCAAGGCCTTCATGGCCAGGGACGTGATCTCGGTAACGCCCATGCACAGCGTGGCCGAGGCCATGCGCATTCTGATCAAGCACGACATCGGTCGGCTTCCCGTGGTTCAAGACAACCGCGTCATCGGCATCATCTCCCGCTCGGATGCCATGATTTACTACTATGATCTCATCCCGGAGTGAGTGGTGGGCCATCCATGCCCGGACTCGGCTCCCTTGAAGAAAGGACGTTGATGAAAGCACTGAGTGTGCAACAGCCATTTGCCTATGAAATCCTGATCGGCCAGAAGACCATAGAGCTGAGAAGCTGGGATACGCTGCACCGGGGAGATCTTCTCATCTGCTCCTCCGGGAAGCCCGCCTTCTCCCAGGAGGACATGGAAGAGATCGAAGATGAATACGGGTGCACATTCCTCTACGGGCACGCGCTCTGCGTCGTGCGTGTCGCAGACGTGCGCCTTGCGCAGCAAGGCGATGAAGAAGGGGCGCTCACGGACCAGATCGATCCGGAGGAATACTCCTGGGTTCTCGAGGACGTCCGACCGGTCATCCCGTTTCCGGTCAAAGGGAAGCAAGGGCTGTTCGACGTGGGTGACGACCTCATCTCCCTGTCGCCGTTCCGGTATGATGACACCGTTGTCGTGAAGGAGGGGGTGCTCGATGAGGAGCTCGGAGTCGATTTTTCCGGATGGCAGGGCAGAACGGGGGATATTGTGATCGTTGATGAGGGCGAGCCCCGGATCACCGTGTTCTGGGACAGCATTTCGCTAAAAGCCATACCTGTTTCTATTCTCGATCGGTGTGAGAAGGAAGGGATCGAATGGACCGGAGCCCTGCTGCGCTTCGATGAGATCGAGCACGCCCAGCCGCGCGACACATGGGACGACGTTCAATTGGCCATCGAGGGCATCATCGAGGCAAATCCGGCCCTGTTCGAGGAGTAGGCTCCGGCGCGTGCTTACAAATCGAAAACGATCCGGGGGGGATAGGCGGTGATCAGGCCCTGGGCCACGGATCTGAAGGTAAGAGAAAGATCGGAGACCAGGGGAGATGCGGGCTGCTCGGAGAGGTATCCCTGCAGGGCTGCTGTGAAATCGTGAGTCGCGGCTTCTCCGTGATTCCCGGACAGGGGGATCTCGAAGCGGCCCAGCCTGAGGGTGGCCTGGAGGTGCGCCGCTTGCTCGTCGCCCAACCGGGTGATGAAGCCGCGCAGGGGCCGTATGCTCCTGAGGGCGCCGACTTCTGTGAGGAGGCTCCCGCCGGCTGCGTCCGCGAGGAGATGCACCGACTCCGTGCCCGGATCGATGAGCCAGACCGCGTGCCCGCGAATCGCCTTCACGAGAATCCAGACGGGGGCGACCGGCAGGATCGGCGTCTCCGGAAAGAGAGCCTTCATCACCGAAGGCTTTCCCGCAGCTTCCAGCATGAGAGCTCCCTGGGCGAGGGTTTTCCCCGCCGGCTCGTTGCTCCAATCCTCCCGCAGCTGAACGAGCACCTCGGTCTTCACCCGCGTCGCCATCAGGGCGAGCGCAATTCCCGACACAACCATGGCTTCGTGGGGAGTCTCGCGAACGGCTGCCCACGCTCCGGTTTCGAGACGGATGCCCTCTTTTCGACCGGTCGGATCGAACAACGGGGCTCCATTGAGCTCCTGCGGAAGAAGGGCCTCGCTTCGGAGGCTTTCTGCCATGCGTATCTCGGCATTTTTGACGAGGGCGTTGAGGGGAAGCCGAAACGGAGTCTGCCGGTCGATCACCTTCCCGCCTTGAAATCGAAGCAGCTCCTTTTCAGCCCCCGATGAAAAGGACTCCACGACCAGGTGATACGTAACGTCCAGACGGGTGATCTTCAGGCTGCACGGCGCGTCCGATTCGGCGCACAAGGTCACATCCAGCCAGGAGGGGACCAATCCCCCCTCACGCTGATTCGCTTTCAGCGATTCCATCTGTGCATCGAGGTGCCGTATCAGCTCGGTCGCCAGCGGTTTGCCCGCATTGACCACGCCCTTCTCGGCTGCAACTCCTTTTCCCACTTCACCCGAGGTCTGCCAGAAAAACAAGGCTTCAGGAGGGGGCTTGAGCGTCTGAAGGCCCAAGCGTGGCGTCATGGGATAGGACCGCAATTGCAGCTCAGCCAGGTCGTCCGTCCGGGCCGCCTCAACCCCACCCATTGTCTTGATTCGGATGGCGAAACGAGCGTCAGTGAAGGAATCGTGGAAGACGGCGGTACGGTTTTCAACGGCAGCGGCGACGGTGGGTTTTTCCGCAAGGACGCTCCCGTCCAGCCGGTAGATCTCGACGGTTTTCGGGCCAACAATCCCTCTGGTCGATGAGAGGCGAATCCGACGGACCTCGCGCGGGCCATCCAGCGTCACCACGATAGCCCCGCTGAGGGTGGACAAGGCGGCTTTCAGGGACGGCTCGGCGATCGTGAGGGCGTCGTAGTCGAACGGCTCGAAAGAGCCTTGGAGGGAGCACTTGTCGGAGTCGATCTCGAGTCGGTCCGTGACCGGGCCCAAGGCAAACCGGAGGGTGAAGGCCAGCCGGAAAACGGGGCGCGATGCCCCGGCGACCGGTGTCTGGATCACTCGAATGCCCGCCGGCGATCCGGCGATTTCGTTTTCCACGAACTGGATCTTCACCTGCCGCTCCCCCATGGATCCGGGATGCACTCCACCCGCATCGTGCAGGCCGCACATCACGCCGGTCTGACCACCCTCAGCCTGTTGTTGACGTCCGATTGGAAACGAGTGAACGTGACGGTGTCGACCTTGGTCTGAAGCGATTCGTTGACCGCCGTGCTGAAGACCTTGAAGGTAGCCGTGTCGACTTTGCTCCTCAGCGCCAGGGTGAGGTCGCTTTGGAGCCGGGTCAGGTCGCTGGTATCCGCTTTGGTCGACAGAGCGTTCTTCACCTCGGTCTGATACTGGCTGAACTGGGTCACCTCCAGCTTGGTGCTCAGAGACTGCTCCATGGAGCCCCGGAGTGCCTCCAGGGCGGTCTTGTCGGCCTTGCCGGCCAGGGTGGCATTGGTCCGGCTCATCCCGGCATCAAAAACATCGGTTCCCACCTTCTTGTTGAGCCTGTCGTTGACATCGATCTGGAACCGTTCGAAGGTCACGTTGTCCACCTTGGTCCCCAGAGCCGTATTGACTTCGGTTCGATAACTGTCGAACGTTGCTCGATCCACCTTGGTGGCCAAGGCTTGGGCAAGCTCGGTTTTCCCGACCTTCTCCTGCACCTGCCTTTCCACGCCGCCGATTCTGTCCCCGATCAGTCGGAGGTTTTCGTTCACCGCGGCGGCCAGGTTTTGGAGGTTCATCAGATCGGCTTTGGTGGCCAGGGAGCTTTCCATTTTGGACTGAAAGGTGGTGAGCGCCGATGCATCCGCTTTCAGGCTCAGGGCGCTTCTTGTCTCCGTCCTCAATCCCTCCAGCGCGGTCACGTCCGCTTTACCCTTCAAGGATCCTTCCGTCTCGCGTCGAAATCCTTCCAGGGCGGAGAGATCGGCTTTTCCGGCCACTGCGCCGGCAAGCTCGGTCCTGCCGGGCTTGTCGAGCAGCTGACTCTCGATTCCGCTGAGTTGATCTCGGATGGGGCCCAGGTTGGTGGTCTCGATTTGATGGATGGCAGTGCTCAGATCCTTCTTGAGCTCGGTGCGTGCCTGCCCCAAGCCGCTGAGGACGCTTACCCCCGCATGTTCGAGGGTTCCGGAGGCTGCCTGCAAGGGGGCGAAGAGACTTGCACGGGCTTCCAGCGGCAGGTCACCGATGGAGGTTTGGAGGAAACCGCCGATGGCGGCCTGCGAAACCTTTCGGCCTGCGATCTCCCCGAGCAGCCCCCGTTGGCCGTTCACGTAGTCCCGGATGCGGTCGTAAACCGTCTCAACCAGCCTCCCCGTGTCTTTCTCAAGGTCCTTGATCCAGATCAAGTCTCGATCCAGCCGGCTCTCCGCGCTTGCCAGGTCGAGGTGTGCCTGCAGGAGCGGCCCGAGCCAGTCCTTGAACTGCAGTGTCAGGGCGGCCGTCCCCCAAACCGAGGAGGGGACGTTATCCGCCGCCTCGTCGTCCCGGACATAAGCCACGACGGTGGCATCCAGATAGCGCCAGCGCGCCATGTGGTCGTGGGTGTTGACCGTTTCCATGGCCCTGCGTTGAAAATCTCTGAGATAAATGTCCACCGCTCTCCGGAAATGGACGTTGGCCTCCCAGCGGTACTGCCTCGCCAGCTCCAGAAACCCTTTCAGATCCTCCCCAGGGGTTGGCGCCGTGGGGTCGAGGCGCCGAAGCATGGATTCAAGCGCGGAAGACTGCACATCCCAGAGCTCTTCGGAGGTGTCGGGGAGATGGGTGAGGCGGATCGTCCCGTCCACCCCGGTTCGAGCCGTAACCGTTTTAGCTTCCTGAGTGCTGAATCCGTCGGAACAGCGCAGTTTGCCCCACGAGGCCGAAAACGTCATCGGCGCATCTCCCTTGGGGGTGCGGCCGGATGCGTCGGCAACGGTCGCTATCACGGTTACCGGCTGCCCCAGAAATGTGCTCGCTTGAACGGGGTGGAGCGTGACCCGGTGGCACTTGCCGATGGTCAGCTTGAGCTCGTCGACCGTTTCTCGAAGGCTCCGGATTTCCTGCAGAAGCTCCAGGTAGGAGCCTGTCTCTCCCATGTTCACCTCCCTGGGGAGCGCTTCCCTATCTAAACCGCTCCAGGTTGTTCACACGGTTGGTGAGGCTTTCCACTTCGATGAGCTTTGTCCGCACGCTGGTGGGATCCAAGTCGCGAAGCACCTCGACTTTCTGGGAAACGGTGGCGAGATCCGATCTCAGCCGTTGGATCTCGCCGCCCTCGGCGATGGTGGCATCCATCCGGCCCCCGAGGGAGCTCACCGAGGTCTTGAGCTGAACCACCTCTCCGGAAATTCCGCTAAAGCTCTGCTGAACCGTTTGCAATTGCTGCTGCAGCGTGGAAAGCCCCTGCTTGATCACTTCCACGCCGGTGTCAGCCTGGACGGCCGTGGCGGTGAAGACCTCGAAGGCAACCTGTTGGTCCTCCGGGCCGAAACCGGCCGCCTGGGCGCTTTCGAGGCTTTGCTGGATGCTGACGGCGTTTCGCACCGACTTGGTCAGTGTGTTCAGGAATTGTGGCGGTTGGGGGACATTGACCTGGGAAAGGGCGGCGTTGATGATCTGGTAATCGCGCTGCTTGCCGATGAGCCCCTTCCCCGCTACCATCCGATTCACCTCATCCTTGATGAGCCCGACGGATTCGACAAGGTTTCCGGTGACCTTCGGGGTGAGGCG
The DNA here is from genome assembly GCA_964538515.1 of uncultured Syntrophobacteraceae bacterium. Lineage (GTDB taxonomy): Bacteria > Desulfobacterota > Syntrophobacteria > Syntrophobacterales > Syntrophobacteraceae > CALBZH01. The sequence continues at coordinate 10,880 of CAZIEW010000033.1, forward strand.
GTCTCGCGCGATGTGCACCGCCTCGATCGCGATATCCATGTAGTCCAGAGAAATCCAGGGGCTGATCCAATCCCGGAACGTGATTTGGATGGAGCTGACACCCAGACTCTGATCCGGCGTCCGAGGGTCGTTGTCCGCCTTCACGAACGCCAGGACGGTGGATCGATAATCCCTCCAGCGCGTTCGGAAAGGAGGGACGATCTTCCCGGTGACCGCCGGTGCGTTTTTCATGAAATAGGTGTCCACGTACTGCCGCACGCTGACGGCATCGGTTCGGTCGTATTCCAGGCTCATCATCCGGAATGCGCCGAAGCCTTTCGCCTCCAAGGGAGTATTGGCTTCGAGGACGGCTTCCGCAAACGACTTGCTCAGCCCCGGTACCCGGGTCGTCAAGGATGCCGCCACCTCGTCTTCCGCCTCGTCCGTGAAGCCTTCCACGTGATCCGCCCGGAGCCGGACCCTTGCGATTCCCTCCTCGTTGACGCGCACCGTGAGCGTCCGGTCACCCACGCCTCCGAGGCTCTCAAAACCGGCCACCGGCTTGAGCTGTCCCCATGTGACGACGAAATCGATCCACGGGCGACCAGCCGGGTCTCTCCAGTCGAGCGGTTTTCCCTGCAGGCTGGTCACGCGGGCCGTCAGCTCCGCGATCTGACCGATGGCATACCGGATCCCGGTTGCTTCGAGGGTTACGCGGTAGTATTGGCCCAGGATCGGCTCGATGGAGGCGCGGAAAGCTTCCAGGGATCCCTGCAGTTGAGTCAGCTGTCCCGAGAGGTCCTGGATGGATCCGTTCACGGCGTCGAATTGGGCATTGACGCTGGCCGTCAATGCGTCGATGCGCTGGTTGACGGCGGCATGGTTGTCTTCCACCGCCGATACCAGGTCGTTCCAATCCTCCGACCGGATGAGCTGGCCCGAAGACTTGTTTCCCAATTGGTCAACCAATTCACCCATTGTCTTTCCCTTTCACGATTTCCTCTTCGAACGCCAGGAGGACACGGCTTCCCGCCGGCCTCACTTGCTGGATGGATTGCCAGACCCGGTCGAGGATGGCCGGATCGATCCGCTCGTCGGGGGCGCGCCGCTTCAGGCGAACCAGCAGGGTCATGGGGGCTTCCTCTTCCCATTCGAGCCAGACGCGGGCTGCGGGTCGGTAACCGTACACCGCTTCGTCGAAATTGCTCGAAGGAGGTGGCGCTTCGAGGCTCCAACGGCCTTCGCCCGCCGCGTCCAGATCCTCGGGGGGAGGAAGCAACCGCCCTTCGATGGTCCAGGCCGGACGATCCAAAGGCTCCGGGAGTGCTTCGGGCTCAAGTGAAAGATAGCGCCACGTGCTCAACCCCGGGGGGATTCGCGGGATCGCGGGGATCCCGCCATCCACGAGGCGCTCCTCACTCGGCTTGCATCGCATCCGAAGCGTGTCCCTCGCAACGGGCCTCGTGGGCGAGAAGGTCGTGCCGTCCCATTGGCCGAGATCCGCATCCACCGAATCGGTCCAGCAGACCGAGCGCACAGCGGGGGCCGGGATGGTGCGAGGCGCCGTCCGGTAATCTTCCCAATCCAGGCTTGCTTCACCCAAACGCTGCCATTGGGCTCGACTGCGCTGAAAGCGCCAGGTCCCCCTCGGTCGGGCCGGACCGTCGTAAAGGGTGTCCGCACGTCCCAGGGGGATCCATGCGTCGGAGACATGGTGCCACCAGTCTCGGCCATCGTATCGGAACAGCCCGCGGTCCGTGCAGAACCAGACCATGCCTCGTGCATCCTCCTCGATGGCGGTCACCTCGCCCGTGGTCAGGTCCGGGAACGCTTCCAGCACCGTTGTGTAAGTGAGGCTCCGGGCGGGCTTGGCCATGCTTCGCGCAAATCCGCGCTCGGTCACCGTCTCGAGCGAGGAGCTCTCGCTGACGGGCCGAGCCCTGTAACGAGCGATGCCGCGCTCGGTGCCGATCCAAAGCGATGCGTCGCGGCCACGGTGGACGGCCTTCACGCCCGGCAGTCCCACTTGGTCCCCGGGAGGCAGGCTCCCCGGGGAAAACCGCTGCCAGTCAGGCTCCTGCTCCGTGTGCGCCAGTCCCGAGTACCAGTACCAGTGGTCCGAGAAGGGCTGAAACTGAAACAGGCCCAGGGTGGTACCAAAGGTCAGTGCTCCCGTTTTGTCCTCATGGATCCCATAGACAGCGGTATCCGCGAGCTCGGTCGACAGAATTTCACCGTGCTCCCCCAGACGAAAGGCACCTTCCGTTGTGCCGACCCACCACCGACCGTCGGAGGCTTTGAGAACGGATTGCACGGCCTGGCCTTGGAGCTCGGGAACGGGTACGGCCCCGAAGGGGGCTCCTTCCTCCGGGAAAAGATCCATGCGAAACAGTCCCGTGGCGGTTCCGATCAGAAGATCCGGTCCGTCTTCCGCAAGGCAGGCGACCGCTGGCAGATCAGCCATCGCTCGGCTCCAGCCCATTCCGTTGTGGCGCCACAGCTCCCCCGCTCCGTCCGGGTTGGCCGCCACCCACAACATGCGGTCGCCGGACTGAAGAATCGCCGTGATCCGCGCTTCAGGGGCGCCATCCACCGGCATCCACGGACCCGGCGCCGTGGGGTCCGCTCCCGATGTCGATGTCGGAAGGGATTGGGCGCGCAGGAGTCCTTCTTCGGTCGCGAGCCAGGACAACCCGGCCGGCCGCAGGCGGAGCGTGTCACCCGGTGCAACGGTTTGCAGAGACGCGATTCCGAGGCGCGGTTTGCCGCCCCCCGCCGAGTAAAGCTCAATCAATGGGCGGTCCGTGGGGTCGACCAACCCCGCTTCAGGTGCCACCCCCTGGATGTACACCGTCGGTGCCGCGGGTCTCAGACCTTCGTTCACAAGGCTCCATCGCATGAGCGGCCCGACCATCTCCAAAGGCTCCCCCCTGGCTTTCACCTGGATGGACCGGCGTCCCCCGGGAGCAAGCTCCTCCACCCAAAACGGCCTGTCACGCAGCTCCTGGGGACCAGTCGCCTCCACGGGCAGCTGTGCCTCGACCATGCTCCGCAAGGCATCAACGGTCCCCAGCCCATTGCGGTACAGAGCTACGATGCGGCTGACCCGCGTCCAGTAGTCTTCGACCCGCTCCCGCAGGGGAGGTGGCTCTTCCCAGGGAGGGAGAGCCAAAAGTCCGGCCACTCGTGCGAGATCCCGGATGTAAGGGAAAGAAAGCAGCTCCGGGTCGTTGGATCGAGGAACCGGCTGTCCGTTGAGCTCGCGCACTCGCATGAAGAAAGGGTTGTAGAGGGCTCGATCGGCAAAGCCGAACCAGTGCGATTGAAGCACGTCGCTCGCGTCCCGGCCCGCTTCATCAAGCGCCCTCGCCACCGCCCTCAAGAGCAGAGTCAGCAGCCCGTCGTCGCCGTTCTCCGGGCGGTAGAGTGATGGAAGCCGGTCGCGAAGGTCCTCGAATCTAGGCATCTGCGGCCTCCGGCTGGATCTCGACGCTCGCCAGGGACAGTCGCTCGAAGGGCGTCAGAATATACGCATCGGTGGACGCGGACAGAATGCGGCTCAGCCCGCTTTCGAGGGTGATGATGAACCGCACCGTGTACGGACTTACCGACGTCTCGGTTGGCAGATCCGGCGGAGCCCCGGCCAGAGCGGCGGCATCGTAGGAATCGAGGGGCTCCCCGGGCTTGTTTGGCAGGGGAATGGTCCGGAGCAGCTTCCCAAAGGAAACGGTCCTGAAGGCTTCGGCGGTCTCCTCGCTGGCGCTCAGAGTGTCCAGGTAGCTGAGCGTCTGAGTCAATGCGGCCTGGATGCCCGTGCGGTCCGGGGGGGCATCGGTAGCGGGAAAAGACACCGTGACGCTCACGATCGAAGGCAGGCTGGGGTCCGCAATCTGCAGCTCGCCCAGCACGGTGGGAAAGCCGGTGATCGCGAGCAGCCCGCCTTCGCGGTCGAGCACGTCTTGCCCGGTATCGGCAAGAGTCGCCCGGACAATCCGGAGATCCTCGACCCCGGGAACACTCATGGCAGCCGCGACGATCCGGTTCAGACTTCCCGCTTCCCTGGCCGGAAGCCTGGCGAAGTAGTCCTGGATGTTCTCGCGAACGCTGTGCTGCAGGGCTCGGAGGTCTTCCTGAAGCAGGCCCTGGGTTGTGGTGAGGCGAATTCCGAGATCCACCTTCTTGGGGGCGACCACGCCTTTGAGCGTCACCACGACTCCGGCCGGTCTGCTGTCGTGGATGGCGTCGAGGAGGCGCTGCTGCAGCTCGGGCGGCAGGGATTCCGCGTGGGGCGTGATTTCGAGGCGTCCCGGCACACCAGCCACCTCCTCGATGTCGGCCGTGATCCCCTGCCTGGAGATCGCCTGCCTGATGGCCCCTAACGTCGCTCGCTCACTGCCGTGCAGGAAGCTCTTCGCCCGTGCGCGGAGCTCCTCGTCCGTTTCGGACTGTGCGGAAATGGCCGTAGGCGACGGGTTGTTCACACTCGAAATGCCCGTGATCGGAACGGGGAGTACCGTGAGGGACCCCGCAGGCACGGGATCGTTTGCTTCCAGGTCCCTTGCCGAGGCTCGAATGATGCTCTGCCCCTCCAACAGGGTGACCGTTTCGGTGGTTTCGTACTCGACGTTGCCGTCCACGGTGATCACCCTGGTTCCCGAGGGGATGGTGACGATGCCGCGGCTTCCGGGGGAGCGCGTGAATTCGATGTCGCCGACAGGTCGGCCTCCGTCGATGCGCGTGACGCCGAGCAGCGCCACCACGTTGTCCAGGGACCGACCGGTTGCCGTGTCCACGAAGCCCGACTGGTAGATCACTTCCAGCTGAGCATAGAGTCGTGCGATCTCAAGGGCGATGGTCTCGGCCAAGGTCCGAGCGACGCTGCCCGTGTGGATGTCCGTGAGAACCGACTGGGAGGTCTTTCCATAATAATTGATCTGGACGAGGGTTCCCGGATCCGGCAGTTGCGCGCCCTCTTGCCACTCGATGGTCTGCTGGTCCGGTAGAAGCTTGTAATCCGTGTTCTTTCGGAAGCTCTGGGGCTTCCCGTCCTTGCTCCCGTAAAGCGAAATGATGTCTCGTGCCGGCGGCTGCTGAAGGAGATGCCGGTAAGGAGGGGTTTTCGCGTCGTCCGGCGGAAAGGGGTGGGCCTCCGCGGCGATTCCTCCCGTGAGGCTCGTGAGGAGGTTATCGAGAACTTCCGGGTAGGTGCGACGTCTGATGCTCATGGCTGAAGCTCCAAGGTGAAGGGGCCGATGGTCACCGTCCGGGATGAGGAAACGGGCTGGACCCGCAGCAGCACATCGACACGGTCACGGGCTCCCTTGGCGGGCTCGACCAGGATACTGGACACTTTGGCGATCCTGGGCTCTGCTTTGAGACTTTCCAGGATGAACAGCTTCGCCAGATTGCGGACGGTGGCCGTGTTTTCCCTGCCGATGAGCTCGTGGAGCCGGGAGCCGTACTCGGGGTGGCCGAGGGGCGCGAGCTCACCCTTGGGCGTGAGGAGTCTCAGCAGCACGGCCTGAGCGAGGTTGTCTCGTCCGCTCACGGTTCCCATGTCGGTGAACGAGCCCGACCTACCGGGCAGGCGGCGCATTTCGGTTGAAACCTCGTAAACGGGCCTTAGCGCCGATTGGGTGAGCGTGAGCCGGATGTCGGTGAGCAAGTGGTTGTCTGCTGTCACGGGTCAGCCTCCGATGCAAACGGTGCCCGCGGCCACCACAGTGCCTGCAGGCAGGTCGGCGGGATCGTTGCACGTGAGTGCCGTGTCGCCATTGCGGGCGGCCGGCTTTCCGTTGATAAGCACCGAGCTGCTGCCCATCTGGATCATCGCCTGGTTGGACGGCGGCTTCTGAAAAGGACCCCCTTGAGGCACGTGCGACGGCATGTTGGTGGCGGTGCTGCCCTGTATGGCGGCCGGTTTTCCGTCGATATTCACGTCGCTGCTCAGCCCTCCGTCGATCTGGCCGGCGAAGGGATGGGGCAGTGGAGTCGGAACGGGACCTCCCGGAGAAGGGATCATGACGATGTGGGTGTCGGTGGCGATGACCTGATCACCCTGCTTGGCAGCCGGTTGTCCCATGGGATCTTTCCTCAGTTGATGTTGACCGTGGCGCCTTTCAGGTTGAGCTGGCCCTGGGCCTCGATGGCGATTTCGCTTCCCTTGATCTGTACCTTGCCGTTGCTTTCCAGGGTCACCGCTCCATCCCGGGCCACGGTGATGGTCGCTTTTCCGCTGTCCACGCTCAGCTCGACGACCGGGTCGTCGTCCCGGATGTTGAGAGTGACCCCGTCACCGAGCTTCATGACCAGCTCCCGGCGGTCGCCGCTGTGGAGCTCCATGTGAACAGCGTCGCTGTCGGCGGCATCGAGGGGCAGGTGAAGGATCGCCTGGCCGTCGTCGTTCGGAGGAGGCCGATCTTCGTCGTTGTACAAGCGTCCCGTGATGATGGGGCTATGGATGTCGCCCCCCACAAACTGCACCAGGACCAAGTCGCCCACCGCCGGGATGCTCGCCGCTCCAATGCGGCTGGTCGCTACGGGGACTTGCTTCAAGACAATCCCCGAATTCCTCAGCCGGACCGTGCAGGCGTAATTGTCTTTGTCCGAAGCATCCGCGTGGGGATGCTGTTCCTCGACGATAGCAAGCTCCGCCGTGCGCACCTTGGCGATCTCCTGCCGTACGATCTTCTGGATCGTTTCGTAGAGCGTGAATGTCACGGGACCCCCCCGAGCCCGCCGGAGCCGCCGTTGCCGCTCCCGCTGAAATGGATGAGAGTCGTGAATCCGTCCCGTTTCGAGTACCGGTGACGCACCCCGACCACCTGGAAGACTCCGTTCTGCGCGTCGTCCGGTGCAGCAGAGATTTCCACGGTACACGCGGCGAGGACGGCGGGTGCACCGGGGACGAGCATCCTGCCGGTGATGTTCAGCCGGGACGCATTGCCCAGAAGTGCTTCGGCGGCGCTCGCCGCAGCCTCCTGACTGCGCAGGGCCGGATCGGGAGCCGGCCTTTCCAGGGTCGCCTCCCCGCTCGCTCCTTTCACGGAGGATGGGTCCTTGACCAGCCAGCTCCACGTTTCCTGGCCCTGGCTGCCCGCCGCGCCTTCGCCTATGACTGTCGTGCCGGTCAGAATCGGCGTTGCCTGCGTCACCTCAAGGGCCAGGATGTCCTCGCCGTAGACGAAGGTTTGAACCGCCTGGCCATTGGGAAACCGGGCAAAATGCAGCTTGCCCTCGGGGGTGAAGCTGGTCTGGCAGCCGCTGATCCGGCCCAGCGCCGCGATGTGGTCGTAGGCGGACCGACGGTCGTCCACGACATAGAAGGGAAAATCGAGCCCGTCTTCAATGGTGTCCGTGTCAATTTCCACCCTGCCTGCGAGATCCCGCACGATAGCGCCCGCACTCTGCTGTTCAAAGCTCTGGTTGACGCGAAGCCGCGAGAGGGCCGCTCCTCCGTCGGTGGCGACGATGCGGGTCTGACCATGAATGCTGTGCGTCACGGATTCGACCGTCCCGGTGAAGAGCAGCTCCGCGCCGCCGTCCTCGTAGCCCAAAGCGACGGTCCCTTCATCGCCCGGAGTCACGGTCGGAGCTTGGGGCCCCGCTGCCAGAGCCAGCACAACCGTATTGACCGAAGGAGCCACAGCCAGGTCCACGCTGACCGCCACCACGTGCAGGAGCCATGGGTCGGAGCCGCCTGCCAGAAGCCCAGCCGCCGGAGACGGACTTCCGAGGCCGGAGCCGCCAAAGCTCACCTCGAAGAGGGGCCGCCGCACCCTGATTGTTGAAGATTCGCCTGCGAGAGGATTGACCGTCATACGTTCACCTGATCTTTGTGAGCCTTATGGCGTCACGTTCTCCCCAAGGTCCGCCCGGGAGGGAACCGCTGGGACGTTCAGCCCGAAATGCACTGTATCCGTTGGCTCGGGATGCATCCTCCGGGAGCTGCCCGGGTGATCGGGATCCGGCTCCCGCAATTCACGGGCGACCCTCACGATCGTGCGCCGTCCGACTGCGCTCATGGTCCAGCGCCTTGCCCCGTGTCCGATAGAGACGTCCTGAGCGTTGAACGTCCACGTGTAGTCGTTCACGGTATGGTCGATCAAAGCCAGGTCCGACACGACAGGCGCGTACCCGGCCAGGAAGGCTTCAAGCTCGGCCTGAGTGGAAGGTGGAGCCGGTCGAGCGTCAATGTGTGCCCCTTCCCCCGGGTTGCCATCCTGATCAACATAGTTGAACTCGATGCGGAAGCTGCCGTCCGGGTTTGCCGTTCGGCCGGTTTCATGCACGTTGTGCAAGCCGGAGAAATCCCCCCCGATCTGCTGAATCAGATTTTCGAGCGCCTGATCATTGGCGGGGAGGGGGTAGTACTCCCTGGTGAATGGCGGATTGCCCAGGGTGTAGGTCCTCGTTCGGTTCTCTCTGGCAGGTCTATCGCCTGAAGGTTGACCCGTGCGACTCAATGCGTCTCGCCAATCCAATCCGACGCCGGGATGCTCAGCCTGAAACATGGCAACCAGCGCGTTGTTGGACGGATTGACTCCCTGTGGGAATCCGACATACCAGAATTCCGCGTAATACTCCTCCGAGGTCTCGGGGGAGGTCTCTTGGGTGGGATGCCAGTTCCTCGGCGCGTGGGAGTAGCCCTGAAGGTGTCGTGGCGCAATGACCGTCGGGCGTTGAAAGTCTTGACCCCCGAAGGCGCGGCTCAGGAGATCGAGCATGGGAGCGCTGCGGCCGATGGCACACCCGCGAATCCGCAGGGTCGACAGGGCATCCATGACCTCGTTGGACAAGGGTGCGAATTCCCCTGAGCTTACGGCATCTCCAAGGGTGTTGAGACTCACCTGGTGTGTGCCGGGATCCTCTCCTGGCTGGAGAGGGCGCACCGGGATGGACATGCCCCCTTCTTCATTCCCGTGGATGATGATGTTGACCTCACCCCAAGGGCGTCCGTTGGAGGGGGGGTGCGTCTCGAGGTAGGTCCTGACCTCCTGGAGGGTGCGCAGGTCGGTGCGGGTCTCGCCTCTCGGGTTGATGGTGAAGTGGGCCGTGGCGCTCGTGTAGAAGGGGTTATCGGCGCCGGGAGGCTCCAGACCCATGATGAACGTGATGTTCTCCCGTTCTTCCGGTGCTCCCCTTGCCCGTGATTCGCGCAGCGCCTCCTGTTGTCCAAGGAAGGCGACGAGACGCTCGAGATAGTCCCGCAGGTCGGCCTCCTCGGTATGCTCAAGAAATCGCTGCGCTTCTGTCGAGGAGAAGGATTCCAGCCGGCGCCGGTAACGCATGTCCTGCAGATGGTCCGATTGAAGGCGGCGGTTCCTGAACTGTTCCTCCAGCTGCCGCTCGGCATCGGTCATGATCTTCCGCAGTTGTCCCGCCTCCGTCTCAGGTGCGCTGGCAATCTGCCGGGTGGCCCGGTTCCACTCGAAGTGAAGCCCGATCGTGGCGACACGCTGATCGTCGACCGGATCGACTTCGGCTCCCGGGCTGGTCTCCATGAGGACACGATAGACGGCCATGTCGCCTTCTAAAGCTTCCTGGACCACCCAAAGAAGCTTCCCCGGGTTGATGTAAAAGCCGACACACGGGCACCGCGCTTGCACCCCGCCCTCGTCCGGCCGCAGGTTGACGCCTTTGGCGCCGACGATGGTTCCGCGCTCCGTGTCGATGGCTTTTACACGGTTGATACCGAAGTCTCTCGGCGTGCTGAGCGAAAGGCAGGTAGGGGGCCGGGTACCCTCCGCGGGAGTGACGTAGAGGTGGCTGTCGGGACCCGTAACCCCGTTCTGGACGTAGATCTTACTGTTGGACTCCAGCCGCTGCACGGCCTGCCATTCATGGTCCTCGCACTCGTTTATCCATGTGCCGCATGCATTCTTCTGCCGCCAGCTTCCTCGCCAATGGCCCTGAAAGAGATCGAGCGCGTTGTTCTTGCCGATGGCCTTGGCGCCGGCGAGGCTCCCTGGGTCCCGGGAAGAGCTCAGATGATCGCGGATTTCCTGGAGGTTGAAGGACTGCTCGGACACCCTGTCATCCACTGACGGGACGGAAGCGCTTCCGACGGACTGCGTCGCGAGCGGGTCCGCGAAGGCTCGCGCGTCCTCGAAGATCCCATTGTAACGGTCCCAGATGGCTTGCTCGGGAGCCGCAGCCGGGCGCGATGCGCGCAGGGCGATGCCGAGCTCGCGCCGCAGGATCTGATGTGCATCGGCCGGAACCGCATCCGGCTGCCGGACCGAAAGCGGCAAGCTCTCTCCACGCGGCTCGTCGTCGATGACCACATCCAACATCACGTCGGGAGCTTCGCCCACGGTGGCCCGTTGCCCATAGATCGCGACGAGGATCTCCATGTTGCCGGAGATCGTCCGAGTCTCGCTGCCGGCCGCCCCTTCTCCGTCGAAAAGGATCTGGCCGGACTGGGCCGTTTGACTTCGAAACCGCAAGACCACGTTGCGCTCTCCCGGCTCTCCGTGCCAGTCGGTCTTCACGTACAGGTGCGAAAGCCGGCCGGCCGGAATGGGGTCCGGGTACCCGATGACCACATCGGCGCTGAGCCGAGTCTTGGTGATCGTCCCGCGCGTGATCTCAATTCCGGGGTTTCTGTAGCACGGCATAGGGTCTGGTCCTCAAAGCCCGTCAGCTGCGGATATTGAACGTTACCGTCTTGGATACGATGGCACCGAAGTTGATTCCCGTTCCCTCCCATGTCTTCGACGCGGAGCGAAGCTCGTAGAGGTAGAGCTTCCTCAAGGTCGTCTCCCGATCATCGGCCTTCGTGGGTGGAGCGAATGTCTCGTCCGTGTCGAAATCGGGCTGATAGGTGATGGTCATGGTCTCGCTCCCGCCAGCGCTCAGCAGGGGCGAGGCCTCAAAGGTGATGTTCACGATCCCGCTCGCGTTCGTCACACGGTTCAGGCCGGTGGCCGGAGCCCTGCCATGCCTGGCCTGACCGGTGCTCGCCGGGCTCAATGCATAGTCGTTGGTGTCCGAGACGGCGAAGTTCAGGCTGTAGCCTTCAAGCGGGCTGCCGACTTCGTCCGTGACGCGGACGATGAGATTCTTGATGCCGAGGGGTGCCATCTGGATGGTGTCTCCCAAGGGCGATCCCGGGGTGGTTGTGGAAGTGCCTTCCGAGATGGTGATCACCGGCGTGAGCAGGTTGTTGAGCTCGAGGATGGACTGGACCATCTGGTGAAACCCCGGCTGCGATTCACGGACGGCCCGCAGCAGGTTGCGCAGGTACAGCAAAGAGGCCCGGTCCATGTCTTCCATGGGCGGGTCGTCGGGAAACAGTCGCAGGGCTCTCCAGATGGTGCTGGAGTACCGGCGGCTCTGCTCCTCTGTGAGGTTCATGTTGTACCCGTACCAGAAGGCCGGTGAATCCCCGAAAATCCGCCCTGGATCCGCAAGAGCGCAAAAGATCTGGTAGAGCGCGTTGGTCAGGTAGCCTTCGATCTGCAGAGCCTTTCGCGGCTCGTTGAACGCAGGCTGTGGAGCCGTGACGGGTCCCCCGAAGAGATACTGGTAGTTGGTCCTGCCGCGCTCAACGACGTTGGACAGACCGTGGGAAAGCATGGAATAGCCCCTCGCCCGGTCGACGGCCCCGAATTCGCTTCCCCAGAAGCACTCGACCAGCTCCGCCCAGCCCTCCGTGAGCGCCTGGTTGTACGAAGTGATCTGCTGCCGATTGTGCGACAGACTGATGTCCCAGATGAGGCCCTTCAGGGTGAACGGAGGGTAAGGACGGACTGCCCTGTAAAAAACCCAATGCGCCATTTCATGGACCACCACGGAATCATCCCAGGCATCGGGTCCCCTCCCTGTGGGGCGATTGACGTCCTGACCGAGGTGGAGCTCCAGCATGAGGAAATACTGCGTGTGGTCACCGTCGATGAGATTCACGTCGAGCTCCCGCGATTGTCCTTGAATACCCCATCGGTGCTCGGCTTCGTCGGTCCGCGTGCAGTGTTGGTACCAGCGCTGTGCCATGCGCACGACCTTCATGACGTTGATGGCCGCGTTGGTCCGGTTTCCCTCCCGCAGCATCGCGGTGTACGCGTAGGCGTCATCCGAGTAGTCATCCTGAGGCTCCGAAGCGAATTCCTGGGAATCATCCCAGGGCCACAGGTCACCAACCTTCAGCTCGAGGCCCAGCTCCTCTTTCCAGTCGGCTTCCGTGACGGCGCGAAACGAGATGTCCGGGAGCTTCTCCAAGCCTCCGCCCAGATCGAGCAGGTTGACTTGGAGGTCCGTGCAGGTGCGGATCAGCCGAATCCGGTCGCGACCGGTGTCCGCCACGGCCATGAGACCCCCGGGGTCGACCACGGCGCGCGAGGGCTTGTCGAATACCAGCATGCGTGCCAGCTCCGGCTCGTACAACTGGTTGTCGGCCGCCTTGAGTCGCAGCAATGCCTTGAGATCCCACAAGGCCAGCAGTGTCCCGTCGGCCTCCAGGCGCAGGACTCGGTTCCGACCGCGGTCCGTGACGATCAGCTTGTCCTCGTCGTCCACGAAAATGCCGCAAGGCTCGGATGCAACGCTGGAGGGCAGGTCGGGATTGGGCACATTGAACTGGCGAGCGAACGTGTCCGAGGAATCAAACTGGACGATCCTCCGGTTGCCCGTGTCGGCCACGAAGACATTGCCCCGGGAGTCCACGGCCACGTCCTCCGGGCCGTTGAAGGCGTCTCCGGAGGGCAGGGCCAGGGATCGCACCAGGGTACCGTCGCGCCGCATCACCTGGACGCGGTTGTTGCCTCGATCCGCGATGTAGAGATGAGGCTCGACACGCTGAGCGATCGCGATGCCACGGGGGGTGTCCAATTGGTCGTCGCCCGCCCCTGCCGTTCCGGTTCCTAGGGAAGCCGCCTCCCGGGTGAGGGGTGAGCCGCTGAACTTGACGACCCGGTGGGTGGCCGAGTCGACGACGAAGACGGCTCCTTCGGGGTCGATGGCGATGCCCGCAGGATCGTCCAGGCCCGTCAGGGGCGCTCCCGCGGTCGTTTCGGCTGTCAGAGCTCCGTCGGGATCTTTCGCAAAGACGAGGACCCTTTGGTTGCCCGAATCGCTGACCCACAGCTTGCCCTGCGCGTCGAAGGTCACGTAAGCGGGCTTGGCCATATGCTGGGGCTCCCCCGTCGGGGTCCAGGGGGCTCCCATCGGACGGGGCTCCTCGGTGTCTCCTCGTGATGACCCATCTTCGTTGAAGACGGTGGCACGCAGCACACGCTCGCTCGCACGGTCCGCAACGTACACGTCGCCCCGAACGTCCACCGCAACCGAGACGGGCGTGACGGGGCTTCCCGAAACTTCGGGCTGCCACTGGACCCCCGTACTTCCGGTGTCGCTGTTGAGCCGCTGGATGCGCCGGTTCGCCGATTCGAGGACATAGACATAGTGCTTGTTGGGATCCACGGCGATGGCGACGGGGGTATCAAACTCGCCGTTTCCCGTACCGCTCATCCCGGCCCCCTTTTCCCATGTGACCTCATGGGCGAAATGGGCTCGAGCACCGTCGATACGCCACCGCGACACCCGGTGAAGCTGGCGGTCGCAGACGAAAAGCCGCCCGTCGCGGTCCGCCGCAACTCCGACGGGCTCCTGGAACTGGTCGGCATTGGATCCGACCGCGCCGAATTTCGTCAGGTAAGCCAGATCCACGCTCAGCTGCTCGCTCATCCGGTGGGATCGATTTGCAGCGCCCGTGATACGGATGCGGAAGACGAGCACTTCATGCGTCCCGGTGTTGGCGACGGCGAGAAGCTCCTCCTCGTCCACGACCCGCGAGGGAAGGATGGCGAGCCCTCTCGGTGCGTCGATGGCAACGTCGAAAAGCGAAGGAGGGAGACTCATCGTGTCAAGAGACTGAACGTGGATGTAGGTTTGCTCCTGGCCGTTCCTCCATCCCGGGCGAAACCAGACAATGCGATCGTTTCCCGTGTCGGCGACGAAGAGGTTCCCGTGCTGGTCGACGACGAGCCCTTCGGGCGCGCTGAAATGCTGGGCGGGCAGACTGCCCGTTCCGGGCCATTCTTCGATGGTTTCGCAAAGCGTCCCGTCCGGGTAGAAGCGTCGCACCACATTGCCGTCGATCATGACGATCATGCCCCGGGGGTCCACGGCAAGTGAGCCCACATGTTGAAAGCTGCCGCCGCCCAGCTGTCCGACCGGCGATCCGGGAGGATCCAGCCAGGCGCGCGGCGAAGCGGGCAGGCCGTCCATCGCGACGGGGGCTGTGGGCCATCCATCGAAGTAAGGGTAGCGATCCTCATCGCCCACAGGGACGACGCGGTTCCCTCTCGGGTTGAAGCCGAAGCCGCCGAGGGTGTCGTCGCGATTAAACCAGTCGTAGTCGGCCAGATAAATCCGGACCGTGTCTTCCGGCAAGGCGAACGGGTTGCGGATGCCCGTCGGGTGGAAGTCCGTGTAGGAAGCCCGAAGCTTGGCGTGGAGGCCGACGTAGATGTCGAGGGGGTTATTGGGGTCGGTATGATCGGTGATGCGTGGAATGCGTCGCTTTTCATAGTGGCGCGTCACCCATTCATCCGGCAGAGTGAACTGCCTCACCGGCGGGCTCCCGGCCGGAACCGTTCGGTCAGACTCGGGAATCGTGATCGTGAAAAACGGATTGAGGCTGTTTTCCTCGGTCTCGTCGAAGGTGATGGCCACGTGCGCCATCCCGTTGGCGTCCGTGGAGTGAGAGCCGTCAGACAGATCCGGATCGTAGAGCCAGCCGTTGTCTTCGACCAGGAGCGTGGCGTTGGGAACGGGGATCATCCTTCCCTGCGCCGGATCGAAGGTTCTCACTCGCACATGAATGGTCCGGGTCACATCCGCCATCAGACCGATCCTCCGATGCTTGCTCCCGCGCTCGCGCCGCCGCCAAGCGCCCCGCGGGCGGCCCCGAGCATCTGGTCGAAAGCCGTTTCTGTCCGCCTCAGGCTGGCCTCGAACTGCGCTTCGAGCTCGTCGAGCTTCTCCACGATGGGAGACAAAATGACAGTGAAATCAATGGCGTCGAGAAGCCCCTGCACCGACTCCCACGCGTCGTTGAGGGGCGGGCCGAGGGCAACGCGCGGATCGACGCTCGTCACGATGGCCTGCACTTGATCCAGGGGCTCCTGAAGGCCCGAAAGAACCTGGGACGGCACCGTGCTGGCCACGACCAGCTCGACCTCGTGATGCAGTCCGTCCAATTCCTCGAAAATCCTCGTCGGATCCAGTCCTGCCACGAGAGCCCTGAAGTCGTTCACAGCCCGGTCGATGTCGCCGGCAAGAAAGTCGACTCGAATGGTGCTGACAATATTCTTGGCGTTGTCGATGGTCTCCTTGACTCGGCTCAGGCTTTCTTCCACTTCCAGGCTGTCGACGAGGGCCAGCACCGCGTCATAGGTCTCGTCGAGCTCTCCGGCGACGTCCGTGGGGGAGACGGGCAGCAGGCGGGCTTTGACGGCTTCGAAGCGTTCGTCGAGCGCCTGGAGGAAGCGGGTTGGATCCGCGAGCCGCATGACTCGCTTGAACGTTTCGGGATCGAGGAGCTCCCGAGCGAAGGGCGGCAGGAAGCCCAGCAGCTTCTCGCGGAGCTGGGAGTACAGCTCGGCCAGGTCGGGCAGCTGCAGGTTCCGCTGAATCCCCTCGAGAATGGCGATCATGTCACTGTAGGCACGCACCAGCGCGCCCAGCTGCCTCTCGGGGTCGATCAGCCCGATGAGCTCGATGCGCGCCTCGATCCCCCCCGCCCGCACCGCGGCCAGGAGGTCGAAGTGGTGGGCTTTCAGCTGGTTGAAGCGGGTCGGGAGGTCCACGGACCTCAAGAGAGTGATGGCACTCCCGAGCCCGTCCTGAATCTCCCGGGTCAACCGTTGAGGCTCGATCCGGTCAAGCACCTCAAGCGGCGCCTGGAAAAGGGCGTGCAGCGCATCGATCGTCTCCTGCTGCACGCTGTCCAGAAATTGCAACAGAGGCCCGGCCAGCTCCAACACGGGCTGAAAGAGGACGGAGGGCCGGAACCGGTCCAGCTCTCCTTCGAGCCGTGCCAGCTCGTCCGTGACGGGCTGCAGGAGCTCGGACGGCCTGATGTCCCTCAGGTCCGCCTTTACCGTCGCGACGGCCGAAATCAGGTTGTCGATCCACGCGGTGGCGTCGAGATCCGCTACCTTGCGCTTGAGCGCGTCGAGTTGTTCGGAGAGAGGCGCCAGGATGGCGCTCCCGCTGATCGTGTTGAAGACGGAGGTGAAGTCCTGGAAGGCATCGCTCACCGGCTGAAGCAGGGTGGACGGCTTCAGACCGGCCAGGGGCTGTTGCAAGTGCTCTGTGTGCAACCGATCGAGCGGCTGAAGCAGGGTGGCCACATCGAGCGCGCCGACGGCCTCCTGGATGATGTCGAACGCGGAGAAGAGGGCTTCGAGGAGCTTTTCGGGCTTGAGCGAATCCAGTACGGAGAGCGCTTGCTCATAGCGGCGCTGGAGCTGGTCAATGGCATTTTGAGGGACGGCCTTGACCGCTCCGAACTGCTCCTTCAGGGGATCGCTGATGGCAACGGTGAAGTCGATCTGGATGACCACGTCGAGGGCCACCTTGAGCGCTTCCTTCAGGAGATCGTTCAGGGAGTCGGCATCGACGTCGCGAAGCTTCCCGGTGGACTCCTCGATTTCCGCGACAACAGGATCGACCACCACGTTGAAGTCGATGGGGAGGAGGGCGTCCACGATCTCCTCGACCTTCTGACGCAGCTGCTCAACAAGGTCCGGAAGGTTTAAGCCCTCGAGATATCCCGAAAAGGTGTTGATGCCCTCCACGACCGTGGTCCTGGCGGTGTCGATCGAGACCCCCAGAGGGTCGAGGAGGCCGCCGATCTGGCTCAGAAACTGTTCGATGGTGGACTGGAAGGTATTGAGTGAGCCCGCGAGGCTCGGGGAGTCCGGA
This sequence comes from uncultured Syntrophobacteraceae bacterium, assembly GCA_964538515.1. GTDB lineage: Bacteria > Desulfobacterota > Syntrophobacteria > Syntrophobacterales > Syntrophobacteraceae > CALBZH01. Next base: position 27,788 of record CAZIEW010000033.1, read on the forward strand.
TCATGGGGATCGCCTCCGATGGCCTGACGCGCGGTCGTGAAGATCTGCCGAAGCTGGTCTTCAACGCTGTATCGGAAGGAGCCGTCCGGCTGGAAGGCTCCCACACCGCCCGCAAGGTCGCAGAACCGCTCGGTGAGACTGTCGAAAAAGGCCTCGATCTGCCCGAGCAGGTCCGTGACACCTTGCTGGAGCCCCTGAATCGCGTCGCTCACCGTGGCCAGTTGGGCCTGGAGCGTGTCCGCGAGGGACCCGATGTCAACCTGTTGGATGGTGGTCTGGAGGTTGTCGAAGAAGCCCAGGACTTCCGTTCGGACCACGGACAGATCGATTGCCTGAATCGCTTCGTCGATGCGGTCAAAGAGCGCGTTGAAGGGATCGTCGATGCGCTGCACTTCCTGCACCGGAATGGCAAGCGCCCCTTCCATCTTCTCTCGGAGGAAATCCTCGAGGACGCCCGGCTGCAGGATCCTCAAGCCGGCGATACGGCGAATGAGGCTCAGAACCGGTCGAAGGTGCCTTCTCAGGTCCTCCATGGTGCTGCCCACGGCCACCACCGCGCTCCGGAACTGCGGAAAGCTGGCGTCGACCCCGGCAAGCAACTGGCTGTAACCGGAAGAAGCCGTCTCCAGGATCGGAGCGAAGGCGTCGACGGCGCTCGGGGCCAGCATGTTCCCGGGGAATGCATCCAGAAACGTCACCACGTCCTGAACATCGCCAAACCCGATCAGTTGAAGCAGCCTGTCGACGGAGCGACGCATGACCTGGACCACGAGGGTGGCCGGGTCGGACGTGGTCTCGGCCAACCGGATGAGAGGGGAGATTTCATCGTAGAACGCCTGCAGGGACAGGATCCATGAGCGGATCGTCACGGCCTCCTCCCCTTCCAGGCTTCCGAGAACGCCCAGGATCTGGTCCAGGAGGGCACTGAAAATCCCCGCACGATTCTCTGGGACACTTTGGGAGATGGACCGGACGGCTTCCAAAGCCTGCTGAAGCCTCTCAACAAAATCCCCGAGGAGAGCCGAATCGGCCTGGGCCAAACGCTGGGTGAACTGATCCAAGGCAGCCGTCGGCGAACCTTGGGCTTCTCCCCGGAGGGTTTCGAAGACGGAGGTGATCCCCGTTACGCCGGACGCGGCGTCGAACTGCAGGAGACCCGAGATTTGCTCAGTGAGCTCATTCCCGAAGGTTTGAACCCGAGCGACGGGCGAGTGGGAGGCGAGGCCCGCCGCTCCGGCGAAGCCGCTTCCGGAAGCACCCCCCTCGGGGGACACGCCCAGGAGATCCCCAATGGCCAGAAGCGCCTGCTGCAGCGTCTGTATGTTGGCGGCCAAAGATCCTTCAGGCATGATCGATCCCTGTCTTCGAGTCTGGAGCCGCTCCCGTGAGACGGGCGCGGTTGGCATGCTGAACGAGCTCGTCAATCATCCGAACCGAAGATCTCCAGAAGCGGCGAAAGCACGTCGCCAAGCCCCGAGGTGGCTGAAGTGACTCCATCCAAGGCACTGGTGATGGGGGGTGTCGGGTCGCCGATGTCGGGGACACTCCCGAGTGAGTCGATGATATCCAGAGCGCCGGTGACCGAGTCGAGAAATCCGCCCGCCTCGTCGAGGAGACCCGCATCGAGCCCGGCCACGGAAGTGAGGGGCGGGGGAGGCGGGGGGCTTTCCCTCAGAACGATGAAATAGTCCGTCTGGTCGGGCTTTGTTCCCGATTCCTCGATGCGGAGTGTCTCGATGATCACGTACTGGACTTCCGTGGCCGTCACGATGTCCGCGACAAAGGTCACGGGACTGCCTTCCAGGTATTGGGCCCTCAGTTGCTCCAGGAAGTCGTTTCGAGCTTCATCGCCGTAGAGACTGCCGGATAGAGCGATTCGCGTCGGGGTTGTGCCCATGTCCTGGAAGAGGCTCCCCACCCGCCCGGGAATGGGGAGCTCCACGACCGATCGTTGCTCGAGGCTCCGGATGGTCTCGATCCGAGGGATTTCCCAATCTCCGAGTACCGGTTTGACCATCATGAGAGATCCACTCCGTGGCGCCGGGCTTGTGCGATGAGCGCCTCGTTCACAAGGGCGGCCAATGTTTCAGGGTCCGTACCGGTCCGAGGAACCGTCGTGAAGAAGGCTTCGGGCGTATGTCCGGTCACCCCAGGGGGTTTTGGCTCAGGAGGCTCCCCTTGGGGGAGCGGCGAGGGTGCGTCTGCATCGAATCCGCTGGGGAGATCCCCCTTCCCGGAATGAGAGACTGAAGACGGAGACGGGGATGCTTGGGCCGTTGACGTGCCATCCCAATCGCTCCCTGCCGTGGCATGAAATGGATCTCCATGCGGAAATTGCTCATGGGGACGGTTCTGCATGCCAACGCTCGGCTGAGCGGACGCGGGATGCCTCTTCAGGGAGGTGCTGCCAGCGGGCTGGCCTTCTGTCGGGTGCTTGGCTTCGTCCATGGCGAGCACGGTTTCCGTCAAGGATTCCAAAAATGGCATCACGTTTTCGGGAATCGCCGTTTCGATGGAAGCTGGAGCCCCCCAAGAATAAGGCTGGGGGGAGCGTTCGAAGGGCGCGCCCCCGGCCTGTTCACCGTGGGTGGTGGTCGAAGCTCTGGGGGAGTGCTGACGCTCTCCCAAGGCGGAATTCCCGGGAGAAGCCTTTCCGGGCGCGCTCGTCGGATGCTTGCCGAAATCGATCCCTTGAGCGGTCTCGCGAGGGGGGGAATCAGGCTTGCTGGATCCTGGCTGGATCCCGGCCGTGCGCAGGAGCTCGTCAGCGAATTGCGCCATGGAGACCGTTGCGGCGTCTGCCCCCTCTGGCATCGCATCGCGGGAGCCGAGGGCAACGGTCGGCTCATCAGGAGCAGGAACCGACGGCTGCGGTTTATCGGGCAGACCGGTTCGCGCCGTCCTTCGATGGCCGGCTGCAAGGAGAGCTTCCTTGACGCGTCGGAGCCGTCGGGGATCGTCCTCTGAGGTCCGGAGGGACGACTCGAGGGCGGCTTTCAAAAGGGACCTGCGGGTGGGCGCGGATGATTGATGCGCCGGACAACTATCGGAAGGAGGCTCTCCGGGTCTTACGTCCCGTGTGACGGATCCACCGGACCTGCGGAAAGAAAAAACCGGAGGGTCGGTGACGGCCGAAACGGGCGTTGCCCCGGTGTATCGACCGGGCTCCTCATTCGTCGTCGGTGAATTCGCGCGGGTGAAGGACTTGACCGCGGCAGCCTCGGGGGGGGATGGCGTCCCGGGGCTTTGGCGAGGAACCTTTTCGGCGTGTGGAGCCGGCTGCGGCGAGCCGGTGAAGAGGGCGCCCTGCCGCAGCGATGGGAGGTCTGTTGCCCCCATGACCGGGGCTCCACCCAGGTTGGAAAAGGGGGAGTAGTCGGCCAGCCGCAGATCCAAGGTGATTCGAGTGATGCATCGCTCGAATTGCTCCATCGTGGAAGTCAGCTCCAGGAGCGGAGAAGCCAGGCCCCTCTCCGCCATTCTCAGCTTCCTGGCGAATGCAAGCAGCTCGTCTCGGGCTTCGATCGAATCCGCCATTGCTACGCTTTCTCTTTGAGCAGTTGCAGGTGGAGGAGCACCTGGCTGAGAGTGAGCTCATTGATTTGCTGGGGCGTCCACCCGAACTCCCTGGCCAGGATGAATGCCGCCTTCACCAAGGGATCAGCCGCAGCCGTCACAATCTGTTGCGTCGTCGTGCTGATGCCGCTGATCTCGTTGACTTGCTGGAGCAGGAACTGCAGCAGCCCCACGTGCAGCGTAGAGACTTCCGGGACGCTCATCTTGGGCTCCACCAGCGATCGCTGCACAGCCAGGGCAGCCATCAACGTGTCGCTCTCCTTAGCCGCCCGGCAAATGAGCTGCAGATCCTGCACGGTCAGCGGACGAAGACGCACCGTCGTCGTGGTCGGCTCGTCCGCCGGCTCCTTGCCTGGGTGAAGCACCTCGCGTGGGATCGCGACTTCAAAGGACAGCTGACTTCCTGCAAGCAGTTCTTGGGCGGTGAGCATCATCCTTCATCCTGCACCGTAAGAAAGAGGGCCTGGAAGCCGACGGACTCGAGCAGGAAGTCGTCTTCCGGCAAATTGTAGACCCAGCTGTCGATCTTCACGTCGTGGAGGGTGACGGTGTTGCGCACCCCCGGGGTCGCTGCGTTCTCCAAGAGAAGGGTGATGTTGAACGCAGGTTGAGCCCAGCTTGCCGCCGGTCTGCTCTCCGCCGCCTCCCCGAGAAGAAGCTTGAGCATGGCGCCATTGATGTAAGCTCTGCCGATGGTGCCGTTGATGTGAATGTTTCCGGGGCGCAGCTCCGTTGCGTAACGCTGGCCGATCTCGTGGAAGGCCTTTACATCCGCGCGCACCTCGACCTTGACGTTTTGAACGCGTCCGACGGAAATCAGCTCGTAGGCGGACAAAACATCCTGAGCTTTTTCGCCCTCCGGCCCCTGGGGAACGGAGAGTGTGATGGATCCGTCTGCTCCGGTGAATACACTCGCGTTAGCCATGGTCTTCCTCCTACTCTAGAACCAGCGTGACCGCGATAAAGTCGATGCTGAAGGTGGGTTGAATGACGGCGTTGACGATGGCCCTGCCGGCGATTTCATCCGCTCTGGTGGCGGTGACCTCGAGGCTGTAGCCGATCAAGGCTTCATCCTGGACCATGGTGGTCAGGAATCCGTCGATGGCTCCCTGGAGAGCTTTGCGAACGCGCTGATTGTTCAAGCGGCCGATGAACGGATTGCTTGCCTTGCGGATACCGGCTTTGGCGAAGTCGGTGATGCGACGCGTCGTGACCTGAGTGAAGGCCCCGTCATCGGTGGTGAGTCCCCGCACAACTCGCACGCCCTGGCGCTCCTCCAAAACCATCATCCGGCCACTGACCAGCTGACGGATTTCTCCGTAGGAGAATCGATGGGTGAGGCTCACAACGCCGGGAAGCACCTTGTTCGTAGGGCTGCTCTGAGGCGACAGGGTGCTCAGAAGTCCGGCCACCGCCGCCGCGCCGTACGTGCCGCTCAAGGACACGTCGGTGCTCGCCGTGGCGTCATAGGCCCTGATCCCCGGCGTTGTCATGATGATCCGGTCATTGGCGGTGACCTGGGCGATGATGTCGTCCACTTCGGCCGCGTCCGACCCGATCACGGCCATCATGTCCTTCCCGTCGTTCTCGGCCGTTTCGAGGATCGGGCCAAAAACGGCGAGGGCCGTGCTCGTCGACAGCTGGGGAGCCACCAGGATGTTCACCTCGTCCTTGACAAGCTCGCTGAAAGCGGCGCTGTAGTCTGCCTGGGTCGCCGCGTTGACGGCCAGAGCCCTGGCGAAGACGAGCTTAGCGCCGTTCCGAAACAGAACCTCGAGGCCGCGGGTTAGATTGAGTGTGCCGGCGCCCGCCGCGTACGCGTCATAGCTGCCGAATCGGGCGCGAGCCTCCTCATAGTTGGAGAGGATGTGGGTCTCGTCTCCCACTCCGGCGCTCGCCGTTCCCACGATGCCGATATTCCCGGTTGAAATGCCTCCAACCCCGATGAGCCCCTCCGCTCGGACGCGTATGAAGGTGCCGGGAATCACTAGTTCCGCGAATGAAAAATTTTCCGCCATTCCATGCCCTCCCTGTTGTGGTCACTCCTGTCTGTGCAGAATAATCTCAAGCACTTAGAGCGTTTCTAAGTGGATGGGGATCTGTTGGATGACCTCCCCTGCTTCTTCGGGAAGCTTCAAATACTCGTAGAGCACCGATGCGGTGATCTCGCGACCGACAATCTTGTTGCCGCCCGTTCCCTGGCTCCATTGGGGTCCCATCGCGGTCGGCGAAAGACTCAAGATGCCAAGACCGCGAAGCGTGGGGCGGTCCGCGGTCACAAGTGCCCGGGTAACCGCGTCGGCGGCATCATGCAGCGCGGCGTCCGTTCTGGCGCGCACGGTGATCAAAACAATGGCCGCCAGTCGTCGCCCATAGATTTCTCCCGGTGGGGTGTCATGAAGCCCGACAAAGCCTCCGAGACCCGTCGGGACGAAATGCTGGGGGGTGATCAACAGCTCGGGCGCCAGATTGGGATCCTCCGCTTCGGGTAGGAGCGACTCCAGGGCCTGCCGAAGTCCGTCAAGCGTTTCGAGATTGATGCCGTCCACGCAAAGCCTTTCTCGCGATCAAGGACGTTTTGCCCGGTTGAGGGGGGTGGGACGATGATGGGCCGCACTTTCGGTACGACGATTGTCTTCCCTCAGGGACGATTCGGGTCCCGTCTGCTCGTCCGAAGCCGGGTGAAGCTCCTTGGGATTTGCTCCCATTTGTTCCAGGTGAGCTCCGATGAAGACGCCCAGCTGGCTCAAAGACTGGAAGTAGAAGCGCTCGTTGTCGTGCATGCATTCGATCATGCCGCGCCAGACAGGAGCCGCACTTTGGATCTCCCTTGGCTCCAGCCAGACACGCATGAGGAAGGTCTGAGTCGTCTTGTCAAAGTATGTCACGGTCGATTCACCATGCCTGACAATGCCCTCCACGACCGAAAGGATGGACTCTACGATCAGACGTACAGTTCAGGTCACCCTACGGCAGGCCCCTCACTCAACCCTCACACGGGCGTCACGCATGGCTCACGATTGAGGGCGATACCTGAAAAAATGTCCTGGGGCGGGCCTTGCACGGCACGGTGCGTACAAAGGATGCGTGTCGATGCGGGATGGTGCCTGGGAGCAGGTGGAGCGGTTGTGCGACGGGCTAGGACTTCTTGCGGATCAAGCCGACGGTGGGGGCACTGCTTTGGACGACTTCGTCCAACAGTCGTATGGCTTGGTGGAGTTGATCACTTGCTTCGTGCAGCTTGGTGATCGCATCCTGCAGTTGCTCCACGGCTTGGGACAGGGTGATCCTTTCTCGGGGTATCCCCGTCTGTTGCGTGCTGTAGGGCGAAGATTTCCCGTGGGCACGGTTTTCTCTCAGGATGCTTGCGTAAAGCGCCTGGGTTTCCTCCATGGGGAGAATGCCGAGCTCCCGGTTCAGCACGCTGCAGCAAACCTGATACTGTTGGATGGCCTTCGAGCTTTGACCGCAGTCACAGTAAATTCGCATCAGCTCCCGGTGGATCTCTTCGCGCAAGGGCTCCTGCGAAAGGATTTTCTTGCCGCAGGTCACACCCTTTGTCGGATACCCTCCCTCTGTGTAGTAACGCATCAAGTGAGCGAGGCTTTCCATGTAGAGCGACCGAAACCGCTCCCGCTCCTGAAGCACCCACTCATCATAGAAGCCTTCCAGGAGATCGCCCGTGTAAAGCGCCAAGGAATTCTCCATCTCAGAAGCGTCGGCATCACCCATAGCCCTCACCGGCTTGGCGAGAATTTCGGAGGTCTTGCGCTCGAATACACTTACGTCCAGCCAATGGCTGCTGAAGGGATTGAACCCGACTTCACTGTTGGAGCCCGTGATGAGATAAGTGCCTCGGGCAACCTCGGCCGGCTCCAACGCCCTGCGCAGGCGCCAAAGCGCGGTACTGAGGCAGTTGCGGGCACGCTCATCGGTGGTTTCACCCCAGAAGAGCCCTGTGAGCACATCACGGGAAAAGAGCCGTTGCCTGTTCAGGAGAAGGTATGCGAGAAAAGACTGGAGCCTCCGTGTCAGCGTGATGTCCGGAGCGTGGCCCCCAGAGCGACTGAGCTGAAAGCCTCCAAACAGCCGAATATGAAGGGTATTCATCTGCGGCTCCCTATTCCCTGAAGCTGTTCTCACCCATGGTCCCGCTGGGCGCCCATGGTGCGTTCATTCCAGCAGGTGAGCTCTATCTTGGCTGCCAGGTTGAGAAGACAGCGCTAAGCGAGATCGATAGTAGGGTTTTCCAACTGGTCCCCGGCCGTAGCACATCTTTCGAAACGGTTGCTTCGAGCTCAAATCCGTCTGTTGGAGCCGTGACATTCGCCGTGAGGTGATGAAGCCAACGTCTTTCGGATGCTGTTGTCGAACGTGATGATCGCGTTGATGTTGTGGTGATAGAGCTGATGTTAATGATTGGACTGACTCATTTCAAATGGAAAAGAGCACATGGATTCCAACCGGTTGAAGAAGCAGATTGAATTTGTTGTGGAAATCGACAGGCTCAAGTCCATTGCGAGGCAGACTCTTCTGACCGATGGGTCGAGGCAGGAAAACTCGGCGGAGCATTCCTGGCATTTGGCCGTCATGGCCCTGGTCTTGTCGGAGTATGCGGCGGAGGGGCCGCTGGATCTGGCGCGGGTCCTGAAAATGGTTCTCGTGCATGACCTCGTGGAGATCGATGCCGGCGACACCTATTGCTACGATGAAGCTGCCAACAAGGGCAAGGCGGAGCGCGAGGAAAGAGCCGCGGAGCGGATATTCGGACTGTTGCCCGGGGACCAGTCGAGCGAGCTCCGGTCCCTGTGGGAGGAGTTTGAAGCTCGGGAAACCCCTGAGGCCAAGTTCGCCGGAGCCCTCGACCGGCTCCAGCCCCTCCTGAACAACTATACCTCCCAGGGACGCATGTGGCGCAAGCATGGCATCGAGAGTCGACAGGTCTACCAGCGGAACCGGCCGATGGAGGAGGGCGCTCCCGCCTTGTGGGATTATGCTGAAGCGATGATCCGGAATGCGATGGTCAAAGGCTGGATCAAGGAATGACTCTGGCCTGCTCGAGAAGCAGCATGCGGGGCTGCCTGCTCTCTTGATCGTGACCTCGAGGTGGAAGTGGGAATTTGATCTCATCATTCCCATCATGAGGCCTGCTGTTTGGCAGGTTTGTCGCTAGCGTCCGGGGTGCCTCGTATCCACTGCTGCCCGGTCGCTTCCCGCGAATTGGACTCACTCAATTCTCTGCTGATCGGTCCGCGAAGAGCGCAGAGCTTCGCATCGGCGGCCCGCTCCATCTCCAGCGAGTACCAAACCAAGACTTTTTTAGATCGGGGAAGTCCGTGTCCCGTGGCCCCATGTGCGGCGATGATTGAACAGCCTGTGAATCAACGAGTTGTGCGGCAAGGAGCGCTCCCAAGTGACTCGGTCGGAGGAGGCCGAATTTAAGAAAACCCGTCTGTCTTCCGACTGTTTTACCGTCCACATCGGATGGACCGTGAGACATTCTAAATCGTTGCTTCCTGTTGGATGTGGCGGCAAACGTTCGCCGCGGGGCGACGCATCGCAAGGGACACGATTTTCACCAAAGGAAGCGCGTGATGGCTGCTCGACTGGATACGGCGCTGCACAAGCCATTGAGGAGGGCTCGCCCCCTGATTCTTGTCGTCGGTGGGGGGGACGAGGCCGATCAATCGGGCTTCGGGATTTTGGAATCCATGGGCACGGACGTTGTCCACGTGAGGCACGCAGTAGAAGCTCTGGGCATGTTCGAGGAGACTGCGCCGGACTTCGTGCTCATGATCTCGACGGATCCGCAGGAGGATTACTTCTCATGCTGCAAATCGATCCAGAACATCAACAAGCACGTCCAGTCTTATGTCCTTGTCGTGACGAATCCGGACGATGCTGGAAGCATCGCGTGTGCTTTCGAGGCCGGAGCCAACGATTTCGTTGCGACTCCCATTGATTGGACCGTCCTTGGTCATCGCCTCCACTTTCTCTGGCGGGACCGTAGCTCCGCGAAAGCCATAAGGGCCCGCAAGCGGAGATACCGGCAGTTCGTCGATGCTCTGCCGGATACGCTCGTACGGTTGGATCAAGAAGGAATCATCCTCGACATCGAAGGTCCGGCTGATTCGGAAGTAGCCCGGCTTATCAAGACCTCGGTGGGGCGGAGTCTGCAGGAGACCCTTTCTCTAAGCCCTTCCGGCTCCCAGACTGCCGTGCTCGAAAACGCGTTGAGAGAGCGGTCCGCCAAAGCCCTGTCCCAAGATCTCCAGCTGGGCTCTGAATCTTTCAGCTGTGAAATCATGCTTGTTCCCAGCGGATCCGAAGAGGTGGTGGCTATCGTTCGTGACGTGACCGAGCAGAAGCGGAACGAACGGAGACTTCTCCAAATGGCCTATCAGGATGTGCTGACGGGCCTTCAAACGCGAAATGCCTTCAGGGATCACGTGTCCGGCGCGTTGGCAAAGGCGCAGCGCGACGGAACGTCATTAGCCCTTCTTCTTCTGGATCTGAACCGATTTCAGCGCATCAATGAAACCTTTGGCCAAAGTGCGGGCGATCTTCTCCTGAGGCTGGTTGCCGATCGCATCGTGAACTGCACGCGCAAGAGCGACTGGAAGGCGCGCTTGCTGCCAGAGTGTTCTGCTCAAACGCTTGCTCGCATCGGGGCGGACCAGTTTGCGGTGCTGCTGGAGCACGTCGAGCATGTCAGCGACTGCTCGAAGGTCGCTCGACGAATACTCGACACGATGTTCCACCCATTCGTGATCGCGGATACCGAAGTCTTCATGACGGTCAGCATCGGGATTTCGATCTATCCCGCCGACGGGGAGGACGCCGACAGTCTGCTCACGAATGCGCACCGTGCGATGCTGGATGCCAAAGAATCCGAGAAAAACGCCTTCCGCTTCTTCAAATCCGCGACCAACGCCAGGGCCTGCTCGGAATTGACGCTGGAAAGCTCCCTGCGGAAAGCGCTCGAGCTCGGACAGCTTTTTCTCGTCTACCAGCCTCAAGTGGACTTGACAAGTGGTGCTATCGTGGGAGTCGAGGCGCTGCTGCGCTGGGAGCACCCGGAGCTGGGACTCATTTCACCGGCGCAGTTCATTCCCCTGGCGGAGCGGACCGGGCTCATCGTTCCCATCGGGGAGTGGGTCCTTGGCGTTGCCTGCCTGCAATGCAAGATATGGCAAAAGGCAGGCTTTCCTCCCATTCGTGTGGCGGTGAACCTTTCAGCGCACCAGTTCCGCCAGGAAAACCTCGTGGAGGTTGTCCGCAAGCACCTGGTGAAATCGTCCCTGGATCCCGCCCTTCTCGATCTCGAGATCACAGAAGGCACGGCCATGCGCAACGCGGACTCCGCGATTCATATCTTGCGCAAGCTCAAGAATCTGGGCGTGAAGCTTTCGATCGACGACTTCGGAACGGGATATTCCTCCCTGAGTTATCTCAAGCACTTCCCGTTGGATGTGCTGAAGATCGATCGCTCCTTCATCAAGGACGTTGAAGTGAGCCCTGATAGCGTGGCTATCGTGAAGGCCATCCTTGCCATGGCTAAAAGCCTCAATTTCTCGGTGATTGCGGAAGGGGTCGAAACCGAGCCTCAGCTCGATTTCCTGAAGCGCAACGGGTGTGATGCCATGCAGGGGTTCTATTTCAGCCCCCCGTTGCCGGCCATGGGAATGACTCAGCTCCTGCAAGCCAAAGCCTTTCCCCCTCTGAGAGTCGATTCAGCGCAGCAAAGCCTCTCCCTCTGAAATGCGGTTCCCTTCGGGGATTGGCCGACATCGTTTGACGTTCTCCAGCAGCAAGTTGCCCGGTGCAGGACGGAAGACACCTGCTGAATCAGCGCTCGTCGCTGGGGCCGAGAAAGAAGCACAGGAGGCTTTCCACAAGCTCGGCCATGAACCGATAGTCCAACGTGTCGGGTGTGTCCGTGGATTTGTGATAATGAGGGTTTCGGAATTCGGCGGTGTCGGTGATCATGACCGCCTGATACCCCAGGTCCCAGAAGGAGACGTGATCGCTTCGTCTCACGAAAGGAGTCAGCCATCCTTTGCAGGGAACGACAAGAGACTGTGTTGGCAGGTCGGGATTCAGGGCAAAGGCCGACTCGATCGCATCGGCCAGCTGCGCGGACCGGCTTTCTCCAACGATACCGATGAAGTCGCCCGTCTTCGGATAGCTTAGATGCATCAACGGGAACGGATATTTCTGGGATCCGGGCTCGGTCGATCGGTACCCGACCATTTCCAGGCATATCATCCCGTCGATCCTTTCCCCTGCTTGTCTGGTGCGTCTCGCATGCACCCAGCTCCCCCTTCCGGGACTCCAGAATGCCGGGTGCTCTTCCAGAGCGAACGCGACGACCTTAATCGCTACGTCGGCACGGGTCTTCCCTGCCATGGCATGCAGGATCCTTGTCGTTTCAAGCTGGACGGCCAGGGCACTGGCGTTGTCGTCCGCGCCGACGGTGCCGCGGACGGTATCGTAATGGGCTCCGAGGAGGTACCGCCTGGCAGGGTTTTGCGACATGGCGACTTCCGTGACGACGTTCGCAACCGTGAGACCTCGGAATCGATAAGGCTCCAGTGTCACGGGAAGTCCCACTGCTTCGAGGACGGAGCTTAGGTAAGCCGCCGTTTTGCCGAGGTTATCCGGGCGGGAGATGCTGCGATCTCCGATCTCGTCCGCCAGCGTGTGCACATGCCTGCGGAGTGATTGCTCAACCTGGTCCATGTTACCCTTCATCCCTCCCGTTTGTGCACCGCGAGTGTTGTGGCTAGCCGCGAGATGAAGACCCGATCGAGCATCAGCGGGACGGATCTGATGGGACGGCCTCATGGAGCTGTCAATGGGAGCAGCCTCGGAACGCGACGTTGATAGTCGCGATACGGCTCGCCGAACAGCGCGACGAGATCGGACTCCTCCCAGAACGTTGCGGCATAGATCCATGCGGTCCACAGCAGATTGAAGAGCAGGCGATCCGTCGAAAGAACCGGAAAAGCCCAAACCATCACGATCGAAAAGAAATAAAGCGGGTGACGGACCCATCGGTAGGGCCCGCGAATCACGAGGACCGGTCGCGAGGGAGCGTGGGCACGCAACGAATCGAGGCCCAGCGGGTCGAAGTGGCTCAGGGAGATCGCGCCCCATACCATGCCGGCTGCAGCAAGGGCGAGCACCGCGCGCAGGAGCCATCGCCAGAGCCCTTCCAGCGCAATCACAACCGTCGGGGTTTTCTGCCAGAAGACGACCACGATCGTCAGCACAAGCCCCGAAGCGATGGCGTAGAGCGCACCGTGGTAATGAGCCGGCATCAGCCGCGAGAGGAGGCGCTGCAAGCTCGGCCGAACCATCAAACTGTGCTGGGCAAAAAAGAGAAGCGAGAGGAGCCCGTCCCAAGCAAGGCTCCTCGTTTCGGTCCACCCAAAGGAAGCCACGCCCAAGGAACCGAAGAAGAGAAAGGCGCCGAACAAGAGGAGTGAGCCGCCGCCCAGGAGCACGGCAAGCGTGAAAATGAACATGCGCATCGGCCTTGCTTTTGCCCTCGAAACTGCATCCTGCGCCATCGGCTTCCGATCAAGAGCTGTTGCGACGCCTTCTGCCGGCACGCTCTGCACAGGGGGCGTCAGTATCCGTGGTGGTAACGGGCCGCATGGTGCCCATAGGCCCAATGGGTGTGGGCATGACACACCCTGTATCCATGCTTCCAGTGGCAGTGGTAATGTCTATGATAATGTCTTCGTCGATGCGCGTCAGCCTGTTCCGGCAAAAGCAGAGATGCCGTCAGCAGGAAGCACAGAACCGAGGCAACAGAAACGAGCTTTTTCATCCTCTTCCATCCTCTACGTTTTTAAGGCCAATCAAGACACTATGGGACGACACCGAGCCTATTTCACGCTGCTCTTATGGAGGGAGACCACTGGTTGTCAAGCAGAACTTCACGGCAGGAGGCGTTTGGGGGGCGGGCGCAACGGTACGCTCTTTGACTGGTAGGTCTGCCGGCGCACGGCCACCCAATCGGGTGGCCGCGCGCCAGGCGGTTACTCAGCTATCGGTTGGCTGCCGGCAAGGCAAGCTCTTCGCCCAGGAAGCTGAAAGGCGATTTGTTGTCCGGCTCACCGGTCTTGTAATCGAAGATGCCCTCAACCAGACTGTTGACCTTCTTGTAGAGAGCCCTCAGAGGGATCTTGGCCGGGCAGACTTCCTCGCACAGGCCGCAGTCGATGCAGCGGCCGGCCATGTGGACCGCTCGGACCAGGTGGAAGGAGTTGTCCGGGGGCAGCTTGTTTGGGGGGATGAGGTTGGCATGCTCCAAGCTGCATTCGGTGCAGAAGCAGACGGGACAAACGTCGCGGCACCCGTAGCAGCGGATGCACCGGTTCAGATGCTCCAGCCACCAGTCGAGGCGTCTGTCGCGCTGCATGGCTTCGAGCGCCGCAACCCGTTTGCTCTGGAGAACAGGCGCACAGGCCATGCCGTAATCAAGTTGATCGGGATAGGGCTTGGCGCACTCGCAGGTTGCGGCCAGCTCGGCGCTGCAGGCCTGGCCCAGGACCACGACCCGATCGGGGTCGATCTGGGTCCATTTCACCAGCTCGCGAAGGGCGCGCTCTTCGCACCCTCGCACCAGGATTCCCAGCTTCGTGCCGGGGCTCTTGCGCGCTTCCGCAAGCAATAGCTTGACGATGGGATATCGGGCGGCGTTGGGCGCCCAGGGCTCGAGCTCGGATGCCGAGTCCCGCGTGAACACCCATGGAAAAAGGAAACCGTGCACGGTCTTGTAGGCGAAAACCTTGTCCACCAGGCCGTCATCCAGGATCTGCTTCAGTCGCGTATTCATGTAAGCTCATCCAGACAGAGGGGTCATGATTCCAAGCATCACGAAAAGGACGCTTCTTCCGGTTTTGTCAGAAGTTCTGTGCGTGCGGGACCGCCTCCAAGGGAACCGCAGGTCCCAGCGCCCGGATGCGCTCGGTGAAGTCCCGGACCACCTGGGCGAACTTGATCCCTTCAGCCGCCGAGATCCATTCGAGGCAGAGGCGCTCGGACTCATACCCGGCAAAGCTAAGCAATTGCTCAAGGAACGCGACCCGCTTTACGGTCATGTAATTCCCCTTTAGGTAGTGACAGTCGCCGATATGGCACCCACCAACCAGAATGCCGTCGGCACCCTTCAGAAAGGCGTGCAGAATATGATGCGGCGACACGCTCCCCGAGCACATCACGCGGATCACGCGGATGTTGGGTGGGTACTGCAGTCGGCTCACCCCGGCCAGGTCCGCTCCCGCATAACTGCACCAGTTGCACAGGAAAGCCAGAATTTTCGGCTCGAACGGTTTTGTATCCATAAACACCTCGCTTCAGTTACACTCCTTGAGGTTGAAAGGCTTTGTTTCTCACCGAAAAGGCGCAAAGGTCGCAAAGGACAAACAACAGCTCTCTAAATGTCCCTCTTTGCGTCCTTCGCGTCTTTGCGGTGAGAAATTTCTTCGCTCAAGCCGACAACGCTTCGTCGATCTGCCGGTACAACTGCCCGTGGCTGAAGCCAAGGAGCGTGATGGCCTCGGACGGACACGTCGCCGCGCATGTTCCGCACCCTTTGCACAGGGCCTGGTTGACCTCGCACTTTCCTTCCTGCTGCAGCTCACTGATGGCCCCGAAGGGACAGCACTCGAGGCAGGCACGGCATCCCACGCACAGCTCCTTGTTGATGGCGGCCACGACGCCACCCGCGGCGATGAAATCGCGTGCAAGCACCGTGGACGCCCGCGATGCCGCCGCCTTGGCCTGAGCGATGCACTCTTCGGTCGGCTTAGGCCAGTGAGCGAGTCCCGCCACAAAGACTCCGTCCGTTGCAAAGTCGACCGGCCGAAGCTTCATGTGAGCCTCGAGGAAGAACCCTTCGGCGTTCAGCGGGACCTTGAACATCTTGGCAAGGGCTTCCGCATCCCGAGTTTCGATGGCGCTGGCGAGCGTCACAATGTCCGGCCGCAGGGCCAGCTCCCGCTGCAGGATGGGGTCGAAGACGGTAACGCTCAGCCCGTCGTTGGAAACATCCACCACGGGCTTGCGCTCGAGGTCGAACCGGATGAAGAGAACCCCCTTGCGCCTGGCCTCCTGGTAGAGATATTCCCGCAGGCCGAAGGTGCGGATGTCGCGGTACAGGATGAAGACATCCATGCTCGGGTTGATTTCTTTGAGGCGCACCGCATTCTCGATGGAATGGCTGCAGCAGACGCGGCTGCAGTAGGGTCGATCGGGCTCCCGGGATCCAACGCACTGGATGAACACCGCCGATGTCGCCTTCATCACCTGGTCGTCCCGCGTCCGAATGGCTTCATCGAGGTCCAGGCTCCGGTAGATGCGCGAGCTCTGCCCGTAGCCGTATTCGGCCGGTTTGAGCGAGTGTGCGCCGGTTGCGATGATGGCGACCCCGTGATGGACTTCTCTCGGTTTTCCATCCACCAGGACCGATGAGCAGAAATTCCCGACAAAGCCCTTCACCGACTGGAGCTCGGCTTGCTTGAGCACCGTGACCCTCGGGTGCTGCTCCACTTTCGTGATGAGAGCGTCCAGATAGGGCCGCATCGGCTCGCCCGTCCAGACGGAGAGCAGTTTTTTCCCGTGTCCCCCGAGCCCTCCCGTTTTCTCGAGCAGCGTCACCGGGTAGCCCTGGTCTGCCAAGGCAAGCGCCGCCTCCATGCCGGCCACGCCTCCGCCCACGACCAGACCCGTCTTGGTGATGGGGAGTTTCATCTCCTGAACGGGAGTTTGCAGGGCGACACGGGCTACAGCCATCCGCACGAGGTCCTTGGCCTTCGTGGTGGCCGCCTCGGGGAAATCCTGGTGGACCCAGGAATTCTGGTCCCGGATGTTGGCGAGCTCGAAGAGGTACTTGTTGAGACCCGCCTCGCGGATCGTCTGTTGAAAGAGCGGCTCGTGGGTTCGGGGCGAGCAGGACGCCACGACCACCCGGTTCAGCTTGTGCTCCCGGATGACGTCTTTCATGCGCTCCTGCGTATCCTGAGAGCAGGTGAAGAGGCTCTCGTCCACGTAGGCGACGTTGGGGAGCGTCCGGGCGTATTCCTTGACGGCCGGGACGTCCACGACCGAGCCGATGTTGATGCCGCAGTGGCAGACGAACACGCCGATCCGGATTTCCTCGCCTTCGACGGGGGATTCGGGGATTTCTTCGACCTTGCGAATGAGGCTCCCGCGGGCCGGAGCCAGGAGCGCCGAGGTCTCAGCCGCGGCCGCGGAGGCTTCCATGACGGAAAGCGGAATGTCCTTGGGTCCCTGGAAGGCGCCGCACACGAAAATCCCGGGCCTCGACGTCGCAACCGGCGAGAAGGGAGACGTAGCGGCAAAGCGGCCGTCGTTGAGCGAAAGGGAAAGGCTGCGTGCCAGATCGACCACCTGCGGCTCGGCCTCAAGGCCTACCGAAAGCACGACCATGTCAAAGGTCTCTTCGACGCTCGATCCGTCCTCCAGCGTGTAGCGCAGCATGAGATCGTCGGTTCCCGTAACGCGATCGACCGAGTGCACTCGGGTCCGAATCACGCGGACGCCGTACTCGTCCCGCGCCCGGTCATAGTACTTCTCGAAGTCCTTGCCCGGGGTCCGCATGTCCATGAAGAAAATGGCGGTGTCGAGCGGTTGGTGGCTGTGCTCGCGGGCGATGACGGCCTCTTTGAGCGAAATCATGCAGCAGACGGCCGAGCAGTAGCCGTTGTCACAGTGGTTGATGTCTCTGGAGCCGACGCACTGGAGCCACGCGATCTTACCAGGCTCCTTGCCGTCCGACGGGCGGACGAAATGGCCGCTGGTCGGCCCGGACGGAGACAGAATCCGCTCCATCTCCATGGACGTGATGACGTTGGGGAAGTGCGCGTAGTGGTACGTGTCGAAGCGCTTCGGGTCGAACGGCCGGAACCCCGGAGCCAGGATGATGCTCCCCACGTTCAGGGTGAAGTCGAGATCCTGGTCCTCGAAGCTCACCGCCCCGGCAGGGCAGAATTTCTCGCAGGCCCGGCATTTGCCCTTCTTCTCGAAATAGATGCAGTGCTCCTTGTCGATGGCATATTTCAGGGGCACGGCCTGCGGATATTTGACGTACGCCGCTTTGCGCTTGCTGAGTCCCAGGTTGTAGGCGTCAGGCACCTTGCGGGGGCATTTTTCCGCACACAGGCCGCAGGCGATGCATTTGGCGACATCGATGTAGCGAGCCCTCTGGTGCAGGCTGACGGTGAAATCCCCCGCATCCCCCAGGACGTCCTTCACGTCGGTCAGGGTATGGATTTCGATGTTCGGGTGCCGTCCGCATTCCACCAGCTTGGGCGACAAGATGCACATGGAGCAATCGTTGGTGGGAAAAGTCTTGTCGAGGGCGCTCATGACGCCGCCGATGGCCTCGCTGTTCTCCACCATATGGACAAGATAGCCGGTGTCGGCCAGGTCGAGAGCCGCCTGGACACCGGCGATCCCGCCCCCGATGACCATGACCGAGCCGACTCGATCCGTCGTCGATGGGGACATATTCAGATTCCTTTCACTGACTCAAGAATTCATGCATGGATGACGCGGCGAGCCGTCCTTCCCCCATGGCGCTGATGACGGTAGCACCCCCCGAGACGATGTCGCCGCCGGCCCACACGCGGGCCTTGGACGTCTTGCCGCCTTCGCCGACGATCACGGTGCCCCAGCGACTCGTCTCCAGATCGGGCGTGGTCGAGGCGATAAGCGGGTTCGGCGAGGTGCCGAGCGATACCACGGCCGTGTCCACGGCGAGCGTATACTGGCTCCCTTCGATGGGCACCGGCCGGCGGCGGCCGCTCGAGTCGGGCTCACCCAGCTTCATGCGCAGGAGCTCCATCGCGGCCACGTTGTTACGCCCGTCGCTGATGAAGCCGGTCGGGCTGCAGAGAAAATGAAAGTGGATGCCTTCCTCCTCGGCGTTTTCGACCTCCTCGAGGCGCGCGGGCATCTCCTGGCGTGTGCGCCGGTAGATGACGTACACGTCCTGAGCCCCAAGGCGGACGGCGCACCGGGCGGCATCCATGGCGACGTTGCCGCCTCCGATCACGGCCACCCGCTTGCCCATCTTCACGGGTGTGGCGTAGTTCGGGTAGAGGTACGCCTTCATGAGGTTCGTCCGGGTCAGGAATTCGTTGGCGGAATACACCATGTTGAGGTTCTCGCCCGGCACGCGCAGAAACTGGGGAAGACCGGCTCCCGTGGCGAGGTAAACCGCTTGGTATTTCGTATTGAGGAGCTCATCGAGGCTGTAGTTGATCCCGATGACTGTATCGAGGCGGATGTCCACACCGAGGGACGCCACATATTGGACTTCCCGCTGAACAATCTCCTTGGGCAGCCGGAATTCCGGGATGCCGTACATCAGAACGCCGCCGGCCACGTGCAGGGCCTCGAACATGGTGACCTCATGGCCGCGGATGGCGAGATCAGACGCCACCGTGAGACCCGACGGACCCGTGCCCACCACCGCCACGCGCTTGCCCGTGGAAGGCGCGATCTCCGGGGTGCTGACCGCCCCTTCAATCCGCTCCCAGTCGGCGATGAACCGCTCGAGGCGTCCGATCGCGACCGGCGCTCCTTTCTTGTTCAAAGTGCAGGCGTTCTCGCACTGAAGCTCCTGGGGACAGACCCGCCCGCAGATTCCGGGGAGCGACGTCTTGGTCTTGAGAACCCGCGAGGCGCCTTCCATGTCGCCCTTCTGCAGCGCGAGGATGAAATCCGGAATGTCGATGTTGACCGGGCAACCCGCCTGGCAATTGCGCTTCTTGCACTGGATGCATCGATGGGCCTCTTCCATGGCCATCTCGTACGTGTAGCCCGTCGCCACTTCCTCGAAGTTGTGCTTTCGCTCCTCGGGTGACTGCTTGGGCATGTCGATCCGATTGAGGTTGATCTTGGGCTTCTTCGCGCCGGGCTCGCCCTGGGCCGTCCCAGCTTTATCCGATCCGCTCATGCGTTGAGCTCCTTCCAAGAGAGGGTGTCGGGGGTCTGGTTTCAGGTGTCAGGTTTCGGCACTCGTACGTTGGATGCTGCGCTGCGCGAGAGAAACGGGCCGATCGGGACTTGCCCGCCTGCTGAACCTGCGGTCGTCGCAACAAGCAGTCCCCTCCTGACACCCGACACCTGAAAGCTGACACCTCTTTACCACTGCGAGCATCCGCGACACTGAAATCCCTGCTGGTGCACGCTTTCGTCGGCGTAGGTGCAGCGCCGCGCCATGAGCACTTCCCAGCCGTCGACCTCGTGTCCGTCGAACTCGGGGCCGTGCACGCAGGCGAACCGGTTGCTGCCCTTGACGCTCAGGCGGCAGGCCCCGCACATCCCGGTGCCGTCCACCATGAGCGGCGTCAGGTGGACGACGGTCTTGATGCCGAAGGGGCGGGTCAGTTCGCTGATCACCCGCATCAGACAGATGGACCCCATCACGACCACCCTGTGGACAGGCTCGTGGACGAGATTCCCGAGTAGCTTCCGCAAGGGGCGGGTGGTGCTGGTGGCCATGTCCTCGCCATTCTCGCCCACGGCCAGGATGACCCGATCGCTCACCGCCTCAATCTCCGATCGACCGAAGACACGCTCCCGGTCGGGAGACTGCAGGATGGTGGTGATGCGATTGCCCTTTTCCCTGTAAGCGTTGAGGATGGGGACCATGGCCGCTATGCCGTAGCCGCTCACCACCGCCACCACATGGCCGAAGGCGTCGACCTCGGCGGCCATCCCGAGCGGCCCCACGAAATGAGCCAATTGATCCCCGGGCTTCAAGGATGCCAGCTGCCGGGTCGTATTTCCGACCTCGATGTAGACGAATTCAACGGTTCCGGCCGCCGTGTCCCATCCGCTGATGGTGAAGGGAACGCGCTCGCCTTTTTCGTCGATGATCACGATCACAAACTGCCCCGGCTTGGCCTTTTCAGCCACTACCGGAGCCTTCACGGTCATGCGGTGAACCTTCGGTGCCAATTGTTCATGGGATGTAATGGGAAACATGAAAATCACCTCTTTCGCGGGAACGGAGCTCGATCAGCCGGTCACCGGCTCGCCGGCCTTTTCGACGCGGACACCAAGGATCAAGGGTGGAGAGCCCGGTTGTTCAGGCAACGCAAGCTGCCGCGTCGGCATAGCCACAAACCCTTCCGGGACGATCGGGTTGATGCCGAGGCGGCCTTCCCAGGTTTTTTCCAAGCAGGATACGCGGACAGTTTCTCCAGGCTCGAGACCCATCCGGAAGACATCGGCCGGATTCATTTCGATCTCGGCATCGGGGTAGAAGACGGTCGTTGCCTCCGGGGCGAGCAGCGGTCCAAGAAAATGGGGCTTGAGAGCTTCCTTGGGGACGATGCGCAGCGGGTGGCTCGAATCGACTACCGCCTGAGCCGTGGGTGGCTCCATCGGTTTCCATTCGGGCGGTCCGTTGCCGCAGTCGGGCGCTTTCTGCTTCACGGGCGAAGAGCAGCAACAGCAGCCCGATGCCGCCCGTTCCGGTTTCTTGACCAGGACGGTCCTCTCGGACATCTGCTGCCGGATGTCCTCCAGGAAGGCCTCATCGCTTTGCTTGGAAAACCCACCGACTTTCATCCTGGCTGCCAGTTCCTGGACCACCCAGAGGGCGGATCGACCTTCGCCTGAAGTTGAGGCGAGGCGGGGAATTTCGAGCGGCCGCCCGTCCCAAGCGGTGTAGGTGCCGCCTTTTTCAACGGCTGATGCCATAGGGAGCACCAGGTGAGGCATGACTCCTCCCGTGACGGGCATCCTCACGTCGTGGAGCACCACAAGCTCAAGCTTGTCCAAATACGGTTGCAGGGCCTGAAAGGAGGACCGATCCGAGCTTTCCATGGCGACGTAAAGGGCTTTGATTTGGCCCGATGCCAGCAATTCGGTCATTGCGACGGACCCTTCTGCGGCTGATCTCCCGTTGCCGGGTGAAAGCTCGAAGAGAGGCGCGGTCATATCGAGACAGGAAGCGCCTTGGAGGTTGGAATCCCCATAAAGCGGGATCATGCCCCCACCAGCTTTCCCGACGCTGCCAGTCAGGTACAGGAGAGCGATCATGGCTTGGGCCGCTTCCTGGGAGCACTGAGAAGCCAGCAAGCCCGGCCCGTACAGGATCGATACCGGCTTGTCCCCTTTAAAGAGGCATGCGGTTTCGAGCAGCTGCTCCCAGTGGATGCCGGTCAGCGAGGATACGGCCTCCGGATCGAAAGGGGCGAGGTCCTGGCGGAGCTGGCTGACATATTGGGGTCGGCTCGCCTCGATCGAAGGATCGACACGCCCTTCGCGCAGGAGCAAATGCATGAGGCCGGAAATCAAGACGGCTTCGGTTCCGGGCGTGTAGCTGAGGCTCACGTCGGCAAATCGGCCGATGCCGACCGAGCATGGGTTGGCAGCGATGACTTTGGTCCCGCTCAGGGAAGCCTGGCGAAGGATCGTTCCGCCGATGGGGTGCGTCGCCGGCGGATTCACGCCGATAGCCAAGGCGACTCCGGTTTGGGGAAGGTCGGCCAATCGTCCGCGGAGACTGGCGGGATCCGGGCACCCGGCAAGGGTTTCCTCGATCACCGAATGTCCGGTCGGCGTGCAGCTGCCCACCAGGTTGGATCGCAGAACCGTGCGTGCGAACTTCTGCAGCACGAACAGCTCTTCATTGGTCAAACGGGCGTCTGTCAAGACAGCGGTTTCCCACGGGCCAAGACCTGACAGGCGCCGCGCAAGCTCATCCAACGCGCCCGTCCAGTCCGTCTCGCGATAACGGCCGTTTTCGAGCACCATGGGCTTCTGGAGGCGGTCTGTACTCTGCAGGTGCTCCTTGAGCAGAAAACGACCCTGAACGCACGCCTGGCCGCCATTGGCAGCGGCACCGGGGGCGGGACGAGCTTGAACGATGGTCCCGGACGCTGTCGTCTCGAACGACATCGGGCAGTGAGCGCTGCAAAGCGGACAGATGGATCTTTGCCAGGAGCGGGGGAGCTCCTTTTTGTAGAGATCCATCACGATCTTGGTGAGCGCGTAGCAGGTTTCCGCAATCGCGTCCCGCGCTTGTCCCGCATAGGCAGAAAGCGGCTCTCTGAGCGCCGCTACCGGACACACGTCCACGCAAGCGCCGCAGAACTGGCACCCCGCATCCTGCAGGGACCGCCCAAAAGCCGTGCTGACCTCCTGCTTTCCGCCCGACTCCCGAAACACCAGCACCCCGGCCCCCCGCACTTCGTGGCAGACGCGGACGCACCGACCGCAGTGCACGCACAGCCTGGGGTCTCTTTCGAAATAGGAGCCCGCGGGCAGCGTCGCCGCTCGCCCACTCTCCGGCGGCCCGTAGGGAAAATCGATCCCGACCATCTCCACCAAGCGCTGCAGCTCGCAGGTGCCGTTGCGCGCACACCCAAGGCATTCCCTGGGGTGGTCCTGAAGGATGAGGCGCAGCATCTCCCGCCGGAAATCCAGAACCTTCGCCGTATCCGTCCTCACCCGCATGCCGTTTGCAACCGGGGTCGAGCAGGCGGCGGGGAGTCCCCGGGTGTCATCGACTTCCACGGCACACAGACGACAGGAGCCACTCGGCTTGAGCGAGGGGTGCGCGCAAAGACGCGGGATGCGAATCCCTGCGCGGTCGCATGCCTCCAGAATGGTCTGATCGGCCTCCGCTTCCACTTCCAGATCATTGATCCACAGCTTGATCGAATTCATCCTCACCTCGAATAGAGCCTCAGCTCTGATGGCTTCATTGGCCGCGTCGCGGCGGATTGACGCGCCGCGCAGGCTCCCCTCCGGAGGAGCGTCCCGCGGCGGACAGGACTTGCCGGTGGTTTATCCGGTCGCCCGGCGTGCACAGGGCCGCAGAGGGATTGGATCCCACCCGGTTCCTAAAGCTCTGGATAGCCTCGATGGTATATTTCCTCACCAACGCAGCCCGGTCGATTCCCCGCGATTCAAGGTCCTCGGCATAAGCCGGGTGCAATGGCGTGGGCGCAGGGGTTTCCATGAGCGATGCGTATTCGAGCGTGGCCGCGTCCATGACCACGTCGATGATGGAATGATCAGCCCGAGGGATGGTGTCGAGCCACCCCAACCGGCGCATGCACTCGAACCGCGCCTGGTCGGTGATGAAGAAATAGGCGTTCAGAAGCCTCGTCAGCCGATCGAAGGACTGGGTCTCAAAGTCGTACCCGCTTCCAAGACGGTGGGAGCTCATGAGAAGGTCGTAAACGCTGTGCTGGCTCTCTCGGCTTTCTTCCACGAAAAAAAGCAAAGCCCCATCCGGCAGGTCCGCCCATCGTGTGTGCTCATCGAGCTCCGCGACGGAGCCGAACAGCCGCCTCCACTCCCGAAACCCTCTCTTCGCCGCTCTCCTGGCCTTCTGAGATGCCAGGGAAACCACCGCATCCATCATGAGGCTCCGTCACCCTCATCCTCTTTGAAGACCAGCGTTCGGGGTGGGTGCGGGGGGCTGCCAAAACAATGATCCAGCTCATCGTCGGTTTCCCCCACGTGAGGGCGAGCAATCCCCCGAATTCCGACCGGAATCGTGCAGTTCAGTCTGGGGCGGACGACGCCATCCATCCTCAATAAGGCATGTGAGCCGGACAGAAAGAAACCCGAAAGGAAACCTTCGGGAATGAGTGGAGATTCAATGCATCTTTCGGTCTGACCCTGGGTCTACCACACACGGGTAGCGCACACAGCGCTACTTCAGGCAAAGCCCAACGGCAGATGCATGATGAATCTCCTCGTTGTGGAAGGATTTTTGCAAACTCAGGGGGAGAGGTACCCCAATCGGCTCCACCTGTCAAATTGGTAACTCCAATGGGAAACCTTCTCGAACGTAGGGAAAACCAATTGTGTCGCGTCGGGGACCTGGCAACGAACCGTCCATGGAGATCCGGCTCTTTATCGATTTGGCGCGGCGTTAAGAAGGGATCGCTCATAAGAGCAACCCCATGAGCCGATAAGAACCCTAGGCTTTTCGCCGCAATAGGCCTCGAAGCGCTCGGCCTCGTCGAGCCCGGGCCACCAATTCGGGAAAGAAGCGTGTCAGGATCAAACCACCAAGACAATGGGAGATGCTCACCGCATGACAACGCCGTCATCCTTGCCTCATCGGGCCGACATTCAGGGCCTCCGTGCCCTTGCCATCCTCCTCGTCGTGCTGGCGCACGCTGGGGT
>CAZIEW010000034.1:0-50995 GCA_964538515.1 uncultured Syntrophobacteraceae bacterium
GGGGCGACGTCCGACGATGGCTTCAGTCAGACGGTACAGTCGAGTTTCAATCCACGCCCCCGCGGGGGGGGGCGACCACTCCCAAAGCCGAAGAGACCTTCACGAAGTATGTTTCAATCCACGCCCCCGCGGGGGGGGGCGACTGCAGGGGCTCCAACCGCCTACAGTTTCAGAGGATTTTGGGATGTCGCCGCGAACCGGCTCAAAAGACGATGCTGGGGGTTCGCAACGGTTTCATGGCAAGACAATTTTTTGCTGTTTTAGCAAGTTGCAGCTCCGCGAACCTCCCGGGGGAGTGATGTGGTCTTGGGGTTCGCGGAGGCATCAAACGATCAGGGGGCCTTCCTGGTCAAAGGCGGGCTTCGCTCCGACGTGCTCCACACGCTTCTGCCAGTTGGCACCCAGGAAGTAGAAGCGCAGACTGTCTTCGGATAGCTTGATGACCTCTTCCAGCCTAGCGCGAAATCGCGTCCATTGGGCAGGGTCAACGATGCACTCGAAGACCGAATACTGGACTCTCTGGCCATAATCCTTGCAGATCTTGGCGACATGCCTCAATCGGCGCTGGCCTTCGCTGTCTCTTGTTGCCACATCGTAGCTTACCAGGACCATCATGAGTGCTTACCTCCACACAAACGGCGGGTAGCCGTCCAGATCGCCTCTCAGGCAGCGGGAGAGCAGCATCGCTTGAACGTGGAAGAGGATCCCCACGGCCACCTTTTCACCTAGGAAGGGATGCTGGATCTCGTCCTGTTTGCGCTTCTGATAGGCCATGATGACCTCCTTGCGTGTGGCGTCCGACATCATGACCGCGCCCGACTCGCTCTTGTTGAAGCCTTTTGCATTGACTTGTCCGAGGTTGATGAGAGAAAGAGCCAGCCGATCCGCGATGATCGGCCGAAATTCCTCCATCATGTCCAGGGCAAGGCTGGGACGTCCTGGACGGTCCCGGTGCAGAAAGCCGACCGCCGGGTCCAACCCCACGCCTTCGAGCGCTGATCGGATGTCATGCAGGAGCACCGTGTAGAGGAAAGAGAGGAGGCAATTCACGTTGTCCAAAGGCGGCCTCCGGCTTCGATTTTCGAACTTGAACGCTTCCCTCTGACTCGTGATCAGGTGGTCAAAAACACTAAAGTAGCATCGGGCCGTGTCTCCTTCGATGCCCCTCAGGCCATCCAGAGATTCATTCTTTTCAAGCCGACGCAGCGATGCTCCCAGAAAGGCCACGGCCTGTTCCAGCTCAACGTTGGAAACCTTGTCTCCGTGGTCCCTCAAGGCCCGTTGCAGAACGGTTCGACTATTGGCGATCTTGCCGGTGATGAACGAGCGGGCCAAAGCGGCCGAGGATTCTGCCTGATCCGCCCTGCGGTATTGCTCGCGGCGCAGCAGCACGTTTCCGGAGACCGGTCCCTGAACGCGCGCCAAGAAGCGCCCGTTTTCCGTTAGAAAACTGAGGCCCACATTATTCTCAGCGCAGAATCCCATCAAAAAGGGGCTGCACGCCACCCGTCCGAAACAGACGATGGAGCCGAGGGTATGCACGGGGATTTGAAGTCGCTTTTCGCCGTCAACGGAAACCAGGACCGTTTCGCCCTCCTTGGACAGGTAGGCGCCTTGCGTCGTGACATAGAGTGTGTTGAGGTGCTTTTTCATAGCCCTTCCGATGTCGCGCGTTGTGCGCTTGGCTCAAAGGTCCTCTTGCCGGATGATGTCTCCCAGGTATCGTGCGACCGATCGTCTGCCGGTTGTGCTTTTGGGCAGGCACAGTGACATCAGGGAGCACGTTTCGCATCGCTCATCATAAAGGGAAGGGGGCGTGTGCCCGGATGCGATAAGCTCATGGAGCCGAGCAGACGTCTCCTCGGTTTTCCGACGCAAGGCGCTTTCGAAGAGAACATCGACCCGGCGGCGCGTCCTGCCGTAAAACAGCGCGCCTTCGGGGACTTCACAGCCAAGCATTTCTTCCAGGCAGAGCGCTTGCGCACAGAGCTGGACCTTGTCCCAAAGCTCCTTCTTGGGGCGCCCTCGCTTGTATTCCACGGGGAAAGGACGCCAGATCGGTCGGCCGTTGTCCCCTTCCTCTCGATGAAACTCCACCACGTCCGCTTTTCCTGAGAGCCCAAGTCTGAGGGAGCGAATCGGCAGCCCGAACGCCAGGCGGACATCTCCACGAGACTCCTTGCCCCCCGCATCCACCCGCTCGTGCATGATCCGCCCCTCAGCCGTGTACAGGTTTTCTTCCCAGAGCCGCTCGATGTGAATCAGCGCGCACTGGCGCTCACAGAAAAGCAGGTGCTGCAAGGCGGAAAGGGGGAGGAAGTCGTCTTCCGAGTAAGCCATGTTTGCTGCTCCTGCCGAACCTTGGCCCATATGTCTTTCGGTTCGTCCATTGGGGCCGATGCGGGTTGTCCTGCCGAGGGTCGTTTCGATCCGCCGGAGTCAGCGTGACGCTACAACAATCCCTCGAAATCCTCGATCGTCAGTCGAGCCTGTTTCAGGATGTGGGCGAGGGTGGAGCGCTTGATCGGGCGATGAGCGGGGACCGTGAGCTTCGCCAGTTCGGTTCGGGTGTGCTTGTGAAGGCGGATGTGACTGCCTCTCTGCCTGACCACCACCCATCCGTCCCGCTGCAAAGCCCTGACGACCCTCTCGTAGCCGACGCTCGGAAGCCTCGTCATACGGCGATCTCCACGATATCAGCCCCCACCGATGCCGAGAGATCATCCTCCACGGGCTCGACGTATAGCTGGATGGCCTCCTTGATGTTGGCCAGCGCCTCCTCGCGCGTATCTCCCTCACTGATGCAGCCGGGAAGGCCGGGTACGATGGCGGTGTACCCGCCATCTTCGCTTGGCTCCAGGATGACTTTGATGTTCATTGATAGGCACCTCATCTTGCTAGGGGAGAAGTGTCGTCTTCCAAGTCCATGACTATACCTTTTCCTCGATCTCGACTCCGTTGGGCTTGGCGGCCTTGTCCACCGTCACGCGATAGTCGTTGAACGATCTGGCTGGTCCGTCGGTACCATCCGCTCGCTCCACTTTCACCAGATCGAAGAGCTTGTGAGCTGGTGCTTTGCCCAGCTTCGAGTCATGCTTGAAGACAATCAGTTTGCGAGTCGCCATCTGCCCGCGCGCGGCAGACCGATCGTGCTCGAACATGTTGACCAGCGCATCCCAAAACAACTCGAGGTCGTCCTCGGAGAAGGCCGTCTGTTCGGCAAAAGGAGCAGAAACGAAGCCGTGGCAACGGTAAAGTGCATACGGGACGGTGAACTTACGCCCCATGGTGCGGTTGTCGCCCTGCTGCTTCTCCGCTTCCGCTTCAGTAGCCACGGCCATCCGGGTGATGCTGTGCTCGAGAGGGACTATCGGATCGATGCTCCGAGCGAAGGTAAGCTGGACAGGACCTCGAACTTGGCCGGCGTTCTTACCCGTAGACATGACTGCACCGAAGGTCCGAACGTCGAAATAATTCCGGCACATGTACTGCCTTGCAGCTTCGGTCTTCTGCCCTTTTTCTTTGGTGCTTGCTTTGTCAATTTCATCATGAGCTTGGTCTATGAGGTTATTGAGGATCGCTTTCTCTTTGATGAAAATATCATATCCCTTCTTGCCACCGGTATAGAGCTGAACGTAGTTGCGAGCTTTACGCTTCAGGCACACGTCTGTGACGAGTCCGTGCCCAGTTTCAGGATCAATGCGGGGAAGGTTGCCGGCATCGGGGTCACCGTTCGGGTTCCCATCGATCACGTCGAACAGCAGGACGAAATCATAACGATTCTGAATAGGACTACTCATGAGCTATCCTCCATGTGGGCTATTGGTCTGATTTTGAGCTTGTGAACAGGGCCTGGCGCTGGTGGTAATAGCCGACAGCAAAACGTCCTTGGTCGGCCAAGCTCAGGTGCGCTGGAAACTCGATCAGGCCATCCATGATCTCACCTATTATGCGTTCGAGGTTAACGACCCGCCCGCGGTTTTCCAGTTTGGCCAAATGATGGTTCTTGAGCTTTATAAGATGAGGGAAAGCTGCCACCGGAGTTGCTGAGGCGGAGCCATAGAATCGGTCGCGGATGGTGGCGTTGATGCCCGGGCTGGCTTCTTCCTGGATCTTCTCGAGCACGGCAAATAGCCGACCGAGTCGATAGCCGACGAAATTGATGCTGGTGTCCAAAGACATGCCGACCTCCTTATCGGGTTTATGGTAGTAACGCGATTCACGGGTCAGGACCGCCTTAATCAGTGCGGCGCGAGGGTATGTGATTTCATGCTCGGCCCGACACCTCCGGATTGCAGCGCTCAGCAGCGATTGTGGATAGGGTGTTCCATTCAGGATTGATCTGATGAATTCCCCACCCAGGTTAGGAATGATGTTTTCTGCTTTCTGTTGTGGCGCTGTCGCGACTAGCAAGCGAAAAAGGGAGAGGTGCCGTGGTTGTTTGGAGGGATGGGTCATCCCGATGTCATCGAAATGCTGCTCTAGGTTGCCTGCAACTTCTCCAACCGATCCAGCATACCAAAAGCGAACAGAGATCCGGGCTGCGTTAGGTGTCAGGCCAAGCACGAAGAACCGGGTATTCGGATCGAGCTGCGGCGGAGCACCCGCCTCGGCTGCCCGAAATGTGGCGACAAGCTGTTTGTAATCCTGCTCCGGCTCTCCCTTGGGGGGCTCTCCAAACAGGTCGGCGAACACCCTCTCGATGTCATGCTGCTTCTCCGCCCAAAATACCGTCGATGCATCGCCGACCTGGAGACGCTGACTGGATCCTTTCGAAAGCAAGTGATTCAACGCCGTCGTGTAGGCGAACTCAGCGCACCTTCCCACTGGTGCGTTGAAGCTTTGCTGTTTGCCATAGGACGTGAAAGCGGGCAGATTGAACGAAACGATGTTGGCTCCCGACGTCTGCGCACCATAGACGCCTTTGATGGCCGTGTGGAGTCGCGCGGGCTCATCGAGCTCGCCGGTTATCAGGCAGGGCTGTTGAGGCACATCATTACTCTGTCCTCCGCTCGACAACACGGCAACGACGGCAGGCCGTTCGCACACGAGACAGGTGTCACCTTCCAGTTGAAAACTGAGGATCGCCCCACTTTGCTCCACTTCCTGCCAGCCCGGATGCTCGAACACCGCGCTGAAATCGCCTCGGTCGAGGAACAGTTTCACGGCGTTGACTCCGACGTCACCTAAGGCCGGGGCGAGTCTTTCCTCAATCAAAGCTGCGAAGCTCTTCTGTTGCTCCACAGCACGCTGAGCCAATTTGGATGGGTTCTTCGTGGCATCGGGCTTCGGCCGACCCAGGACATAGGCTGGTACGTCCCAGAGGAGGTTGGCGGCAACACCGCTTGCTCTTTTGACCGCCTTGGGGACCGTGAACACTCGTGCGTTCTTGGCCTTTCCCTCCACGGTGCGAGTGTCTACCAAACCCACGAAGTGGCCGTTGTGATCCAGCATGATTACAAAGGGAATCGCTTGTTTTTGAAAGCCTTCGCGGGCCACGTTGGCTAGTCCTTCGGATTGCATGCGATGATAGTACCGGTGTAGAGCTTGGAGAATCATCGCCGCACCTCCAGATCGTCCGCCGATGGAATGATGACTCGTCCATTCAAAAGCTTTGCGGGAAACCACATGGGCATGGGCTCCGCTCCTGAGTGGTCGATTCCGTAAAGCATGAATCCCAGATCCTTGGTTTCGTCGATAGCTTTGGGGCTCTCGTCGGTATCGGTCAGCGGCTCAAAGTTCGCCGCGAATTCGCGGCAGCCCAAATAGGGGCGGTGGAAGCATTGTCCCTTCTCCAATCGTCGCGAGAACATTTCTTCGAACTTCTTGATATTGTCTTCGGCACCAGCCTTGGCCGTCATTTCAAAAAACGAGTGGATGACATAGGCAACATCCTTAAGGAGCAACCCAGCCCTCTGCTGCCGCTGGTCCTCGATGTATAAATCTTTGGCTCGTGGGGACATGACGCTTCCGACCTCGTTGCGCCGGACGGATGTCCATCGGATGGGGTTGAGTACATCGATCTGCGTGATGTGCCAGCGGATGGCCGGCTTCCAAAGAATTGCCTCCAGGATGCCCCGTGCCGCAGATGGGGTCATGACATCGTAGGAGACTCGTTCGACCTTCATTTCCGGGCGCGTGAAACAAGCGTGCTCTCCCCAGACCTTGATGCGAAAGGCCCGGCTTCTTAGTCCTTCACCCTGCATGACGCCTCCTTATTATGGGAGTTACGTGATCAGTTCATCTGGGTCATAAATGAGTGACCTGTCAGGACAGAATCCCAAGTGGTCATCGTAGAGTCGACCATGCCCTTGGACATAGATGCCGTCATGGATCTCGCGGATGGCGCCGTCGACTCGCAACCGCTCATGCAGCTGTTTGGGCAGGTTGACCACGTAGCGCTGGAGCTTCCGAAGCAGCCATCGCTCCGGCCCCAGGCGATCGAGCTGATCAATCAGCTTCGCGCCTTCAGCCCCATAAGCGACGATGACCGGTGCCTGCGACTTGTCGTCGATGAGCTTGAAATTGCCGGCTGCCGTCCGGAAGCTGAAGCGCAATTCAGGATCAGGTTTCAGGTCACGCAGAATGTTGCGCGCATCCAAGCGATCCGAACCCTGCAGCCAGTAGAGCTCCCGAAAGTAGTCCATAAAACGCTCAGGTCTCAAAGGATCATTCTGGTCAGTACTCAGCATGCGTGTCCCGATTTCGGCTGCCTGGCGAAGAATGCCAATCGGGGGACGAGTAGGGGGCATGAAAACCGTCAACGTGCCAGATGACAGAAGACCTTCACGATTGCAACGCCCACCGGCCTGAGCGATGGAGTCGAGCCCGGCCACCGCTCGGTACACCACGGGAAAATCGAGATCGACACCCGCTTCCACGAGTTGGGTGCTGATGACACGGGTGGTCAGACCGGCTTTCAGGCTGGCTTTGATCCTGGCAATCTGGTCTGTGCGATGAGCGCCGCACATCAAGGCAGAAAGGTGGAATGTGCCTTCGGGCATCAAAGACCAAAGACAACGGCAGTCATCACGACGGTTGACGATGCACAGAACGGATGGCAGCTTCGCCAGTTCTTTTGCAAGGTCGTCCCAAGAAACCGGGGTTTGAAAATCTTGGGGCAGCTTCACCTCAATCCTTTTGAATTTGTCGAAAAGGGCCTTCGGATCTTCCATGATCTCGCGAATCCCCTCGAGGCCCTTGAAATCAAAGCTGGCTGATCGATGTGGGCCAAGAGCCGGTTGAGTCGCGGTGCAAAGCAGGACCGTGACACCATAGTGCTTGCAGAGCTCATTGAGGGCCTCGAGGATTGGACTGAGAAACTCGGTGTGAAGAAGTTGGGCTTCGTCCAACACGACCACGCTTCCCGCGATATTGTGCAGCTTGCGACATCGACTCGTGCGGCTGGCAAAGAGCGACTCGAAGAATTGCACATTGGTGGTGACGATAAGCGGAGCGTCCCAGTTCTCACAAGCCAGTCGTGAACGAGCGGTTTCTCCGTCAGGCTTGGCAGCGTCAAGATTGCTGTGGTGCTCCACCACCACGTCGCCAAAAATCTCTCGAAATTGGTCGG
This sequence comes from uncultured Syntrophobacteraceae bacterium, assembly GCA_964538515.1. GTDB lineage: Bacteria > Desulfobacterota > Syntrophobacteria > Syntrophobacterales > Syntrophobacteraceae > CALBZH01. The sequence goes on from CAZIEW010000034.1 coordinate 7,574, forward strand.
CGGTTTGCTCAATGATACTGGTGTACGGGATGACGTAAATGATCCTGCGATGCCCATGGGCGTTAGCGTGATGGAGCGCAAAAGCCATTGAGGAGAGGGTCTTGCCTCCTCCGGTAGGAACGGTCAAACTGAAAACTCCACTCGGATCCCGGGATGTCTCGATACAGCGGCGCAGGATGGCTTTCCGCAAGCGGTTGACCGCAGTATCGCGGGCAGCACTTTGCTTCTCGATCATGTACCCCGTAAATGGCGCCAGCAGTTCCGATAGAGCGGGGAAGCCCTGTCGGAGCTCTGCCTGCTCCGGATCAAAGAAGGCTTCTGTATCTAAGAAGTCCGCATCAACCACGCATGAAAAGAGCATCCGGAGCCAGAACGCTGGATCGCGACCAACGGGTCTTTCCGTGGGAAATGGTTGCTCGAGAATTTCAGGTGGAATGTCCTGTGACAGAACGGCATCAAGAAGATCCTGCCTCAAAAGACGCTGGGAAAGAGCTGCCTTCCCTGTGCTGTCCGCACTCCAATCGGGCAGACCCGCATGGTGTCCGGCGACGATATAGGCCAGTAATCGTCCAGCCTGCTTGAACTGCGCAACGAACTGCTCAACGGCGTAAAGCGCACCTGCGGTAGAATGGTCAACTCGTGCCTTCCCCTCCAGGTGTGCCTCCTGTCCTGCGGCAGCGGCCAGCTTGTTTTGGAAGCTCTTTGAATATTTGCCGAGGTCGTGCCACAGACCTGCCAACCTGCCCCACTCCCCAAATCCAAAAACGGCCGCGAACGTCCCTGCCCGTTCTGCCGTCTTCACGAGATGTTCTCGGAGTGAGTGGGTGCGGCCATCCTCGGCCAGATGAGCGATGGGCTCTTTAGACATCAGATCAGCCTCGTTGTCTTTGGATGGCGCGTGGCGAGTATATGGCCCCCCCCTTGCCCAGGATCCTTTCGATGGTAGATTGACATGTGCTCATGATCAGAACGGCGTTTATGCGCGGTACAGCGTTGCGGGCCTACGGAGTTCGGAAGGACATCAGGTGCCGTCAGCGAATGACTTGGCACTTGCGAATGTGAGGCCCCGGAGACGAACCGGCCCACACGTGCTCTTGATACGGACCGAGATGGATGCACCAGCTCGTGGGGAGTCACAAAGGGTTTAAGAGGGATGCCTCTTCATGATTGCGTTGCTCCCGGGTGCAGGTTAGCTCTCCACATGCAGACAAACGCTGTCTGAATGGGTTATCGTATTAATTAGGTCGCCTGGATTGCATGTGTCAACCTGATTTCGGGAGTGACGGCGAACGATTTTTTCCGTTGGGCGAATGGTGGTGAATGAGCTCAAACCTACTCGGGACGGGCATGCTCTCCATGGCGATAGTCATCGGAATTATGACGTGACGTGCAGAACGGGACGAGCTCGTTTGAGTAATAAGCGCGTAATGCCATTGAGAAGAAAAAGGGGCTAACGGAAATTCCCGCTAACCCCTCGGATTTGCTTGGTGCCGAAGCGGGGACTCGAACCCCGACAGGCGTACGCCCACTAGACCCTGAACCTAGCGCGTCTACCAGTTCCGCCACTTCGGCCTGCAACTAAAAAGCGTTGCAATTGAGTGGGGCGTAACGTAATGTAATCGTCTTTGTGTGTCAAGAACATTTCTAGCGTGCCGGAGGAACGAAAGCTCTTTATGGAAGTCTTTGTTGGTGTTGACAACATTCCCCGCTCTCTGAACAATCCCGTACTCACCATCGGCAACTTCGACGGCGTTCACCGCGGTCATCAGACGCTCTTTCAACGTGTCAGGGACTGGGCTTCCAAGCTCAACGGCGAGGCGGTCGTGGTGACGTTCGACCCGCATCCGCTGCGTGTGCTCAGGCCGGGCAACGGGCCGCTATTCATCACACCCCACGATCGCAAACTGCAGCTCATTGCGGCCTCGGGGATAGACGTCACCGTCGTGATTCCCTTCGACCATCGGTTCGCCCAGATCAGCGCCACCGACTTCGTGACGGAGCTGCTCGTCCGCAAGCTCGGGGTGCGCGCCATCGTGGTGGGCTACGATTACCGGTTCGGTCGCGGTCGCGAAGGGGATATCGCCTTTCTCGAGAACATGGGGAAGGTGTACGGATTCGAGGTGCAGACGGTTTCGGCCATCGAAATCGACGGAACCATGGTGAGCAGCACCATGATCCGGAAGTGCATTCAGGACGGAGCGCTCGCCGAGGCCAGTCGGCTGCTCGGTCGCCCCTACGAGATCAGTGGGACCGTCGTTCGGGGCCGGAATCGGGGCGGGCGTCTTTTGGGGTTTCCCACCGCGAACATTCGAATCCACGAGCATGCGCCGCCCAAGCGCGGCGTCTATGTCGTGGAAGCTGTGGTGGGCGGGAAGGTTTACGGAGGCGCTGCGAATCTTGGCTATAACCCGACCTTTGGGGACACCGAGCTGTCCCTGGAAGTCCACCTGTTCGGGTTCGATCAGGATATCTACGATCAGGCCATCACCGTGCGGTTCCTGGAACGACTGCGCGACGAGCAGCGTTTCTCGGGTATCGAGGAGCTGGTGGCTCAGATCAAGAAGGACTGCGAAAAGGCGAAGGCCCTTTTGGAAAGTGGTGGTCGTCGCTGAGATGCGACCTGCAATTGGGTGTCCGCAATCCATGGGATCGTCATCCCGGCCGTTTCCCGGCTTGAAGCCTGCCGGGAAAAGCTTCAACCCGGATCCAGGCATTTCAGAGATTGGCAAGGATTCCGGCCCGACCATTGCCGGAACGACGTTTCGCGCGGTTCGGCTCGCTTGGCCGCAGGGCAATAAAAACGTGCCCACGCGTGGCGTAGGCTCTTTTCGGCAGCGCCTATTTGTGGCCTGTTGCCTCAATGAGCACGCTCCTGTGTGGCGGTGACCTTTAGAGGATCGTGATTTGGGATCGTTCGGGAGTTAAAGAGCGGCGACTGGCCTGCTCGATGCCAGGGTGCGGGTGGGATAAGGCCTTGCCGTCAGCCCTCACGGGTTTTCGAAGCGTCCTTCTTCGGAGGGAGCCAGTTGCTTTCCACCACTTCAGAGTCGGGTGAGCCGCTTGTGCGGCTGTCAAGCGCGAGCTCACGGGCTTCCTTCATCTGCTTCCACACCACTTCCACTTTCTCTTCCATGGCTGCAATCAGCGGATCCAGCTCCCGAACGGCGAGGGCCGAGATGGGGACGGCTCCGAAGCGTCTCACCTGGTTTTCCAGATACTCGGGATCGACAAGATCTCGCTTGTTGAAGACCAGGAGCCTGGGCTTGTCTTGAAGCTCAAGTGTCTCGAGGATGCGGTCGACGGCCGCCATCTGCTCCTCGAACCGCGGGTTGCTGATGTCGACGACGTGCAGCAGGAGATCCGCGTCGTCGAGCTCTTCGAGGGTTGCGGCGAAGGCTTCCACGAGATCCTTGGGCAGGTCCCGGATGAACCCGACCGTGTCCGTGATGATGACCTCCATGTCGCGTGGGAATCGGAGCCTGCGGCTCGTGGGGTCAAGCGTGGCAAACAGCTTGTCCTCCACCAGCACCGTGCTGCGGGTCAGGGCATTGAGCAGGGTGGATTTGCCCGCGTTGGTGTAGCCCACGATGGAAAGGGTGGGCATCTCCTTGCGCACGCGCCTGGACCGGCGCTGTCCGCGGTGCTGACGAACCATGCGCAGCTGCTGCTCGAGGTGGGAGATCCGATCCTTCGTGCGCCTTCGGTTGATTTCGAGGACCGTTTCACCGGGTCCGCGCGTGCCGATGCCGCCCGTCAGCCGGGAGAGCGCGTCGTCTTTCACGCCCAGGCGGGGCAGGAGGTATTTGAGCTGCGCCATCTCGACCTGAATCTTCCCCTCGCGGCTCTGGGCGCGCTGGGCGAAGATGTCGAGGATAAGCTGCGTGCGGTCGATGACTCGAAGCTCGGTTGTGTCCGTGATGGCCTTGACCTGGGACGGGTTCAGCTCCTGGTCGAAGATGAGCAGGTCCACGCCGCACTGCAGAGCCCGCAGCACGATTTCGCTGAGCTTCCCCTTCCCGATGAGGTACTTCGCGTTGATGTCCCGCTGCCTCTGGATGATCGTGTCGGCGACGCCGATGCCGCTCGACTCGGCCAGCTCGACCAGCTCGTCCATCGATGCCCTGGCGGTCTCCTTGTCCGCGCTCGTCACGCTGACCAGGATCGCCCGGTCCTGCTGCGTGCTCGCGAGGATGGCCAGTCGGTTCCGTTCGAATTCCTCCTCGAGCGATTGGACCAGGTCCTGGAAATTCAGGTCTGGATCGTAGCAGGGAAGGAGGGGGAGCACGTCCCACCCAACCTGGTCATCGCCACTCGACGGGAGCAGGTGAGCCACTTCCAGCTGGGTGGCGCCGCCGTTTCGGTCCACGCGTACGGACGCGATGCAGTCGAGCCGCAGGAACACGAGGTCCATGAAGTCGTCCTGGGTCAGGGGCTCCTCTTGGAGGTGGGTGTGGACCAGGCGTAGACCGCGCAGCCGAAAGCGTCCGCCGCGGCTCTTGGGGAGATCGGGGATGTAGAGGGACCGGGGTCCGCCGACCAGAACCATCTCCACGGTTCCGTCGCGACCGAGGAGGAGTCCCAGCTGACGACCCGATTCAAAGGAAAGATGCGCCAAGTCCCGAGCCAAGTCCGGGGAAATCACTTGACTGGTGGGGACCTTTCGGCGGTAAAGCTTTTCTATGCGCTGCCTGACACTGCTCTTCAGGCCGTTGACATTTCCGTATGCCCTGGCGATAGCGGGCACCTCCCTGAATGAGGATTAAAGGCTCCGCTGGTCGATCAAGCGAACGGCCTTTCCTTCAGTCCGTGGCAGACTGTTGGGCTCAACCAGCTCGACGATGGGCGTGACGAGAAGCTCGCCGCGGAGCTCGTGGGTGATCTGCTTCTGGATCCGCTGGAGCTGGCGCATGTCCTCGACGAAGTTCCGGTCCGTCACTTCGACGCGCACGGTCATATGGTCGACGTTGTTTTCCCGGTGGAGCACGATCACGTAGTTGTTCCCCACTTCGGGAATGTTCATCAGCACTTGCTCCACCTGAATCGGGAAAATGTTGACGCCCTTGATGATGAACATGTCGTCCGACCGGGCATGAATCCGCTCAAAGCGCCGGTGCGCCCGGCCGCAGGGGCATTCACCCGGGACGATGCGCGTGAGATCCTTGGTGCGGTAGCGGATGAGCGGCATGGCTTCTCGCAGCAGGCTCGTCATGACCAGCTCGCCCATGACGCCGTCGGGCACGGGCTCGAGGGTCATCGGGTCAACCACTTCCACCAGGAACGCGTCTTCCCAGACATGAAGCCCCGTCTGGTGCGGACACTCGAAGGCCACCCCTGGGCCGTTCATTTCAGAAAGCCCGTAGCTGTTGTAGGCTCGGATCCCGTAGAAATCCTCAATCCGTCTGCGAACCTCCTCCGAGTGCGGCTCCGCCCCCAGGTAGGCGATATCGAGATCGAGGTCTCGTTTGGGGTCGATACCCATCTGAGTCATCACGTCCATCAAGTGCAGGGCATAGCTCGGGATGATGTGGAGGATGTTGGTCGAGAAATCCTTCATGAGCTGGACCTGGCGCTTGGTGTTCCCTGGGCCTGCCGGAATGGTCAGCAGACCGAGCCGCTCGGCTCCGTAGTGGAAGCCCAGACCGCCGGTGAAGAGCCCGTAGCCCGTCAGATTCTGGAATGTTTGGCCCGGATGCGCCCCGGTCATGTACATGCAGCGAGCCATGAGCTCGGCCCAGTGGTCGATATCGGCCTGGGTGTAGAAAATCGCGGTCGCCTGACCCGTGGTGCCCGATGACGCATGCATCCGAACCAACTTGTCTTTCGATACGCACAGGAAGCCGTAAGGGTAGCCGTCCCGGAGATCCTGCTTGGTGGTGAAGGGCAGCCGAACAACGTCTTCGAGGCTCTCGATGCTCTGCAGGACAACGCCTGCTTCGTCGAACCTCTTCTGGTAAAAGGGAGACGTCGCGGCTCGCCGAAGGACCTGCTTCAGACGATGCAGCTGCAGAGCTTCGAGCTCGGAGCGTGACAAGGATTCGGAATACTCGTCATAAAAGGGCTTTTTCATGCTCATAGGCCACTCGCAAGGTTTTCGAACCGGGTGTAGGATTTGATGTAGGCCAGCTTGACGGTACCCGTCGGGCCATTGCGCTGTTTTCCGATGATGACTTCCGCAACGCCCTGCTCGGAGGATTCCTTATTATACATTTCATCCCGGTAAAGGAAGAGAATTACGTCCGCGTCCTGCTCGATGGCCCCGGATTCTCGCAGATCGCTCAACTGGGGACGTTTGTCGTGCCGTTCCTCCACCTTGCGGTTCAGCTGGGAAAGGGCGATCACCGGAATGAAGAGCTCCTTGGCGAGGGCCTTGAGCGATCGTGAGATTTCGGAGATCTCCTGCTCGCGGCGCTCCGAGCTGAGCCTCCCTTGCATGAGCTGCAGGTAGTCGACCACGATGAGCCCGAGCCCGCGGTCCGCCATCATGCGGCGAGCCTTCGCGCGCAGCTCAAGGGCCGATATGGCCGGCGTGTCGTCGATGAAGACAGGCGCCTCCGAGAAGCTGGTTGCGGCCATGATCATCTTGGTGCCTTCCTGGGCACTGAGGAACCCTGATCGGATCTTCTGCGAATCCACGCGAGCCTCGGAGCAGAGCAGCCGCATGGCAAGCTGCTCCTTACTCATTTCAAGGGAAAAGAACCCGACCGGGATTTGACTTTCGATGGCGGCGTTGCGGGCCACGTTCAGGGCAAAAGCCGTCTTACCCATACTGGGTCGGGCAGCGATGATGATCAGGTCGGAGCGCTGGAACCCGGCCGTGAGCTTGTCAAGATCCGCGAAATGGCTCGGGACGCCCGAAATGCCCTGATACTCGTGGAAATTCTCGATGGTCTCGACCGTGCGCTTCAGCACTTCCTTCAGGGGATGATACGTCGATCGCAGGCTTTTTTCGGTGATGGCAAAGATCGCGGATTCGGCGGAGTCCAGGATCTGGTCGACGCTCCGGCCGCCGGCATAGGCCCAGGACGAGATTTCGTTGGCGGTTTGGATGAGACGGCGGAGGAGCGCCTTTTCGTTGACAATGCGTGCGTAGGAGCCAACGTTGGCGGATGAGGGGACCATCTGGGCCAGGGAGGCGAGGTATGCCGCACCCCCCACGGACTCCAGCTGGTTATTGGATGCGAGGTATTCCGCCACCGTAACCAAATCGATGGGCTCGTTGCGCTCGAACAGATCTTGAAACGCACGAAAAATGACCCGGTGGGCGTCGCGATAGAACTCATCCCCTTTAAGAACTTCCAGGACCGCGGGCAGGCCGTCGCTGTCGATCAGGATGCCCCCGAGCAGCGATTGTTCGGCCTCGATCTGCTGGGGAGGTATCTTCTGCAGTTCCTCGACAAGACTGCCTTCCACGACGCTAATCTTCCTTCTCCACCACCAGGGTCACGTTGGCCGTGATCTGTGAGCTGACGCGGACGGGGATGACATGCTCACCAAGCTGCTTCACAGGCTGATCGAGCTGGATGGATTTGCGGGCAACCTCGAAGCCCTGATCGGCGAGGCTGCTCGCGATGTCAGCAGCGCTGACCGAGCCGTAAAGCTTCTCGTCTTCGGCGACCTTGCGCGTCAGTACGATTTTGACCTGGCTCAGCTTCTCCGCATACGACAGCATCTGCTGACGCACTTTTTCGCGCTTCAAGGCGAGCACTTGCTGCTTGTGCTCGAGCTCGCGCACATTCTTGCCCGTGGCCTCCATGGCAAGCCCCTGGGGGAGGAGGAAATTGCGGGCGTATCCCCGAGCCACATTCACCAGTTCACCGATTTCGCCCAATGAGGCAACGTTTTCAGTCAAGATCACTCTCATTTCTGTCTCCTTCCGTATACACCGCGCTCAACTTGCCAGAGGGCTCAACCCTCTTCGTCGGGCTTCCGGGTCAAGCGCCGGAAATCCATCCACATGTCAAAGAGCCCCATGAGGGCAGTGACAAGCGTCGCGAACTGCTGCAGAAACACCACGACGTAAATAAAACCCCGCGCCAGGCGGGGCAATCGCCACTTGTCGGCATAAAAGCTCACGATGGCCAAGCCGTGGAGGAAGTAAATCAGGCCCAGAACCACCAGCGCATTGGAGGCGATCAGCTTGAGGAGGCCATTCGCGAACAGGAACAAAAAACCGGAGCCAATGAGCCCCCACACCAGGGGCTCGGGGGACTTCCACAACGACCATTCAGGCCACGGCGGCAAAGAAATGTGATGGATTCGGCAAAACCTCGCCGTAACAACGACGTTGAGCCACGCAACGGCCAAAGCGCAAGCGAGGGCCATGCCGGGGAATAGCCTCACGAGCGCGGGGACAATCTGCAGGAGCGCTTGCTCGAACCCCTGCTTGTCTTCGATCTGCCCCCCGAGCTCCCGGACCGCGGTAGTGGCCGCGTCCTTAAGGTCTCGCTCCATTTCGGCCAAAAGCCCTCCCTCGGATGCCGGCGCAAACAGCCACAACGACAAGACTCCCGTGGAGAACACCAGCAGGGCAGCCGTTGCGATGGTTCGCTCGGGCGACCATTGGAGGCGCATCCCTGTCCCGAGAAAGAGCCCAAGGAAGAGCATTTCCAGGAGAAAGGGAATGCTCTGAACCATATTGAGATAAACGAGCAGAGCGCTCCCCAGGAGAGCCACCCCGCCCGGAATCCAATACCCGATGGGGCTGCCCCAGCGGTAGAACGCCAGCAGCGTGGGCAACGACGTGAACATCCCCGCTACAAAGCCGGCCAAGGGAATAAACATGGCCGACAGATAGAAGACGATGGTTGCCGCGATGCCGACAGCAATTTCTCTTCTCACGGCCGGATATCCGGTATTTGCTGATCCATGGTGGCTTTTCGGCACTGGCGCCCCAATCGCGCACGAAACACTCGGATGCGATCGAGCTCAACCGGGTGCGAGTCCAGTCCTGCAACGGGCAAGAATCCGTTGCAGGTCGATTCCCCCCTCTCGGAGGGAATCGACAACTCCTGCTGCGCTCCCCTTATATCGTCTGTACGGTCGTGTAGGGCAACAAGGCAATTTGCCGGGCGCGCTTGATGGCTAATGTCAGCTCCCGCTGATGTTTGGCGCAGTTTCCCGAGATGCGCCGCGGAACGATCTTGCCGCGCTCGGTCACAAAGTAGCGTAGGGTTTTGGGATCCTTGTAATCGATGCGGAGCTCGCTATCCACACAGAATCGGCAAACCTTGCGCCGATGAAACGCTCTTCTTTTGCGTCGAATGACCATTTCGTCTCTCCCTGAAACACGTTCAGCAAATCATGAGCAACATGCCGTGCCCCTCTCGGGCGACCTTACTCGTCGGCGTCACCGGACTCTTCGGAGCTCATCTCCTCTTCGTCGCCTTCGGGCAACGCCGCCTTGTCCGCAGCCTCTTCCCCTTCGGTGGGGGCCGGAGCTGCCGCTGCCGCCGCCGCTGCCTCTGCCGCCGCTTTTCGAGCCTCTTCCTTGGCAGGGTCAAACCGCTCGTCGAGCAGCACGGTGATGAACTTCAGCACGCGCTCATCGAGGCGCATGTTCCGCTCGAGCTCGGCCACCAGCTCGGGGCCGCCGGCGTACTCCATGAGGACATAATGGCCTCGGTTACGCTTCTTCACCGTATAGGCCAGCTTCTTCTTTCCCCAGGGCACGTAGCTCAGGATACTTCCGCCATTGGAGGTCACGACCGTTTTGACCTTTTCGTCAATCACGGCGTTGACCTCATCGGGGAGATCCGGGTCAATGATGAAAAAAGTCTCGTACTTTCGCATGGTAACACATCCTCCTCACGGGTCTGTAGCCCCTCTCGCTGTCACGGATCGGAGCAAGGAGCTTGGGTCGCGGAAACTGCTCTTGCTAGCATGTCTTGCCGAAAACCGTCAAGGGAAAATTAGGAAAAAGGGTGAAACGGCTAGGGATGATGGGGCATTCCGAGGGACCGACCGGGGGCTGGCGAATAGTGGCAGCAAATTGCGGTCCTGTGCCCTGAGAAGGGGGGCTCCTCAGCGCGTTTCTTTGGGCGCTGGTGGAGGAAACTCGAAGACAAGCTCGTTTTCACGAACCCACCCCAGCTGGTCCCGAACGGTCTTCTCCAGCTCCCGTTGGTCGTTCTTCATGGCCTGGATCCGATGAAATGCACGTCTGTTCTCCGTGCGAAGCTTGCGAACCTTGTTGGATATCTCTTCCACGTGCCGCACCTGCTGGCGGTAGCCGAGAACGCCCCTGGTCGAAAAGAAGATGGCGTAGACAAGAAGCAGGTTGAGCACCAGGAGCACTGCGGCAAGCCCTTGCATGACAGAGCTCCCTTTGGCGGAAAAGGACGGCAGCCGAGGCCATCGGGATCGCGCGGATTCATGGGCCCGCGATTTCATGAGGGTGCCTCCTTGATTGGATCATCAGCCGGTAACGGTCCCTTCAGTCGACCAATTCATCTCATTTGCCAAGTGCTCTTTCCGGGATCGTGACAGACGGAAACAGACCCGGATCCGTGTGGGGCAGGAAAGTGGCCCCCCTGAATTCGTTCATGAGCTCCATGTTAACGTTCAGCTCAATGTAGGTGATCTGGCTGCAGATACGGCCGATGTCCTCCAGGAGCGAGCGGTCCAGCAGCACCATGGACGCACCGAGCCCCGCCGTGTTGCCCAACCCTTTGTAGGTTTCGATGGGCAGGTCAGGGATCATTCCGATGCGAATCGCCATCACCGGATCGATGTAGTTGCCGAACGTTCCCGCCACATAAAAGTGCTTGAGGTCCTTGAGCTCAATGCCCACTTTTCGCGTGATAACGGTCAAGATCGTATACATCGCGGCTTTCGATTTGAGGAAGATTCCGACATCGATATCCGAGACGGTGAGGTCCCGGCCGTCAGCGGTCTCCTTCCCGTCAGCGACGATGTAGGCCACGCCGTCTTCTCCCCTAACGACCCGAGGGGAATCAACGCGCGTGTTGATCTTTCCCTGGATGGTCAGCAGTCCGGCCATGAACATCTCGGCCATCAGGTCGATGAGGCCCGATCCGCAGATTCCCTTCGGCTTCTCGTCGCCCAGGACATGATAGGAAGGCTCAAAGGTCTCCGGGTCGATGCGGATCCGGTCGATCGCCCCCGGCGCAGCCATCATGCCGCGCTCGACCACGCCGCCTTCGAGCGCCGGGCCTGCAGCCCCAGCACAGGCGATCAGCCAGTCCCTGTTCCCGACCACCACCTCCGCGTTCGTTCCCACGTCGACCAGAATGGACGGATCCTCTGTTCGGTAAAGGCCTGAAGCCAAGATCCCGGCAATCAGGTCTCCACCAAAGTACGATCCCACATTGGGGAGCACATAGACCAGTCCGGCGGGATGCATGGCGAGCCCTAAATCCTCCCCGTGGAAGACTGGAAATTGGTTCGCCGCAGGGATGTAAGGCTCTTTGCAGAGGTTTGTCGCGTCCAGACCCAGCAGAAAATGACTCATGGTCGTGTTCCCGGCGACGGCGAGCGCGAACAAGCGCGACGGCTCAAGACCATGATGGGCCAGGAGCTCCCGAATGGTCCCGTTGAACGTTTCGATCAGCAAATGCTGAAGATGTCTGCGGTTGGCTTCTTCCCTGGCGAACAGGATACGGGTCAGAATGTCTTCGCCCAGGGGGATCTGCGGGTTTGCGACCGAGGTCTCCTCGAGGATCCGGTGTGCTCCGAGATCGATCAGGTAAAAGGCCAAACGGGACGTTCCCAAGTCGATGGCAAGCCCCAGCATGGGGCCTTCGTCGTCTTCGGGCAAGATGTCAAGGAGCTCCCATTGCTCCATCGCGTATCCAAGGACGACGGAAAGCCGGAAGCCCAGCTCACGGATGCGACGGGTCATGGAGACGAGACGCCGGGCGTCGACCCTCACGGGCTCGTATCCATCTTGTCTCAGGGCGCGCAGCAGTCGGTCCAGATCGCCGGTATTGTCGTTAAGGTGTGGCGGGGGAAGCTCCAATCGGATCATGTGAGCCATCGGACGCCGCTGAAGCCACTCCGGTAAAATAACGGTCATTGATTCGGGGTGCCTCCTGTTTCCAAGCCTTTCGGTTGGTTTCCGTGGTCCATCACGGGCAAGCTACCGTAATTCATTGAATAAGAAAAGCAATTTGTTCATGGAGGGGGCCAGTTCGGTCAGCAAGATGATCCATGCTCCCTGTTGTTTTCGATGAATCGTTTCCGCGGAGGAAGCGGCCGGACTGGTGTGTGACGCAACCACTTATATTTCTTGAGGATCCTTGCTTGACATCAGAGGGGCTTTCCCGTAAGCTCGTGATGTCGCATCGAGCTGGGCCGAGTTTTTTCGTCCATGGATCATCGATCTGCATGCATCGCGAACCATCTGCTATTCGGGCACACGCGAGGAACTGAGTGAGATTTCTGAGCCTCTATCAGCAAACTCAAGGTCACGTGCTACGGAATGAGGAGAGTTATGGAAGACATTCAGGTGAAAGAGCTCGTCGAAGTGATCGCAAAGGCTCTGGCTGAATATCCCGACGAAGTGGAAGTGAAGGAGATCATGGGGCACCAGATTTCCGTGATCGAGCTTCGGGCTGCGAAAGGGGATCTTGGCAAAATCATCGGGAAGGAAGGGCGCAATGCCCACGCGCTGCGCACGTTGGTGAACGCGGCCGCAACCAAGCTGCGCAAACGGGCCGTCCTGGAGATCTTGGAATAGGTGGGGCAAGAGGGCGTGGCTGGATTTTGAGCGTCTGCGCCGCCCCGCTTGAATTGAGGATGTGACATGGCAAATGAGCGTCGCCCCTGGTGCTTCGGAAATGCGGAGCGCGTGTGCCCAAGGGATGACAAGGGGTTCATTGAGCCTCAAGAAAAATGCCTGCAATGCGCTCTCGTCAAGGCCTGCCTCCAGCAGGCCTTGAAAGCGTCAGGGGCTCTTCCGACGCCGATCCTCGAGACGCCAGCGGTGACAAGGGTCTCGCGGTTTCTCAAACGATGGTCGGACCAGAAGCTTGCCTCTTGCCGGAAGGATTGCGGTGCCGAGCCCGAGTGATCCACTCCGTCTGATCCAAATGTGAACCACAATGGCTCCCCATCGGTCGGACATGAGCCCTTCGGCAGCCAACCGCGTCGTCGTGTATCACCAGGGTGCTCTCGGGGATTTTCTTCTCTCACTTACCGTCCTGCAGGGGCTTGCCGACGCCGACCCGTCTCTTCGCTTCCATTTCCGCACTCGTCGAGAGCACGCCGGTCTCATCGTGAACAGGTCCTATTATGCCGGCTTCTCGCCCGGAGACGCAGCCGATCTCACCCCGTTTTTCCTGGGCGGCGGTTGGAAGGATGCGTCTCTACCCAAAGACCTTGCCATGGCGGATGCTGCTCTCATTCTTGGACAATCCTCCAGCATTCCCTTTGCCGAAAACCTCTCTCAGCGCTTGCCGGTGCCCGTGTACTGGGCTCGCTCCTTTCCCCCGGAAGGTTGCGAAGAGCATGTAACCCGCTACATTGCATCCCAATTGGAGGCTCGCGGTTTGATCCTGGAAGACGCTGTTGTGCGTCTGGAGCCGACTCCCGAAGCCATGGCCTCCGTGGACGCTCTCCTTGCCGGAAGCTCCATGACACAGGGGGAGCCAATTCTGGTCGTTCATATGGGCAGCGGCGGGAAGAAAAAGATCTGGCCCCTCTCGGGATGGAGGATGCTTTTGCGGCGGTTGGCTCGGGAATGGCGAGGAAGGGTCGTCACCGCCCTCGGGCCGGCAGATGCTTCGCTGCGGACGTTTGCCGATGAGATGCGGGACGAGGTCGGCCTGACCGTGATGGACGGTTTGAATCTTCCTTGTTTGGCCGCACTGCTGGCGGCAGCCCGTGCCTATCTTGGCAACGATTCTGGGGTGACGCACCTCGCCGCCGCGATGGGGACTCCGACCGTGGCCTTGTTCGGCCCAACTCGTCCCGAGACCTGGGCACCGCTTGGGGAAAACGTCCATGTCATCCGATTGGGCTGGGCGGCTCGGGAGGATTACAATCCCCTCGCCGAGGAGCATGTTCCATCCTCCGACATCGAAGAGGTCCTGCGTCGGCTTCGCCCCCTGCTTGCTTAAGTCTTGAGCAGGGGCAGGGTGCGTCGAGGCAACAGGGGCGGAGTCAGGCTAGATCTCCCCGTCAAAGACGTTATGCCGGGCAAGAGAACGCCCCGCACCCCCCCCTCGAGTGGGGAATCAAAGGGGGGTACCTTGCGAAACAGAGTTGACAGGGCACTAGAGCGGTGGAGGATTGGGGTCCAGGCCAAAGAGGATTTGCTGCAAATGGGCGTTCTGGAAGACTTCCGTTCCGGGGCCGGAGAGCGTTATTGTCCCATCCTCGATGAGGAAGGCGAGATCGGCGACATTGAGAATGCGCCGGACGTGCTGCCCCGCAATGAACAAGGTGACCCCGGATCTGCGAATCACCCGAAAGGCGTCGCAGAAACGCTTGACGATGAGCGGGCTCAAGCCGAGAAACGGGTCGTCCAGCAGAAGTAAGCGTGCACCGGACATCAGACCCCGGCCCAGGGTGACCATCCGCTGCTGCCCGCCGCTCAAGGCGCCGGATCGCGAATGGAGCCTGCTCGTGAGCTCGGGAAAAAGGTCCAAGACAGCTGCCAGTCTCTCTGGGATGGAGCCGGGGTTGAGGTACGCTCCGATCTCCAGGTTTTCGCGGACCGACATCTCTGGAAACACCTTCATTCCCTCCGGGACATAGATGATTCCGCGCCGCACGCGCTCCGAGACGGGAAGCATCTGGATCTCTTCGTCTTCGAACAGAATCCGGCCCCGGATGAGCGGCACAAGGCCCCCGATGGCTCGAAACAGGGTGCTCTTCCCGGCTCCATTGGGCCCTACAATGGCGACAATCTGCTGGGACCAAATGCTCAGGGAGATCTCCTGCAGCACGGCAACATCGCCGAAGGCGACCGCTGTGTGATGCAAAACGAGCTGTGGGTGCGATTTGGAGTCATGCTCCATGGGTGATTTCCTCCTGCTCCGCCTTTTGCCTTTCTCCCAGATAAGCGGCGATGACCTCCGTGGAATTGAGGACGCTCTCAGGGGTCCCATCGGCGATCAGCTCGCCCTGGTCGAGGGCGATCAGGCGGTCTGACACGCGGGCCGTCAGGTTCAAGAAGTGATCGATGAGGATCAGAGTCAGACCAAGCCCTCGGAGCATTCGGACCAGCTCAACGGCCTGGTTGATGGCCTGAGGACTTAACCCCGCGGCGATTTCGTCCAGGAGAAGCAGCTGAGGGCGGGTCGCCAACGCCCTGGCGACTTCCAGGCGTCGTTGCTCGGATAGGGTGAGATCGCTGCCGCGCGTGTCGCGCTTGCGAGCAAGCCCCACCAGCTCGAGGAGCTCATCGGCATCCAGCTGAAGTGCCGGACCGGACGCCTTCGCGTCCAACTTCCCAAAGCACAGTCCGACCTGCACGTTTTCGCGAGCCGTCATTTCGGGGAACGGGCGGGTCGTCTGAAACGTGCGAGCAATCCCGGCGTGGCAGATCCGGTGAGGAGGCCATCCCGTGATTTCCTGACCTCGATAGTGAACGGTTCCGGAAGTCGGGCGGAGATTGCCGCAGATTATGTTGAAAAGAGTTGTCTTTCCGGCGCCGTTTGGACCGATGATGCTGACGATCTCCCGGTCCCGGACCCGGATGGTGATGTCTTTCAGGACGATCGAGCCTGCCAGACGAATCGATAGGCTGCGGAGCTCTAGGCAGATTTCGCTCTTTTCTGGAGCCATGCGGCTATGCCCTGTGGAAAGAAGAGGAAGCTTACGATGATCATCAGACCGTACAGCCCTGCGTGTCCTACCGGCAGCAAGGAATGAAAGAGCAATTGGTCGATGGGGTAGAGGATCAGAGCCCCCAGCAGGGGGCCTAAAACTTCGTAGCGTCCGCCGAACAGGCTCAGAACAAGCGGCATGGCTGAAAGGTGCAGGCTGAATACGAGCGCAGGCTCGATCATCCCCATCAGATGGGCGTAAAGCCCTCCGCAGATCCCCGCGAGAAACCCGCTTAAGATCAGGGCTTGCGCCCGGACCGCCCCAACATTGACACCAAGGCTTGCGGCGGCGAGCTCGTTTTCGCGCACACACCGGATGGCCCAGCCCCAACGGGAGCGAATGCTCCGCAAGTGGATCAAGACCATCACGCTCATGAATGCCAGCAGCAGGAAATATTGCGCTTTCAGATCAACGCCCCACGCGATGTGCCATGCTCCCAGGTTCAGCGTAGGAAGGCTCTGGATTCCGACCAGTCCAAGAGAGCCCGAAGTCAGGCTGTCCCAGTTGTCCGCCAGGGTCTTCGGAATTTCGACGGAAGCCAAGGAGGCTAGAGCGAACTGTGCCCCGCGCAGGTTCTTGAAGAGAAGAGTCCACAAGCAGGCATAAACCCCGCCGAGAAGCCCTCCGAGCATCACTCCCAGGAAAGGGGAGATCTGCCAGTAATGGCTTGTCAGACCCGCGGCATAGGCTCCCAGACCGAAGAAGGCGGCATGTCCGAGCGAGACTGCGCCTGTGAGCGCGCTGATATTCCAGGTCATGGCGAAAGCACCGTAGAAGAACGCCATTCCCAGGACTCGATGATGGATGTCGGTGCTCAAGCCGCTCAACGGCCAGCCGACCAGAATCAAGACGCCGAAGGCTGGAAGAATCAACTGCTTGGGCGGCTTCACGCTTTGGACTCCCGATGCGGGCGGAGCGTGAGCAGCCCCTCCGGGCGCAGGAGAAGCAGGGCGATGAGCAGCACCGCCGCGACCATCTCCCGCCAGCTGCTCCCCAGGACGAGTGCCGCGGTCGATTCAACGAATCCAAGGATCCAACCACCGAGCAGAATGCCTCGTGTCCGGCCGACTCCTGCAAAAATGGTGATGATGATGGCCGTCAGGGTCGGCTCCGGCCCGGCAAATGGCTGCAGATAGGCCGACTGACCGTAGAGGGGACCGGCCAGACCGATGAGGGACCCTCCCAGGGCAAAAGCCACCATCCCCATCCGTTCAACGGGGATTCCCGCGAGTCGTGCAGCCTCACGCTCTTGGATCGTTGCTCTCAGGGCCTTCCCGAGAAAGGTCTTGTGCAGGAGAACGTGGGTTGCGGCGGTTGCGAGCAGGGACAGGGCGATGAGGATGATCTGGCCGGGGCTCAGAACGGGCGTGCTCTCAGGAAGCAGCATGGCGAAGTCGGCTTTGGGAAGCAGCCTGAAATTGGCTGAAAAGGCGAGCAGCATACCATTCTGGAGGACCATTGAAATGCCGAAGGTCACGACCAGCGTGTTGAGCTCAAATGGCTCGCGCACATGGCGCAAAAACCGGTGCAGAAGCACGGTCACAACCGGAAGCGCCAGCATACAGAGGGGAAGTGTCAGAAGGACGGGGGCCCCCAGACCTTTGTACAGGGCGTACGCAAGATAACCGCTCAGCAGGATCAGATCTCCATGGGCCAGATTGAACGCTCGGGTGATGCCGAAGATGAGGGAAAACCCGAGTGCGATCAGCGCGTAGAAGGATCCGAGCGAAAAGGAGCTTGCGATCAACTGTAGGAGCATGGGTGCTTCCGAGAATCCTGGCGCATTTATTCCAGCTTGCCGGTCGCCCGTTCGGGGGGATAAACGGCGACCATCTTTCCCTTTTGAATTTGAACAATGACCTGGTGGTAGTCCTTGGGGTCTCCCTGCTCGTCAAAAGCCAGGCGCTCCATGGGGGTGGCGATGTCGACGGTTCTCAGCTTCGCTGCAACCGCTTCCCCTGTCGGAGACGTTGATGTGGTCGCGACGGATTCGATGGCGGCAAGGAGAGCGCGTGCGGACACATACCCGTGCATAGTCGTGGAGTTCGGGGATTTCTTGAAACGAGCTCGGAAGCGCTCAACAAAAGCCTGGGACTGTTCCTCGGTGCCCGGCCGGGTGATCTCCGGATTCCACGCACACATCCCCAGAAGACCTTCGCTGTCCCGACCCATTTCCTCGATGAACGAGCCATACGCCACACCCCACGGTCCAATGTAGTGTCTGATGGGGATGCGTTGGTCTTTCAATTGACGCACCAGCATCAAGTGGTCGGGAAGAAACCCGCCGCAGATGAGCGTGTCAACGGCGGCTTGTCGCGCTTTCATGAGAAAGGCGGAAAAGTCATGAGAGCCGGGCCGGAATTTCTCGAAAAGAGTCACCGGAAGATGGGCTGCCTCGAGGCAGGCACGAATCTCCTCGGCAAATTCTGTCGAGCCCGGAGTCGCCGAGTGAAGGATTGCGATCGACTTCGCTTTCAATACGTTTGTCACGAAGCCGCAAAGAGGACGCACGATGCCGTCCAGGTGAGCCACCCGAAAAAAGTAGGGATTGTGGCGTCCTTGGGTCAAAGACCGCTGGAGGCTGGCGGAGGCGACATACGGAACGCGGTGCTTGGCGGCAAGCTCACTCACTGGAGCGACCAGTGAGTCCACGTAACCCCCAACGAGCCCCAGGACCTTTTCCCGGTATAAGAGATCCTCAGCTTGATTGATGGCGGTCTCGGGCAGGCTCTGGTCGTCTCGGAACACCAGCTCAACGGGGCGTCCGAGGATGCCGCCCCGTTGGTTGATCTCCTCCACGGCTGCAAGAATGCCTTCGTGAATCTCGGTACCGTGCTCGGCCAGTTTGCCGGTCAGTGGATCGATTTCGCCAATCCGAACCGGAGTCGACTGGGCCGGCAGCGCGGCTGGAAGCACGGCAACCACGAGCATGGCGAGCA
Source organism: uncultured Syntrophobacteraceae bacterium (assembly GCA_964538515.1). Taxonomy (GTDB): domain Bacteria; phylum Desulfobacterota; class Syntrophobacteria; order Syntrophobacterales; family Syntrophobacteraceae; genus CALBZH01. The sequence continues at coordinate 26,305 of CAZIEW010000034.1, forward strand.
CGACGGCCACAACCGTCCGGAGCAGGACTAGAGCCTGGCTGGTGTGCGTTTTCGCGTCCACCTCCGATTTCCTCTTCGATTTGCACAAGGTCAACGTGCCCATGATGACGATCCTGCAATCGTTTTCACCTATAACAATTGCCGTTCGAATGCAATCGCTGGGCAACGAGGCTTAGCCCGGATCATGCCACGCTCAGCACGTATCCCACGTGGCCGAAGGCGAATCCGTTCTGGAATTCCGAAGCCAGCCTGGCGATGGGACCCATACCTGTACAATGGCTTGTGGCCAGTACCTGCACGTTGGCTTCTTTGAGGAGTGGAATCGTTGCATTGAGCTGGTCCTGTGGCGAGAAGCCCAGGTGGGTTCCGCCCAGCACGGCGAAGACGCGCTCCTCTCCCGAGCTCTCCCGGGCGTGGTTCAGGATGTTGATGACTCCCGCGTGAGCGCAGCCGAGGATGACGACGAGGCCTTTGGGCGTCTTCAGCACCAGGCTGTAATCGTCCAGAAAGGGGTCGGGGACCCAGTTTCCGTCTTTGCGGACGACGAATTTGGGGTCGCCCGTCTCGAAGGACGTCTTGCGTGGCACTTCCCCCGTGACAAAAACGTTTTCGGCAATCTCGGTAAACGTGGTTTGCCATCGGAACCGAGCCCCCCGTGTCGTGAGGTAAGCTTCCCGCCAGGGGATGCCGATGGAGACGGGCTTTTCCTCATTGCCCACCGGCATCCAGCGGAAGCGCTCACCCAATACATCCGGGTGAGCCACGATGTCACAGGGTCCATGGAGCCCAAGGAAAGCGACAAGGCCGCCCGTATGATCGAAGTGACCGTGGCTCAGGACCACTTGAGTCACGTGGCGAAGGTCCTTTTGGAGGCGCAGGGAATTCTGCACCAGAGTGAAACCCTGCCCGGTGTCGAACAGGATGTTTCCTGAAGGGGTTTCGACGTACGCAGCGAATCCGTGCTCACCCAGGAGGCCCGGATTGGGTACAGTGTTCTCGCAAAGAACCGTGACTTTGAGCTCCATGGTACCCTCCTGAAAAGCAAACCCCCGCATGGGGCGGGGGTAAGTCGTAGTGTGATCGAAAAATACTGCCGACAGAATCCGCCGGTCCGTGCAGCCTCTAGCGCAGCTTGCGGCGCAGCAGCTTACCCGTGGGGGTTCTCGGCAGCACATCCAAATATTCGAACACTCTGGGGAGCTTGTAGATGGCGATGTGCTCCTTGAGGAACTCTTTCAGCTCTTCGTTCAGCTTTTCGCCGCCCTCGAAGCCGGGCTTGAGCACGATGACCGCCTTGGTGATTTGTCCCTTGTCGGGATCGGGAACACCGACGACGCCCACGTCCGCCACGGCGGGGTGCTTGGCGATGGCTTCCTCGACTTCGGCAGGGCCGATACGGTAACCGGAGCTCTTGATCATGTCGTCTTCGCGGGAAACGAAGAAGATGTTGCCGTCTTCCTGCATGTAAACGGCGTCACCCATCTGGTTCCAGCCGTTGACGACGCCCTTCTTCTGGGATTTAAGCAGCTTTTCGTTGTCTTCATAGGGCTTCCAGTAAAGGCTTCCGGAAGCGCCCTTGAGCTGCATGCTGCCGATTTCGCCGGGCTTGCAGTCCTTGCCTTCGGCATCAACCACGCGCACCTGGACACCGGGGAGCGCTCTACCGATGGAGTTGGGGACAGGCTCGGCATTCATGGTGTTGGAGGTGACGAGGTGGAGCATCTCGGTGCCGCCGAGGCCTTCCCAAATGGGCAGCCCGGTGAGGGCCCGCCACGCCTCGAGGGTCTCGGATCCCAACGCATCGCCGCCCGAGGTGTACATACGAATGGAGCTGATATCGTACTTCTTGAAATCCGGGAATTTCATCAGTCCCCGATAGGCGGTCGGCAGACCGGTGAGAACCGTGATCTTGTGCTTCCCGATCAGTTCCATCATTTCAGCGGGCGTGAACTTGGGAATCAGCGAAATGGCCGCGCCGCCTTCAAAGGGAAGCAGCGTGAAGGTCCCGAAACCGGCCGCAAAGGAAACGGGAGCGGCCCCGCCCAGCGTGTCGCCCGGCTTCATCTTGTACACGTACTTGTTGACAATCTTGGCTTCGATCACGACCGGCCGGACGAAGTGGACACAGCCTTTGGGCATCCCCGTCGTTCCGGAGGTGTAGAGCATGATGCCGACGTCGAAGGCATCCAGCATCGTCGCTTCGAGGTTGGGAGCGCCCTTTTCAAGCATTTCCTCGAAGGAGAGGTCTCCGGCGGCCTTGACTTCGTCCGCCTTGCCCCCGATGACGATGATTTTCGTCCCGAACTTGAAATCGGGCTTGGCTTTCGTCGCAGCTTCCAGGAGGGGGGCGTTGACGATGAAATATTTCATTTCGGCGTTGTTGGCCACGAATGCCACTTCTTCCTGCGACCACAGAGGAGAGGTCGGCACGGGGATCGCGCCGATCTTTTCGATGGCAAAAATGGCAACAATAGCTTGCGGGGAGTTCACCAAGCGGATCCCCACGCGGTCTTGGGGCTCGACTCCCACTTCCTTCAAAGCGTTGCCGAACTTGTTGACCTGCTGCTGGAGTTGGGCATACGTGATGCTCTTGTCCATGAACTTGATAGCGGCGTTGTCACCCCTGCCTTCCCGAACGTGTCGATCGAGCAGAAAGTCCGCGATGTTGAGCTTTGTGGGGGTATCGGCGAATTCTTCCGGAACCAAATACTCAGGCCAGGTGTCCTTCGGGGGTAAGTAATTTTCGGGTATCTTGCCCATCCTTGTTCCCTCCTTGCGATGGTGGGTCTCCTGGGTCTCTTCGGTTTTCGTCCACGTCCATGCAGGAGCCGCTTCTCCTGCAGAGACGGAAGACAACGCTCCCGCTTACCTTGGTGAACAGCACCTCCTTTCTGCATGCTTGGCTTGATTGTCTGGAAAGCCTGTGTCGAAAGACGACACGTCGAACCCGCAACGAGCCTTTGAAACTTCCTGGAACGAAAGGCAAGGCACGCCCGGTCCGGTACTTCTCTTGCGGAATGAAAACTCAAGCGGAACTGCAGGGTGAAAGAGAAGAGGCGAGACAACTCGGTCCGTTTGCAGAGGAACGTTGAACAGGAGCGGTCGCATCAGAGCCCAGTAAGAAGTAGGATGAGGAGAATCTGCAACAAGCTAAGTCCGTCACCGCGAATCGGCATTGGGGCAGTGGCGGATGAACCCGAGAAGGAACTTGTCAGGAAGCAACTTCGAACCCGCGCTTCTTCAGCGCGGAAACGATTGGAGCCAAATCACACTTCTTCAGTCGGAAGGAATAAACACTCTCCTTTCCTTCGGCGACCGGCAAATGACAAATGCTGATTACCTCTGCCTGGTGATCATGGACGAGGCGCGTGAGCTCGTCCAAGGGGTCTGCCCCGGGAGCGATCTTAACGTCCAACCGGGAAGAATTGCCGAGCATTCCAAGGATCGTAATGAACGCGGAGAGAATATCCACCACCGTGATGACGCCCACCAGCCTGTCGCCTTCAAGGACCGGCAGACCGCCGATCTTTCTTTCGAGGAGCAGTCGTGCCGCTTCCTCGATGGGGGCCTCCGGGTGCGTCTTGACCGGCTTGCGTACCATCACATCTTCAAGGCTGAGCTCTTCCAGCATGGAGGCGATCAGGACCCCCCGCAGGTCCGCGTCGGTCACCCACCCGATGAGATTCTTGGTTGCATCCACAACCGGCAGATGGCGGATGGAGCCCTGCTTCATGAGGGACAACGCTTCCTGGATGGAAGCTTCCTTCCTGATCGTTACGACGTTGGTCGCCATCCAATTGCGGACAATCACGGCATCATCCCCACTCGTATGATAGGGAGCTTTGGAGAAGCGGATCGGTCGCTGGCGCGGTAAGAGGCCCCGGCCTGGCCGGAATGCTCCCGATGAAAACCGCTCCTACGCTAAGCGAAGACGCCGAGGAATGCAAGGAAATTCTGTGAAAACCCCTTTGGAGACGCCATTCCTCAGGATGTCGAGCCGGTTTGGGCCTCGCCGAGGCGGCGTTGACTTTGGACCCCTCTCTGCTATACTGCCTCTGGGTCTCTCTCCGGTCGATCATGGGACGATTCACAGGGCGGGATACTGCCGACACGATACCTGCAACATCCTGATACAAAGCTTCATAGAAGAGAAAGGGGAGCGGAATTGCGCCAGCCGAAGTACATCTTCATCACAGGTGGTGTGTTGTCGTCTCTCGGCAAGGGGTTGGCCGCGGCGTCGATTGCGGCCCTCATGGAGTCGAGGGGACTCCGGGTTTCCCTTCAGAAGCTCGATCCTTACATCAACGTCGACCCCGGTACCATGAATCCGTTTCAGCACGGGGAGGTCTTCGTGACGGATGACGGTGCGGAAACCGATCTCGATCTCGGGCATTACGAGCGGTTCACGCATGTAAGCATGTCCAAGAAGAACAACTATACCTCGGGGGGCATCTACAACGCGGTGATCACCAAGGAGCGGCGCGGAGACTATCTCGGGGGGACGGTTCAGGTTATTCCCCACGTCACGGACGAGATCAAAGCATGTATCCGGGGCGCCGTTGACGGGGTCGACATTCTCATTGTTGAGATCGGGGGAACGGTCGGGGACATTGAGAGTCTGCCGTTCCTCGAGGCCATCCGACAATTCCGAAACGATGCCGGCCGTGAGAATGCCATTTACATCCATGTCACGCTGGTGCCCTATCTGAAGACCTCGGGTGAAGTCAAAACAAAGCCTACCCAGCACAGTGTGAAGGAGTTGCTTGGAATCGGGATCCAGCCTGACATCCTGCTCTGCCGGACGGAAAAACAGCTCTCTCGGGAGCTCAAGGCCAAGATCGCTCATTTCTGCAACGTGGAGCCGGACGGGGTCATCACGGCCAAAGATGTGGAATGCATCTATGAAGTGCCGCTGCTCTTTCACGAGGAGGGGCTCGACGAGAAGATTGTGAAGCTTCTCAACATCTGGACGCGAGCCCCTGGCTTGGATCAGTGGGAGAAGGTCGTTCATCAGTTCAAAAACCCGGTCCACGAGGTACGCATCGCCATTGTCGGCAAATACGTGGATCTGACGGAATCGTACAAGAGCCTCAACGAAGCCCTCGTCCATGGGGGGATCGCTCACCGCTGCCGGGTCAATCTGGACTTCGTGGATTCGGAGAACGTCGAGAAGGAAGGGGGCGAGGCTCTGATCAAGGGGGCCGACGGCATCCTGGTTCCAGGAGGGTTCGGGGAGCGGGGAATCGAGGGAAAGATCAAAGCGATTCGCTACGCGCGGGAGCACAAGGTGCCGTTCCTCGGGATTTGTCTTGGGATGCAGCTTGCCACCGTTGAATTCGCAAGGCATGTGGCGGGCCTGGAGAGAGCCCACAGCATGGAGTTCGACAAGCGAACCCCGCACCCGGTGATCTACCTCATGCGCGAATGGTTCGATTACAAGAACAACCGGGTCGTGCGTCGCGACGAGGCGTTCGATTTCGGGGGGACCATGCGTCTGGGGGCTTATCCGTGTCACCTTGAAACCGACAGTCTTGCCGCCGCCGCGTACGAAGCGACGGAGATCTCCGAGCGGCACCGTCACCGGTATGAATTCAACAATGAGTACCGCGACTCCCTCGCCAGCCATGGGATGCGATTCACGGGGCTGTCTCCGGACCGCAACCTGGTTGAGATCATTGAGCTTCCCGATCATCCCTGGTTTCTGGGCTGCCAGTTTCACCCGGAATTCAAATCGCGGCCCATGGCAGCCCATCCCCTGTTCAAGGCGTTCATTGGTGCCGCCCTGGGAGAGGCTCGGCGCACGCGGCCCGAATCGTTTCATGATGAATGCTCGTGTTGAGAGGATCCAGGGCCGATGACCGCATCAGAATTTGACGTCCGGGGGCAGCTGATCGGGAGGAGTCGGTTTTTCGTCATCGGCGGTCCGTGCGTCATTGAGAGCGAAGCCTTGGTGCTACGGGTGGCGCGCTTCCTGAAAGAAACCTGCAGCGCGCTCGACATCTCCTGCGTCTTCAAGAGCTCCTACGACAAAGCCAACCGCACGTCGATTGCGTCCTTCCGAGGCCCGGGAATGGAGGAGGGGCTGGCCATTTTGGACCGTGTGCGCACGGAAACCGGCCTCCCCGTCCTGACCGACGCTCACAGCGTCCTCGAGATCGAAGCCGTGGCGGGGACCGTTGACATCCTTCAAGTCCCCGCGTTTCTGGCACGTCAAACGGACCTGCTGGTGGCGGCCGGGCGGACGGGGAGGCCCGTGAACATCAAGAAGGGACAGTTCCTGGCCCCTTGGGACATGGCTCAGGCGGTCGAGAAAGTTCGTCAGAGCGGCAACGAAAAAATCCTTCTGACCGAGCGGGGAGCCTCTTTCGGGTACAACAACCTGGTCGTTGACATGCGCTCCCTGTCGATCATGGCCGAGACGGGCTGTCCCGTCGTTTTCGATGCCACCCACAGTGTCCAGCTGCCAGGAGGCCAAGGGGTTTCCTCGGGGGGCCAGCGTCAGTTCGTCGCCCCTCTTGCCAGTGCAGCCGTAGCTGCCGGGGCGCACGGGGTGTTTCTCGAGATGCACGAGGATCCTGACCGGGCCCTGTGCGATGGACCCAACTCGCTGGCTCTCCAGGATGTACCCGCTTTGCTCGAGCGACTCAAGGCGATCTACGAGCTGACTTCGAAGCACGGAAGGGCGTGAAGGCATGGAAATCGACGCTGCAGTGCGGTCTCGCGTGCTGCCGGTTCGGATGATGATTTTCGACGTCGACGGCGTGCTGACCGATGGGCGCGTCATCTATCATGATGATGGCTCGGAAACCAAGGCCTTCGATGTCCAGGATGGGCACGGGATCAAGCTGCTTCAGCGTGCGGGTCTGGAAGTCGCCCTGATTACGGGGCGCTTCTGCCGCGCCGTCGAGCATCGGGCGCGGGGACTGGGGATTCGCCGCGTTTATCAAGACGCGAAAGTCAAGCTCGAGGTCTATCAAAGGATCCTGGATGAGACCGGCCTTCGGGATGAAGCCATGGGTTATATGGGAGACGATCTCATTGACATTCCCGTCATGCGTCGTGCGGGATTTTCGGTAGCGGTCCCCAATGCGTCGTCCCACGTGCTTCCTTATGCCCATTATGTCACCCGGTCCTCGGGGGGGTGGGGGGCCTGCAGGGAAGTCTGCGAGCTGATTCTCCATGCGCAGGGACTGTGGGAGAGCGTGACGACACGCTATTTTGGTGAGCCCGCCTGAGATCGTTCTCCCTGCTCCCTTTAAACCGCTCACCGGGAATGACTTTCTCGACCTGCCAATTGTTCCGAGCATTCCTTTCCCCTCAGCTGCTTCGAGGGGTGATTTTCTCACCTTTTCGCTGAAAGCCCATGCCGTCATACTCCCTGTAGAATATGCCTTTACAGGCATGCCTGTTGCATGTTAAAGTGCCTCTTGCTTTAATGCGTTAATTTGACTGATAAAATGTAACGACTGCAAGGGGTTGTCTAGGAAGCCGCCTTCGGAGTGTCCGTTTGGGATTTCGAGGGAGGCTTGAGGAAGCCAGATGGCGTTGTCCCGCAAGCTCGTTCGAGGTCTCATTCTGTTGGTTGCCGTGGTGACGGCGGGGATGCTGGTCATGGCGGTTCTGAAGGGAGCACTGCAGAAGGATCAGCGCTCGGGGATTGAGAGTGAGCCTTCGGATGCGGAGATGAAGCTTTCCGAGATGGAATACGTCGAGATGCAAGAGGGGAAGAAGTATTACGTCCTCAAGGCGACCGAGGCGCGTTACTTCCAGGCTCAGCAAAAGACCACCCTCAAGGCGGTGCATTTGACTTTTTTCATGGACAGCGGGGAAGAAGCCTATTTGAGCAGTGAGGAGGGCATCTTCTACTCCGCCACGAAGAATATCGAGCTGGTCCGTGCCGTTGAGGCCACCTTGCCTGGAGGCTACAAATTGATGTCCGACAGGGCGCTCTACGACAGTGAAAAAAAGACTCTTTATTCGGAGACGCCGGTCAAGCTTCTGGGACCGGGTATAGAGCTGGACGGTGGGGCCTGGAAGTTTTTGGTTCCGGAGCGAAAGGGGTTTGTGGATGGGGGAGTGCGTGCCAAAGTGGTTCTTTCATCCAACAAGGGCCGCAAGGCAGCGGGCAGGTGATGAGCATGATGAGGGGACGGAATCGTCGTTTCGGAATATGCGTTTTCGTTTGGTGTATCTTTGCGTGCGGGCTTTACCTGGCTTCTCCGAGCCTGGCGGCCGGTGCGCCGGAAAAGCGGGCCGCAAACAAGGCCCCGTCCGGCAAAACGGGCAGCGTGGCTGAAAAGCAGCGCCCTGCGGGCAGGGGAGCGTCAAGCTCCGGGCCTTTCAAGAGCGATGCCCCCTTGACCATTGTCGGCGATCGGATGGAGATCAGTCAGAGAGACCGTACCATCGTGTTTGAAGGGCATGTCTCGGTCCGGCAAGAGGATTTGACCATCACCGGCAAGAGGATGAAAGTGTTTGCCGCGCCGCCGGATAAGGCCAAGCCCGCCCCAAAGGAGCAGCCTCAGGATTCGCAAGGAGATCCCTCGATGATGGGCCGGATCGACCGGATCGAGATGGAGGGTGGGATCAGAATCGTTCAGCACGAAAAGGATGCCACGGCTGAGAAAGGAATCTATTACCACGGTGAGAACAAGATCGTCCTTCTCGGCAATCCTGTTGTGACGCAGGGGGCGGACAGAATCCAGGGGCGTCAAATCACGCTTTACCTTGCGGACGGTCGCAGTGTTGTGGAGGGCGGAGAATCGACACCGGTGCAAGTGATTCTGCATCCGAAGAAGAACAAGGACCAGAACAAGGAGCAGAGCCCGTGACGGACGGAAAGACACTCGCCGTTCGGGATTTGGTTAAGATTTACCAGGGCCGGCGGGTTGTAAACGGGGTGAGCCTCGAAGTGCACGAAGGGCAGATCGTGGGTCTGCTCGGCCCAAACGGGGCGGGGAAGTCGACAACGTTTTACAGTGTCGTGGGAATCATTCGGCCGGACGGGGGTGAAGTGCGGTTGAATGGGGAGAATATCATCGGGGTTCCCATGTATTTGCGGGCAAGGAAAGGAATCACCTATTTGCCTCAAGAGCCGTCCGTTTTTCGCAAGCTGAATGTCGAGGAAAACATTTTGGCGGTTCTAGAGACTCTCGACATCGGTCGCGAAGAGAGACGGTCGCGCCTTGCCGAGCTCCTTGCGGAGCTGGGGCTCACCCATCTTGCCAAGAGTCGGGCTGATCGGTTGTCCGGAGGGGAGCGTCGTCGTGTGGAGATCACGCGGGCTCTGGTCACGAGCCCGAGCTTCATCTTGCTGGATGAGCCGTTTGCCGGGATTGACCCCATCGCCGTTCTTGATATCCAGGGGCTGATTCGCTCGCTGAAGGAAAAAGGAATCGGCGTGCTCATATCGGACCACAATGTGCGGGAGACCCTCAAAGTGTGTGACTGGGCGTATATCATGCACGAGGGCCGAATCCTCGAACAGGGAGATCCGGTCACCATCTCCCAGAGTGATCTCGCACGCAGAACTTATCTGGGTGACCAATTCAGCTTGTCTTAGGCGGTAGGATTGGATTATGGCAGCACTCGAGCTCAAACAACAGCTGAAGCTCAGCCAGCAGCTGATCATGACACCGCAGCTGCAGCAGGCCATCAAGCTCCTGCAACTGTCCCGGCTTGAGCTTCTCGAGACCATCAATCAAGAGTTGGAGACCAACCCGGTCCTGGAGGAAGGTCAGGAAGATTCTCACGAGCAGGACGACTTGTCGAATGCGGACGGTGCCGCTGAGGACGCCTATGGTGAGGTGGAGGTCGTCGAGCGCGTTCGAGAGGACTTCGACTGGGAGTCGTATTTGGACGAATATAGCTCGGGGACGCCCGTTCTAATGGAGAGCGAGTCGAGCCGGGAATGGCCTTCTTACGACCACAAGCTCACCCTTCCAACGACCCTCGAAGACCATCTTGCCTGGCAGCTCCGATTTTCAGACATGACCGATGCCGAAAAAGAGATCGGGGTTATGATTATCGGAAACCTTAATATTGACGGGTACCTGGACGCCACGATCGAAGAGATTGCGGAGATGGCGGGAGCGACACCGGAGGAAGTCGAGGCCGTTCTTGCCAAAATCCAGCTCTTTGAGCCCGTCGGGGTTGCGGCGCGCAATCTCCAGGAATGCTTGATGGTCCAGGCGCGCAACCTGGAGCCTCCCTGCGAGCTGCTGGTCGAAATCATCGATAAGGGCCTCCAGTTTCTCGAAAGCAAGAACTATCCCGCCTTGGTGAGGACCCTGAAAAAACCCCAGGAGGAAGTGCGCGAGGCGGTGGAGATGCTCCTGCACCTGAATCCCCGGCCTGGTAGGGCCTACACCGAGGAAAACGTCGAATACGTCAGCCCGGACCTTTATGTGCTGAAAGTCGATGGGGAGTATGTGATTGTACTTAACGAAGACGGAATGCCTAAGCTCCGAGTGAGCTCTTATTATAAAGAGGCTTTAAGCCCGGATACAATTATCCCAGCTGATGCCAAAGACTATATTCATAACAAACTGCGTTCGGCAGCATGGTTAATTAAAAGTATTCATCAACGCCAACGAACACTATATAAAGTCGCGCAAAGTATAGTCAAGCTCCAGTCAGATTTTTTTGAAAAGGGAGTTGCTTATTTAAAACCAATGGTGCTTCGGGATGTTGCCGAAGATGTTGGTATGCATGAATCTACCATAAGCCGGGTTACCGCTAATAAGTACATGCACACGACTCACGGCATTTTTGAGTTGAAATATTTCTTCAACAGCTCCATAAACAGCGTCATGGGGGAGGCGGTTGCCTCTGAAAGTGTCAAAGAGCGGATTCGGCAGCTGATCAAAGAGGAGGACGGGTCGAAGCCTTACAGCGATCAGGACATCGTCGAGCTTCTCGAGCGGGAAAACATCAGCATTGCCCGAAGGACCGTAGCCAAGTATAGGGAGCTATTGGGGATTCTGCCTTCGAACAAGCGAAAGCGGACTTTTTGGAATGGATAGCGCGAACGACCCCGTTGACTGTTCAAACGCAATCGGAAATTCGAATCAAAGGCGTGGAGGAGGAAGAGAGTCATGCTCATCAATGTCACGTTCAGACACATCGAGCCGTCGGCACCTCTCAGGGAGTATGCCGAGGAAAAGATATCACGGGTGAAGAAGTACATCGAGGAGCCCATCGAGGCGCATGTGGTGTTGAAAGTCGAAAAATTCCGCCATATTGCGGAAGTAACGATTGATGCCAACGGCCTGCGGCTGAACGGCACGGAAGAAACGGAAGACATGTACTCGTCCATCGATATGGTGGCGAATACCATTGAGGCTCAGGTCCGGAAGAACAAAGACAAGTTCCGTCGGCGTAAATCAGGGTCTTCACTCAAGGAGATGGCGGGCTTGGCTGACTCGACGGCGGTCCCCTTCGAGGGGGAAGACCACGAGCGTCGTGTGATTCGAACCGAGCAGATCAACGCCAAGCCCATGGATGTGGACGAGGCGGCGATGCAGCTCAGCCGTTCCAATGGGGAATTCCTGGTCTTCACAAACCGCGTGACCAACCGTGTCAACGTTCTGTACCGTCGAAAGGACGGGCATTACGGACTCATCGAAACGGTGGGATAGGAGGGCGCGCGGTAGGCGCCGACATAGAGAGTTGGGAGGCTTCTGGCGATACATCCTTCCCTTCGTGAGGCGGGCTGCTCCCGTGCTTGGGCAGATGCGCTGCGTTCGGTCAGATGATACCGTCGGGAAGGGTTTCCGGCAGCAAGGCTCAATCATGAGGACCCAGGGGGTCTCCCCTCCCTGGGTGCTCGTTTTTGCTGAGAAAACAGGATATTTTCGTCGTCTTCCGACTGGTCCTGGTGACGGCGGCGGACGACCCCAATGAGGGATCCATGAAAATCCTCGATATACTGGACAAGCAGGCGATCGTTCCGGAACTGAAAGGAAGCACCAAGAAGCAGATCCTTGAGGAGCTTATCGATGCACTCCTGGAGCAAAAGCCGCAACTGGATCGTGAGCGACTGATGAGGGTCCTGCTGGATCGTGAGCGGCTTGGGAGCACGGGAATCGGCGACGGAATCGCCATTCCGCACGGCAAGCTCAAGGACCTCGATCAGCTGGCGCTGTCTTTCGGGAAGTCCTCGCGTGGAGTCGACTTCGAGTCCATGGACGGCAAGCCCGTCCACCTGTTTTTTCTTCTGGTGGCACCGGAAAGCTGTGCCGGTGTGCATCTGCGTGCCCTAGCGAAGATCGCGCGGCTCCTCAAAAACGGTGCTGTGCGGAAGAAGCTGGGTACGGTGATGAGCCGGGATGAGGTTTACAGCGTCATTCAGGAAGAAGACGAAGATTTCTAAATCAGGACAGGATGGCGCTCCAGCATGCAAAACAGTGTGCACGTCGTGGTCGTTAGCGGGCTTTCGGGATCGGGTAAGAGCACCGCCATCAAAGCCTTTGAGGACATCGGCTATTTTTGTATCGACAATCTGCCGGTGCCGTTGCTTCCGGACCTCCTCCGACTGTGCCAAAACGATATGCCTGACATCCAGCGCATCGCGCTCGGCATCGACATTCGGGAACGGCGCTTTCTCAAGGACTATGTCAAGATTTTCCAGTCCCTGGAGTCGGCTGGCTATCACTTTGAGATCATTTTTCTGGAAGCTCCCACGGATATTCTGCAGCGCCGTTACAGCCAGACGCGACGCCTTCATCCCATCGCCACCGCGGATTCGGCGCTGTTGCAGGCCATTCACGAGGAGCGTGAGCAGCTGGCAGCCTTGAGACAGCGGGCGACCCGGATCGTGGATACGGGAGCGTTTTCGGTTCACCAGCTGAAAGCGTTCATCATGCGCAGCTACTCAGGGCTTTCAGAAAATGAGCAGCTGAGCGTCCAGGTGCTCTCTTTCGGCTTCAAATACGGGCTGCCGCTGGAGGCGGATCTGGTCATGGATGTGCGTTTCCTGCCCAACCCCTACTTTGTCGAAGCACTCAAGGAGATGGACGGGTGCTCGGATCAAGTTCGCGATTGGGTCCTGCAGTGGCCGGTGGCCCAAGAGTTCATTAGGCGGTACAGTGACCTTCTGTTGAGCATGCTGCCGTGTTACATCGAAGAGGGGAAACGCTACCTGACCATCGCCATCGGCTGCACGGGAGGGAAGCATCGGTCGGTGGTTCTGGCCAATCGAATCGCTGGCATTCTGGATCAGAATCACTTTTTCGTGAACGTGTTCCACCGGGATATCCATCTCGAATGATGGTGAAGGACCGTTGATGTCTGATGGAGACGCCAAAGATCTGATTGGCATCATCGCTGTTTCGCATTGCCATCTCGCTGAGGAGCTCCTCCGGGTGGCGGAGCTGATCGTGGGGAAGCTTCCTGCGTGCAAAGCGGTTTGCTTTTCGGGCCAAGCCGAGGTGGAAGACATGATGCAGAGCCTCCGGGAGGCGATCAAGGAAGTGGATCGAGGCAAGGGCGTCCTGATTCTGACGGATCTCTTCGGAGGCACCCCCGCCAACATCAGCCTTTCTTTTCTCGGCCCACGAGTTGAGGTCGTATGCGGGATGAATCTGCCGATGCTCATCAAGCTGGCCGGCTGTCGGGCCGGCTATTCCCTGAGTGAAACTGCAATACTCGTCAAAGAATACGGACAACGACATATCTCGCTGGCTAGCGAGGTGCTGTCCCGTTCCGCAGCCGGCGAAAGACCTCAGTAGGGTCCCGAGCGTCTGAATTCGGCTGCCCGAGCCCCTGTCTACTCCAGAAATGACAACTTGATCTTCGACAACTTGATCTTCCGATGATCGAAATCACTCCGATGGCCCAAGAGGATGTGGACGCTGTGGCTGAGCTGGAGCGCCGCTCCCATTTGGAGCCTTGGTCGGAAGAGGCATTCCGAAGTGAGTTGGCGAAGGACTGTGCCTTTGCCTGTGTTGCCCGTGAGCCGGCAGAGGCAGGGGGCGCTCCCGCGGGGCTGCCCGTCTCTGATCGAGATGCGGGCGAAGAGCCCGGTCGTTTCGAGAAACGCATTGTCGGCTACATTTGCTTTTGGGTATTGTTGGACGAAGTTCATATTTTGAACGTCACAGTTGAGGAAAGCCGTCGCGGCAGGGGCATTGGTCGGGCCTTGCTCTTGCACGCGCTGAATCTGGGCTGGCGGCTTGGGGGACGAACCGCCCTGCTGGAAGTGAGATCGGGGAACGCGGCGGCCCAGGCACTCTACCGACTGGTCGGCTTCACACGGGTGGGAGAGCGGCCCAACTACTACGGTGTGGTGAAGGAAGCCGCGATTGTGATGGCGCTGCGGATGGACGACGCGTGGCGGCGGACCTGGCTTGATGGACAAAACGAAAAACTGACCCCCTGAATGCTGAAGAGAGACCTCATGAGCCTATCGACCACACCTGACCAGATTCGATCCGAAGCCCTGATCAAGAATCTCGACCTGACACGCATGGACGTCGTCATCGCGGGGTCTTTCCTTGTGCTCGAGGAGGCGGTCAAAGGGTATGCCGGCAAGGAGCAGCAGGCTCGCGAGCTCCTCGTCGAGTATCATCACGGCTATCGAAACTGGCGCTTCGTGATCAACGAAACCTGGCGATATGCCACGTCGAATTTGAGGGTCTACCGAAGCCTGCCGTTTAACGGCACCATCGTCTATTTGCTCTCCCACATTCTGTTTGAAGCGCTTGAGACGTCAGAGCGCGCGGAAACGCGGGCTTTGGCCGCTGATCATCTGATTGCCCTCTGGCTCAAGCTCGCAGACGACATGGCCGAGGAGATCGCGCGTCCCCTTCCCGATGGCGTGGCCGTCGATGCGCCGTTGTCCGAGGCGGACAGTCGCGTGCGTTGCCACCAGGGCATTCCCCGTTCCTTTTTCCACCGGATGAGTCATCTTTCCGATCCGGCTTTTGAAGCGCTCATGCGCAGCTTCTACCAGATGAAGAAGCTCGCCCTGAAGCTGCTCAAGATCTGGGAGGACCCGGAATCGTTCGGGGAGCTCAGAGGGCTCCTCACCCGCCTGCTCCGTGAGACGTACACCTTCTGGCTCAAGCGGGAGGACCCGTGCCAGTGGCTGGCGTTCCAGACGGACGGCGCGGATGCGGTGCAAGCTCACTGGGTCGGGTTGTGCGCCCCGTTGACGCACGCGAGCTTCGAGGCTCATCTGAAGGAGATTGATTCCCGGGTCGTCGTCGAAAGCGATCACAAGGTTGCGGTATCCCGACTGGTTGAATTTCCGGATTTCCATGAGATCGTGAAGATGTATCTCAACCTGCCTGGAACCCTTAAAGCGGTGGAGGACCCGTCCCAGACCACGCAGCTGAGCATGCTCATGCGCCTCAAGATCATGGAGATCCGAGGCCTCGAAGAAATCCACGAAGAAACGCTTCGAACGATCAATTTCGAGGTGGTCGAGTCGATGCGCCAAAAACCTGCTGAAGCCCTCATTCCCTTCTTGGAGCGGATGTTCGAGGTGCTCGGCGACTGCATGGAAGCGTATCCCGAGGGGGCCCTCCAGATCGTCCGCTCCATTGGGCTTGAGATCATCGAGAAGGGCAATCGAGCGCTGACCGATTTCTTCCTCAAGCGGATTATCGCCATGGGCTTTCAGACCCCTCAGCTCGGGGCCGTGAGCCAGTACTGGCAGACCGAGGTGAATCCCGCTCATCTGCCCAATATCCGGATCTGGCTGGAGATCATCAAGAAGAATCCGGTTCGGGCGCGCTCCCTGCTTTCGGCGCTGATCGTCAATCTCTCCTTGGGCGGCATTTATGTGCGGGACACGGACTTGTTTCAGAAAGACGTGAGCCAGCTGCTCCATGCTCCCATCGGGCCGGTGTACAACCTCGTCAAGCAGCTTGCGAAGCTCTTTCCCATCTATTTCAATCAGATCGGCGCGGAAGGCCAGCTCAGGGCCGTTTCGACGGACGTGGATGAGCTCACCGGGCGCAGCGACCGTTTGGTCCACTTTCTGCGCAAGCAGAGCCATGTGGAGAGCAGCAATATCATCGTTCAGTTCGTTGAGGCCATCATCGAGTTCTGGCGCCATCCGGACAAAGCGAAGCTCAAAGACTTGGTGCCCCCCGAAATTTATCCGGATATCGTCACAGGCGGCCCATTGGTCGACGAAATCCACACCATCTTCGTCACCCTCTTTGAAGCCAAGAAAATTCACCACGTCAAGGATTTGCTGGATCTTTCGGAGGCTCAGACCCATGAGCTCCTGAACGGGATCACGACGGTTTCGGAGCGGGAGCGTCGGCGTGCTTTCCTGGTGATCCAGCTTTACCAGTTGCTGCACGAGAAATATGCGTTGAGCTACAAGGACATGCGGCTGCAGCTGCAGCGTGCCGCCGCCTCCGGTCTCCCCGATCCTTCGGCCCTCCTTGCGGTCCTGGACGAGCCCAATGCCACGGTGAAGCTCAATGCGATCCTCGAGTACCTGATGGAGCTGACGGAAGTCATCAAGAGCCCCGCGGAGCTGCAGATTGTCGAAAACATCTATTACAAGCGCCATATCGCGGTCGATATCCCGTCGATGTATGGGTCTTACAATGAGCGCAAATTCGACGCACTGGGGCTGATCTTCCGGCTGGAGAACATGGCCAACGTGCTGTTCGAGGAGCTGATTTACTCTTTCGATCTGAGCTTCATCACTCGGGCGACGTTTTTCCGCATCAGCAAGGTTCTGCCGCTTTTTCTGCGTGCCCTGGCCATCGACGGGATCACGTCCAATCGTCTGGAAATGCAGTCGGAGCTCTTTTACAAGTCGCTCGAAGTCCGCCGCTTTTCGCATTCGCAGTACATCGACATCTTCCGCGGTTTTTCGGAGGCGATCAAGCAGATCATCCAGACTCATTACAATTCCATCCACGAGGAGAATCTCGAGATCATCGTCAAGCTCCTCGGACAGGACAACCTGCTGCCACGTTATCGGCGGGAGCACCAGGACGTTACTCAGTCCGAAACGATCTCGAGGATCTCGGAGAGCTTCCTGCGGGACCTCATTGCGCGGACCTTCGGGCTCCAGTATTTCGACCATTTCATCAGCAGTATCCTGACCACCCTGGCGACCCAGAAGGAGGAGCTGAGCGCCGAGAAGCTGGACTTGCTGCTGAGCTATGATCCCGAGAAGACGGTCTCGTATGTCTGCAGCCCCAACAAGATGACGTATGATCTCATCCATCTCGGCAACAAAGGCTATAACCTGGTCCAGCTGCATTCGCTCGGGATCCAGGTTCCGCCTGCGTTCATCATCACGACGGAATACTTCCGGTGCAAGAGCGTGATCGAAAGCTTCGCCCAGTCGAGCCAGGATTTGAGGGATCGGGTCATGGGGCATATCCGCAAGCTGGAGCTGGCGACAGGTCGAGCTTTTGGCGTGCCGGGCAACGCACTCCTGCTTTCGGTGCGGAGCGGAGCTGCCGTGTCCATGCCCGGCATGATGAACACCTTCTTGAACGTGGGGATCAACGAGAAGATCGTGGCCGGGCTGGTCGAGCAGACCGGCGAAGCCTGGTTTGCCTGGGACAATTATCGGCGCTTCATTCAATCCTGGGGGATGTCCTTCGGGATGCAGCGCGGCGAGTTCGACTCGATCATGCGCCAATTCAAGAAGCTCTATGGTCGAGATGTGAAACGTGAGTTCAAGCCGGAGGAGATGCGCGCCCTGACGCTCGCCTACAAGGAAGCCTTGAGGAGCCACCGGATCGAGCTGTCGGACGATCCCGAGGAGCAGATGTTCACGGCGATTCGGCAGGTGGTGGCCTCGTGGTATTATCCCAAAGCGATCACCTACCGGGAGATCATGGGGCTCTCCGAAAGCTGGGGGACGGCCGTAACGATCCAGGCCATGGTCTTCGGCAATCTCGATGCCCGCTCGGGCGCCGGCGTGCTGTTCACGCACAACCCGAGGACTTCTGAAGATGCCATCGATCCCAACGGCGACTTCACCTGGGGCAACCAGGGCGAAGACGTGGTTGGCGGGCTGGTGCATACCTTGCCCATTTCCGAAAAGCAGCGCCGGACCGGCGGGGAGCTCCAGGAGTTCTCGTTGGAGTCCCTTTTTCCAAATGTTTACCGTCGGTTGACCCAGATTGCTTTCGAGCTCACCGTCGTGCAGAACTGGTCGCCCCAGGAAATCGAGTTCACCTTCCAGGGGGATACGGAAGAGGGAGTCTATATCCTGCAGTCACGGAACATGGCCCCGCGTGTGAGGCGGGCGTACCCCGTTTTCAAGCCGTCGGAGCAGCTTCAGGCGGCCTACGTCGGGAGTGGCATCGGGGTGAGCGGAGGGGCGCTCTCGGGGCTGGTCGCGTTTACCCTCGAGCACATTGAAGCGCTCCGAAAGGAGCATTACGGGCAGCCGATCATCCTGCTCCGATCCGATACGGTCCCCGAGGACATCCATGAGATTTCGGTCGCGGACGGCATCCTGACCGGCAGGGGCGGGGCAACCTCCCATGCTGCCATCGTGGCGAACCGGCTCGGCAAGACGTGCGTGGTCGGCTTCGGCAAGATGAAGATCTGGGAAAAGAAGGCGGAATGCGCGGTGGATGGCCAGGTCTTGCGAACGGGAGACGCCATTGGGATTGACGGTCGCAGCGGCGCCATTTACCTTGGAAAGCACGAGATCGAGCACCTCGAAGTCTTCGGGTGATCCCAACGAGATTTCAGATCCCTTTGATAGGGGCTAAGGCTTGATTTTTTCGTTCCACGGGCCTAACGTTGAAACAGTCATGCTCGAGAAATGCTTGAGGGTGCTTTTGCCTAATCCCCGGGCAGTTATTCAGTTCAGAGGCTCTCCATATGCGTGGTTACCAACGGAGCGCCGCAGATTCCCACTTGAGCTCAGATCGATCGGTATCCCATGGCCGAAGGATGGATTCGATGAGAACGTGGTCTCATGGAAGCACCCATGTTTTTCCAGACGGCACTCGTGCACCCATGGGCAGTGGGCGGCGGACGCATAACACAGTGTCTCGGAAGCACAGATAAGAGGGAGGCATTATGAGCGACCAGGAAAAGATGGTTCCCATGAAGCTGGGTATCAACGGGTTGGGGCGGATTGCGAAGCTGAGCATCTGGCACCACGTGGAAAGACAGTATTTCTCGGAGCTCGTGGTCAACATCGGCCGAGAAGTGGGTACCAGCCTCGAGGACATCGCTCAGTTCATCGAAAAGGACTCAACCTATGGCCTGCTCCACAACTACCTCTACGGCTGCCGCGCGAGCCGGGTGATCGAGGAGTTGAACGAAAAGGACGGGTCCATGCGCATCAATGGCATCAGGTCGACTTTCTTGCGTAAGGAGCGCAACCCCGTCGCCATCGGGTGGCGTGAGCAGGGCGTTGATCTCGTCGTTGATGCAACGGGCGCTTTTCTGGATCCGACTGTTCCTGCGGACGATCCCAAGGGCTCGGTGCGGGGTCACCTGGCGGCTGGTGCCAAGAAGGTTATCGTCTCGGCCCCTTTCAAGATCAAGGACAAGAGTCGGGAGCTGCCAGCCGATGCGGTCACGACGGTCATGGGAATCAATGATGAGGATTACGATCCCAGGAAGCACCTGGTTGTGTCGAACGCCTCGTGCACGACCACCTGCCTCGCGTACATGGTGAAGCCGCTCCTCGACTATTTCGGGGCGTCCCGCATCCTTTCCGCATCCATGACGACGGTCCATGCGGCAACGAGCTCCCAGCAGGTTCTGGATCGCGCGCCCAAAGCCAAGGCGGGGGACTTGCGGAAGAGCCGGTCCGTTCTGAACAACATCATCCTGACGACCACAGGGGCGGCGAAGGCCTTGGGAATGGTCATTCCGGAGATGAAGCAAATCGGATTCATCGCCGAATCGGTGCGGGTGCCCGTGACGACCGGCTCGCTCATCATCCTTGTGGTCATGCTTCAGGACGAAAGCATGCGCAATCCGATCAATCGGGAGAAGATCAACTCCATCTACAAGGAGGCCACCAAGCATTTCCCGGAGGGCTATCTCGTGTACAGTGACGAGCAGAACGTGTCTTCGGATATCATTGGGCTGCCGAGAGCCGCGGCGGTGATCGAAGGACATGAGAACCACACGCGAACGGCTGCGGTCCGAATCGATCTCGAGCGCATCCTGAAGGCATGCAATTACCTGAACGAGCTGGGGGAGGGTGGAGCATCGGCAAAGTTTGACTTGACCCAGATCGCCAAGGCCACCGAGTCGACCGGAGATGCGACTCAGCAGGGTCATGTTCTGGAATTGCCGGTGACGCAGGCCGTCATCTACGGCTGGTACGACAACGAGCTGGGAAGCTACACCAACATGCTGGGCGATCGTACAGTGAGTATTGCCCGCATGATGTGAGGGGCGTGACGCAAAGGCTCATTGATTGTTGCGCGGCATTACATCCTTAATCTTGGATTCCACGGATTGAAAGGAGAGGGATCATGACGGTTCGAGTAGCAATCAACGGTTTCGGGCGGATCGGGCGCACCTTGTTTCATGTGATACTGGATCGGAAGGCGCCCCTTGAGATCGTCGCATTCAATGACCTGTCGACGCCGACCGATTTGGCGCATCTGCTCAAATACGACTCGGTCCACGGCGTTTGGCCCCACGACGTGAAGGCCGCCGAAAACGCCATCATCGTGGACGGCAAGGAGTATCAGGCCCTCAAGGTGAAGGATCCCGCCCAGTCGCCCTGGCACGAGCTGAAGGTGGACATCGTGCTCGAGAGCAGCGGCCTCTTCGTCGACCGGGACAGCTGCCTGAAGCACATCAATGCCGGTGCCAAGAAGGTCATTGTCACGGCGCCCGGTAAAGGAATGGATGCGACGTTCGTGATGGGTGTAAACGACAGCGCCTATGAGCCGCGCTCGCATCACATCGTGTCCAACGCCTCATGCACCACGAACTGTCTCGCCCCCATTGCGTCCCTGCTCCACGACCGGTTCGTGATCGAGCATGGTCTCATGACCACGATCCATTCCTACACCATGGATCAGAGGCTGCTCGATGCCTTGCACAAGGACCGACGCCGGATGCGGGCTGCGGCTCTGTCCATGATCCCGACCACGACCGGGGCGGCCAAAGCCGTGGCCGAGGTTATCCCGGAGCTCAAAGGGAGGATGGATGGTGTCGCCATTCGTGTGCCCACGCCCAATGTCTCCCTCGTCGATTTGGTCTGCCGGGTTGGGCGCGACGTGACCAAGGAGGAAGTCAACGGAGTCCTGGAAGAGGCGGCGAACGGTCCGCTGAAGGGCATTCTCCAGTTTGTGACGGAGGAGCTGGTTTCGGTGGACTTCAATCACACGTCCTTTTCGTCGAGCGTCGACGCGGCGCTGACCAACGTCATCGGCGGTCGAATGGTCAAGATCTTCAGTTGGTACGACAACGAGTACGGTTATTCCAATCGGGTGGTGGATTTGGCCACCATGATCGCGGAATCACTCGGGTGATGAGGAGGGGCGTATGATCAAGACGCTTGATGACGTTCAGCTCTCCGGAAAACGGGTTTTTATGCGGGTCGACTTCAACGTGCCCCTCGATAAGGAGCGGCGCGTCAAGGATGACCTTCGGATTCGGGCCATCGTGCCGAGTGTGGAAAAAGTGCTGCAGGGTGGAGGAAAGCTGATCTTGGCCTCGCACCTGGGGCGTCCCAAGGGAAAGGTCAATGAAGATCTCTCCCTGAAGCCCGTCGCCGATTATCTGGCCGGACTGCTCAAGGTCCCCGTGACGCCGGCGCCGGATTGCGTGGGGGAAGCCGTGATGAATCTGGTGAGCGGCCTCAGACAGGGGGAGGTCCTCCTGCTCGAGAACCTGAGGTTTCATCCCGAGGAGGAGAAGAACGACGAGGGCTTCTCGCGGCAGTTGGCGGCGCTGGCGGATGTCTACGTGAACGACGCGTTTGCGGTTTCGCACCGGGCCCATGCATCCGTCCACGGCATCACACGCTTCGTCGGGACCTGCGTGGCCGGGTACCAACTGATGAAAGAGGTCCAATACTTCAATCAATCCATGGTGGAGCCCAAGCGGCCGCTCGCCATGGTGATCGGGGGGGCGAAGGTCTCGACCAAGATCGAGCTCCTGGAGAACCTGATCCAGAAGGCCGATTGCCTGCTGATCGGCGGGGCGATGGCCAACACGTTCTTCAAAGCCCAGGGCAAGTCGGTGGGGAAATCCCTCGTTGAGGATGACTTTTTGGAAACGGCGGCGAGCTTGCTGGTCAAAGCCGGCGATCGGGGGGTGAAGGTCTATCTGCCGGTGGATGCCGTGATCGCGCCAGGGTTGGATGCCACCGAGGCTGTTCGCCAGGTGTCCGTGGACGCGGTTCCCGCGGACATGCAGATTCTCGATGTTGGGACCGGAACGACGGAGCTGTTCCAGTCGGTCCTCGGAAGCTGCAAGACGGTGGTCTGGAACGGTCCTCTCGGGGTCTTCGAGAAGCCGCCCTTTCACAAGGGGACATTTGCCATGGCCGAATTCCTGGGCGGCCTCGATGCGCTCACCGTGATTGGGGGAGGGGATTCGGCCGCCGCCGTGCGTCAGGCCGGCATGGCCGATAAGGTGAGCTACGTCTCCACGGGAGGCGGTGCGTTTCTCGAGATGTTAGAGGGGAAGACGCTTCCTGGGGTTGCTGCCTTGGAGGCGTGCGGCTCCAAATGAGTTGTGGACGTCCGGGTGCCTTTCCGACCGATCCGGAGGAGAGAAATGGAGAGTAGAAAACCGCTTATCGCAGCAAATTGGAAGATGTACAAGACCATAGCGGAGGCGATTTCCTTTGTGGAGGAATTCCAGAGGCTGATCGGTCCGCTCACGGATCGGGAGGTGGTGATCGCCCCCCCATTTACTGCACTCGCTGCGCTGAGGGCTGCAGTCGGGCAGGAGGGGTTCCGTGTGGCGGCCCAAAACTGCCACTGGGAGGAAAAAGGGGCCTTTACCGGCGAGATTTCAACGGTCATGCTCAAGGACATCGGCTGTGAATACGTCATCATCGGTCATTCCGAGAGGCGGCACATCTTTCTTGAAACCGACGACATGATTGCGAAGAAGGTGACGGCTGCCTACCATTCGGGACTGACGCCGATCCTTTGCGTGGGGGAGAAGCTTGATGAGCGGGAGGCAGGGAAGACCTTTGAAGTCCTGGCCAGGCAGCTGGATGCCGTCAGTCAGAACCTCACGGGAGACGAAATGACCCGGCTGGTGATCGCCTACGAGCCCGTGTGGGCGATCGGGACCGGGAAGACTGCATCGCCCGAGCAGGCACAGGAGGCGCATGCCTTCATCCGTGATCGGTGCGCCGCGTCTTTCGAGAAAAGGATTGCAAACGCGGTACGGATAGTGTATGGAGGCTCCGTCAAGCCGGACAATGTGGATGCTCTCATGGCAAATGCCGATGTGGACGGGCTTTTGGTGGGAGGAGCCAGCCTAGAAGTTGCATCCTTCCAGCGGATCGTTCAGTATCGTGCCCAATAGGATTAAGATCAGCCCATGTATACTCTTTTGATGTTGTGTCATGTAGTCGCTTGCCTGGCCCTCATTCTGATCGTGCTATTGCAGACGGGGCGAGGCGCGGAAATGGGCGCTGCTTTCGGCGGAGCCAGTCAGACCCTTTTCGGGGGATCGGGAGGCAGTACCTTTCTGACCCGCCTCACGACCGGGGCTGCCGTGGTGTTCATGATCACCTGCCTGGGGCTGACCTACCTGTCATCCGGTCCTTCGACCAAGTCGGTTATGGACAAGGCACCGATCGAAAAGCCGCAAGGCCCAGCGCTTCCCGAAGCGACGCCGATCCAGCCGGCACCGGGCGCGGGGGCTCAGAGCACCGCCCAACCGGCTGGGGAGCCAGCGGAAGCCAAGCTGCCTCCCGCTCAGCCAGCTCCGGATGCGGCCAAGCCCGAAGCGCCCCCCGCTGCAGAAGGATCCAAACCTGCGGCACCGGGAGCGAAGCAGTAGAATACATGCGATCCGCGGCCTTTGGACGAGTTATTGCTTGCAAAAAGCGGCCGCTTGGCTATAATGCCCGAATCAATGCCGAAGTGGTGGAATCTGGTAGACACACCATCTTGAGGGGGTGGCGGGGAGACCCGTGCCGGTTCGAGTCCGGCCTTCGGCACCACCATTGATTTTATTGGGAAAATTCCTCTAATATAGGCATTTTGTCGCAAAATCTGTCGCAAACCTCGGAAGGTGAATTCTGAAAGAGTGAATTGATCCACCTTCGCTGTTTGCGACATGCGACAAACGGCTTGTCGCAAAACCTGTGAACGTTGCTAGGCGCTCATCTGGCAACGTTTTTTTGTTTGCGGCACTATCAGGCATCTTGTCGCAACCTCAGTTAACCCTCTGAAGTCCAGACCGGCGGCGTTTCAACATTTGCTTCAATGGCAGCTTCTCTGTCCCACCCAATGTCTGGTCCAGGTCCTTCTTTCCTTCTCCCGGAATCCAGTGCCCGTAAGTGTCAACCGTCATAGTAATCGAGTGGTGCCCGAGCTGCTTTTGTACATACGCCGGGCTATAGTGCTCCATGAGCAAGATGCTCGCGTACGTGTGACGGAGATCGTGCGGGTGTCGAACTCTGAGCTTCGCGAAACGACTCGTAACGACAATCGAAATTTGACCATCTGCGATAACCGAAAATTGGTAAGCGTCCTGTGAACCCCATCTTCTGTTGAGCCTCGGCGTGTGTCATGCTGGC
>CAZIEW010000035.1:0-50585 GCA_964538515.1 uncultured Syntrophobacteraceae bacterium
GTTGACCGAAGGTTCTCGCCGCTGACTTGCTCGATCGCTTATACCGCAATATGCGACGAGCGGTCTCGAAATGTGAAGGGGGAGGAATCAAACGAGGGAAAGAGCAGTGGTCTCATCTTCGGCCACGGTGACGCGGTCGATCTCCTCAATGGTGGTCAGACCGCGAAGCACTTTCTTGATGCCGTCATAGCGCATGGTGTGGAAAGACGTTTTCTTGGCGCATCGGTAGATGTCGACGACGGAGGCGTCCTTGGCGAGCAGCATGCGCATTTCGTCGTTTACGAGAATGATCTCATGAATGGCCATGCGCCCGGAATAACCGGTGTGGTTGCACTGGGGGCAGCCGGCTCCCCGATAGAACGATACCTTGGACCCATCCCAGGCGAAGATTCGTTTCAGGACATCGGCAGGGGCCGCGTATTTTTCGCGGCAGTGGTCGCAGATCTTGCGCACCAGCCGCTGTGCCATGACGCCCACGATGGAGGGTGCCACGATGAAGGAAGGCACTCCCATGTCCGTCAGACGGGTGACAGCCTGGACGGCGTTGTTGGTGTGCATCGTGGCGAGAACGAGATGGCCCGTCAGGGCGGCACGGCAGGCGATCTCGGCTGTTTCGAGGTCGCGCACTTCGCCGACGAGGATCACGTCGGGGTCCTGGCGCAGAAAGGCTTTGAGGGCGTTTGGAAATCCGAGGTCAGCCGCCGGGTTGGTCTGGACTTGGTTGACCCCCGGAAGCCGGTATTCGACGGGGTCTTCAATGGTCGTGATGTTGACATCGGGTCGGTTGAGGTGCTTGAGCATGGAAAAGAGCGTCGTCGTCTTGCCCGATCCCGTCGGGCCGGTGACGAAGAAGATCCCGTAAGGCAGCTCGGCAGCACGTCGGATCGCGTCTAGATTGCCCTTGGAAAGGCTGAGCTCGGTCAGCCCGGGCACATCTCCAAGCTCGGTCTGGCTCAGCACGCGCAGGACGACCTTCTCGCCGTAGAGGGTCGGAATGCTGGAGAACCGGAAGTCGATGGTTCGATTGGGAAGCTGGAGACTGATCCGCCCATCCTGAGGCTTGCGCTTCTCGGTGATGTTCAAATCCGCAAGGATCTTGAGACGGGAGACCACGGGCGGCAGCAGGGAATTCTCGAGGGAGCTCTTGTCCTGCAGGATCCCGTCGGTGCGGAATCGGATCCGCACCTTGTCCTGACCGGGCTCGATGTGAATGTCGCTTGCCCCTTCGCGAACCCCGAGCAGCAGAAGGCCCTGCACAAATTCAACGACGGCCTGGGTCCCGGCGATCTTCTGGAGCTCATCGCGGGTCAGCTCGCTGATGTCCTCGATCACGACCGAGTCCGTGACGATCTTGCTGGAGAGCGCGCGGAGCTGGTCTTCGGACTTGTATTCGATTTCAATGGCCGCTTCGATGTCATCGGGAAAGGAAAAGACCGGGCTGATGGGTCTGCCGATGATCTTCGCGGCCTCATCCAGCACGTGGCGGCTGTTCGGATCGACGGTTGCAGCCGTCACGGCCTCTCCGAACTGATAGAGCAAGATGAAGTGATTTCTTCGCGCATAGTCTTCGGGGAGCAACTGTACGATGTTGCGCTGGAAGAGCGATTTGTTGGGATCGACGTAGGCGACTCCGATCGAGTCTCCCCAAAGACGGCCGAGCTCCGTTTTCCGGTGCGGATGCAGTCGCACCAGGTGCATCAAGACCGCGAGCGCGTTGTCGTGAAAACGGTTCAGGAGCCTTTTGGCATTTTCCGGGGTGATGAGTCCGCCCTTCGCGATCAGGTCGATGAATCGTGGGTTCTTGACCATGGATTATGCCGCCGCATCTTTGCGGTTTTGGATCCTCTCGGCCCAGGTGTCGCGGATCAGCGTTTTGATCTCTGAAACCGGGGTGTCTTTGCGGATATAGTTGGCCGCGCCCATGGCGATGCACCGCTCGATGCTCTCCATGTCCGTAACCGAGGTCAACATGATGATGAAGGCATCGGGAAAGTCCGCCAAGATCTCCTCCAGGACCTCATCCCCTGTCTTGACCGGCATGTTGACGTCGAGCAGCAGCAGGTTCGGACGATGCTGCTTGAAGAGGGGCAGAACCTCCGCGCCGCTTCGAGCCTCGGCGATCACGTCGCAGTTCATGGATGTCAGGATGGCCCGAAGCAGCGTTCGGCAGTGCGATTCGTCGTCTGCAACGATGACTCGTGCTCGCTTCTCTGGTGACACGTTATTCCTCCATGGGAAGGCTGAAACTGAAAGCGGTCCCCGCTCCCAGCTCGCTTTCGATATGCAATGCACCCTTATGAGCCTCGACGATCTGCTTGGCAATGGACAGGCCAAGTCCGGTCGACTTTTCACCTCCCGTCGGGTCATTCGACAACCGTTCGAATTCGTTGAACAGGCGGCTCTGCTCCTCTTCTGGAATCCCTGGCCCCTGGTCTTGGACACGTACCACCGCCGTGCCATTGATGCGTGTGAGCAAGACGTGAACGCTCGAATCAAACGGGGAGAATTTGATGGCGTTCCCCAGAAGATTGTCGATCACCTGGGCAATCCGGTTCCGGTCGAAGGGCAGCTGAGGGATCTCGTGCAGCTCGTCTCTTAGATCGATCCGCTTTTGCTCGGCCAGGACACGGTTCACCCGGATTCGCTCCTCGACCAGACATTGGAGGCTATCCCGCCGCATCTGCAACTGGATCTTACCGCTCTCGATGGCCGCCATGTCCAGGATGTCGTTGACGAGGTGCAGCATGCCGTCGCTTGCGCTGTGAATCGTCGTGATGAGCTCGCGCTGCATCTCCGTGAGTGGCTGGCATTCATCGGAGAGCATGATTTCGGCCAGTCCCCGGATGGACACCAGCGGGTTTCTGAGATCGTGCGCCGCAAGACCCAGGAACTTGTTTTTCAGCTGGTTGAGCGCGACGAGCTCACGCTCGAGGGCCGCATAGCGCAGGACCAGCTGCATGAGGAGCTCGTGCTTGAGCTCGTAGTCCTTTTCTTTCGCCCAGTAGTCCACCAGGCTGGTGAGGAGTCGCCTGACCTGGGACTCCTTGAGCCGCTCCGCGTTGAAGTAGGTCGCCACCAGTTCGTTGACCGTCATAGCGCTCCAAGCCGTTCGACAATGGGGGTTATGTTTCCAAGCTCCGCAAAGGGGCGGTCGCCGCTGATGCCGTCGATTCCCACGCCGCGAAGCGTCGCAAGGCACTCACAGACATGGATGACGTCCTCGGGCTCGTGGACGATGCATCCGTGCTGCGGCGCGATGATCGTGAAAGGGATGGTGGACATTTCTTCCAAAGCGAGCTTGAGCGCGCGCTCCGAGGTCATGATCTCCCGGTGGAAGCTCAGGATCCCGTCGATGGGGCACAGCCTGCGACCCGATGCACACTGCTCCATGTTGCCCGGTTGCGTGCATTTGCGGCACGCCTGGCCGAGGTGCAGAAAGAGCTCCTTGTCGGTTGCGTACCCGCTGAAGAGGTCGCTCGTGAACAGGATTCCCGTCTTTTCGTCGAACGTGATGAAGCTGCCGGCCGTGTGGGCGTAGGGGGTCTTGATGAATCTCAGGGTTCTTCCGGACGAAAAGCGAAAGGTGAAGTCGACGTCCTGGAGAGACAGGAACGAAGCGCTCACCGAGTAGTGCTGGATGAACATGTGATTGGCTTTGTCCGAGATGACCTTGAGGTCCCTCCGGTCGATGATGCTTTCCAGGTGCGGCATGCTGCCGCACAGCCTCGGATCGTAGTTCTGGTAAATGAGGGCTACGATGGAGGACGGCGGGATACCGGTTTGAAGGATCTTCATCATCACGGTTGGGAAAGCGCTTCGACTGCCCCCGTCGAGGACCACCGCTTCGGATCCGTCCACAATGAGGTAGGGATTCGTGGGTGCTTCCGTTTGAGCGTCGTGAAAACCGACCCAGTAGACTTCTTCGGCGAGCTTGACGGGCCGGCTGTAGTCCAGGTTGATGTGCGTGATCAGCGGCATGGGTTGCTGCACCTCAAAACCGTCAGTAAGACGGGTGAATGTCCGCGCCAAGGACGAAGCCGGGGTTTTCCGCCAGCAGAGCGCCGTCCTGCACGGCGATCCTCCCCTCGTGGAGCAATGTTTTCAGGCAAAGATCCATGGGTACGAAATCCTCTTCTCCCTGGTGCAGTTGCGTTCTGAGAAGGGAAAGCTGGCCCTCCCGCAGAAGCTCTTTGATTCGGGGGCTGCCAAACAGGGTTTCGTGCAAGACGATCAGGGACTGCCGATCGGCGGTCGGGACAAGCCTTTGACAGAAGACAAGGAGGAGCGACTCGGCGAGCTGCTGCCGGGCGTACGCTTGCAGGTGGTAAGGGAGCTGGTGGAGCATGTGGTCGATGGCGTTGGTTGCATTGAAGGCTGACAGGGTGCACAAGACCAGATGGCCTGCCGTTGCCGCGTCCAGAGCCAGCCGGAAGGTCTTGGGGTCTCGAGCCTCACCGATCACGATCACATCGGGAGCCTGGCGGCGGACGTTTTTCAAGCCGGCCCCGAACGAGACTGCGTCCTTGCCGATCTCGCGCTGGCTGATCGTGCTCATCACGGGTGTATGGACGTACTCGACGGGGTCTTCGAGTGTGATGATGTTGCACGCCATCGTTGTGTTGATGCAGTGGATGACGGCGTTCATCGTGGTCGTCTTGCCCTGGCCGGTTGGGGACGCAAAGATCGCAAGGCCATGGGGCTTGAGAGGGACGGAGTCGAGGGAGGTGGGAACCTCGAGCTCTTTCAAGGATGGGATGGCCGAGGGAATTTTTCGGATGGTCAGGGAAACCGAGCCGTTTTGACGATAGACGTTGACGCGGAAACGCCCCAGGTCCGGGATCGTGACTGCAAAGTCGATTTCTTGACGTTGAAGGAGCTCTTCCCACTGTCGCTCATCCATCAACCCCTTGGCACAGCGGACGCATTGGTCGGAGCTCAACGGAGGCAATTCTGTCGCTTCGAGCCCGGTGTGCGACTTGATGGCGGGGCGGACCCCGGGAGTGATCAAGGCGTCGAAGCCCGTCGATTCAAGCAGGGCGCGCAGCACGTGCCGAATCCCCGTGGGGTCGTCCGCCGCGGCGCCCGTCTCGACAAGGGCAAATGTGTCCATGGCGTGTTTGTTCAAGGCGGCCAGCGCCCGTTCGATCTCGGTTGCGGGAAGCTCAACGGGCTCCACGCGCATGCCGGTCAGGAGCTCCAGTGCATGGATCTTCTTGTGATCACTTGCGTTCTCCATTCCGAGATAGAGGACCCTGCCTTCAACCCGCATGGGGGCAACCCGATATTTGCGGATGACCCGAGAGGGGACCACACTGTTGGGACTGGAAACGCCTTCAATTCCCACGATCGTGGGAGCCGCCGCGACATGCGATTGACTCGCCCATTCCATGGGCATCGCAGGTCCCGCCTGGCTGGGCGCGTGAACAGGAGGGGATGGATGCCGCTCGAATGATTTCGCTTGCTCGACGGAGCGTGACTTCGGCGACTCGGGAGACGACAACGCCTCGGGGCGCGACGGGGCGGCATTGGGGGCAGGGTCCAGGTCCTTCTTCTTGGCGGCTTGGCTGCGCTCCCGGAGCATCCGCTTGATGTCTGCCTGGGAGATCTTCTTTCGCTTGGACGTACTGATCTTCTCGTCTTCGACGATTTCCTCAAGCATACTGCTGAGATCGAATGCCTCTGACATCGGGCTTCTCCTGCACTTCCTTCCAAGAGATCGGTGCGCACAACGGCGTGATTGTTGAGATGGAGGGCTGCAAAAACTGTGCGTGACTACGGAAGGGACCATGCGGCCAGGGGACGATGCCGGACGGTAGATGGGAGCCCCACCGAAATCATTGGGGCTCCTGCAAAGGCTTGAGAAAGCGCTGAGCTCGGCGGGAGGCCGACCGCTGCCACCACGAAGAGGGCGGTAGGAACAGGGCGCCCTCTCGAAAGCTCGGTCATGCGGCTTCGAAGGCACGGCTGACAATGGCCTGTGCCTCTTCCTGAATTTGACGCAGGTGCTCGGTCCCTTTGAAGCTCTCGGTGTAAATCTTGTACACGTCCTCGGTTCCGGAGGGGCGGGCGGCGAACCAGCCGTTTTCCGTCACCACTTTGAGCCCACCGATGGAAGCGTTGTTGCCCGGGGCGCGGGTGAGCTTCTCCAGGATGGGCTCTCCGGCCAGCGTGCTTGCGGTGACCTGCTCGGGCGAGAGCTTCTTCAACTTCTCCTTCTGCTCGGCGGAGGCGGGAGCGTCCATCCGCTCGTAGACTGGCGTACCGAACTGCTCGGTCAGCGCTCGGTAGTGCTCCCCGGGATCCCGACCGGTCCGGGCGGTGATTTCAGCAGCCAGAAAATCCAGGATCACGCCATCCTTATCGGTGGTCCAAACGGTTCCATCCATCCGAAGGAAGGACGCTCCGGCGCTCTCCTCGCCGCCGAAGCCGTAGGAGCCGTCCACGAGACCGTCCACGAACCATTTGAATCCCACGGGGACTTCGGCCAGTCTCCTTCCCAGATGGCGGGCAACGCGGTCGATCATGCTGCTGCTCACCAGGGTCTTCCCGACTGCTGCATCGGCCCTCCAGCCGGGGCGGTTCGCAAAAAGATAGGCGATCGCCGTCGCCAGGTAGTGGTTTGGATTCATCAGGCCGACGCTCGGCGTCACGATTCCGTGCCGATCGCAGTCCGTATCATTACCGAAGGCGATGTCGAAGCGATCCTTGAGGCTGATGAGGCTCGCCATCGCATAAGGAGATGAGCAATCCATCCGGATCTTGCCGTCTTTGTCAACGGTCATGAACGAGAAGGTGGGGTCGACGACGGGGTTCACGACCTCGAGCTTCAAGCCGTAGCGCTCCGCGATGGGGCCCCAGAAGTCGATGGCCGATCCGCCCATGGGATCGACTCCGATGCGGATCCCCGAGGACCGGATGACCTCCATGTCGACGACGTGCTGGAGGTCGTCGACATACGGTTGAATGTAGTCGTAGGCGTGTGTGGTGGTTACAGACAGGGCCTGTTCATAGCGAATGCGCTTGACGGAGCGGTTCGACTCGCGCAGCAGATCGTTGGCGCGAGATTCGATCCACTGAGTGACCACGGTGTCGGCAGGACCTCCGTGGGGGGGATTGTATTTGAAACCGCCGTCTTCGGGGGGGTTGTGAGAAGGCGTGATCACAATACCGTCCGCAAGACCGGTGGAGCGCCCCTGATTGTAGGTGAGGATGGCATGGGACACCACGGGAGTTGGCGTGTAGCCGAAGCCGCGCTGGATCATGACGTCGACGCCGTTCGCGGCCAGGACCTCGAGTGCGCTCGCAAAACTCGGCTCGGACAGGGCGTGCGTGTCCATCCCGAGGAAAAGGGGGCCGCTGATCGCGTGCTTCGAGCGATAGTCGCAGATGGCCTGGGTTGTGGCGAGGATGTGGTCCTCGTTGAAGCTCGACTTGAAGGAAGACCCTCGGTGGCCGGAGGTTCCGAACGCCACGCGCTGGGCATCCTGAGACACATCCGGATGGTGGATGTAGTAGGCGCTGATCAGCCGTGGGACGTTGACCAGAATCGATCGTGGCGCGGGTTTTCCGGCGAGGGGATGGAGGGCCATGACGAGTCTCCCTTGATGTCGGGGTGGAATGAAGCGCTCGAATACCCAAACGTCATCCCGGCGGTTTTCGAGCCGGGATCCAGCAGCATTTTGGAAGAGCCATCTGGATCCCGGCCTACGTCGGGATGACGATCACTTCGGCTGAGGCAACTGGAATGATGGCACTGTAGAGGTAGACCTCATCGCTCCCGAAAGCGGGACTTCAGGATCGATCCGCCATTACTGCTCCGCCGTCTCCGCATCCTCGTCTCGCATCCAGGATCGAGCCGGGCGATTTTCAGACCACGCCACGACCCTTGAGCTCGGCCAGCTTGCTGCCCCCAAGACCGAGATATTTCTGATAGACATGCTCGTTGTCAGCTCCCACGGGGCGGCAGACCCATTTGATCCGGCCCGGCGTCTTGGTCATGGCCTTGAACGTCGAGTTCTGAACAAAGACGTCGCCGTAGTGGGGATCGCTGATCGTCAGGAAGGTTTTACGCTCTTTCCAGTGCTCCCGCTGGAGGACTTCCAAGGGGGTCTCGAGCCTTCCTGTCGCGACCGTTCCCTTCTTGTCCGGCCGCTTGCTGTAGTCCGTGATGAGCTGAAGGATCTCCTCCGAGGTAAACTGAGTCGTGACCTTTTCGATCTCATGCTGGATCTTGGGCTGGTTCTCCGGGGTGAGCCGCTCCCTGATGGTGGGGAACATCTCCTTGAGGTCCGGCCGGTTCAGCACCTCGCAGAGGGCCGCCCAATTGGGGTCCGTGAACCCGGAAATGAAGGTGTATCCGTCCTTGCACTTGACGTACGTGTAGGGAAAGACGGCGTAATCGTAGTTTCCAGCCCGAGGCATCTGGTTTCCGGACATGTGGAAGTACTGCATGGCGTAGTTGGAGATGGACAGGAGCCCTTCGGGCGGGGAGCAGTCGATGAACTGGCCTTTGCCGGTCCTCCGCCGGTGAAACATGGCATTCAAGATCCCGAAGGCCGCCCAGGCGCCTCCCGTGTACCAGCCCATCCAGTTGCCCTGGCGCAGCGGTTTCTTAAGCTCGCTCGGGACTTCCGGATCCAGTTCGGGCTCGCCCGTGATGGACATGATAATGCCCCGGGCCTGGTCCACGATGTCGTAGTCCGGCTGCCCCGCGTGCTTCTCGGATTCCTCTCCGAACTGGCCGTAGGTGTGGACGGCACAGTGGATGAGGTTCGGGTTGACCTCGCGAAGGTCCTTGTAGCCCACGCCGAGGCTGTCGAGGAAGCCAGGCTTGTAAGTCTCGATGAGGACATCCGCATGCGTGGCGAGCCTTTTGAAAAGCTTGGCTCCTTCAGGACTTCCCACATCCAGGGTGATGTGGCTCTTGTTGCGGCCTTCCACCAGATAAGCAAGGCCCGTGTCCTGGACCATCATCCCGTATGGGCTCATCTTCCTCGAGATGTCACCCCCCGGGGGCTCGATTCGGATCACCTCCGCGCCCATTTCCGAGAGGATCGAAGAGGCGAAAATCCCCGCAAAGCTCCCGGCGCTCGCATCGATCACGAGCATGTCGTCGAGGGCTTCGGGCTTTTTCGCGATGTCGTCCGGGTTTGTGTCCCGGTGAGCCCAGCGGGCGTATTCCCGGTTGATGGCCATTCCAACGATGTTCTCATCGGTCAAGATATTCTGTTCAAGGTCCGGGCCCTCGAATTCGTAGCCCGAATCTCCAGCATTTTTCTGGTCGACCATGGTCCTGCCTCCTTGTCTCGCGGTTCGATCTACGGATACTTCACGCCACGTTTGCCGTCCCAATCGGGAGGCGGACAGTGGGAAGGGATCTTCGGGTTCCATTTGAAGATGACTCCCTTCTCAGCCAGCTCGCTGACTTTCTCCGATGAAAGCCCCAGGATTTTGGTGAGGACATATTCGTTGTCCATGCCGATGGGGCGCGCGGCCCACTGGAGCTTCCCGGGGGTTTCGCTGAGTCGCGGCGGGTAGCAGGGCTCGGTCATTTCTCCATAGAGCGCATCGTCGTAGGTCTGGACCGTTCCTCGCGTCCTGAAATGCTCCCCGTGGTAGACCTCCTTTACTTGGAGCACGTGGGACGCGGCGAAGCCATGGCGTGAGCCGAGTGCCTCGATCTCCGAGACCTTCTTCGTTGCAGCCCAAGCGCCCACGGCTGCGAGAACCTCTCGGGCAGGTCCGTCGGGGAGGCGGTCTTCGGGGTTGGGGAACTTAGCAAAAAGGCCGGGGGCGCCCATGGCGGTGCAAAGGCCCTCGAACTCCTGGCGGCTGAAGGCGGCCAGCGCCACCCAGCCGTCCGCGCAGTCGAAGACGTCGGAGGGACACACGGCGAGGTCGCGGTTGCCGCTTCTCGGCCTGTCCTCACCGGTCTTCGAGGCGTAGAGCCAGGTCCAGTCTAGAAAACGGATGACGTTTTCGACCTGAGAGTAGTCGATGAACTGACCTTCGCCTGTGCGCTCGCGATAGTTCAGTGCAGCCAAAATGGCGTTGGCGCACATGATCCCCGTGATCCAGTCGGCGATCCAGACTCCCGACTTAATGGGGCCGCGCCCTTCGAAGCCGGTGATGGGCGAGAGCGCTCCCATGCTCTGAGCCACCGCATCGTAGGAAGCCCTTCCCGTCCAGGGGCCCCAACTGCCGTAGCCCGAAACGTGGAGCTGGATGATGCGGGGATTGATCTTCTTGAGCTCGGGATAGCTGATGCCCCATTCCTTCATTCGACCAGGGGTGAGATTGTCCACCACCACGTCCGAGCGCTTCACGAGGTCCAGGAAAATCTCCTTGGCCGTCGGATGCCCCAGATGCATTCCCACCCAGTACTTGTTGTGATTCTGTTCCTGAAGCCCGGGAGAAAGATTCTTCCAGAAGAAGGCGAAGGGCGTCACGAAGCGCATCTGCTCGCCTCTTTGCCCCTCGAACTTGATCACCTCGGCACCGAATTCAGCCAGGTAGTCGCAGGCTGCCGGGCCGAGCACGACATAGCAAACTTCCAGAATTCGGATGCCTTTGAGCGGCTGAGGCTTGTCCTGTAGAGCTTGAGCGTCGAAAAGCTGCTTCATAAAGTCGTGGTACGATTCTTCCTGATCCATGCATGACCTCCTCTCACTGTGAACGTGGATAACGATGCTCAACGGTGCGACGCGGTGGTGCCGGGCTGAGGGGGGAGCGCCCCTCGCTGAAGCCTCCCACGATCAGGATGGTAGGATGAGCTTGGGCAAGGGCTGAACACCCCTCTGCCCAGGCAGGCGGCAGCGCCATTCACAGCGCCCGCCGTCGGTACCGTCCCGTAGCGTGGTCGAAAGAGAATACGCTTCCGCGTTCGAGAGAACAAGGGGAAGAGAGCAGGGCGGCTCAGTGGAACTGTCATTTTCGGTCAGCCCACGCCTTTCAGCGCAATCTGAGCATTCATATCTTGCCCGGCGAAGTAGACCTCCGTTCCGGAATTCTGTTATGATCCGTGGAACAAGCAGCAGCCAGGGCTTCAACAGTGACCGAAAAACGGATGCGATGATGACCTTACGGGAGGAGGCTCTTTTGGAGCGTGCGCGCCAGGTGCTTGGTGTCCCACCCGGGACCGATGCGAACCGGATTCGGTATGCCTACTATCGTCGCATGTTTGCGGCTCATCCAGACCGGAACCCTGATCATCCTCTGGCTCACGAGATGACGGCGCTGATCGGCGAGGCCTTCGCGCTGCTGACCGGGAAGCGAAACGATGCCCTTCTTCTCATGCAGGACGCCCTCGTGTCCACAGTCACCCAAGCGGTGGCAACCGAGATGGAGGGGCTTCTGTCCTACGAGGAATGGGTCAAACAGCACTTCTACGATATGGAGGGAAAGTCCATCTATGCCTGCTGACGGCTGAATCGCCCCTCGGAGGTTTGCAGCGATTCACTTCCGCCTTGCCATGAGGGGCGGCATGCGCTCGGGCGCATGCCCATGCCCTTCAGCTAGCGGCACCGTTCTGCCGCCGGCGGGAGAGGAGTCCATCCTCACCCGCTGGGACACTGGATTTCCAACACCAGTGCTAATTGACGACCCAGATGGCGAAGGTCCTGCCGATTTGGGTAAGCTTACCGGCCACGCGTCCCATTTCGAATTCTTCCACGTCGGAAACGCCGCGACGGCCGACAGCGATCGTGGCGCATCCGTCGGAGAGGGCTTCTTTCAGGAGGGCTGCCGTGCGGCTGCTGGCTCCGGTGATCACCTTCGTTGCGATCTTGGACGGGGGAATTCCTGCATCCGTGAGCGTCCGGGCTGCCCGCTCGAAGGCCGGCAGGATGGCAGCCTTGGCGTTCTCCGCGAGCTTTTCCGCCTGCTCTGACGGGAAGGTCGGGTCGGATCCCTGAACCGTTCGAACGACGTGAAGGAGTGTGACCGCCTGCCGCGTTCCTTGGAGCAAGGTCGCCATGAGCTCGACGGCCCGTTGGGCGCCCTTTGAATTGTCCATCCCGATGAGCACCTTCCCCGGCTTCGGTCTGCCGCCCACGACGCCTATGGGAACGGAGCGTCGGCGCGCGAGGATCTTGCTCGCCACGCTTCCCATCAGCTGATCCTCGACGGTGCTCAGGCCTTTCCGTCCCAAAATCAAAGCCGTGTAGCCGGTCGCGAGCTCATTCAAGATATCGCGCGCAACGCCCTCCTTGCGCTTTTGGATGCTGACGGTCACGGATTCGGCCGGGAAGTCGGCATCGAGCAGCATTTGTCTGGCCTGTTCCATGAACGTCTGAACGGTTTGCTCTTTCTGGGTCTCCCACGCCTTCATGTATTCGAGGTGCTGCGGGACAAGCGGGTCTTTTTCCCAGTCCCAGAATGCATCGGGTACCTGATCCATGACATGGAACAGAACGATCTCGGTGGTCTCCGGATGAAACATCTTGCCAGCATAGCGCACCACGTCAAAGGACTGCTCCGAGCCATCCACGATCAGCAGAATCCGCTTCGCTTCGGGTTTCATCGACTTGCTCCTCTTGTGCTAAGGTGTCGTCCTCCTCCAGGAATTCAAAAGGGGATGCAGAACACCGTTACGCCTTGGTGGGTTTGGGAAGAAAAACTTCTTCCCGGTCCAGTTCGTCGTGGATGATGCGGATCTGTTCATGAGTCGGGGGAAGCGTTTCTCCGCTTACCCTGGAAATGTCGAGATCGAACTGGCACATCTCCCGGATCTCTTCTGGAGTCTTGCCCGGATGACAGGTGTCCAGGTACATCCTGCCGGTTTCGTCGTCGAAGCGGAACACGCCGGCCGTGCTGATGACGGCGGATGGGCCGCCCCGGAAAGCCTTGCCGTAAAGCTCCCTGCGGTGAGTCCATTCCCCCGTCGGCCATCTCTTGATGCGCCACCCCGGGCTGGTGATGTAGCTCACTTCATCTGTGAAGCGCCGCTTTTCGTGGACCATGATATAGACGG
Source organism: uncultured Syntrophobacteraceae bacterium (assembly GCA_964538515.1). GTDB lineage: Bacteria > Desulfobacterota > Syntrophobacteria > Syntrophobacterales > Syntrophobacteraceae > CALBZH01. The sequence continues at coordinate 12,971 of CAZIEW010000035.1, forward strand.
TTCGCTTGGCAAAGGAGTTGATGTCGGGGTTGCCGCCGCTTCCCGTGAGACGCAGCATGGGATCCAGGTAGTTTCCGATTGCGGTGGTGTTCACGTTGCCGTACTGATCGACTTCGGCTCCCCCGAGAAAGCCGAGGTCCACGTAGCCGCGCTGGGCGATGCTGAAGGCCTCGTTCAGGCCGGATGCCACCGAGGCGCCCACCTCGCACCGCGGGTCGCCGACTGATGTGGGCAGCTCCCTGGGGCGGCCGTCCAGCGTGCCGGCTTCGAAGATCAGCTTCAGGTTGGGGGCATGGGTCCGCTGCGCGAGCAGGATGGCGACCATCGGCATGCCGGTGCCGGCAAACACGATCTCGTTGTCCCTGACTTCCCGACTGGCAGCGACCGTCATCAGGCTCCCCAGGGTGTATTCTCCAGGCTTGGCGTAATCCATCCGGCTCATTTCTTCCCCCTTTCCACGCGGGTGCTGTAGTTGAGGACGCTGTTGGCCTTGAGACGAACGAGGCGCGGAACGCCCAGCTTGTTCAGGTACCCGTCGTGATTCATGCCAAAGATCCACTCCTTCGCAAATTCGTTGAAGCCTTCCTGGCTGCGCGTCTGCATGTAAAAATTGCGCAGAAAGTCCCCGTCCACATCGTAAAAGCCGAACATGCCGGTGGGATGGGCGCCCCAGGGGCATTCGACGATGTAGTCCACTTGAAAGCTCGGAATCTTGTTTAGGTGCGAATCCTGGCGCAGATAATCCTCGGGAACGACTTCTTCGGCGACGACGATGGTGATGTCCGCGGCACGACAGACTTCCGGATCGGTGAAAAACTGACCGCCGATCCGGACAGTGCCTTCATCACCCACCTGCTGGACTGCCAGAATGGCAACATCTACCCGGGCGGCGGGGACGAGGATCTGGATGCCGTCTCCAAAGAACGGGTCCGAAAGCGTCTCATATTTATGCAGGGGGATTTTGGGGTTCTTGCCGTTCCGCAATCCGGCGCGGGCGAGCATATCGTATTCCGGATTGTGGATGTCCGTCCCCAGGGAGGTTTGAGTCGCCATGAACGGCATGCCGGCCGAGGCCGCTGCAAACCGGTACGCCATTTCCGCATGGCTGTAGTCTTCGTAAATGATCTCTTTGTTGCGGACACGCCGCGCAAGGTTGGCGCCGTACTTGCCGTAGAGCTCATGGCCGATCCAACAGGACTCCCATACGGCAACACAGCCGGCCCCGATGAGAAACTCCGTGTGGGGGCCGCTGTTGACCTCAATGAGATGGAGATTGCGTCGTTTCTGGCGGATCAGCTCAAATACCAAGGCAACGGGGCGTCGCCAGATGGTGAAGCCGGAAAACGAGAGGATTGACCCATCCTTAATGATTTCAGCGGCTTCCATGATTGAGATGCATTTGGAGGTCTTCATCATCGCTTTGTCCTCTCCACGGTGAGCGCTTCGGTTGAACAATCACGGTCACATCAGCAGTCAGAAAGTCAGATTCCGCGTGAGCGTTTGAATACGATTGGGGGAGCCCCTGGCGGCGATACGGCGGCTGACCGTTGAGGTCAGCCAAGTCAAAGAGCACGGCCTAGGCCGATAAGATGCGCTCCTTATACCAGTATGGCGGGAATCCTTTCAAGCCCGAACCTCCCACCGATTCCACCAGGCGGTCAAGCGTGTCGTGAAGATGCTCTCTGGGGCCGCTCGGGGGAAAGCACGTTTAGCTTCATGTTTATTTTCGTTGCGAAGCGGAGAGTGCACGGTATTATGCCCGCGAATCGAAACGGGAAGGCCATGCTCCATGTCTGATGCATGCAAATGAGGTGAATCGTACGATGCGTATCGACGTGCATACCCACATCTTTCCAAACGACATCGTCTCGGGGCGAGAGCGGTTTTTCGAGGGCGAGCCGGTCTTCCGCCTTCTTTACGAATCTCCCAAGGCACGGTTGACGACCGCCGAAGGGCTGCTGAGCGTGATGGATCGGGACGGAGTGGACCGCTCAGTCGTGTTTGGCTTTCCCTGGGAAGGGTCGGAGCTGGCTGCGCGCCACAACGACTATGTGCTGGAGGCGGCGGCCAGGCATGCGCCGAGACTCATTCCGTTCGGCTGCGTGAATCCGCTGGCGCAGGGCGCCGTCGAGGAGGCTGATCGCTGCCTGGGAAACGGCGCCAAGGGGCTGGGAGAGCTCGCCGTCTATGAATCGTGCGATCCCAAGCGGGCGCTCGACGCCTATGCGGCGGTCATCGCCTGCTGCAGGAGCCATGGCTCGATGCTCCTGGTGCACGCCAATGAAGCGGTCGGTCACCTCTATCCCGGCAAGGCCCCTTTTAACCTCGATTTCTATTACGAGCTGGTGCGACTGGCCGCCGGGCTCCCGCTGATCCTGGCCCATTGGGGCGGTGGGCTCTGCTTCTACGAGCTGCTCAAACGGGACGGCCCGGAAGCCCTCGCGCAGGTCTACTATGATACGGCGGCCTCCCCCTTTGTCTATCAATCCAGCATTTACCGGGTGATGTCCCGGGCGCTTCCAGCCGGGAAAATCCTGTTCGGGAGCGATTATCCACTACTGCCTCCTCAACGGTACTGGCAGGAAATGGAACAGGCCGGTCTGACGTCGGAGGAAATGAGCGCCATCGCTGGAGGGAGCGCCGAAAAAGTGCTGGGGCTGGCATGAGCCCTTCCCGTTGCAGAAGAACAGCAGTGTGCAGGGACGATGCTTCCGGCTCTAGTACAGCGTGGCGAATGGTTTCATTCAGCCCTGAAGGGGGAATTGACTGGTCTACCAGTTTAGGACTTTCGCCGCGCAGTACGAGCTGCTTGTCGCTCCCCGTTCGAGAAGGAGGATTCGACCGCCTGTGAAGCTGGCTTCCCCGACGTTACGCACCCGCATTTTAATGTGTGTCGTGATTTTGGTCGGCCTAACGCTTGGAGGAGCGCTGGTCACTGTCTTCGCGATCTATCGCATCCACGGTCTCCTGACCACGGTCGTAGACGGAGACGTCAGGGCCCTGGAGGTGGCTCAGGAATTGGAGTCCTCCCTCACCACCCAGAAAGGGCTCCTCACGTACTACTTCTTGGACGGTGATTCTGCTTGGGTTCGCTCCCTTCAAGAGCACAATGCCCGTTTCGAGGAGTGGCTGAAGCGGGCTCGGGAGACGGCGACCAACGGCGTTCAGCGGGAGATTTTGAACGAGATCGACGGCCGCTACATCCGTTACTGCCATGCGCGGGATGAGGTGATCGAGCGCTACGGCAAGGGCGATCGCGAGGGCGGGTTTGCGCTGCACAAGGGGCTGCGTCAACAGTTCCTGGCCATCCATGATCTGTGCGTGCGTTACAAGGACTTGCGCAAGACCAGCATCGCGTTGGCCCGAACGGACCTGAGCAGGGAGATTCGCTCCCTGCGCCTGCTCTCTATCATGGGAATGATGGCCGCCCTATGTCTTGGCGGTCTCCTCGTTTACATCCTGATCTTTCAAGTCCTTGGACCTCTACGCCGCATGGCCCTGGAAACGGACCCCACCATCAAGGCGGGCCGCGTGGATGACGAGGTGCGGGCCATTGGGCAACGGGTGAGGAGTCTGATTGAAGACGTGGACCAGACCCAGACTGAATTGCAGCAGAGTCGCGAGCACCTGGTGCAATCCGAAAAGCTGGCCATGGTGGGAAAGCTTGCGGCCGGGGTGGCGCACAGCATTCGCAATCCCCTGACGTCGGTGAAGATGCGGCTGTTTTCGCTTGCCCGATCGCTTCAGCTGAGCCCGAGCGAGAAAGAGGACATGGATGTGATCTCAGAAGAGATTCGCCACCTGGATACCATCGTGCGCAACTTTCTTGAGTTCTCGCGACGCCCGAAGCTCAAGATCCAGAGTGTCAGCCCCTCCGATGTGGTCGATATGGCCATTCAGCTGCTGCGTCACCGGCTCGAATCCTATGGCGTGGAAGTTGAGCTTTACCGGCAGCGGCGGCTTCCGGAGATCGAGGCCGACCCGGAGCAGCTCAAGGAGGTGCTCGTCAATCTGCTCGTCAACGCCTGCGACGCCATGGGCGAGGGAGGCAAGATCGTCATCCGGGAGGAAGAAGGGACGACGGAGCCCATGGGACACGTTGTGGTCATCCGGGTGAGCGACAACGGACCGGGAGTCCCCGAGGAAATCAAGGAAAAGATCTTCCAGCCGTTTTTCAGCACCAAGGAGGAGGGCACGGGGCTGGGGTTGAGCATCGCCGAGCGGATCATCGAGGATCACGACGGTTGTCTGAGCCTGCGGTCCAAGGAGGGGAAGGGCGCGACATTCATCATCACCCTGCCTTGCAAGGCGGAGGGCGTATGGCTTCGATCCTGATCGTCGACGACGACCCCCAGCTGAGACAAAGCTTCGAGAAGCTGTTGGTCCAGGAGGGGCACACGGTTCGTGTGGCTTCGACGGCCGAGTCGGGAATCGCCCAGATTCAGACTGGCCACTTTGAACTGCTCATCATGGATGTCCGACTGCCGGGAATGAGCGGCCTGGAGGCGTTCCAACGGATTCGCGTCCTGCAGCCGAAGCTCCCCGTCATCATTATGACAGCCTACAGCAGCACGGAGACGGCGATCGAGGCGACCAAGATGGGCGCTTTCGATTACGTTTTGAAGCCATTCGAGATTCCGGACATCCTCACCTTGATCAGCCAGGCCGTCGACGCGGGACGGTTCATGCGATCCCGCGTGGCTCTCGACAGTGATGGGACGAACGCCACGGCACCGGCACTGCTCGACGCGATCATCGGCCGGAGCAAGCCCATGCAGGACGTCTACAAGGCCATTGGGCGAGTGGCTTCGACGGACGCCACGGTCTTGATCCGCGGGGAGTCCGGGACAGGCAAAGAGCTTGTCGCCCGTGCGATTTATCAGCACAGTCTGCGTGCCGAGAAGCCCTTCATGGTGATCAATTGCGTGGCTATTCCCGAAACGCTGCTCGAAAGCGAGCTGTTCGGTTACGAGAAAGGGGCGTTCACGGGGGCGGTCAGTCGGCGGGTGGGTCGCATTGAGCAGGCCAACGGCGGGACCGTGCTGCTCGACGAAATCGGGGACATGCCCTTTGGGATACAGGCGAAGATCCTGAGGCTGCTTCAGGAGAAGAGCATTGAGCGACTGGGCGGGCGAGAGACGATTCCCGTCGATGTTCGGATCATCGCCGCGACGAACCGGGATCTTGAAGGGGCCCTTGCGAGCGGCCGTTTTCGCGAGGATCTCTACTACCGGCTGAAAGTCGTGACCCTCTGGCTGCCGCCTCTGAGAGAGCGGCAAAGTGACATTCCTCTGCTCACGGACTACTTTCTGATGCGCCACGCCCGTGAGATGGAGATCGAGAATCCTGGGATTACCGAGATGGCCAAAGCCATGCTGGCGCAGCATTCCTGGCCCGGTAACGTCCGCGAGCTCGCCAATACGCTGCAGAAGGCGCTGATCTTCAGCCGCGGCTGTCCGATTGGAGCCGACGACGTCACCCAAGCGATCGGGGAGGATCTCTTTCCCAAGAATGTCGCGGGTGCCGCATTCAGCGAGCTGATTCGGCAGTGGATTCGCAAAGGGCTCCAGACGGAAAAGGGGGACAACCTCTTTGACGGCTACATGGATCAATTTGCAGCCATCCTCATCAGCGAAGCGCTGAACCTCGCTGGGGGGAACCGATCCCGGGCCGCGCGGCTACTCGGCCTGTCGCGACCGACGCTCCTCGCCAAGATGGACAAGTACCGCCTGAAGGTGGAGACGTCCGTGTCAAGCAACGGGGATCCCCAGACCTGAGCCTAACTAGAGCTCCTTGATGACGAGGGATAGGAATTGGAAGGAAAACGAGTTGACGAAAGCAGGGTCATCATGGCCCAGGTGATGAACCCTCAAGACGCGAATCCCGCCGGGAACGTCCACGGCGGTGTGATCATGAAGCTCATCGATACCGCCGCCGGGACGGTTGCTGTCCGTCATGCCCGCGCCAATGTGGTGACGGCATCGATCGACCGCCTCGATTTTCATCAACCGGTCTTCATCGGGAATCTGGTGACCTTGAAAGCAAGCATGAACTACGTGGGCAGGACCTCCATGGAAGTGGGAGTCCGAGTGGAGGCCGAAAATCTCCTCACCGGCGAGGTTCGCCATACCTCCTCGGCCTACCTGACCTTCGTTGCCCTGGATCGAGACGGGCATCCCATCGTGGTGCCGCCGCTCGCGCTGGACACGGATGAGGACATTCGGCGAAACCGAGAAGCCAAGGCCAGGCGCGAGATGCGCATCCAGGAGAGAAGGCAGGAGAGCGTCCGGGAGCACATCCCCAAATCCGGAAATTGACGCGTATTTGGCAGGTTAGGCATCCTATTTGCTTAAGTGAAGTGTTTTCTGTGGGAAGCACCCAGCCGTGAGGCCGCTCGATGGCGTTCGCCGGAGCCTTTGATCTCGAGACATGGGGAAAGCCCCAAGTACGCGATCTTTCCTGATCCTCGTGTCCCTTTGATACCCACGTTGTTTCGTGCTCGACGATTGGCTTCCGGGTGAGCATCCGTCAATGATGCTTGCTTCACGTTTCGGTGTTGGAAGGGAGATGGGGTTTGTTCGGGGTCTGTGGGGGACCCTTGCCTCTTCATGCGTTGGAATCTGCAGAATCCCGGGGGGAAGGAGAAACACCATGCTGAATCGTTTCAAGCTGTCGACCAAGATGATGATCGTGGGGGCAGGAGGGGTTGTTTGCTTCACCGTGGTTCTCGCGTGGGTGTACCTGAGGATCGAGGACCGGATCTACCGGGACAAACAGGCGATGTTGATGAATGTGGTCGAGGTTCCTTCCAGCCTCTTGGCCGAATACGAGGCGCGCATCAAGGCGGGCGAGCTCACGGCCGAGGAGGGGCGGAAGCAGGCTGTTCTCAGGGTGAAGGGCTTGCGTTATAGCGGCCAGGAGTACTTCTGGATCAATGACCTCGAGCCAAAGATGGTCATGCACCCGTTTAAGCCCGAGCTGGACGGAAAATCGCTTGCCGACAACGCCGATCCAACCGGGAAGCGGCTCTTCATGGAAATGGTCAGCGTCTGCAAGGCAAGCGGCGGAGGATTCGTCCGCTACATGTGGCCGAGAGGCAATGACAAGACGCCTATTCCCAAGATTTCTTATGTTAAGCTCTTCGAGCCTTGGGGATGGGTCATCGGCTCCGGCGTTTACGTGGACGACATCGTCAAGGAGCTGAACGAGGTCCGGACCATCTTCCTGGCAGTGGTTCTGGTTCTGGCGAGCGGGGGGCTCCTCTTCTCATGGATTGTGGCAAGAGGCACGACGCTGCCAATTGGTCGGGCGATCGCCGGACTCGGTGCCAGTGCCCAGCAAATCGAGAAGGCTTCCGACCGAATGTTTTCGGCGAGCCAGGGATTGGCGGAAGGGGCTGCGGAGCAGGCAGCGGCCATTGAAGAAACATCCTCGTCCTTGGAGGAGCTTTCTTCCATGACCCGGCTCAATGCCGAGAACGCAGGACAAGCTGACCAATTGATGCAGGAGACCAGCCGAATCGTCAAGAGTGCCAATCAATCCATGCAACAGGTGACCACCTCCATGGAAGAGATTTCCCGCGCGAGCGAGGAAACGCAGAAGATCGTCAAAACCATCGATGAAATCGCTTTTCAGACCAACTTGCTGGCTTTGAACGCGGCCGTTGAAGCGGCTCGTGCCGGTGAGGCTGGAGCCGGCTTCGCAGTCGTGGCGGATGAAGTGAGGAACTTGGCCATGAGGGCGGCGGAGTCGGCCCGGAACACCGCCGTCCTGATCGAATCAACGGTGAAGAAGATCAACGCGGGAGTGGGGTTGGTCGGAAGGACCAATGACGAGTTCCTGGAGGTGGAGTCGATGGTGACCCGCTCCGGCGGGCTTGTGCGTGAAATTGCTGCGGCCTCCAGCGAACAGGCACAAGGGATCGAAAATCTGAACCTCGCCGTCCAGCAACTGGATCGGGTGGTTCAGCAAAACGTTGCGAGTGCCGACGAGAGTGCTTCGTTATCGCAGGAGATGCGGAGCCAGATGGCCCGTATGGGAGGGCTTACTGCGGACTTGGCTCGTCTGATTGGTTTGAAGGGCCACGGAGGGGCGCCGGCGACCGACCCGTCCGAGGAGGCACGGCGTGCGGTCGTCCAGCCAGTCCGAAGAATGGAGGCGCGATCCGTTACGGTCATGGGGAAGGGGGCGCCGAGGATTCCCGGGCCGACGCGTCTGCCGAAAAGCGGGAATCCCAGCCTTGGAGCCTCCTTGCGGACGGACAAGGAGGAAGACCGTGACGAGCCTTGAGTCTCGGTTGCGCGAAGATCTTGTGGAAGGCTGCGCGTCGTTGCAGACCCTTGCGACTTCTGCTATGTAAAGGGGCGATTTTTGGGGGGCCAACCGTTTGCAAGGGTGAGAGAATGCCGACTGCATTTGTCACGGGAGGAACGGGGTTTGTCGGACATCATCTAGTACAGCTCCTGTTGCGCAACGGGTGGGAGGTCGTCGCACTGAGGCGCGGCGACAGTCAGAGCCCGTTCCGAGGCGAGGAGGGCGTCAGGTGGTGCGTGGGAGACATCCGCGATCGCGACTTCGTCCGGCGAGCCATGGCTGGATCGACAGCGGTGTTCCATGTGGCTGCGGACTATCGCCTTTGGGCGAAAAACCCCGTCGACATGTACGCGACCAACGTGGCGGGAACGGGAATCGTGCTCGAAGCCGCCCTGGCAAATGGAGTCGATCGGGTGGTTTACACGAGTACGGTCGGTGCCCTTGGCACACGCAACAACGGCCTGCCGGCGGATGAGGAGACTCCGAGGTCCTTTGCCGACATGGTGGGCCATTACAAGCGCTCGAAATACCTCGCCGAGCGCAAAGCGGAAGGCTACCTGACCGCGGGACTGGACGTCGTGTTTGTTCATCCCAGTACCCCGATTGGCCCTGGCGACTACAAGCCCACGCCTACGGGCAAGATCATCGTGGACTTTTTGTCTCAGCGGCTGCCCGCATTCGTCGACACGGGTCTCAACCTCATCCATGTCAAGGACGTGGCGGCAGGGCACTTGCTGGCTCTGGAACGGGGACGGACCGGGGAGAAGTATATTCTAGGGAATAAAAACCTCACGTTGAGCGAGATCCTCCTGATGCTGGAGGACGTCTCCGGAATCCGTGCCTCACGACGCCGTCTTCCACTTGGTCCCGTCCTGCTCGCGGCTCAAGTGAGTGAGGTGGTCTCCATGCTGACGGGGCGGGAGCCTTTGATCCCACTCGAAGGTGTGAGAATGGCCAAGAAACATATGTATTTCGATGCTTCCAAAGCCGTGCGGGACCTGGGATTGCCGCAGACGCCCGTGCGGCTCGCCCTCCGCGAGGCGGTGGACTGGTTCCGCAGCCACGGATACACCGCGTCGCGGTGCTGATGTGTGAACAGAATCGAGGGTTGAATGCGCTTTCCATTGAGTCTCTACGCTTCGATGTCGAGCTACTTGCTGAAGATGAAGATCATCGGACGGGAGCGTTTTCCGCTGGTCTTGATGCTCGAGCCCACCCACCGGTGTAACCTGGCATGCTCGGGCTGCGGGCGGATTCGGGAATATCACAGCACGATCAATCAAGAAATGAGCCTGGAGGAGTGCCTGCGGGCCGTGGACGAGTCCGGGCCTCCCGTGATCACGATCACCGGAGGGGAACCGTTGCTCTACGGGGCGGTTGCGGAGCTGGTGGAGGAAGTCCTCCGGAGAGGCAAGCACATCTACTTCTGTACCAACGGGCTGCTGCTTGAGGAGTCCCTGGATCGGTTCCGTCCGAGCCCACGGTTCACCTGGAACGTGCACTTCGATGGCACTGAGGCCGTTCACGACCAGATCATCTGCCGGGAAGGGGGATTCAGGAAGGCACTGGCCGGAGTACGGGCGGCCAAGGCCCTCGGGTTTCGCGTTTCGACAAACACGACCGTCTACCGGGAAACCAACGTGGACGATCTGGAGGTGCTTTTCGGACAATTGGCAGCGGCCGGGGTTGACGGGATCCTCGTGGCACCCGGTTTCAGTTACGAGGAGGTGATCCGGGACGTCTTCATGTCGCGCCAGGAGATCATGAGCAAATTCAGGCGCATCGTCACCTGGCAGCATCGATTCCCCCTTATCAGCAATCCGCTTTATCTGGAGTTTCTGACCGGCAACCGCACGCTCCAGTGTACGCCCTGGGGCAATCCCACCCGGAATCCGCGCGGATGGAAATCGCCGTGTTACCTGATCACGGACAGGCACTACGCCACCTTCGACCAATTGATGGCGCTTACGGATTGGGATTACTACGTTTCCGGCAAGGACCCGCGTTGTGCTCAGTGCATGGTTCACTGCGGGTTTGAGCCAACGGTCGTGCGTGAGCTCAAGGGAAAAGATCTGCTGAAGATGGTGCGCTGGAACCTCCATGCCTGATTGGCTGCAGCTCTTGTGGGGAACGGTCGTCCTGCGACCTTACGTGTTCGTCTTCCTGGCCGTGTACCTGATCGCAGGGAGTGCTCACATGGGGTGGAGGCGAGCGCTCGCTTACCTTCCGGTGGGTTACGGCCTCGCATGGATCTCCGAGCTTTCGTCCATCCATCTGGGGTTTCCGTACGGGGATTATTACTACATCCCCGATACGGTCGACCGGGAGCTCTGGGTCTTGGGCGTGCCATTCATGGATTCCCTCTCCTACGTGTTTCTCTCCTACTGCAGCTACAACCTGGCTATTTTTCTTCTAAGTCCGGTGGTCTTTAGAGCCCAGAGCGTCTTCATCCTGGAAACGAGAGCCATCAGGCGATCCCCCCGCGTTTGGGCTCTGGGGGCATGTCTCTTCGTGCTGCTCGACATCATCATCGATCCCGTCGCGCTCCAGGGCTACCGCTGGTTTCTCGGCCAGATCTATGGGTATCGGCATCCGGGGGTCTATTTCGGGATTCCCATGAGCAATTTTGGGGGATGGCTCTTGGTGGGCGTCGTGCTGGTTGGCGCGCTGCAGGTGCTCGATCGCGTGCCGTCTTTAGATCGTGGGGGGCGCGGTGCCCTGGCAAACGTCCCGTGGATTGGGTTGCTGGGACCGGCGTTGTATCTCGGGATCATGGTCTTCAATTTGGCGATCACGTTTTGGATCGGCGAGCAGCTGCTTGGCGTGACGGGCTGCCTCATTCTGGCGGTGCCGACACTCCTTGGAGCTCTCTTTTCCCATTACAAGCATCTTCATGCAACACGACGCGAACTGGAAGCCCATCTTGCGGATTTCGCGGATTCACCGGCATGGGCTCTCGAGCGCAGGGACAACCGAAACGCGCTGTTCCTGGATGATGCGCCTCAAGTCCCGTGAGGGGAGGGTCAGGAAGCCACGGAGCGCTTTGGCCAGCGGGGTCTCCGCCCGCCGGGACCGCCGCCACGTGGTGATAAGGGAGCCGAGCAGGCGCGGAGAACGGCCAATCTCCCGCAGGACTCGGTGTATCTGGATGTGCCCCTCTGCGGAGACAAGCGTCTCGAGGTCGAAGTCGATTGGATCGTTCAACCCGTCGCTGACGGACCGCAGCGACAGGAAGGCCACTGAACGTTTCGCTGCACCCATGGCCGCATGATACGTTTCCATGTCGACCAGGGTTGCCCGTCCCCCGATCGCGTCCGCAAGCGACCGCTTATCCTGCACCCGTTCCACGGTGGCTACCCGCGCCCGCCTCAGACCCCACGCTCTCGTGAAGCAGAGCGCAGCAGGTCTAGTCGGGGATGCCAGGAGCGTCCTCTCGGGCTTGAGAGGCAACTCTCCAGACAAGGCCAAAAAGCGCTCCCCCACGCAGACAGCTCCCACGTCAATCGTCTCGTCCAGGCTTCCCGCGAAGCCCGCCGACACAACGAGATCGAAATCACCATCGTCGAAGGCCAATTCAAAGGCTCTTTGGAACGCCTCCTTTCCCATGCCGGTCTCGAACAAAGTGCATATGACGCTCTTGAACCGCTTCCGGTACGTGCGAACGGTGTGATTCTTCAGGCGCTCCCAAGGTGGGGTCAAACGGCGCAGGACCGTGTGCTCTTGGGCCAATGCTGTGAACAGTGCGATCCGTATCATGAGGGGTTCCATTCAGTCAGTGAGCCCGATAGGCGCTGAGGAGCTCGCTCAAGACCTGAGGAAAATCGGTGAAAAGTCCGCTTGCTCCGTGCTCACGAAGTCGGATCATGGTGGTGCGGTCGTTGGCTACCCAAATCAGAACGTGATGTCCTGCCTCGCTCAAGGCCTCCAGTTGGTCCGCGTCAATGGCGGTCCGTCTTGGATGGTACGTCGCGGGGGCGAGTCGCAGCAGCGACGCTGGAGCGCTTCTCATGCCGCGGGAGGTCAGAACCCCGCAGATCATCGAGCGAGAAAGCGCACGGACTTGCTCCAGATAGCCGTGGTAAAAGGAAGAGATGATCACACGGTCGGCCATTGCAAGCGACTCTACGGCCGACACCACCTTCCGCACGATGGATCCGTGATGGGGTGTCGATCGTTGGTCCTTGATCTCGATATTGACGGCACGACCGGCATCCCTTGTGAAGGCGAGGGCTTCCATGAGGGTCGGGGCCTGGATGCCGACGAAGCGCTCGCAGGTGGTTTTCGAGACGACTCCCGCTCGGATCTGGCCGAAAGGGTCCGATGTAACGAACCAAGACCCAAAATCCAATTGACGGATCTCCCCGAGGGTGAAATCGCACACGCGTCCCGGGCGTCGCTGGGGAAAAACCTCGGCGATGTTGGAGGTCCGATCGAGGGTGTCGTCATGAACGACCACCAATTCGCCGTCTTTGGTAGCGGAGACATCGAGCTCCCATAGGTCCGCTCCGGAGGCGAAAGCAGCGGCGGCGGCCGCGAGGGTGTTCTCCGGAGCAATGGAGCGCGCTCCGCGATGGGCAATGTTTAGGAAGCGACCCTGGCGAAGGGCCTCAAGGACGGAATCGTCATTCATGTCGCATGCAGTTGGAGCGCTTGGAGGCGGCTCAGCTCAAGGCTCGATCTGTTTCACCATTGTGGCTCGCGCCAGGGGTGGTGGGCAGGACGGCATCGACCTCATCGACCGGAGCTCCCCGAATTGCAGCCACCTGGTCGATGATGGAGGATCTGACCCGGTCCCGCAGCAAACCGGCATCCTTGCTCCCCAGCCCTGAAGTGTCCATTGCATCCAAGACTCGGATATGGATGTCCTTGGGATCGCCAAACCGCCAACCGCCTTTGGGGAGGCAATCGCGGGAGCCTTCGATCGCGATGGGCAGAACGGGCACTCCAGCCTTGATGGCCAGCGCGAACGCTCCTTCCGTGAACCCGTGGACCTTGCTGTCCCTCGATCGTGTTCCTTCTGGGAAGACCATGACCGAGCACCCTTTCTGGAGGTAGCCTTTCGCTCGGAGGAGGGCCTGGGCACCCGCTCTCTGTCTGCGATCCAAAGGGATATCACCTGCCATCTGCATCATCCAGCCGACCAGCGGGATCTTGAAGAGCTCTGTTTTGGCGATCCACTTCATTTCCCAAGGAAGAAGACAGAGCAAGGGGATGTCGACCATGGACTGATGATTGCTCGCAACCAGATAGGCTCGCGAAAGGTCGACACGATCAAGCCCCTCCAGATGCACCCGCCAGGCGGGATTGATGCGGACGATGGAGGCGCCGAGACGTCGGAACCACCGGCCGGTCCGGAACCTGACCGGATTGCGGTCGAAGATTCGGATCACGGCCAGCAACGGCACCCAGAGCGTGATCAGCGTGATGGTCGAAACCCACATCCAAATCGAACGAAAGAGCGATGACATTGGCAAGCTCGTGCTGCTCAAGTGATTTCTCAGGTCGGGAATTGGTACCGGCGAAATGCCCCGACAGGAACGGCGACCGACGATGAGAGCTTATCACAGAAGAGCTTTGCACCACAATCCTCCTCTCGGACTGATCCTGTCCACGCCTCGCTCGGTTGGATTTGGCCGGGTTTTGTGCTACAAGTATGGCGTAGGCAACAGGTGGGGATGCACGGTTTTTTCATGCGAAGAAATCCTTTTTCCGATTTGATACGGTAGACGATCTCGGGTGTGGGCTGCTGCCCTCTCACGGTGCAGCAGTGTGCCGCAAAACGGATGGGGAGTCTCTCGATCGGATACGCTTCCGTGGATGAGGTGAGGGTGTTTGGAGACGGGTGTGGACAAGAGCGAAAAAACGGTGACCGGGTTTACGGTCTGCAGGCGGTGCGATGATTGCGGCACGAGAGTCGTCGTCGAGCGAGACGAAGGGGATCGATGTCTGCTCAAGTGCGTTGTCTGTGGGAAGGAATATGTCTTTTACTACCGACAGTAAGGCCTGGCGGCAAAGCACCTCAATTTGGATTTAGTGGATCTGCTGTCGGATGAATCCTTTTTGGGCCGGCCTGCTGGTTCCCGCTCGGTCGCCTGCTGCAAGAAGCGATGGTCTTTATATCCTTTCCCCTCAACCATTCCCCAAAAAAACAAAGGGATGACCGCTGAGAAACCATCAGGCAATCATCCCTCTAAGATATGGCGTGACCCAGAGTGCCACTGAGTGGGCGATTTATTGATCGACCTTCTTGCTTTTCGAACGTTTAGGGGCCTTTGCAAGCTCGGGAGCCGTCAGGCTGACTTCATCAGCTGGGAGGCCCATCTCGGCAGGAGCGGCCTTCTGCTGTTTTCTCATCTCGTGATATTTCATCAGGTTTTCAGGAAGACCGCGTTTCTTGGCAGCCTTGCTGCGGGCTTTCGTCAGGGACTTGGCGGACAGGGGCTGTTTTAGGGGGAAGCCGTATTTCTGCTTGTATTCGCGAGGTGTCAGGCTGTGGGCTCCGAGGTGCTTGGCCGTCAGTTGGCGCATCTCCGCTCCGCACTCCAGGCAAATGATCTTGTCGTCCTGGATGGAGCTCTTGGCATCGGGCTTGTCCTGACCCTTGTCAGCAAGGGCACCTTCTTCGCCGCCTTTGCCCTCGAGCAACGTGCCGTCGATCTCCGACTTCTGCATCGATTGCAGGGCTGAAAACACAAATTTCAGCGACGATACAATCTCCTCAGAATTCATAGGGTTGTTTGACACTTGATTCTGAACGATTTCGGCTGCAATCTCCAGTAGTTTTTTTGACATCATCCCCTCCACGACACATGTATTCCTACATTGTTCAAAGCCCTGAAAACGACGAGGTGATTCTACCCCGAGAGCAAAAATCCAGAGACTATTTCATCGAGAACAGTTCCCACATGATGGACTATAAGTCAAGTTCGCTTCTATTGATAGTGTTTTTTGATGAAAGCAGGTTTTTTTGACAGTGGTTGATCGCTCTTGCTCATTCAGCTGGAAACCATTCGCTCTCGTGAGATTATTTCGGTTCAGCTCCCTTGATCCTAGTCGGTCAGTCAGCGTGAGACTCCAAGAATAAAATTCATCCTTCCAATCACTTAACCATGTCGCTCATCGCTAAAAAGCCGACTTGCCTTCTCGCCACGTGGTAGTTCATCTGCCCAAAGGAGTGATGGAGACGACTTTTTAAGTGGGCTTGAAAGAATGAAAGGCCCTCCAGTGCGAGTGCTCAAATTCGATGGGATAATCAAGGGAGTGGTACCCGCTGAGTGCGATGATTAATCACTGCCTGTCATGGGGGGCAACGTTCTGTTCTCAATCTCGTTCATCATGCATGGTTCTCTAGACAGCGCACTCCCTCTTTCCTTTGAAGCCAATTGAGTGGGATTTCGCACTGGTCTTGTGCAGGCACGGGGTTCTTGGATAGAGCTTCGAATGGTCCACGAACATGAGTCGTGTCGTTGGAATGCGCAGGAAGAAGCGAACGGTTGTGTTGAGATTGTGAGATTCAAAGGGATGCAATAGGTCGGTGGTGTTTGTTGACACCAAAAGATATATTGCGCTAATAGATCAAGCGAAAAGCAACGGGCAATGCTCACCGGGGGTAGCCCAAAGGCAGTGTAACCTAAGGCAGCCAAAGGAGAAAAAGATGGGGCGGAGAAATAGAGGGGCCTGCATGGCCCTGATCGCGATGGTCGGGATCGTGTTCTTTGGATCGGCTCAGGCACAGGATGTGATCAAGGTCGGGGCCTATTTGCCCATGACGGGAGCGGTGGCTGCTTATGGTGAATCTGAATGGGCTGGCATACAGATTGCCCGGGACATGGAGCCCGAAGTTTTGGGCAAGAAGATCGAGCTGAAGCTTGCGGACACCAAGAGTGACAAGATCGAAGCCGCCAACGCCATGACCCTGCTTGTGGAGAAAGAAAAAGTTGTCGGTGTCTTGGGCGAAGCGATCAGCGGCAACAGTATGGCGGGGAACCCCATTTCAGAAGCGGCCAAGATTCCCACCGTCAGTCCCACGGCGACAAATCCCCTGGTCAACCAAGGCAAGCAGTATGCTTTTCGTGCTTGCTTCATCGATCCGTTTCAGGGAGAAGTCGCTGCCCGATTCGCCAAGAATGACCTCAAGGCTCAAACCGCTGCGGTCATCATTGATCAGGCTCAAGACTATGCCGTGGGATTAGCCAAATTCTTCGAAAAGGAATTTACCAAACAAGGCGGCAAAGTGGTATCCACCACCTATATCCAAACGGGAGATCAGGATTTTTCGGCCCAGTTATCCGCGGTGCAGGCCTCGAAGCCCGACATCATTTACGCCCCCAATTATTATACGGAAGATGCTCTGATGGCCAAGCAGGCTCGGGACCTTGGCATCAAAGTGCCCATCCTCACGGGAGACGGAGCCCAGGAAGCGGCTTTGATCGAGATCGGGGGGGCTGCGGTTGAAGATGTGTACTTCACGGGCCACTTCCACAAGCAAGCGGCGACTACGGATCGGGCGAAGGAGTACATCAAGCGTTACGAAGAGAAGAACAAGAAGGAGGCTGATGCGTTCGGTGCCCTCGGTGCAGACGCTTATTTTCTTCTTATCGATGCAATCAAACGGGCGGGCTCGACGGATGGAGCCAAGATTCGCGATGCACTGGCCGCAACCAAGGACTTCAAGGGTGTTTCGGGGACGATCACCATGGGGGAGAATGGGAATCCCATCAAAAGCATGGTGATCAACAAAGTCCAAGGAGGCAAGTTCGTTTATGTAACCACAGTCAATCCCTAACAGACGTGGTTTCACGGATTCATCAAGGCAGGGAATCCCCTCACGGGAGTCCCTGCTTTTTTTTTGAATTTCGCAAATCGGCCTCATCTTTGTTATAAGCGCTGAAACGAACGAATGGGGCAAAGACTTCTTGCGATGGGTTAATGGTAGGAATGAGGTGAGGATTGGATGCAACGATCTTTTTCCAGCAGCTGATCAACGGGGTTTCCGTAGGCAGTCTCTATGCCCTCGTCGCCATAGGGTATACGATGGTCTACGGAATTCTCCGACTGATCAACTTCGCCCATGGCGATCTTCTCATGTTCGCTGCCTACGCGGCGATCTACGGCATCGCCATCTTCGGCTTGCCTTGGTACGTGAGCTTTCCCCTTGCCGTCTTGATCACGGGGGTGCTGGGAATCGTCCTCGACCGGGCAGCTTATCGCCCTCTGCGAGACGCCCCCCGGATCTCTCTCCTCATCTCGGCAATCGGTGCGTCGTTTTTATTGGAAAACCTGGCACTGGTGATTATCGGTGGTGTACCTAAGGGGTTCCCGCGGCCGGATGTTTTTGGAAAGGTGATCGACATTTGGGGACTGCGGGTCCAAGTGCTCACGGTTTACACCCCGGTGATTACGCTGCTGCTGCTGATGGGACTCCTTTATGTCGTTTACAGAACCAAGGTTGGGAAGGCCATGCGGGCCGCTTCCAAGGATTTTGAAACGACGCGTCTCATGGGCATCAATCTCGACCGCGTCATCGCCATCACCTTCCTTCTCGGCTCATCGCTCGCCGCGGCAGGGGGACTCATGTGGGCGATGAAGTATCCTCAAGTCAACCCATTCATGGGAGTGTTTCCCGGACTCAAGGCCTTCATCGCGGCAGTCCTTGGCGGGATTGGGAATATCATCGGAGCCGTGATAGGCGGGTTTCTCCTGGGGCTGGGCGAGATTCTCATTGTCGCGCTGGTGCCGGGTCTGGCCCAGTACAAGGACGCGTTTGCTTTCATTGTGCTGATCCTTGTCCTACTATTTCGGCCGACGGGAATCATGGGAGAGCCCATTATCGACAAGAGTTGATAGGGGCTCTTTTCTTTTCGGGGTGAAGGATGGGGTATGAGTAAGGCGAGGCGGGATCAGCTTTTGAGCGTTTTGGGCATCTTGGTGCTCTTCAGTGTTCTTTACTTGTTCCAGTTGTTCGGGACCGATTATCAAATTCGGATCTTAAACAACATGGCCATATTCATCACGTTGGCCGTAAGCTACAATTTGGTGAATGGGATTTGCGGCATCCTGCATCTGGGCCCCAATGCGTTTATTACGATCGGTGCATACACCTCGGCGCTGCTGACCATGGGTGCGGCGGAAAAGCAGGCGAGCTTCATTATCGAGCCGTTGATCTGGCCGTTGAGTGTCCTTCATGCTCCCTTTGTCGTGTCTCTCCTCGCCGGTGGAATCCTGGCCACTCTGTTCGCCTACCTGATCAGTTACCCGGTTTTCCGTGTCAGGGGTGACTACTTGGCGATTGTGACCCTCGGCTTCGGGGAGGTCGTGCGGGTCTTGTGCAACGCGTTTCAGACGGTAACCAACGGGCCGCTTGGGCTTAA
Organism: uncultured Syntrophobacteraceae bacterium; assembly: GCA_964538515.1. Taxonomy (GTDB): domain Bacteria; phylum Desulfobacterota; class Syntrophobacteria; order Syntrophobacterales; family Syntrophobacteraceae; genus CALBZH01. The sequence goes on from CAZIEW010000035.1 coordinate 31,654, forward strand.
GGGACTGCAGCCCCACACGAATCTCTGGTGGTCCTGGGGGGTGGCCGTCCTCACGATCATCCTGATCACAAAGCTGATCAACAGCAGTTTCGGTCGGGCGATGAAAGCCATTCGAGACGACGAAACGGCGGCACGGGCCATGGGGGTGGACCCGTTTCGTCACCTCCTCCTAGCTTTTTTGGTGAGTGCCTTCTTCTCAGGTGTGGCCGGCGGTCTGCTTGCGCACCTGATCACGACGATATCGCCCACGCTATTCACCTTTTTCCTGACGTTTAACCTGCTCATGATGATTGTGGTCGGGGGACTCGGGAGCACCACAGGCGCCGTTCTCGGGGCAGCGTTGTTCTCCTGGGGCGGTGAGGCCCTCCGTGTGGTGGAAAACCCAATCCATTTGGGGGTGATCCAGATCCCTGGAATTCCGGGGATGCGGATGGTGATCTTCAGTATCCTTCTCATGGTCGTGATTGTCTTTGCGCGCCGGGGGATCATGGGGCGCAGGGAGTTTAGCTGGGACTGGCTCATTGGCAAGTTTTCGAAGAGCTCCAACGGGGGGAGCTCCGTGGCTTCTTAAATGGAAGCCGCCGCCGCCATTTGGAGACGGAGTGATGCACGGCTTTTTTGAGACAAAGAATTTGACCATGCAGTTCGGTGGGCTGGTGGCCGTAAGCAGCTTTTCCCTGCGGTTGGAGCAGGGGGAGCTGGTTGGGCTGATCGGCCCCAATGGGGCGGGAAAGACGACGGTTTTTAATATGATCACGGGTGCCTTGGCTCCCACCGCCGGCCACGTTTACTGGCAGGAACAGGAAATCACGGGTCTGCCTTTGAACCAAGTTGCTGCGAGGGGGATCGCTCGCACGTTCCAGAACATTCGACTCTTTGTCGACATGACGGTGTTGGAGAACGTCATGGTTTCCTTTCATCACAAAATACCGACGATGTTCTGGGAGTGCATGCTGGATTTGCCACGCGCCCGGCGAACGGAGCAGCAAATCAAGCGCGAGTCCATGGAGCTCTTGCAGGAGCTGGGATTGGCCCATTTGGCTCACGAGAAAGCCGGGTCCCTTCCCTACGGTCAGCAGAGGCGTCTTGAGATCGCGCGAGCCTTGGCTACCCGTCCCAGACTCCTGCTGCTCGACGAGCCCGCGGCCGGGATGAACCCCCTGGAGACCATGGAGCTGGCGCAGCTGGTTTTCGATCTCCGAGCGCGGCACAACCTTACGGTTCTCCTTATCGAGCATGACATGAAGTTCGTCATGCGGCTCTGCGAGCGGATCAAAGTGCTCGATTACGGCATCACCATCGCGGAAGGCACGCCTGCCGAGATTCAGAGCAATTCCGAGGTCATCAAGGCGTATTTGGGGGACATTCGACATGCTGCAGGTGAGTGATCTCCACGTTTTCTACGGCGGAATTCATGCTCTCAAGGGGATTGATATCACGGTTGAGTCTGGGCGCATCGTGACCCTGATCGGGGCCAACGGTGCGGGGAAGAGCACCACCTTGAGGACGATTGTGGGGCTGACGAGGGCGAGGAAGGGGGCGATCCGTTTCTGCGACGAAGAAATCACCCGCATGCAGACGCACCAAATCATCCGAAGGGGCATCGGGGTCAGCCCCGAGGGACGTCGGGTGTTTCCGAACCTGACCATACTCGAGAACCTGGAGCTGGGAGCCTACAACCAGCCGGGCTCAGAGTTTGCCCGGCAGCTGGAGTGGGTCTTCTCGCTTTTTCCCCGTCTTAAGGAGCGGAGGGCTCAGCTTTCCGGCACCCTGAGCGGGGGAGAGCAGCAGATGCTGGCCGTGGGCCGGGCCCTCATGAGCCGTCCCAAGCTGGTTTTGCTTGACGAGCCGTCTCTTGGACTGGCGCCCCTTGTCGTCGAAGAGGTCTTTCGGACCATCCAAGCCATCAATCGGGAAGGGGCGACCATTCTGTTAGTGGAGCAAAACGCCATGGCGGCACTGGGGATCGCCCATTACGGCTACGTGATCGAGACGGGAAGCGTGATTCTGGAAGGAAGCGGCGAGATGCTCCTCAAGGACGAGCGCGTGAGAAAAGCCTATCTCGGAGAATGAGTGGCTCTTGTGGGTCAGGCATCGTCCGGAGCTGCCATAGGATGTGCTCTCCCCCCTGCAGGTTGAATTCAGCCTCTTTTTCCTTTATTGTATCGATATCGCTGTCATCTTTGTTCCCTGGGTAGGTGCCATCCGATCATGCGGCAAATGAGCATTTTTCAGCAGAAGGCCAAGGAGCAGGCTCTGGCCTTCGCGCCTTTGGCCGAGAGGATGCGGCCCGACGAGCTCGAGGGGTTCGTAGGGCAGACGCATCTCCTCGCACCGGGGAAGATCCTTGACCGGATGCTCCGCAATCGGCAGTACCAGTCGATGATCCTGTGGGGACCTCCCGGTTGTGGAAAGACGACTCTGGCGGGGATCATTGCATCTCGATCGAATGCCCATCTGATAGCCTTGTCGGCAGTCATGGCTGGGACGAAAGAAATCCGCGCGGCGGTCGAAGAAGCACGGTTCATCTGGGCGAAGGAAAAGCGGCGCACATGGCTTTTCATGGACGAGGTCCATCGCCTCAACAAAGCGCAGCAGGATGTTCTGCTGCCCCATGTGGAAAGCGGCACGGTGCTCTTGCTGGGGGCAACGACAGAGAATCCCTCCTTCGAAGTCATCCGCCCGTTGCTGTCCCGTTCGCAGGTGCTGGTGCTCGAACCGTTGTCGGAGGCCGAGCTTCGAACGATCGTGGAAGCAGCCCTGCGCAATCGTGAAAAGGGTTTGGCCGCTTACCCCGCGCGTCTGACATCCGACGCGGAAGCCTTTCTTTTTGCCGCCTGCGGCGGTGACGCCCGCGTTCTGCTCAACGGGCTGGAAGTGGCCGTCCTCACGACGCCGCCTGAGCCCGAATCCGGTGTGCGGGTGATCGACCTGGAGGCGATTCAGGAAGCCATGCACCGGAGGGCGGTGCATTACGACAAAGGGGGGGAGGAGCACTTCAATCTCATATCGGCCTTCCACAAGAGTCTTCGCGGGAGCGACCCGGACGCTGCGCTTTACTGGCTGGCGCGGATGCTGGATGGAGGCGAGGCGCCGCGTTACATTGCACGGCGCCTGGTCCGCGCGGCTTCCGAGGACGTGGGTTTGGCGGATCCCTTTGCGTTGGTGGAAGCCAACGCGGCGCTTCAGGCCTACGAGTTTCTCGGGAGCCCTGAAGGAGAGCTGGCCCTGGCTCAAGCGACGGTCTATATTTGTCTTGCCCCCAAGAGCAACGCTCTTGATGTGGGGTTCGGGCAGGCGTTCGATGCGGCCAAGAAGTCCGGTACAGCGCCTGTTCCTTTCCATCTTCGCAACGCTCCCACGACCCTCATGAAGCGAATCGGCTACGGAAGCGAATACCGGTATGCACACGACGATCCATCGGGCTGGGTTCCGGACACGTACCTTCCCGAAGAGCTGGTGGGGTCGGTCTACTACGAGCCGACTCCGCGAGGGTGGGAGGGAAAGTGGCGCCAGACCCTGTTGGATCGGCGTGAAGAGGTGAGACGGAGGGTCCGTACGAGGGGCAAGGGCCAGAAATCGTAGCGGTATGCGATTTTAGAAATGGGGATGCGCGATCGGTAATGGATTCCATCAGCAGCAAACGAAAGAGTCTGGAAGCGATCAAGCCGTTTCGGTTGGTCAAGTATATTTCACTGACCAGCCTTGCCGCTATTCTGGTCGGCACCCTCCTTCTTTCGGGCTTCATTTCCAACAGGGCTGCGGATATTCTCCTCAAAAAGAGCGAGAATTATGCGCTGTTGGTTGTGGAGAACCTCAATCACCAGGTCTACTACCAGTTCACGCTGCCGACGCTCGTGGCGGAAGGGGAGATCCGACTGATCCGTACGAAGCAGTATGAGCTGCTCGATCGGGTCGTTCGCAACACGATCCATGGGTTTTCGATTCAGCGCGTGAACATCTACGATCCGAACCAGGTCCTCACCTACAGCACTGAAACCGAAGCGCTCGGCCGGGTTGGCAGCTTCGGAGAGCCGTTTCAACGTGCCCTGCGCGAAGAGACCGTTTCCGTGCTGACCAAAGAGGGGCCGAGCTTCATGGGTCTTCTTCTCGAAGGCGCTTCCTGCTCGCTGGTGACGTATATGCCCATGTGGGAGGAGCGTCGCTTGAGCTACAAACGAGGCAAGGTGCTCGGGGTATTTGAAATCACGCAGAATGTCACCGAAGACTATCTCACGATCCAACGGTTTCAGGTGATCATTGTCTTGAGCTTTCTTGCCTTTGTCACGCTGCTTCTGATTGCGATCAGCCTCATCAGCCGGAGGGCGGAGCGGATTCTACGTGATCGGGCGGCCGAGAGGAAGAAGCTGGAAGAGCAGCTGCATCAGACCGAACGCCTAGCAGCCTTGGGAGAAATGATTGCCGGCGTCTCTCATGAAATCCGTAATCCGTTGGGCATCATCCGCAGCACGGCTGAGCTGCTGCACGGTCGTACGGAGAACGATCGCCAGAAGCGGCTCACCTCGATCATCGTGGAGGAATCGTCGCGCCTCAACGATATTGTCACGGAATTCTTGGATTTTGCGCGTCCTAAAGTCCCCCGCATGGCGCCCTGTCGTCTCGAGGACATCCTCGAGCGGAACCTGCACGCCATCGAGGCTCAGTGTCAGATGCATTCAATCACCGTGGAGCGGGTATACGAGACGGGCGACTACACCATGGAAGCCGACGGGGATTTGTTGTACCGGGCTTTTCTCAATCTGTTCGCCAACGCGGTTCAGGCCATGCCGGACGGGGGAGCCTTGCGCGTAAGAACGGTTCTGCTCAACGGCAAGAACGGAGAGGAGAGGATTGAATTGTGCATCCAGGACAGTGGTCCGGGAATTCCGGAGGACGTGAAAAAGAAGATCTTCAACCCGTTTTTCACAACGCGTGAGACAGGAACGGGACTGGGATTGGCCATTGTGCAGAGCATCCTCGACAGTCACTATGGAGAAATTGAAGCGAGGAGTTGGGACGGCAAGGGCACGGTGATGATCATCCGGTTGCCGATGAAGCAGCCGAAAGAGCAGGAATCGATCATGGAAGCTTCGGCCTAGGACGGTATGGAAACGCTTCTCATCGTTGATGACGAAAGAAACTACTTGCTGGTGCTCGAAGACCTCCTGAGCGAGGCGGGCTATCAGGTGATGACCGCCGATTCGGGCTCAAAGGGCCTGGAGCTGGCGTTGGCGAGCGATTTGGACGTTCTCATCACGGACATGAAAATGCCCGGCTTGGACGGTATGACGCTTCTCGAGCGTGTTCACGCAGAAAAGCCTGATCTTCCCGTGATCATGATGACCGCCTTTGGGAGTGTCGAGAAGGCCGTGGAAGCCATGCGGAAGGGTGCTTTCGACTACATTCTGAAGCCCTTCAAGAATGAGGAGCTCAAGCTTACCATCCGAAAGGCCTATGAGCATCACCAGCTCCTGCGACGCAACCGGTACCTCACCCAGGAGCTCCAAGATCGCTATCAGTTCAGTAATATCATTGGGAAAAGCGCCCCGATGCAGCGGGTCTACGAACTGATCGAGAAAGTGGCCCCTGCCAAGGCGACGGTGCTCATCAGCGGGGAATCCGGAACGGGTAAGGAGCTGATCGCCCGCGCCATCCACTTCAACAGCCCCAGGCGGGACCTGCCGTTCATCACGGTCAACTGCGGTGCCCTCCCTGAAACCCTCTTGGAAAGCGAGCTCTTTGGACACGAAAAGGGGTCGTTCAGCGGGGCCATCAGCCAGCGAAAGGGGCGTTTTGAGCTGGCGCACGAGGGCACCCTGTTTCTCGATGAAATCACGGAAATGTCACCATCGCTCCAAGTCAAGCTGCTCCGTGTTCTGCAGGAAATGGAGTTCGAGCGCGTCGGCGGTAGCACGACGCTGAGAGTTGATGTGAGAGTAGTCGCCGCCTCCAATCGCAATCTCAAGGAGGAGGTTGCTGCCGGACGGTTCCGGTCCGACCTGTTCTACAGGCTGAACGTGGTTCATGTGCAAATGCCTCCGTTGCGGGACCGTTCTGACGATATCCCCCTCCTCGTGAGCCATTTTTTGAGCAAGTACGGAAAAGGGGCTGGAAAACCCAAGATCAGCATCGATTCGGACGCGTTGCGGTCGCTCATGGACTACCAGTGGCCAGGAAATGTTCGCGAGCTTGAAAACGCCATCGAGCGGGCTGTCATCCTCGCGAGTGGAGATCGGATTCAATTGCGCGATATCCCTTCCGAAATCGCCTATCCCGCCCAGCAGCACCCCCCCGAAGAGCCGGTTCATGTCGAGCAGCACGAGATTCGAGCGGAGGAAATGAGCGGGGCAGTGGCTCCCGATATGGGGGAGCGTCTGCCGGCATCGGGGCTCCGGCCGCGTCAGCACAAGGCCATCGAATTCGTGAAGCAGCACGGCTTCATCACGAACAAGTATTACTCCCAAATCAACGGGTTATCGGAGCGTCAGGCTCTGCGCGAGCTCAACGAAATGGTGGAAGCGGGCTATCTGAATCGTGCGGGGAAAGGGCGAGGTGTTCATTACGTATCGAATTGAAGCAACGAGATCGCGGTATCCCATGCGGGCAGGTTGCGCGTCCGCCTTCCAATGCCTTTCCGGGCTCCTTCATTCAAACCCGCGTTCATGCGGTTGTAAGACGTCATAATACCTACGACAAAGAGTGAGCTGCCGGTCATTGAGACGGGCTGCTCTCGCTTGGAGCCTGCTTGAGCCGGCTTGCGGTGCGGAGCGCTCGAGCCCTTTGGCAAATGGCACGTTGAGGCCTTCCTCTGTTGGGGCTCCATGTGGCTTGGGGAGCCTTCCATCTCTTTTTCCTCTAAAGACTTCGATATCTCTGCCGATTTTTAGCCCAAAGCAAAAGAAGATATGAGTTTCCAAGCGTGCGCGTTTGCGGTTCACGGCACAAACTCGCGAAACCTTGTCTCATCCATGCAGCTGTTCCTGTTGAGCGCATCGGGGACTCGAAGTGGGACAGGACGATCAGGCCGTCCGGTCTCAGGGATTGATGCCCACCAGTGGGGTTTTCGCACTTTCCGGTCCGAATGGTGATGAGCGCAAGGAGGAATGTCACATGTCACAGGGAGCACGTCCGTACTTTTTCTTGGGAGTTTTTGTTCTCGTTATTGCTTTGAGCTCATGGGCTCACGGAGCCACTGACAATGAAGTTGTCATCGGCCTCAACATCCCCTTGAGTGGACCTTACATCCTTCAAGGGAAAGATCAGCTCAATGCCTACAACCTCGCAAAATATGAGATCGAGAAGCAGGGCGGCATTCTGGGAAGAAACATCCGCTTTTTGGTCGCGGACAGTCAATCCAACCCGAAAGTAGCGGTGGAAAACGTCAAGGGGTTCATCGATCAGGGTGTTGACATGATCACGGGCGGGTCTTCAAGCGCGGTCGCGATGGCAGTCAGCAATCTGTGTCAGGAGCAAAAGAAGCTCTTCCTTGCGACGCTCACCTACGCAAACGAGGTGACTGGAAAAGACGGACACCGGCATACCTTTCGAGAGACCTATAATGCTTGGATGGCTGCCAATGCGCTATCTCGCCACCTCAACAAGAATCACTCGGGCAAAAAATACTTTTATATCACCTCGGACTACGCGTGGGGCTGGTCGACCCGCGATTCGCTCAAAAAATTCACAAACACCGAGAGTGCTTCGGACGTTTTGGTGCCACTCGGCGAGCCGCTTGGCTCTCCTCGCTATAAAGAGGCGGTGAAAAAAGCGGTGGAATCGGACGCCGAGGTCCTGGTCCTCGTGCTTTTTGGCAGGGACATGATGGCTGCTCTCCAGCAATGCACCGAAATGGGCATCCAGCAGAAGATGCAGATCGTGGTTCCCAATCTCGAGCTGCACATGGTGCTCGGGCTACAGAACAACGCAGCTGGCGGAATCCTCGGGGCGGTGCCCTGGTACTGGGAGGTCCCGTACATCCGGAATTTCGCGAAAGGAAAAGCCTTCGTGGAGGCATACCGGGCTCGATACGAGAAGCCGCCATGCTCTGGAGCCGCCAGCGCTTACACGAACATGATGCTCTACAAGTGGGCTGTCGAAAAGACCAAGAGCTTCGAACCGAAAAAGATCATTCCCCAGCTCGAAGGGCATACGTTCGAGGGGCTCAAAGATCAGGAGACCATACGCTCCTGGGATCACCAGACGATTCAGTCGGTCTATGTGGTGAGGGGCAGAGGGGATCAGGCCAAGAACTTCTTCGATGTGTTCGACGTCCTGGAAACCTACACAGGAGAAGAGCTCGCCCAGAGCCGGGATGAAAATCCGGTCCGACTGGAGCCTTTGGGCAGCTGAGGACGAGGTCGATATCGGCGTTTCTGTGGACGCATGCAGGGGTTGGTTGATGCTCGCATCCTTGTGGCAGTCTTTTGAACAGTTGCCTGGGCTGGAACAGATCGGCAGGGCTTTTTGGGAGCTCGCGTCGAACGGGACGCTCTTGCGCTCAACGATTGCCAGTCTGTTCCGGGTGACGGTGGGGTTCTACCTGGCTGCGCTTCTGGCTATTCCGGTTGGACTGGCTCTAGGTCGAAGACCTGTTGTCTACCATTGGGTGAACCCGATCATCCAATTCCTGAGGCCCATTTCCCCTCTAGCCTGGGTGCCTTTTGCGATGCTGTGGTTTGGCATCGGGGAGAAGTCAGCGATATTCATCATCTTTTTTGCGAGCTTCTTTCCGATTCTCGTGCCGACCGTCAAGGCTGCCTCTGGGATTCACCCCATGTACTTCCAGGTTGCAGCGAATTTGCAGTTTGGCGTCTGGGAAAGCCTGCGACTCGTGATTCTGCCCGCCACCATGCCAAACATTCTCCTGGCGCTGCGGGTGGCTTTAGGGATCTCCTGGCTGGTGGTTGTCGCGGCGGAGATGATCGCTGTGAAGAGCGGGCTCGGGTATCTCATCATAGACGCCCGCAACGCGCTTCGGATGGACTACGTGGTCGTGGCGATGGTGACGATCGGCTTCATTGGTCTCCTCCTCGATCTAGCCATGACCCGACTGGAACATCTCGAGTCGGTGAGGTGGAAGCTTGAACAGAAATAAGATCTGCGTCGATCACGTGACGGTCAGATACAAGAACGGGCGGAATCGCGCGTGGCCATGGTCTCGAAAGAACGGCTCCAATGGAGCGGGGAAAGGTCACGCTCACGACGGTGTCTCCGCCGCCATCTTGCAGGACATCACACTTGATATCGACGCCGGGGAATTCGTGTGCATCCTCGGGCACTCGGGTTGCGGCAAATCAACGCTGCTGAAAGTGATTGCCGGCTTCATCAAGCCCGATGAAGGAGCTGTCCTGATTGACGGCCAGAAAGTCAACGGCCCGCAAAACGACCATGTGTTTGTGTTCCAAGAGGGTGCACTGTTCCCGTGGCTCACGATCATCGAAAACGTCGACCTCGCACTGAGGTCCATCGGAAATGCATCGGAACGGCGAGAGAAAGCTCAATATTATCTGGAGCTTGTGGCGCTTGAAGGTGCGGGAGGCCACTACCCCCACATGCTTTCGGGCGGCATGCGCCAGCGAGCGGAAATTGCCCGTGCCTTGGCGGCTCAGCCCGATATCCTGATGATGGATGAGCCCTTTTCCGGGCTTGATTACCTCACGCGCCTTCACATGCGTGAAGAGATGCTCAACCTGCATGCCATGCTTCCCGACACGACCATCCTGTTTGTGACTCACGACATCGACGAATCGCTCCAGATGAGCAACCGTTTGGTGATTTTGAGCGAATCGCCCGCGCGTATCAAGTGCTGCCGGCGGATCGATGTTCCGCATCCTCGAACGGCAGTCTGTCCGACGTTGAGCGAAATGCGTACGCAGATCTATCATCATTTGGGAGTGCACTCAGCCTTATGAGGTTCAACCAATTTCAGGGATCGCGCACGGCATTTCGGGCTGCGGCTCTTGCTCTCACGTGGCTGGTGCTGATCAGCGTCCTTCACGCCCATCTGAACGGCGAGCGGAAGTCGAGCCAAAGGATCGCCATGGGCTACATGCCTGTCGTCACCAACTTGGCGGCTCCATTGGTCGACCTGGCTTCCAGGAACCAGGACATTCAATTTCAAGCAATCAAGTTCGCCTCGTTCGCAGAGATGGCCGAAGCGTTTCGGTCCGGTCATCTCCAGGTGGCGTTCATCATCGCTCCCTTGGCGGTCGTCATGCATCAGCAGGGCGTGCCTCTGAAGGTTGTCTACATTGGAAATCGGCATGAGAGCACACTTGTGGGCGACAAGACTTTGCCGACCAGCGAGCTGTCCGGCCTTGTAGGCAAGACCATCGCTGTGCCCATACGCTACTCAGGCCACATGCTCGCCTTGAAGCGCTACGTCCGGCAGCAGGGCCTCGGCGAGGATGCGATCCGCATCGTGGAGATCCCTCCGCCGGATATGCCTGCGGCGCTGAGGACGGGAGGCATCGACGGGTTCTTTGTGGGGGAGCCGTTTGCGAGCAAGGCACTGCGCGATGGAACAGCGAAGCGCGTTGCGGACGTTGAGCAGCTCTGGCCGGGGTTTATCTGTAACCTCATGATCGTTCGGCAGGAATTGATTGATTCGAAGCCGCAGCTTGTGAGTCAGCTGGTTGCAGCTGCCGTGAAAGCGGGTCTCTGGGCGGAAGCCCATCTGGATGAAGCTGTGCGCATTGTCTCCAGCTACTGGGGGCAGGATCAGGATTTCGTCCGCTACGTCTTTAGCAATCCACCGGGGCGATTTCGATTCGATCTGTACCGACCCGAGGTCCGCGAAATGGAAGAAATTGTGCTGGAAATGCGTCAGTCAGGGCTGCTCACCGGCCCTGTAGACGTTGCCGGACTGGTTGAGGACCGCTTTGCCCGGTCAGTGAGCGGTACGGCCGTGAGCTCCATCGAAGAGATCTTGAAGAACTGAGAAGCCACCTTACTCGGGAGTGTTTATGAACATTTTGCTTTTTGACCCGCACAACGAATATGTCGAAAGACTGCGCGCTCTCCCGAGCGAGTGGGATGACGCGAGCGTAATCACCGCTTCAGACCCCATGTCGACCTCTGCTGACCTCCCGGCCGTTGATGTCGTGGTTGCGTGCGGCAATATCTCTCGTGGAGATGATCCGGCGCACTTTCTGTTGAGGTGGCGAACGCATCCACATACCTATCTGGTGCCGTGCTGTATTGTGGGCGATGCCGCCGATTTCGAGCGACGATGCCTTTGGCCGCGACTCGCCATCGACTCGTTCCAGCCAACGTTCGACACCGGGGCCTTCTGCAAATGGCTCGATTCTGTGACCAAGTGGCAGCATGAGCGTACGCTCATCAGGGAATCGGATTCCCTCGCGGCACACAGCGCTCTGGAGCTACTCAATTCGCTGGCGCTTCGGAAGGCCTCCGGACTTCTGTCCATCTTCTCGTCGGATGGCAGTGAAGGCCATCTGCGCTTTCGAGGCGGCAGTTTGGTCGACGGGAAGCTCAGAAATCTGTCAGGTGCCGAGGTCTGTCATGAATTCCTGTCGTGGCCCCAAGGCTCGTATCACTGGGATCCAGGTGTCGACGTGGCGGCTGGTGATGCGATCCTCCCCATTCCCATGCTGATCGAAGAAGGATTGAAGCTCATACAGGAAGCGAACTTGCTTTTCAGCTTCGTGAGGGACATCGGGCAGGCGGTGGAGAGAACGGAGTCGGAGGCGGCGCTGGATGACGGGGGCGTCCCGTTCTATGCGTCCTTGAAACAGCTTTATTCACTCATCACCGGAGAATTCACGATCGCTCAGCTCTTGGGGGCTTCCCCCCTTTCCCGTCCGCGGACGCTCATCGCTCTCGCCAAATGGCTATCCATGGAAGACATTCGGGTAACGGCCTATGAACCACCAGTGCCCCCTCGGCGCATCCTGGTTGTGGACGACTCTCCGCTCATGCGTCGAGCGCTCCACTCCATCTTTTCGGCGGACCCTCGCTTTGACATCGTTGGGAGCGCTGAAAATGGCGTCGAAGCGCTGCGCATGATCGAGCAGCTCAAGCCCGACGTCGTCACCATGGACATTCAAATGCCGGTCATGGACGGTTTGACCGCGCTCAAGCACATCATGGTGCGACAGCCCATCCCGGTTGTTGTCCTAAGCGCCTTCACAGGCCAAACGTCACCGTTGACCTACCAATCGTTTAAATACGGAGCCGTGGATGTCCTTGCGAAGCCGGCCGCTAAAGGCAACGGGGGGGGTATGACCGAGCAGGCAAAACACATCCGAGAGCGTGTCCTTCTGGCGTGCGATGTCCGAATGGAGGCCGCCAGGGTCATCCGGCGCACCAAATCGAAGCAGGCCGTCCCGTCTCCAATGGGAGCCTCGCTGGAGGGGGTGAGCTGCGGGTCAAGCACGTACCAGCTGGTGACCTTGATCTGCGGGTCCGGAGGTTTTCCGTTATTTCTCAAGTTAACCAGTGCCTTGTCGGCGGGATGGGCTTTGCCGCCGATTCTCGCGTGCCTAGCATTTCCTTCTAAAGTCATTGAAGCACTTCTGCCGAACTTGCAGGAGGATAGCGAAGTTGAAATCGTGCTTCTGCGACCGGAGCAAACCCTCAAACCCGGCGTCATCCACCTGTACTCGAACGAGCTTTGCTGCAAAGTTTCCCGTGAGGGAGCGAACGTGCGGGTCGCCGAAAACGCGGCCGGCTTAGAGCTCCATCGTCCCATCGATGCTTGCCTCACGAGTGCCGCGGACAGCCTGGGAGACGAATTGCTGGCGTTGCTGGTCTCAGGGACTGGGGAGGACGGAGTCGAAGGGATGAAAATCGTGAGTCAAGCCCAAGGCGCCGCCTACGTTCTCAGCCCTGAAATCTGCTTGAATCCGGAGCTGCCGGGGAAGGTCCTCGAACAGAAGCTCGCCTCCGAGCTTCGGTCGGTCAATGAAGCGGTATCGTTGCTGGGCGGCCTCTTCCCCCAACAAGGATTGCAGCACGCGGTGTGAGGGAGAGAGGGCTGCCACGCGTTTAAGACGATGGTTTGCGGTAGTGGAATGCTCGCCTGAGCGGGCATGGATTTGCACCGATTAATTAGGGAGGAATGCAATGGGATTGCCTTCATTGATCTCAAGAACTGCTCAGACAACGCAGGAGCAGTCCGAGGAGATCATCCAACTGGTTACCTTCAGAATCGGGGAAGAGGAATTCGGGGTTGACGTCATGATGGTCCAGGAGATCATCCGGTTGCCGGTCATCACTCCGATTCCCAATAGTCCGGATTTCATTTCAGGAATGATCAATCTTCGCGGAAGAATCATTCCCATCATCGATCTGCGCCAGCGGCTCAGGATTCGGGATACGGATGCTCCGGATCGCGGCAAGCGAACGCGAATCCTCATTGTCGAGCTCTACAACCATCTGACAGGCTTCATCGTGGATTCGGTTTCAGAGATTGCCAAAGTCCCGGCCGGCCAGATCGAGCCGGCGCCGCATCTTGTGGTTTCCAGCATCAACGCCGAGTACATGCGCGGGGTCGTCAAACAACCCGGTCGGCTCATTATGCTGCTCGACTTCGGTCGCATCTTGAAGCCTTCGGAAGAGAAAGCTTTCCTGGAGATGGGCATGATCTCCATGCCGGGAAAAGATAGCGGAAGCAAACGGGCCTTGGAAGCCCAGACTGAAATCCCTCGAACCTAGATAACGAAAAGTTGGACAAGGAGGTTTCTCACCATGAACGTGAAACAAATTTTTGGCAAGTCTCTTAAAACCAAACTGCTGGGTGCCTTGTTGGTCATCACGTTGATCCCCATCGGGGTTTTGAACTTCATCAGTTACATGACCATGAAGAACCAGATCGAAGCAGACGCCGACACGCAGCTGACAGGGTACGCCCGCCGCGTCGCCAAAGCCGTTGACATCGCGATGAACGACCGTGTCAACGACGTGGCCAGTTTGGCTGGGATGGACACGGTTATCACAGCCGTGGACATTGGCGGTGGCCAGGCCGGCGCCAATCAGCTCTTTCAGAATGCCGTCAAGACGTACGGTGCTTACGACCTCCTGATGCTCTTGAACCGCTCGGGCAATTGCATCGCCTCGAACATCCCCCAGGCGATCGGTCAGGCCCAGGGGGACCAGCCCTGGTTCAAAGAGGGGATCGCCGGTAGATCGTTCGTGGGCGACTTCGCGAATCACGCTCTCCTGAAGCAACTGGCTCCGGAGACCAAGGGCTGGTCGCTGGTCATCGCTGCCCCTGTCGTGGTGCAGAACGAAGTCCGTGGCGTGATGGTGAGCTATGTAAAATGGGATTTTGTGAACAACATCATTACAGCATTTCCAGTGGGCACGACCGGTTATACGTACATGGTCGAGTCCGCCAATATGAGCGTTATCGGTCACCCCAACAAAGAGCTCATCGGCACGAAGCTGTCCGACCTCAATCTGGGTGAGCTTGCGAAGTTCTTCTCTTCCCAGAAGCAGAGCGGTACCATTTCCTATCTGTTCAACAACCCCGTCACCAAAAAGAACGTTATGCGCTCGGTCGGTTTCTACAAGCTCGAGGGATTCGATAAGTTTTCCAGGCAGTGGCTGGTCGCCTGTGGTGCCGATCACGACGAAATCTATGCGGCACTCCCGACGCAGTTGAAACAGACCCTGGCCGTCACCGCCATCTTCCTCGCCATCCTTATCATTGGCTCTCTTTGGCTGACGCGAAGCATCACCAAGCCGATTCTGAGCACCGCCAACACGATGGTCGCGATCACCGAGGACCTTGATTTCACGCGTCAGTTGGAGGTCAAAGGGGAAGACGAAATCTCGAAGATGGAGCTCGCGTTCAATACCCTGCTCAACAAACTGCGTCAGACCTTCGGTGTTATTGTGGACGGGAACCGGGAAGTGTCCAACGCGGTCGAGCGCGTTATGGGGATTTCGACCAGGATCGTGACGAATGCGACGGAGCAGTCGAAACGGGCCCAGGACGTTCTTGGCCGAATTCAGACCATGGGGCAGACGGCTGCCGAGGTCCAGCACAACGCACTGGAAAGCCAGCGGGCTTACGAGGAAACGACGGTATCGATCACCTCTTTGACCGAGAGCATCCAGGAAATCGCCAAATCGGCTCAGTCTCAGGCCAACATGGTTGAAGAAGCCCGCAACATCATCAACGCCATGGGTGAGACGGCTCAGCAGGTCGCAGGACGCGCCACCAAGCAGAATGAGGCCGCCGAGGAGACCGCCAAGGCTGCCGCGCAGATGGCCGCTTCGATTCACAACGTTGCCGAGCGTGCCACCCAGGCAGGTCGGCAGTCTGAAGCGTCTTACCAGGCTGCGGCAGACGGGCGAAAAGCGGTTGAGCAGGTGGCTCTGGGTATGCAGACCATCGCGGAAAGCTCCGAGCAGATTACGGATATCATTGAGGTTATTTCTGACATTGCCGACCAGACCAACCTGCTCGCTCTGAACGCCGCCATCGAGGCCGCAAGAGCCGGTGAGCACGGTCGAGGCTTCGCGGTAGTTGCTGAGGAAGTTCGGAAGCTCGCAGAGCGAACCGCCGAGTCCACCAAGGAAATCTCGGTTCTCATCAAGAACAGTGGTGAGCGCGTCAAGGAAGGAACCGAGCTGGCCGCTTCGAGCAAGAAAGCCCTCGACAACATCTACAGCGCGGTTGAGATGACCAACAGCCTCATCCGGGAAATCGACTCCGCCACCAAAGAGCAGACCAAAGGCATCCAGCAGGTTTCTTCGGCCATGGATCAGCTGCGCAGTCTGTCTCAGGAAATCACGGAAATGACCGGCGAGCAGGGGAAACGTCGTCTGCGTGCCACAAGCATGATGGATGAAGTCTTCCAGCTCTCACAGAGCGTTTCCGGATCGACCCAGGAGCAGGTTCGCAGTGCTGACCAGGTTATGAAGGAAGTTGAGAGCGCCAGTAAGTTTGCGCAGAACATCACCGAAATGACCACACAGCAGAAAGAGCGCAGCCAGCTGCTGCAGCAAATCGTCCAGGATATGAGCGACACGGCTCTGAAGAACGCTGCCGGGGCTCAGGAGTCCCAGACGTCTTCGGAGAAGCTGGGCGACGTCATGATCGAATTCGGTGCGCTCATCGCTCAGTTCAAGATTGGCAAGGAGGAGTGGACGGCGGACGCGAAGCAAGGAAATGGCAAGCCCGAAAATGGCGGTGCGGACAAATCCGGGAGAACCGGAGCTTCCGGCAATGGCGGGCATGGGGCAGCATTTCAGGTCAACAAGGAAAGCACGCTCATGGGGGAGGCCTCCAAGTCTCGCCTGAACGCATAGCCATGGAAATCAGGGGACGTTACCAACTGGGCGATGAACGGAGGCAGACACTGCGATGTCAAAACGAATTCTAGTAGTGGATGATTCAGGCCTCATGCGACACAGGATAGTCAAGTGCCTTACGGATGCCGGCCATGAGGTCGTCGGTAAAGCGAAAGATGGCTCTGAAGCCGTCGACCTCTACCGTGCCTTGCGACCCGATGTCGTGACCATGGATGTCACCATGCGGGGCAAGGATGGCATTACAGCGGCCATGGAGATCCTGGACCTGGACGAGGGTGCTTCGATCATCTTTTACACCCTGTTGGACAGTCCCCTGATGACGGCACGGATTCAGAGTGTCCCGGTCAAGAAGCTCGTCAGAAAAGGTGATGAAGTCGATCTGCTTCACACCCTGGCGTCCCTCTCTTGACCGGAAATACGGTTTTGTCCCCATCCCTTTTGCCGGATGTGAACGTTGAACAATAGGAATGCGAGGCTTTCATGGCGTCCGAGGAATTCCTTCAGGAATATGTTGTAGAAGTCAAAGAGCACCTCCATGAATTGGAAAGCTCGTTGCTGGTACTGGAGCGTGAGGGGAGGGTTTCGGAAGAAATCAACCAAATGTTCCGGGCGGCTCACAGCATCAAAGGGGCCTCTGCCTACATGGGCTTTGAAGGGCTGGCCAACCTCACGCACGAACTGGAGACTCTCATCAGCCAGCTCCAGAACGATTCCCGTTCCGTATCGTCAAAGGGGATCAACGTCCTCCTTCAGTGCATCGACCATATTTCCGGTGCGTTGGAGCACTTGCAGCGCGGGGGAGAAGAGCCACCACTTCCCGCCTCGCTCATCGACGACTTACACCTCGCTCTCGGGCAGGAGACCGCGGAGGTCGGTTCTGATGAACAGGCTTGCGCGGACTTTGAGTCCGCGGAGCTTCAGGATTCCGACTTTGACTTCGACATTCCGTCTCTCCCGGAGCTGACCGAGCTGACAGTCCAGTCAGCTGCAGAGGCAGAGGAGCCAGCCGTTTGCGTCCCGAAGGCTCAACCGGTGGGAGTGGAGGACGAGGACCAGGAGCTTCTGAGCATTTTTATGGAATCGTTTCAGAAGTTTTTCGGAGAGTTTGCGGCGATTCTGACCGCCTCGTCCGAGAAGGTCCTTCCGGATGCCGATTTCGAGCGGATTCACGATCTCGTCAAACGGCTTATATCCTCGTCTCAGTACATGGATTACCAAGAGGTCGTGTCGCGTCTGACCGAGTGGGAGAACGCGATCAAGCACCATTTCCGAAGCGGTGCAACGGATCGTCAGACCATGCTTGGTCTGCTTGGCGAGTACGGCCATTTGCTGAAGGAAGTCCTGCCGACGCTGGATCTCAATGCCCTGTCCCGAGAAAGAACGGACCTGCCGCATACCCAATACGGGTCCCTGGACGAAGAGGACGAAGAGCTGCTCACCATTTACATGGACTCCTTCCAGCAGCAGTTCGACGTGCTGGTCGAGCTGGCCCACGGCATGGCGGGAGGTGCTCTGACCGTCCATGATCTGCCGAGGGCACTCGATACGGTGAGGCGACTCGTGTCTTCGTCCCGATACATGGACTATGAGCAGGTCGCGACCATCCTCGAGGAATGGGAAAGCACTCTCGCGGACGCCTCCGCAGACGGAGCAGAAGCCACAAGAATCTTCGTTTCAAGCCTTGAGATGTACTCGGAGCGTCTCAAGAGACAGCTGCCCGGTCTCAAGACACCACCGCCACTCGCCGCGACACCGGCCGCGCAGCAGGAAGAGTCCGGACTCTCGAATATCGAGGACGAGATCGACCGTTCATTCGATATGCTGGAGCAGTCGATGGGTGAGCTCGATTTTGCAGGGCAGGGGGAAGCCGCCGAGCCTGAGGTGCCCCATGGGGAGCCGGCCGCTCCTGAAACGTCGCCTGGAGCGTTTGTTGCCGAAGCGGTGGATGCGTCAGAGCCACCGCCGGCGACTGCACAAGAAGTGACGATGGCTGCCAAGGAGCGTGTGAGCTCCGAGAGGACCTCCGCGTCGTCCGAGGAATCGCACGTAACGGCCACGACGCTGCGAGTCGACGCCCAGAAGGTGGATCAGCTGCTCAATCAGGTCGGTGAGCTCGTCGTGGCTCGTTCCGAGTTCATTCAGACCTCTCTTTCCTTCAGAGATCTTCTGCGGGAGCTGACCAGTCAAGGAAAGCTGACCAAGCAGGAGCTGCGCAAGCTCAAGGCGCTCGGCTTCACGCTCAACGAAAACACACTTTCACTCGGCCGGATCGCGAACAATCTCCAAGGGTCCGTGATGCGCGTTCGCATGCTCCCGGTCTCCCAGATGTTTCAACGGTTCCCGCGCATCGTGCGCGATCAGGCCCTGCGGCTCAACAAGAAGGTGGACCTCGTCATCGAGGGCGGCGAGACTGAAATTGACAAGACGGTTCTGGAGCAAATGAACGACCCGTTGGTTCAATTTCTTCGCAATGCCATCGCGCATGGGATCGAGTCTCCCGAAGATCGCAGAAAGGCTGGGAAGCCCGAGATGGGCACCGTTCGGCTGGCTGCCTACCACGAAGGGGACTATGTGACGCTGGAGGTAGAAGACGACGGTCGCGGGGTCGATCTCAAGAAGCTCAGGAAGGTGCTGGAAGCCCGCAACGA
>CAZIEW010000036.1:0-50114 GCA_964538515.1 uncultured Syntrophobacteraceae bacterium
TCGGCATCGTCAACGTGGGCAATCCCATGCACGCCGACGTGCTGCTGGTCACGGGAACGGTCAACCACCGCAACAAAGTGGTGCTGCGAAACCTCTACGAGCAGATGCCGAGCCCGAAAGCCGTCGTGGCGATCGGCGCGTGCGGATTGACGGGCGGCATCTTTCGGGAAGCGTATAACGTGGTGGGCGGTGTGGACAAGATCATCCCGGTGGACGTCTATGTGCCCGGATGCCCCGCCAAGCCGGAGGCGATTATCGACGGGGTTATCCTGGGCTTGAGCAAGCTGTAAGGAGTGAAGCCATGCTGGGAGAGGTGATCCATGTCGGGGTGGATACCGTGCTGGGCGAGGCAGCCAGGGCGAAGGCTGAAGGTTACCGGTTCGTGACGATGACGTGTGTGGAGCGGGACGCCGACTCCGTCGAGCTGCTCTATCATTTCGACCGGGATTACGAGCTCAGGCATCTGAGAGGGACCGTCGCGAAGGATGCCCTTGTGCCGAGTATAACACCGGTGTACTTGGCCGCCTTTCTCGTTGAAAACGAGATCCAGGATTTGTTCGGCCTGCGCTTCCATGGGCTGGGAATCGATTACGGGCGGACCCTTTACTTTGATGAAGCGGTCAATCAGGCGCCCTTTTGCACGTTCAGGGTTGACGACCGCTCCAAGGACGGATGAGGGAATCGAGAGCACCATGGCGCAGACCATTATTCCATTCGGACCTCAGCATCCCGTTTTGCCCGAACCGCTGCATTTGAAGCTCACGGTCGAGGATGAAGTCATTACCGAGGCCGTTCCCGCATTCGGGTATGTTCATCGCGGATTGGAGCGGCTGGTCACGGTTCGCGACTTTCAGCAGATGGTCCTGGTGGTCGAGCGGATCTGCGGGATTTGCTCGATCATTCATGGCATGTGCTATTGCCAGGGCATGGAGGAGCTGATGGGACTAGACGTCCCGCCGCGTGCCAGGTTCCTGCGTGTCATCTGGTCCGAGCTGCACCGTATCCAGAGCCATCTGCTGTGGCTCGGTCTTTTTGCCGACAGCTTCGGCTTCGAAAGCCTGTTCATGGAATTCTGGAAGATTCGGGAGAAAATCTTGGACACCCACGAGGCCACCACTGGGAACCGCATCATCGTTTCCGTGAACGTCATCGGCGGGGTCCGCAAAGACCTGGATCTCGTTCAGAGACAGGCCATGCTCGACATGCTGCGGGAAGTGGAGGAGGCGGTCCGGCGGCTGGAAAACACCGTGCTGTCGGATTACACGATATGCAAACGGACGGTGGGTAAAGGGGTGCTGACGGCTCAACAGGCCAAGGATTTGGGGGTGGTCGGTCCGGTGCTGCGCGCTTGTGGTGTGGCCCGGGACACGCGCATGCTGGGCTATGCTGCCTTCAACGAGCTGCATTTCGAGCCCGTGGTGGAAGCGGGCGGCGACTGCCACGCCCGGTGCAAGGTGCGGTTCCGCGAGGTGTTTCAGAGCATTGATTTGATCCGACAGGCAAGCTCGAAAATCCCCGAGGGCGAGCTGGCCGTCAAGGTGCGGGGCAAGCCCGACGGAGAGGTCGTGTCGCGAGTCGAGCAGCCCAGGGGCGAAGTGTTCTACTATCTGAAAGCCAACGGCACGAAGAACCTCGACCGGCTGCGGGTGAGGACACCGACGTTCGCCAACATCCCGGCGCTGGTGATGATGCTCCCCGGCATGGCCCTGTCCGACGTGCCGGTCGTCTTGCTTTCCATCGACCCGTGTGTCAGCTGCACGGAAAGGTGATTGTCTGCCGGAGGGAGCCACAGAAGGAGCCTGGGCCATGCTCACCATGACGCCCACTATTTTGCGCAACCTGGTCAGTCCGGCGGCCACCCGGCGATACCCGAAGACCGTCCGGCCGCCTTTTGAGAACAACCGGGGAGTGCTGACCAATGACATGGCGCTGTGCACCCTTTGCGGGACGTGCGCCGTCAAATGTCCTTCGCAGTGCATCCGGGTGGACAAGAAGAGCGCCACCTGGTGTTACGATCCCTTCGCGTGTGTCCTCTGCGGAGTCTGCGTCGAGCATTGCCCCACGGGGAGCCTCCGGCAGGGGCGCGAGTATCCGCGCCCCGTCTTGGCCAAGGCTCCCGTTGTGCTGCAGGGAAGCATCAAGAAGAAGTCCGACTAGCACGGCGCGGCGCACGTTGTCATTCCCCCCAGCATACAAAAGGGGCAGGGGAGTGTTGAAGCTGGTCCAGAGCAGGAATTTTTTTTCGGAGGGCGTGACACCTCCCCTGGCCCCCTGAAAAGGGAATTGACTGGTTACCGGGTCCAGGAGCTCCATCGCCTTCTTCTAGAAATCGCTCATGTCCTCGTCGAATGGGATCACGGATTGGGGCGTCCTGCTCTTGGAGGCTTTCACCGGGCTGACGGCGGGCAGAGAATCCATCTGGCCGCGCTTGGTCGTGCTCTCTCGAGGCAGCATGGGCGGAGGGGCCACTTTCTTCGAGCGCTTGAGGACCCCAAGGGAGACGGTCTTCTGCTCCGGTGTTCCCTGGCCGTTCGCGGAGCCCCCGACGACGGAGACCAGCTCCCCGACCATGCTGTTCATCTGGGCGGACTGAGCCGAGAGCTCCTCGGATGCACTCGCGGTTTCCTCGGCATTGGCGGCGTTCTGCTGCACGACCTTGTCCATCTCGCTCACGGCTTTGCTGATCTGCTCGACTCCCTGGGCCTGCTCACCGGAGGCCGCCGTGATCTCGGCAACCAGCTCCCTCACCTTGGTCGATCCTTGGCTCACCTGGCTGAACGCTTCAGCGGTCTTGTTCACGATTTCCGAGCCGCCCTTGATTCTGGCGATCGTCCCTTCGATGAGAACCGTCGTATTGCGCGCCGCGTCGGCCGCACGCATGGCCAGATTCCGGACCTCGTCGGCAACGACGGCAAATCCGGCCCCCGCTTCACCTGCCCGAGCCGCCTCGACCGCGGCATTCAGGGCGAGCAGGTTGGTCTGAAACGCGATTTCGTCGATGGTCTTGATGATTTTGGCCGTGTCGTCACTGGAAGACGAGATGGCCGTCATCGAATCGATCAGCTCGACCATGGATTGGTTGGCTTTCTCGAGGACCCTGCCGTTCTCGTCCATGAGGGCATTCGCCTGCTTGGCGTTTTCGGAGTTCTGCTTGGTCATGGAAGCCATCTCTTCCAGGGAAGACGAGGTTTCCTCCAAGGCGGCAGCCTGCTCCGATGCCCCCTCGGCCAGAGCCTGGCTTGCGCTGGAGACCTCTCCCGACGCTGCCGCAACCTGCTCCGCCCCGTCGCTCAGACTGCCGATGATCCGATTGATGGGCCGCGTGATGGAAAGCGTCAGGCCGATGCCCAGCGCCAAAGCGATGAGAACCCCGGCGACCATGCCCACGATTGTGCCGGTTTTTGCTTGCGCAATGGAGGTGGAGGCACGGGCCGTGGTTTCCTGGGTCGCCTTTTCGCTGATGGTCAGAAGCTCGCGCAGGATGGACCGGGCTACCTTCTGTTTCTCGAAGGCGTTCACCATCGCCTGGTCGTTCATCCGGTTGTAGAGATCCACCGCCTTGTCGGTCTCCTGTCTCATGGCCCTCAGCTTCTCAAAGGTGTCCTCCGCGGCAGGCACCGTCTTGAGCTGGTAAAACGTACGGGCTGAGGCCAGATCGTTCTTGGATGCCAGCTCCTTGATCTTCTTCACCGACTCGTGGAAATCCCGGTGTACGGATTCGATGTCTTTCATCCCCTTGGAGACAGCCGCATTGCTCGTCTTTGCAGAGGCAAGCCACTTGCCGAACGCGCACTGCGTCGCGTCTTCTCCGCCTTCGAAGCTCGTGCCGTCGGCAATCGCGGTGGCGCTCAGGCTCATCAGCCGATAATGATCGCCCCGGAAGCCTTCCAGTTTCTCCTTCAGGGCCATCGGATTCAGAATGTCCCCGGTCTCCAGCGCCTTCACCAGGTCGAAGAAGACGTCGTTCTCTTTTTTCCAGGCAGCGACGGCCTCCTTGAAACGCGGCCAAAGCTCGGCCTCTTGCGCACTCTTCGGGAGCGCCTCGAAGGCATTCATCGACTCCGTGTAGTTTTTTCTCACGCGCTCGAGGTTCTCATATTGCCGCTTGCGGTCCTCCGGCTTGAGATTGGGGTTGAGCAGCGTTCGCTGGAGAACCCTCAAGGACTCGAAGCTCGAATCGATATCGTTGAGGTATTGGACGGACGGCAACCGAACGCCGGCAACCGATTGAAGGTCGTCGCCCAATCCGGTTACGGCTCTGAACCCAATCAGGCCGATCACCAGGGCGATAACCGCTACAGCGATGAACCCCCCGATGAGCTTCACACTCAGCTTCATTTTCGTCATTCCTCACTCCCCCCGTTGTTCGATGTTCTCGGTCAAGAAACCATGACTCATTCAGTCGTCTCATCATCCAAACGCTCAACCGCGGCAGAAGCGGCCGTGTTTGGAAGGGTCCCTTCTCCACGCCCCGTCATCTTCCTCAAGACCGCCGACAGGTCCGAGAAGTCTCCATCCCGATACGTGAGAAAGCGTGGGGTCAGCTCATGAGCCATCCTCACCGTCTGCGCGTCTGCATCCGGCAGGACGAGGAGAATGCGGGTGTCTTCCAAGAGGTGCTTGATGGATTGCAGCGCCACGAGGTCTTCCCGTGTGGCTGCAAGAAGGACCACGATGCTCATGCACGATGGAAAGAAGCAAAGTCTTCTCGAAAAGGAGTCCAAATCCAGGAACGCTTCGATCGCCCCCGGGCCCACGACACGAGCAAGCTGCTGATACAGCTTGATTCGGATCCCGTTTTCGTCAGCCCCGTAGAAGAGTACTCCCATTGTTTCAGTGCCTCATGTCGCAAGGTGTCGGTTCCGTTCCGGGTGTTTTGGGTCGACAGACCGTCCCGCGCCGACGGAGGATGCGTGACGGGTCTCTCCGTCGGGCCTATAATCAAATGGCATGCCGAAACCGCAAACAGAAGGCACTAAATCAGGGCGAAATATTTGTGTTTTGTTTTCAATGGGTTGCGTTTGGGTTGGGAAAAATGAAGGTGCGCTGCGCGCTTCGCGCGCTCCCTTGGGAGAGCGGGAGGTATCGCACGGCAAGAAAGTGTCTTATGTCACAATAAAGGAGAGCGCGGTTGGGTCAGTACGATCGGGTCAGGTCATAGTGCTTGAGGAGGGCATAGAGGCGCGGTTTGGAAAGACCCGAGATCCGGCTCGCCAGGTTCATGTTCCCGCCCGTGTGGGAGAGAAGCGCCGTCAGGTATTGCTTTTCGACCGCGCTGAGCGCCTTCTCTCGGACTTCCTGCATTTTCGGCAGGATAGACGAAGGCGGCATATCGATGGGGCTCAGATCCGGTGCTTGAGGTCGGTCGGTGATGGAGGCTTGTGCCAGACAGACGCGAATGTGGTTGGGCAGATGAAGCGGATACAGCGTGGGCACGGGGCCGGCGGCCGCCAGGGCGCATTCGAGCGCATTCACCAGCTCCCGCACGTTCCCGGGCCACTCATAGGACTGGAGAGCCTGAAAGAATTCGGGTGAAAACCCTTTGGCTCCGAACCCCTGCCGCTCTCCAAGGCGATGGAGGTGGAACCGAATGATCTCCTTGATGTCCTGAATGCGGTCTTTCAACGGCGGCAGCTCAATGCAGATGGCTCGCAAGCGAAAGAGCAGGTCCTGTCGAAAGCTCCCGTCCCTGACCATGCTCTCCAAATCTCGATTGGTCGCCGCAACGAGCCTGAAGTCGCTCGCAATCTCCTTGCCCCCGCCGACGGGACGAAAGCGCCGCTCCTGAAGGACTCTGAGGAAAGCCCTCTGAACAGCCGCCGGCATTTCGCCCACTTCGTCCAGAAACAGTGTTCCGCCGTGAGCCTGCCGGATCAGGCCGCCGTGAGCCCTGTCCGCGCTCGTGAAGGCGCCTTTTTCATGGCCGAACAGGGCGCTTTCAACGAGGGTTTCAGGGAGGGCGGCGCAGTCAACGACAACGAAATTCTGCTGGGCACGGGAGCTGTTCCTGTGGATGGCACGTGCAAACAGCTCCTTTCCAGAGCCGGTGGGACCGGTGATGAGGACGTTGGCCTCGCTGAGGGCAGCCTGGGCGAGCCGGTCGTAGCAGGCCAGGATCTGGGGGCTGCTCCCGACGATTCCCTCGAGCTTCAGGGCGACCGTGGGTTGTCGCGTGAGCTTCTCCTGGCGGTGCTGAAGGGCTCGGGTCAGGGTGAGCTTCAAGTCCCCCAGGGAGGCGTGCTTCTGGATATAATCCCATGCACCGTTTTTGATCGCCAGCTCGGCGCCGTTCCGATCGCCGGCGCCGGTGATGATGATCACCTCGGGCGCGGAAGGAGAGATCTTGATCTGAGGCAGGACCGTGAGGCCGTTGCCGTCCGGCAAGGCGACATCGAGAAAGACGACATCAAATCCGTTCTTTTCCACGGCCGCCAGACCTTGTGCGATATCCGCCGCGTGGTCGACCGCATGTCCCATGCGGCGCACCACATCGCTCAGCATCTGGCGAAAGAGCTCTTCGTCATCAATGATGAGGACGTTTGCCACCTTCTGTCCCCGTGGAAATTAAGGTCTTGAAATAACAGTAAGTTAGAGAGTAATTACACCGTCGCTGATCCTTCCTTATACCCAATTGGACTTCCACGCCAGTGTTATTTTCGTGCTGAGGTGCATTTTCGCCACGATAAAATACGTCCGCTGTTTCGGGGCAGGCGGTCTTGAGGCGTCAGTAAACAGAGCGACCGTCAGGGGCTCAAAATCGACCAAGTCCTGGGTGGCTCGGGGGGATCATCAGGGAGCCGGCGTGTGATCGACCGAAACAAGATCGGCGACGAATTCCCCGACCACGACACTGCTGGCAATGCGAACGGGGAGCTTTCTGCTGTCATTGCTGACCCAGATCTGCAGCTTTGCGTTCTTGCTTTTCTTGAAGACGCCTCCCACGTCCTTGAGGTCCGGCTCGACCAGGAGCGTGTCGTAACTGTGGTCGTTGATCGTGATAAGCTCCCGCTTGAGAACCTTCGCCCTCCCCACGACACACTTTTTCCCGTCGCTGACCGAGGCGTCGAGCTCGAGGTTCTCCTTCAGATTGCACATCCTGAAAGCGTAGAAGATGGAAAAGGGATCGAACGTTCCGGGAAGGACCTTCACCGGCTTGCCGGGCTTGCCGAAGTTCGTATAGTGCGCCTCCTCGTTTTCCCAATCGAAGCGGACGATGATATCGCGACGGTGCTTCCCTTCCTGCTGTCGCTTCTTGTAAAGCAGCGACCGTGTCATGCCGCCATCGGTGAACGCCTCGATGGTGTCTCGAACCATGTAGAAGGTGTCAATGAAGCTGGTGGACTTCACCGTCAGCAGGAAGTGACGTGCCGGGATGCCGTTCACTTCGGTCATGGGCATGACCTCGAGGACAGCGGTGCCCGCTTTGATGAATTCCCATTTCAGCTCAAAAGTCAGCTTTTCTCCGGTCTTGAAGGGCACTTCGGCGGCATCCTGACACATGGCACCGCTTCGCCCCGGAGCCAGGGCAATCATGAACATCACTGCAATCAGGCATCGATTCCACATGATGATCCGATCTCATCAGAGGCAGGGCCCTAGACGCGGGACGTACGGGATCGTCTCGGTTTGCCAACCATTCGTTGAAGCTCGTCAACGCTTATGCCGGAATCGGTCTCCAGTTGCGTCACGACCTTGAAAAGCGCATCCACGACGAGGGGCGACCACTTACCCGTCGTTCGTGCCGCGGGAGAAGCAGGTGGTGCGGAGGCTGTCACGGCGGGGGCAGGGTCCATTGAACGTTCCAGGGGTTTGGACCGTCTGATCCGCTTCGCTGTGGAGCCGGCCTTGTTAAGCTTGACCTCGGGTCTTGGGATCACCGCGTCGGACGGATCCGATTGGTTGATCTCGGGGAAGCTCTCGTGCTCGGGGATCGCTATCGAGCCCCCTGATTCGTGGGAAGGCGTCGTCGGAACGGTTCCAAAAACACCTGTTGAATGGAGGACATGAACCACGAGATGTCTCGCTCTCCCGAGCTCCCTCGTGATGGCCTCAATGCTTTGTCCATTCTTATAGAGCGTCACGATCTTCTGTTCAACATCTCCCGCCGCGGAGCCCCTTGGCTGAGGCTGATTGCCGCGGTGGCCGGACGAGAAAGGTGCATGGTGAGCCTTACGGTAGTGGATCTCAGATTGTCTCATTCGCGCTGTCTCTTTGATGGGTGGGTTTGGAATTCTACAAGAAAGCGCAGCTTATTGCACACTCTCTTGCGGCAGGCAAATCTTTTCTGCATGTGTCATTTCACGGGACAAGCTCTTCAATCTTAAATGATAAGTCCATTTTCACCACTTGTGTATGGAGCCATCGCACAAAGAAGTGTATGCTCCCGCCGATTGAGACAAGAGGCCTTCGCCCTCGGGCGACTTTCACCAATGTCCCTCTCCCTTGCCCCTTCAGGAGCTGTTGCAAACATGACTAAAGAGATTTCCAGAAAAATGCGCTGGATTGCAGGGTTGATGCTGTGCATGGGACTCATGCGCGGAGCTCCCGCAATCGCGGCTGAGCGCGGCATAAACCCTCCGGGGCCCTGGATCGTCAGCGAAGGACGTCCCGCGCCCTGGGTGACGTCGATCATGGCCGAGACGCTGGATGAATCCATGCTCCTTGGGAGTCCGGTCGAGTTCTGGGCGTCGGAAGTCAGCTCTCCATCCGTCCTGGGATGTCGTGATGCCCGCTACGAAAGGGTACAGCTCTCGCCAGAGGGTCTGTTTCAGGGGCATCTCCCCCCTCCCGCGGAAAGTTCGGCAACCGATCTCGGCTTCTCGACGTTTCCCGTTCCAACCGTGAGGGTCACCTGCGCAACCGGCGTGTATGACTATCACCAAGTGAATCGAGACAAATTTCTCATCGCGGTTGACAACGTCATTTGGACCCTGGTTCCCGCACGGTCCAACCCCTGACCCGGAGGAGAGGGCTTTCTCTGGAAGGAGTGGATTCCAACATGCAGTTCATCGACCTTGCATCGCAACAGAAGCGCATCAGGCATGACATCGAGGTGCGCTTAAGGAAAGTCCTGGATCACGGCCAGTATATCATGGGACCGGAGGTTTTCGAGCTGGAGAGAGCGCTTGCCGAGTATGTGTCCATGCCCCATGCCCTGAGCTGTGCCTCCGGTACGGACGCGCTCCTCATTGCTCTCATGGCCCAGGATGTTCAGCCGGGAGACGCCGTCTTCACCACGCCTTTCACCTTCATGGCGACGGCCGAGGTGATTGCCTTGCTCCGGGCGACTCCGGTCTTCGTGGACATCGACCCGGTGACGTTCAACATGGATCCGGCCAAGCTTGCGCAGGCGATCCATGCCGTTGAATCCGGCGACGCATCCCATCACCCCCTGCCGCGAGGTGCCGTCGGCTGGGGGCTTCGGAGCCGGGGAGTCATTGCCGTGGACCTGTTTGGCCTGCCTGCCGATTACGGTCAAATCATTCCCCTCGCCCAGTCCCATGGGCTGTTCGTGATCGAGGATGCCGCCCAGTCGTTCGGGGCCCAAATGGGAGGCCGAAAGGCCTGTGGGCTTTCGGGGCTCACGTGCACCTCCTTTTTCCCCGCGAAGCCGTTGGGAGGGTACGGCGATGGGGGCATGTGCTTCACGGACGACGAGGAGCTCCTGGAGTTGATGCGATCTATCCGCATCCACGGCCAGGGAGCAGACAAATACGAAAATGTCCGGATCGGCATCAACGGCCGTCTCGACACCCTCCAGGCCGCCGTTCTCCTGGCGAAGTTTTCGATTTTCGAGGAGGAAGTCCAGCTGAGGCAGGAGGCTGCCGCACGCTATACACAGCTTCTCGGTGAGCTGGAAGTGGATCTGCTCCCGCCCTTTGTTCCTCCGGGTTGGTTGTCGGCCTGGGCTCAGTATTCGGTCCTGGCGCGAGACGAGCGCCACCGGGCTGAATGCCTGGATCGGCTGCGTGCGGCCGGGATTCCCAGCGCCATCTATTATCCCAAGCCACTCCACCGTCAACGGGCCTTCAGGGATCTGGACTATCGGGAGGGCGATTTCCCGGTGAGCGAAAACTGCGCCCGAAGGATCTTCAGCCTCCCCATGCACCCTTACCTCAAGGCCGAAGACCAGGAGCGGATCTGCCGGACCCTGAAGGGGTAGTGTACAACGCCAATCGCTCCCTCCCGCAGGAGAGGCGATCTTGGAGCGTCAGCCTTTCTGGCGGCAGGTGCGGCCCGTAGACCAGGAGCGTCCCGCGCCAGGCAGCTTCCGCGAGGATTGCCTCCAGGCGGGTCATGGGCTTGTCGGGGTAAACGAACAGGCAATCCGCCTTCGTGATCTGCTGGCTGGTGAAGTCCCCGCAAATGAAATCCACTCGGCGCTGCAGCCCGAGCGCAACGCTTGCGTCGCGTCCGGCGCGGCAAAGGTCCGCGTCGATCTCGATGCCCACGACATGAGTGAAAAGCGAGGCAGCGCAGGCGACCACCCCGTCACCGCAGCCCAGGTCGACCAGCAGCTTGAACCTGCTTAGGTCGATGCGCCGAAAAAAATAGTAAAGATGCTCCGGACGGGAGCTCGCCCAGGCGCCCAGGACCGTGTCTCGGTACAGGCGCTGTCCGGACCCTTCCCAGACGGCGTACTGCCTGCGGTAGTAGCGGAGGATGGCAAGGAAGCGGCGTGTGCGCGATCGCTCGGAGTCAGGGTTGCGCACGGAGGATCGTCCATGGGCCGTAATAGCCAGGGGCCACCGAGGTGAGGGGCCAGACGAGGCTTCCAGTCCCGAGAATGGTTCCCGGGTTCGTGACCGTGTTGCAGCCGATCTCGACACTGTCGCCCAGGATCGCGCCGAGCTTCCGCAGCCCGGTATCGAGCGACTCACCGGAAACCCGCACCCGGATGCTGTCCCCGCTGAGCTTCAGATTCGCCAGCTTGGTTCCTGCGCCGAGGTTGCTCGCAGCCCCCAGGATGCTGTCCCCGATGTAAGCGAAATGTCCTGCCTTGGCTCCGTTCAGCATGATGCTGGACTTGATTTCCGTCGTGTGTCCGATCACGCAGCCGGTTCCCGTGAGGCATTTGCCTCTCACGTAAGCCCCCTGTCGGATTTCCGTGCTCCCGCCGATGATGGTCGGCCCCTTGATGAGAGCCCCGGGCTCGATGACTGCTCCAGGCCCCAGCGATACCGTGTCGTCCCAGATCACACTCCCGGCGTAGAGAACCGTGGCATCGCCGACTTCCTGGCCTTCGATGCGCACCTTGAGCGTCCCCTTGGTGGCGTCTCCCCCAAGCACTTGGAACCCGTTCCGCCACACACGACCCTGCCAGAGAACCAGGGTCTCGGGCAACGGTTTTTGAAAACAGTCGATGTCCCCGACATTGGGTGTCAGGTGTGCCGCAAGATAGCTCGGCAGTCGGGAGAGCGCCTCCCAGACGTGCTCGCACGAGTCGAACAGGTCCCGATGTGCAAAGGGGGTCAGGTCGAAAAAATGGTCCGGTTTCAGGATGTCCATGGGCTTCCGCCTGTCATGAATCGTTGGGGTGAGACGGCTCCGTGACACCGCCACACAAGCATGCGCACGCTCTTGTGTGGGGCGGTGCGCTCCATTGAGGCAGGCCGGCTACCCCCGGCTCTTCGCCAGCTTCGTATGCTCAATTTTGGTGCATTTGCTCATCACAACGGAGAGGCCGGCCGCCCTGGCTTTCTCCGCGGACCCGTTGTGGCAGAGGCCGAGCTGCATCCAGACGCACCGTGCCTTGACCTCGATGGCTTCATCCACAACCGATGGGATAACATCGACATTGCGAAAGATGTCCACAATGTCGATGGGCACGGGTACGGATTTGAGGTCGGGGTAGCACGGCTCACCAAGGACTTCCTTGTACTTGGGATTCACCGGGATCATGGTGTAACCGTGCTCTTTGAGGTACTTGGCCACCTTGTGGCTGTCGCGGTCTTCCTTGTGGGAGATTCCCACCACCGCGATGGTCTTCGCCGTTTCCAGAATGTCCGCGACTTCCTGGTCGGTCGCATTGGTGACCGGCATTTCACATTCGCTCATGGCTTTCCTCCCTGGGACCCGCCGGTGTCCGGTTCCGGGTCCGGAGTTGATTCTTGTCCTCACCTTCGTGCTGCACCCATAGCTCACAATAATGAAACCCCTGGAGAGGGTCAAGAAAGCAGAAGGTCCGACGCCCATCTTTGCAATGGCGGTGTTTTGTACTATAAGTTTTCAGCATCCTCCGAAAAGGAGAGGGATTGGATCGCCGCAGGAATGTCGCCTCACTGATGCACGGAAGGGGGCCACCAGAGGAGCAGGCATGGCACAGAAACGAGAATCGGGCTCGACCCCGTTCGACAAGATCGTGAAACGCGTCCGGCCTCCCTCAGGTGACAGCGGTGACTCACGGAATTCCGATCCTTCCCAGCGGAGGCTCCATTTTTCCATCTGGATTTTTATCGGTCTGCTGGTCGTGTTCATGCTGGTCCAGAGCCAGATGGCGGAGCCCGAGCGCGACAGGATTCCCTATTCCGAGCTCAAGCAGCTGGTGGCCGAGGGGAAGGTCTTCAACCTCGTGATCGGACCCGAGCGCATTCGAGGGGCTATCAAGGACGAAAAGACACCGGGTAAAACGTTCGTGACGCAGCGGGTGGAGGATCCCGAGCTCGTCCAGCTGCTCGACAAAAAAGGGATCAACTACACCGGCCAGGCCGAGAACAAATGGATCGGCGGCCTGATTTCGTGGCTGCTGCCCATCGCGCTCCTGGTCATCTTCTGGAGCTTCCTGATTCGCCGCATGGGCGGCGGACCCCAGGGAGTGCTCTCCGTCGGCAAGGCGCGCGTTCGGGTTTTCGCGGAAAAAGACATTCAGGTGACCTTCGGGGATGTCGCGGGAATCGACGAAGCGAAACAGGAGCTGGAAGAGATCGTTGCGTTTTTGAAGACACCCGAGAAATTCCAGCGCTTAGGCGGCCGGATCCCCAAAGGGGTTTTGCTGGTGGGTGCCCCGGGGACGGGCAAGACGCTGCTGGCCAAAGCGGTCGCCGGAGAAGCGGGGGTTCCCTTCTTCAGCATGAGCGGCTCCGAGTTCGTCGAGATGTTTGTGGGCGTCGGGGCGGCGCGCGTCCGGGACCTGTTCGGGCAGGCCAAGGAGCAGGCGCCGTGCATCATCTTTGTCGACGAGCTGGATGCCTTGGGCAAGGCGCGCGGGCTCAACCCCATCCACAGCCACGACGAGCGCGAGCAGACCTTGAACCAGCTCCTGGTTGAAATGGACGGCTTCGATCCCAGCGCCGGCGTGATCATCATGGCGGCCACCAACCGTCCCGAGATTCTGGACCCTGCCTTGCTCCGGCCCGGACGCTTCGACCGGCACGTGGCGATTGACAAGCCGGATATCCGCGGCCGGGAGGCCATTCTCAAGATCCACACGAAGAACGTCATCCTGGGGTCGGACGTCGATCTCAATCGCATCGCCACCATGACCCCCGGGTTCGTCGGCGCCGACCTCGCCAACCTCGTGAACGAAGCGGCGCTGTTCGCGGCCCGCCACGATCACGAGCACGTCACCATGGCCGATTTTCAGGAGGCCGCCGACCGGATCATCGGCGGGCTCGAGAAGAAAAACCGCGCCATGAATCCCAAAGAGAAGGAAATCGTCGCCTACCACGAATCGGGGCACGCCATTGTCGCCATGGTGCTTCCCAACACGGACCCGGTCCACAAGGTGTCGATCATTCCGCGCGGGATCGGGGCGCTCGGCTACACGCAGCAGCTTCCGACCGAAGACCGGTACCTCATGACGCGCCAGGAGCTGCTCGATCGCCTCCAGGTGCTGCTTGGCGGCCGGGTCTCCGAGGAGATGATCTTCGGCGACGTCTCGACGGGGGCCCAAAACGATCTGCAGCGGGCCACGGACATCGCGCGGAGCATGGTGACGGAATACGGGATGAGCGAGAAGCTGGGGCCTCAGACCTACACGCGGGATCCGCGCTCCGCCCACCTGGACCTCGGTCTCCGAGCCCGGGAGCGGGAATACAGCGAGCGCACGGCCCAGGAGATCGACGAGGAGATCACGCGGATCGTGAGCGAAGCGCACCAGCACGTTCACGTGATCCTTTGTCAGCAGAAGGACTGCCTCCAAAATCTGGCCAAGATCCTTCTGGAGAAGGAAGTGATCGAGGGTGATGAGCTCCGCCAATTCGCGGATACGGTACGCGAGCGGAGCGGGCAGATTGCGAAAAATGCCGAGGGGGATCAGGGGCGCACGTGCCGCAATCCGCAGGGAATTTCATTTCAGTAGGGCGAAGCGGGGGCGGCGTTGATGCTGCCTGCCGTGCCGTGAGCCTGATGCTGGTCCACGAGGAAAGACGATGGCGGTTTTGGTGGAAGGAATCTCGGTCGTTATTTTGCGTCAGTCCATCGACAGCAAGTATCCCGGCGGTTGGGGCCATTTCGAGCAGAATACGCGCGAAAAGACATTCTGCGCCGATGACGAGCTGGCTCGAGTGGGCTTCCAGACCCTGCAGGAGGTGGACGATTACATCGATCACCTCCAGAAGCTGGGGCTTGTCTTTATGCAGGACGAGCAATCCGTGGACATGGCTATCGTCCACCAACTGCAGGGCATCGCAAGCCCTTGCAGCTGGCTCGAATTCGGTCATGTTCGGCTCAGTGCATCGGGATCGAGAGTGGCGGCGTGTCGACGCAAGGGAAGCGCGGTCACTCGCCTTGTCACACCCGAGGATTGGCATTACGCAGGATCCTTGAGCGAAATGCTGCGGGTGAAGCCGACGGAGACGGAATCCGTCAACTAATGCCTTTCAAGCCACGCCGGCGGAAGGGGTTGAACTGCCCAGCGACTTCACGTATGGTGAACGTAGCTCCGCGCCGGCCAAGATCAACGTTGCACGACGGGGTGCCCGAATCGAGGTGGTTGGCCCTGGGTGCCCGGTTCTGATTGCGTCATGCCGGTGCATGCCGGAAATGAGCATGACTCGCAGCAACAATCTGGACTCCGGCCCAAAGACCGCCGGAATGACGATACTGGAAGTCCTCAACGGGTTTCATTGTTTGGGTGACCTGATGCCATGACGGTTCGCCGGAATGACGCTCCCTGGGGTTACGGCCACCCGGCTTCGTGGTACCGGCTCGATTTCCGGAGGACGTGCAATCGATGCTGCCGAACGATCTCACCGAAAAATTGAGCGCCATGATTGCTCACGGGGCGCACCCTCGTGAGTCCGCCATCGACGTCATGCTCGAGCTTCAGAAGCATTACGGCTATCTGAGCGACGAAGCGGTGCGGGAAGCGTCCGGCCTGCTCGGCCTGACCCCGCTTGAGCTCGATGAGCTGGCGACCTTTTACGATTTTCTCTACCGGGAGCCGGTCGGCAAGCACGTCATTCGCGTCTGCGACAGCACCATCTGCTGGATGGAGGGCGAAGAGCCGCTCGTGGCCCACATACAGCGTCGACTTGGGATCGAAGTCGGCGGGACGACGCCGGACGGGCTTTTTACGCTCCTTCCGGTCTGCTGCATCGGCTACTGCGACCGAGGCCCTGCCATGCTGATCAGTGGGAAGGTCTACGGCCACCTCACTCCGGAGAAAGTGGACCGCATCCTGGACCAGCTTCGCAACGGGACGGACTGACCCATGACCGATTTCCCTCAGATCCTTTTCCAGAACCGCAAGCCGGACCGAATCGCAACAATGGAGGAATACCGGGCGAGTGGGGGATACCAGGGACTTGAGCAGACGCTCCGGCAGGGGTCGCCCGCTGAGGTCTTTCGGGCCGTGGATGCAGCCGGACTGCGAGGGCGCGGGGGCGCGGGGTTTCCGGCCGCGCGCAAGTGGCAGGGTGTGCCCAAGGACGGGGCCTATCCTCGATACCTCGCCGCCAATGCGGACGAAATGGAGCCCGGAACCTTCAAAGACCGAGTGCTGATTCACGCCGATCCGCACTTGCTCATCGAAGGGATGACCCTGGCCGCGTACACCTTCGGAGCGTCAGTGGGCTACATCTTCGTGCGGCCGTCTTACGACAGCGTCGCGGCGATCCTGGAGCGCGAGACCGCGAACGCCCGAAGCGCCGGCTACCTGGGAGAGAACATCCTCGGGAGCGGCTTTTCATTCGACATCGTGGTGCACCGCAGCGGGGGCCGCTACATCTGCGGCGAGGGTACGGCGCTGCTCCAAGCCCTCATGGGGAGACGCCCCAATCCGCAAAAGCCCCCTCCCTACCCCACGGTGAAGGGGCTCTGGGGAAAACCGACCGTCGTGAACAACGTGGAGACGCTCGCCAACGTCCCGCTCATCGTTCGAAACGGGCCGGACTGGTACAAAGGGCTTTCCCGCAGTGCGACCTGCCCGGGTACCAAGCTCTTTTGCGTGAGCGGGCGTGTCAAGCGGCCGGGCTGCTTCGAGGCTCCCATGGGAACGACGGTCCGCGAGATCATTGACAAATGCGCGGGCGGCGTCCGAGACGGCATGGAGATCAAAGCCATCCTCCCCGGGGGAGCTTCGACGCGCTTCATGACGCCGGATCTGCTGGACACGGCGATGGATTTCGAGAGCCTCGGGGCCATCGGCCATCGCTTGGGAACGGCCGCGATCATGGTCTTCGATCGGGATACGTGCTTGGTGGGGGCGACCCTCAACCTCATCGAGTTCTTCGCACGGGAGTCCTGCGGTTGGTGCACGCCGTGCCGGGAAGGGCTTCCGTATCTTCGGGATTTGCTCTGGCGCATCGAGCACGGGGAAGGCGAAGAGGGCCATATTCCGCGAATCAAGGCCATGTGTGACCATATGTGGAATTCGTTCTGCGCGTTGGCGCCCGGGGCCGCATCCCCGGTCGAAAGCCTTCTCGCCTACTTCGAAGACGAAGTGCGCGAGCACATCGTCCAGAAGAAATGCCCCTTCGGGAACGGGTCCGGAGGGAATGGACACCGCTGAGAGCGTGGAGCCTTTAGAGTCATGCCCAAGCTGATCATCGATGGTCTCGAAATTGAGGTTCCCGCCGGAACGAAGGTGATTGATGCGGCCGAGAGGCTCGGCATCATGATCCCGCGCTTCTGTTACCACGAAGGTCTAGGGGCCGTCGGGGCTTGTCGCATGTGCGCCGTGAAGTTTCTGCAGGGACCGTTCAAGGGCGTGCAGATGAGCTGCATGATCGAGGCGCAGGACGGGATGGTGGTGTCCACGACCGATGACGAGGCCGTGGCCTTCCGGAAGTTCATCATCGAATGCTTGATGCTCAACCACCCGCACGACTGCCCCGTGTGCGACGAAGGCGGGCAGTGTCTGCTCCAGGACGAGACCGTCTCGGGGGGGCATGGCTTGCGCCGCTATGCCGGGAGCAAGCGCACCTACCGCGATCAATACCTCGGGCCTTTCATCGCCCACGAAATGAACCGCTGCATCCACTGCTACCGGTGCGCGCGATTCTACCAGGAATTCAGCGGCTACCGGGACCTTGGCGTCATGCAGATCGGATCCAGGGTCTATTTCGGGAGGTTCGAAGACGGCGCCCTGGAGAGCCCGTTTGCCGGGAATCTGGTGGATCTTTGTCCCACGGGCGTTTACACCGACAAGCCGTCGCGCTTCCGCGCCCGCTACTGGGACATGCAGCGCTCATCGTCCCTGTGCATTCACTGCTCGCTGGGATGCCATACGACGGTTAACGCACGCTACCGGGAGGTGCTTCGGATCGAGGCGCGCTGCAGCGATGCGGTGAACGGCCATTTCATCTGCGATCGCGGCCGCTACGGCTTCGGCTTCTCCAATCGTCCGGATCGCCCCCGCACCGCGCGCATCGAGGGTCGCGAGGCGGCCCCTGAGGAGGTGCTTGATCGAGCAGCCCATGTGCTGGCGCGCATCGAATCGACACACGGAAAAGACGCCATCGCTACCATCGGCTCCGGACGCGGTTCCGTCGAAACCTTGATCGCGCTCAAGCAGGTGTGCGCGGTCAGGGGCTGGCGTCCGCCAGTCCTGTTCTCGGATGCGCAGGTTGCGACGGCGGTGACGACGGCCGTTTCCCGGCTCACCGGGGAGCTCGTCGCATCGCTTCGGGAGCTGGAACGGTCGGACTGCATCATCGTTGTGGGCGTGGATCCACTGAACGAAGCCCCCATGCTGGCCCTGGCCCTGCGTCAGGCTTTCCGGAAGGGTGCCCGGATCCTGGTCATCGACCCTCGGCCGATCCAGCTGCCGCTTGACTTCACCCATTTGCCCCTGCCTTCAGCGGATTTGGAAAAGGGGTTTGCGGACCTCCTGACGTCCACCCTGGCGAATCCCGACAGATCGAGCGCAACGGCTCTCAAGAACTGCCAGTTTCCCGTGATCGTGTGCGGTACGGCGATCGTGCCGCGGTCCACCGTCGTCTCCTGCGCCGAAGCTGCCGAAGGTTTCCGATCCGTCAAGGGGAAAGCCGGGCTTTTCTACGTCTTTCCAGAGGCAAACCATTACGCCGCCGCTCTCTTGTCGACCGGGGTCCCGGGATCGTTTGCCGACATCGTTACTGGAATCGAATCCGGGTCCATCCGAGGACTCGTCGCGGTGGAGGCCGACCTCTGCTGTTCGTCGATCGATCCCGCACGGCTTGAGGCCGCCCTGGACCGCCTCGAGGTGCTGCTGGTGCTGGATCACCTTCCAACGCGCATGGCAGAGCGAGCACATGGC
Organism: uncultured Syntrophobacteraceae bacterium; assembly: GCA_964538515.1. Lineage (GTDB taxonomy): Bacteria > Desulfobacterota > Syntrophobacteria > Syntrophobacterales > Syntrophobacteraceae > CALBZH01. The sequence goes on from CAZIEW010000036.1 coordinate 18,680, forward strand.
TTTGTCCCGACCGCGAATCACTTTGAAGCTGACGCGACCTTTGTCAACCAGGAAGGGCGCGTGCAGCGAGCTATGCCGGTGCACGCCGGAGGCGTTTCCATCGCTCAGGAAACCGGTGGAAGCCACCCCGCAAGAACCTTCGGGTACGCCATTGCGGGCTCGGCCCCCGGAACCGCCGCTCAGATGCTGGCGAAGTTGGCTGAAGCCAGCGGCAGTGGGCCAGCGTGCGATGATTTGGCCGCGGCGATGGGTGCGGCTGCATCGGGTGGACGGATCATGACTCCTGAAGGGTTCCGCGCCTGGGCGGACTCCCTGATGAAGATCCCGCAGAAACCCGCGCCTGCGAAGCCCGCTCCAGGCAGCCTGCTTCCGTTGGTCGTCGACCGGACCTTCGGCAGCGAAGAGCTCTCGGCCTACTCAGTCGTGATTCAACCCGCGGAAGAGCCGCCTTGCCTCACCGTGCATGCAGGGGATGCCGCCGGCGCGGGGCTTTCGGATGGCGACCGCGTGCGGGTGACCCTGAGCGAAGGCATGGTGGAGCTGCCCCTGAGGATCTCCGCCACCATGGCGAAGGGTATCGCGATCATCCCTCGCCACCGGGAGATCCCCTGGCAGGCGATGCTCAACATGCCAGGCGGCATCCGCCTGGCCCGGGCCGATGAACGGTAATCGTCCTGAAGTCGCTTGGGTCTGTTCTCTCCCTTGCGTCACTTGATGTTGCTCTCGGGCAAGGTTCTTCGCCACTCACGGAGGCTACATGGACCCCATCTCTCCCGCAACCACCCTGTCCCCCTGGGAGCCCTCCGTTTTCGCGCTGGCCGTTTACACGATCCTTGTCCTCGCGGTCATCGGCTCGCAGCTCTTCCTGGCGTCCTGGCTGGGGGCGCGCAAGCCGTCGGTCGAGAAATCGCGGGCGTACGAATGCGGCGTCATTCCGACGGGAAGTGCCCGGTTTCGTTATCCCGTTCCATTTTACCTGGTCGCGATCTTCTTCCTCCTGTTCGACGTGGAGGGGGTGTACATCTTTTCATGGGCCGTCGGCTACAAGGACCTGGGCTGGGCCGGGTGGGCTCAGATGGCGTTTTTCATCCTCGTGCTGCTTTTCGGGCTGATCTATATCTGGATGAGGGGAGGGCTTGATTGGAGGCCGGCGCACAAGGCAAAGTGAGTGACCGTTTCCTGGATGCCGCGGACACGATCATCAACTGGTCCCGACAGTACAGCCTGTGGCCTTTGTTTTTCGGGCTTTCGTGCTGCTTTGTCGAGGAGGCGACCGCGTTCACGTCCCGATACGACCTGGCTCGCTTCGGAGCGGAAGTGCTGCGTCCGTCCCCCCGGCAGGCGGATCTCCTGATCGTTTCGGGCACGGTCTTCAAGAAGATCGCACCGGTCGTGCTGCGGCTCTACGAGCAGATGGCGGAGCCCAAGTGGGTCATCTCGATGGGATCCTGCAGCAATTCGGGCGGCATGTACGATGTGTACAGCGTGGTCCAGGGCGTGAACCAAATCCTCCCCGTGGACGTGTACATCCCCGGGTGCCCTCCACGGCCCGAGGCCGTGCTCCAGGGGCTGGTGCTGCTTCAGAAAAAGATCCTGACCAAGGAGCGTCCGGCCCGATCGGTCCTTCACCTTCCCGGCGGAACCCAGGGGACGCAGGGGGCGGTTCTGGTAGACGGCGTGACCAAATCCCGCGATCCGCGAGGTCCGGGAATGCAGGGAACGGTCCTCAGGGGGAATTCGGCCACGCCTCCTTGGTTCGACGGCAGCCGCGCCGATCTCATGTGGGCACCCCCGCCCCCGAGAATCGAGCTGAACGAGCAGCAGCGAGACCTCGCCACACGTTTGAAGGACCGCTTCGGCGACTCCGTGGCCCAGGAAGGTCCGTCATCGGACATGCCGACCTACCGGGTGAGCCCCGACCGGCTGAAAGAGGTGCTGCGGTTCCTCAAGTCCGACAGCACCGCAGGGTACAAGCGGCTCGACGACCTCACCGCCGTCGACGAATCGGAGCGCCGGGACCGCCGGGCATACCCCGATTTCACGCTCGTGTATCATCTGCTTGCCTTCGACTCTGCGTCCAAGCTGCGCCTCAAGGTGGATCTCCACGGCGATCATCCGACGGCCCCCAGCATCACGGACATCTGGCCGTCCGCCAATTGGTATGAGCGGGAGGTCTACGATCTTTTTGGAATTCGCTTTGATGGACACCCCAACCTCCAGCGGCTCATCATGCCCCACGACTGGAAGGGGCATCCGCTTAGGAAATCCCATCCGGGCCGCGCCACGGACATGGCCCCGTACACGCTGGAGGACGCCCGGACGCGCCAACCCCTGGACGGCGGTTTGTTCGTCAGGACCGAGGACGGTGAGCGGCCCATGGTACTGAACATCGGTCCCTGCCACGTGAGCACCCATGGCCTGCTGCGCTACATCGTCTCCCTGAATGGCGAGGAAATTGACGGGCTCGAGATGGACATCGGGTACCACCACCGGGGAGTCGAAAAAATCGGGGAGCGTCAGACGTGGCACCAGTTCATTCCCTACTGCGCCCGCGTGGATTACCTGGCTGGAGCGGCGAACGACCTTCCGTACGTGCTGGCGGTGGAGACGCTCGCCGGGATCAAGGTGCCGGAGCGCGCCCAGGTGATCCGGGTGCTCTTGAGCGAGCTTTTTCGGCTGAGCAACCATCTCGTCTGGTTCGCCACTTACGCCCACGACCTCGGGGCCATGACGCCCAATTTTTACACCTTCGCCGAGCGCGAGATGATCCTCGACATCGTGGAGCTCATCACGGGAGGCAGACTGCATCCGTCCTGGTTCCGGCTGGGAGGCGTCGCGGCGGACCTGCCGGCGGGCTGGAAGGAGGCCGTGGACGACTTTGTCCGGATCTTCCCTCGGCGGCTTAAAGAGTACGAAGCGCTGATCCGCGAGAATCCCATTTTCAAGGCGCGAACCCAGGGGGTCGGCCGGATCAGCCTCGAAGACGCCATGGAATGGGGGGTGACCGGTCCCAACCTTCGGGCATGCGGGCTTGACTGGGACCTGCGCAAGAAAATGCCCTATTCAGGCTATGAGAATTTTGATTTCGAGGTCCCCACGGCCACCGAGGGGGATTGCTACGCCCGATATCGGGTGCGGGTGGAGGAAATGAAGCAGAGCCTCCGGATCATCGAGCAGGCGGCCGCGAACATGCCGCCGGGCCGGACCGTTTCGGAAGATTACCGCTACGTGGTGCCGCAGCGTAAGGACATGCTCCACGACATCGAGAGTCTGATCCACCATTTCATCACCGTGACGGGCGGGCCCAAAATTCCCAAGGGAGAAGCCTACCGATCGTGCGAAATTCCGCGCGGCGAGCAGGGCTATTACGTGGTGAGCGACGGCCTCGGGTATTCCTACCGCACGCGCATTCGCGGGCCGGGGTTTGCCAATGTGCAGACGATGCCCCTGATGGCCGTCGGGGAAAGCATCGCGGACCTCATCGCGATCATCGGCTCGGTGGATTACATATTGCCGGATATTGACCGGTGAGACGAAACGGCGGAAGAGCATGCTGACTTGGATTGCGGGATTCCTGATTCTTATTGCCAAGCTGGGAGTCATCCTGGTGTGCCTGCTGCTGCTGGCGGCTTACCTGGTGTGGGTGGAGCGCAAGTTCCTGGCCCGGCTCCAGATGCGCTACGGGCCCAATCGGGCCGGCAAATACGGCCTGCTGCAGCCCATCGCCGACGTGGTCAAGATGCTCACCAAGGAGGACACGGTACCGGATGGGGCCGACCGCCCGATCTTCCTGCTGGCGCCCGCGGTGGTGGCCGTTTCGGCTCTGCTCATGTTTGCCGTTGTCCCTTTCGGCCCGGATGTGACCCTGTGGGGACGTAAGGTCCCCCTCGTCATAAGCGACCTCAACATCGGCCTGCTGTTCTTGTTTGCCCTGTCCTCCCTTGGCGTTTACGGGGTGGCCCTCGGAGGATGGGCCTCCAACTCGAAATACAGTCTCCTTGGAGGCATCCGCGGGGCCGCCCAGATGATCAGCTATGAGCTGGCCCTCGGGCTGTCGTTGGTCCCCGTCGTCATGCTGGCCGGATCCTTCAGCATCGTGGACATCGTGGACGCCCAGGCCAAATACCCGTTCATCCTGGTGCAGCCCGTCGCGTTCGCGATCTTCGTGATCAGCGCCATGGCGGAGAGCAAGCGCATTCCGTTCGACCTGCCCGAGGCGGAAAATGAAATCGTGGCGGGCTTCCACACAGAATACAGCGGGATGCGGTTCGGGGTCTTCTTTTTGGGCGAATACGTGAACATGCAGGTCTTCGGAGCCATGACGGCCGTCCTCTTTCTGGGCGGCTGGCGCGGGCCCCTCCTGCCCCCCGTGGTCTGGCTCGTACTCAAGATTTTGCTGGTGTCCGTGATCATGATCTGGGTGCGCGGGACCCTGCCCCGCCTCCGCTACGACCAGCTGATGGCACTGGGGTGGAAGGTGTTGATCCCCCTGTCTCTCGTGAACATCGTGGTGACGGGGGCCTTTGGGCTTCTGTAGTAAAAGACGCCGACGAGACGTCGTCGGTTTTGGCTGGAAAGGATGCTGAGCCACCATGGAATCGGCCTGGGATGCGGTAAAGGCGCTCGCAACCGGATTCGCCACCACCTTCGTCCATCTCTTTCGAAAACCGATCACGGAGGAGTACCCGGAGTTGAAGCGGCCGCTTCCGGAGCGGACGCGGGCGGTGATCGTCCTGACGCGGGATCCGGATGGAAACGAACGGTGCGTGGCCTGTTATCTCTGCTCGGCGGTGTGTCCGGTGAGCTGCATCTCGATGCAGTCGGCCGAGCGCGAGGACGGGCGTCGCTATGCCGAGTGGTTTCGCATCAACTTCGCCCGCTGCATCTACTGCGGGCTTTGCGAGGAAGCGTGCCCCACGTCGGCTATCCAGCTGACGCCGCATTTCGAAACGTGCGAGCCGGATATTCTGAGTCTCGTGTACGAAAAGGAAAAGCTCCTGGTAAATCATCAAGGCAAGGACAAGGAATACAACTTCTACAAGGTGGCCGGCATTGCGACCGGAGTGGGGGGCAAGGGCGAGCACTGGAAGGAATCCAAACCAGTGAGCGTCCGCAGCAACCTGCCTTGAGGACACGAAGATGACGCTATACACGCTGCTTTTTTATCTCGTGGCGACGGTGATCGTGGCGTCCACGGCGGTGGCCATCACGCGGCGCAACCTCGTTCACGCGGTGGTCTACCTTATCGTTTCCTACTTCGGGACGGCGCTGCTCTTTTACCTGCTGGGCGCGCCGCTGCTCGCGGCCTTCGAGGTGATCATTTACGCGGGGGCCATCATGGTTCTGTTCCTCTTCGTCGTCATGATGATCCGAATCGAGGCGCACGAGGAGGTCTTTTTCCCGCTGAGCCAATGGCTGCCGGCGGTGGGGTTCGGCGCGGTCTACCTCATCGCGGGATCGGTGATGGTCTTCAAGACGCCGGGGACCGAAGTGCGGCTGGATCTCGTACTGGCGCGCCCCCGGGATTATGCGGTGTATGTCTTCAACGAGCACTGGCTGTCCATCGAGATCGTCTCGCTGCTGCTGCTGGTGGCCCTCGTCGCGGCCCTGCACCTGGGGAAGGGACTTGGGAAAGGCGCGATGGAGGAGGAATCATGATCGTCCCGTTCAGCCACGTTCTAGTGCTGGCCGGAATGCTGTTCGTGCTGGGGATCGTCTGCACCGTGGCGCGACGCAACCTCATCATGATCGTGCTCGGAGTCGAGATCATGCTGAACGCCGCCTCCATCGCCTTTGTGGGGGCGGCCTCTCGGTGGCACCATCTGGATGGCCAGGCCTTCGTCCTGTTCGTGCTCGCCATTGCCGCAACGGAGGTCTCGGTCGGGCTGGCGATCATTGTGTACGCATTCCGGCGTACGGGATCGTTCGACCCGAGCGCTTACAATCGATTGAAGTGATCATGGACTTCACGTCAGCAGATCCACGGGGGCAACGATGACCACCGTCTTGACGCAAGGTGCGACAGTTACAGCCGCTCTCCTGGCAACCCTGTCGCCATTCGTTTCGTTTCTCCTGATCCTGCTCGTTACCCGTTCCAGGCAGCAGCTCTCGGCGACCGTGTCGCTCGGCGCCGTCGGGCTCTCGTTCGTCTGCGCCGTCTTGCTGCTTGCCGGCTATTGGGGCATGGAAGGGGCGGTCCGGCTCACGGTCCCCTGGCTGAGTGCGGGGAGTTATGCCATCCCCTTCGGGTTTCTGCTGGATCCGCTAAGCCTCCTCATGCTCGTCATCGTCACCACCATCAGCTTGCTGGTCCAGGTCTATTCGCTGGGCTACATGGCTGGGGATTCTGGATTCTCGCGCTATTACGCCTTCATGTCGTTTTTCGTGTTCTCCATGACGAACCTGACGCTCGCCCCCACGCTGCTCCAGCTCTACGTCTTCTGGGAGCTGGTGGGGCTTTCGTCCTACCTGCTCATCGGGTTCTGGTACGAGAAGTTCAGCGCCACGCAGGCCGGCAAGAAGGCCTTCGTGATGACACGCACGGGCGATGTCGCCTTCTTCCTCGGCATGCTCGTGCCCCTGCTCCACCTCGGAAACGTGGGCATCGTGGACATGAACAGCCTGCATCCGGCGACGAGCATTTCTCCCGGCATGCTTACCCTGTCGGCTGTGCTGATCTTTGGCGGCATCGTGGGTAAGAGCGCCCAGTTCCCGCTTATGACCTGGCTTCCGGACGCCATGGAAGGCCCGACGCCCGTCAGCGCCCTGCTGCATTCGGCGACGATGGTGGCAGCCGGAGTTTATCTCTTCGGGCGCCTTTTCCCGTATTTCAGTCTCTCTCCCACCGCCATGACCCTGTTTCTGTTCATCGGGACACTCAGCATGCTCCTGGCTTCCACCATGGCCATGGTGGACCGGGACATCAAAAAGGTGTGGGCCTACTCCACCATCAGCCAGCTCGGCTTCATGATCATGGCGCTGGCGTCCGGGGGGCCCGGCGGCTACTTCTCGGGTGTGTATCATCTGACGACCCACGCCGGGTTCAAAGCGCTGCTGTTTCTGTGCTCGGGGGTTTTCATCCACCATTTTCAGACCAACGATATGTTCGAGCTGTCGGAGAAACAGTGTCGGCACCTCAAAGTCCCGACCATCGCGATCGTCCTCGCGGCGGCGGCGCTTTCGGGACTGCCGCCGCTCTCCGGGTATTTCAGCAAGGAGGCAATTCTCAAGCAATTGACGGTACTGCCCAACCCCATCTGGCTTACGGCGGCGCTGCTGGGCGTCTTCCTCACGGCCTATTATTCGTTTCGGGTGATTTTCGTTCTGTGCTTTCCCCGCAAGCACAAAGGGGATTCCGAGGAGCGTCCGGCTGAAGGGGATACGGCTCACGGCGGCCACGGGGAGGTCTCCTACGGCCTCATGGCCTGGCCCCTTGTCATCCTGGTGGGAATCACGCTGCTTCTGGGGTTCGGAGAGCATGCGCTCAAAGTCCTCCTGGTCGGCCATCAGGATGCGCGCGGCTCGCTCGAAGGCTGGGCCGTGGACTGGCTGCCCGTGGCGGCTCTTTTGCTCGCCGTGTCGGGAGCGGGGGCTGCCTGGGTCGAATTCGGCCACAAGAAAGCCAAGGAGGTCGGCTTTGTGGAAAAGGTGCCGCGTCTCGCCGCCCTGTTTCGGGAGCGGTGGTACCTGGATCACCTGTATCGGACGCTTGTGGAGCGCGGCATCGACAAGGGGATTTCCACCCTGCTTTATCGGAACGACAACCAGGTGATCGACGGCTCCATCGACGGCATGTGCAAAGGCACCGTCGAAGGCGGGCGGTTTGTCGCGCGGCTCCACCTGGGGATGATCCAGCACCGGCTCGTCGTGACGCTGGCCGTGCTGGCCTTTCTGTCGCTCTACTTTTTCTTCTAGCGCGGCCGGAAAACGGGAAGGCACGAAGCACGAACCGATCTGGTGCTCCGCCAAAATGGTTGTGCAGGGTTACACACCCCCCTACCTCATCCATCACCAACATACAAGGGGGGAATCAAAGGGGGGGCTCCCAGCGAAACAATGTTGACAGAGCGCCAGTCCTGCAAAGAGAGTCCGTGCTCGGCGCAGCTCGATTCACTGAAACCTGACACCCGACACCGGAACACTCGAGACAAGGTGTTTTACCGATGCAAATGCATGATGCGACGTTTCCTTACCTGAGCGCCATCCTGATAAGCTGTGTGGCGGGGCTTTTCGCCATCCTGTGCATCCCTGGGGAGCGCAAGTCCTGGATCAAGTGGGTGAGCGCGGTTTCCTCCGGCATGACCCTCGTGCTGTCGATTGCCGTGTTCTTCGCTTATGACAAAAGTCTCGGGGGATTGCAGTTCGTCGAGAAGGTCGCCTGGGTGCCGGCGCTCGGCATTCAGTATTTCAACGGCGCCGACGGTTTCAACCTGCCGAACCTGCTGCTCACGGGCATCGTTTTCTTCACGGGCGTGCTCACCATGTGGGAGCTGGAGCTGCGGGTGAAGGAGTTTTTCGCCCTCTATTTTCTCATGGTCGCCGGCGTCTTTGGTCTGTTCATGAGCTTCGATCTGTTCTTCATTTTCATCTGGTACGACGTTTCGCTGTTTCCCATGTACCTGCTGATCGCCGTCTGGGGGACGACCCGCAAGGAGTACGGGGCCATGAAGCTGACCCTGTACCTGCTCGCCGGAAGCGCCCTGATCCTGCCGGCGATCGTCTACCTGTTCGTGAAAGCGGGCCTGAACAGCTTCGACCTGATCCGGCTGATGCAGCCCGGCGTGCTCGGTGCCGAGGCGCAGGTCTTCGCGTTCCTGCCCCTTTATTTGGGCTTTGGAATCCTGGCGGGCGTCTGGCCGTTCCACACCTGGTCTCCCGTTGGGCATGTGGCCGCTCCCCACGGCGTGAGCATGGTCCACGCGGGGGTGCTCATGAAGATCGGGGCTTTCGGGGTGCTTCGGGTGGCGATCTGCCTGTGTCCGGAAGGCTGGAAATACTGGGCGCAGCTGATGGCCGTCCTGGCTGCCGTCGGCGTCATTTATGGAGCCTTGGTGGGCTTGAGGCAGACGGACTTGAAATACGTCATTGGGTATTCGAGCGTCTCGCACATGGGGATTGTCGGACTCGGGCTTTCGACGGTGACCCTGGAGGGGCTGGATGGCGCCGTGTTCCAAATGTTCGCCCATGGGGTCATGACGGCCCTGCTCTTTTCGTCGGTTGGCTACATCTATGACCGCACTCACACGAAGGCCATCGCCGAGCTTGGAGGCTTGAGCCGGACCATGCCGGTTGCGTCGGCTTACTTCATCGTGGCGGCGTTGGCCGGAATCGGCGTTCCTGGGCTGGCTAATTTCTGGGGTGAGCTCATGGTGCTGATCGCCGCCGTCCAAGTGTACCCGCTGCGCGGCGTGATGGCGGTCCTGGCGCTGGTTGTCTCGGCCCTCTTCATGCTCCGGGTGGTTCAGCGGACCTTCTACGGGCCGGGCAAGGACCAATACGCCCAGCTGCCCGATGTGCCGTTTACGCTGGGAATCCCGCGCATGGTCCTCACGACCGTGCTCGTGCTGCTCGGGCTGTTCCCGTCGATTCTTTTTGACATGATTCAGACCGCATCGATTCCTTTCATGAGTGGACTGCCGAAATGAGCTGGATGGCCATCAGCCCCGAAATCCTTTATCTGCTTGCGACGTTGGGATTTCTCGCTCTCTCCCTTGGGAGACGCACCCAATCGGGGCGGGAGCACAGCGTAGCCCTGGCCTTGGCCGGAGCCGGGGTGCTGCTGTCCCTGGCCGTGACCGGAGCCGAAGGCCAGATGTTTGCCGCAACGTACCGAATGGATCTCTTCACGCAGGTCTTCAAGGCGATGCTGGCCTTGGGGCTGCTTCTGGTCGTGAGCCTGTGCGGGGAGATGCACGATGTTCGGGAGGGCGGCCGAATTGATTTCTATGCGCTGCTTTTTGTGTGCACGCTTGCCATGATGATGCTGGTCAGCTCGGACCATCTGCTTGCCATGTACGTTTCGCTCGAGCTTTCGAGCTACTCGCTGTACGTCCTGGTTGCCCTGAGAAGGGATCAGGAGCTGGGGCTCGAGGCGGGAATCAAGTATTTCGTGGTCGGAATCTTTGCATCTGGTTTCATGGTCTTTGGCCTGGCGCTTCTGTACGGAACCGTGCACTCCGCCTACATCCCGGAGATCACGAAAAGCCTTCCGGGGATGATCGGGCAGCCGGCGGTTATCTTCGGCCTGCTCCTGACGCTGAGCGGATTTTTTTTCAAGCTGGCCATCTTCCCCTTCCACCACTGGGCCCCGGATGTCTACCAGGGGGCCATGAACCAGGTTTCGGCCTACATCGCGACGGCATCCAAGGTGGCGGCCATCGCGGTTTTGATCAAGCTGGTGGCTGCCGCGGGGCAGGGGAGCCCGTACCTGGCGCATGTCCTCGTGGTGCTGTCCATTGTTTCCATGACCGTGGGCAACCTGGCCGCCATCACCCAGCAGGACTTGAAGCGGTTGTTGGCCTATTCGACGGTCGCTCATTCGGGCTACGTGCTGCTCGGCATCCTGAGCATGAACCGTGACGGCTATGCCGGGGCCGTCTTCTACGCCCTGTCCCTCCTGGTGATGAAGCTTACGGCATTTCTCGTGGTCGTGAAGGTGGCCTGTAACGGCAGGAACCCGCGGCTCGACGACCTCGCCGGCTTGCACCGCCGCTCGCCCCTGCTGGCGCTCGCGCTCATGGTCTCCCTGTTCAGCCTCGCCGGCATCCCGCCGACCATCGGGTTTGCAGGGAAGTTCCTGGTCTTCGTCGCGGCGATGGAGCGCGGGTATTTCACCCTCGTGCTGATCGCCATGATCAATGTGGTGATTTCACTCTATTATTACTTGTTGGTGATCAAGGCCGCCTACCTTCAGGAGCCCGCCGAGGCTCAGCCCGCTCTCCGTTTGTCGCCGGCCATGAGCCTGCTGACGGGCGGTCTGATCGCGGCCATGGTGCTCGGAGGCTTCTTCCCCAATCCGCTTATTGAGCTCGCCATTGCTGCCTCTAAAGCCCTCCTGTGACCGTCTGTCCCTCCGAAGACAATTGCTTAGGAGCCCCACGATCTGCTCAAGATTTTCTCCCCATGACGCGACTCCGTCTACCAGGAGAGTCTCTCGTTGATCGTCGCGTCGCGAAAGGAGAAATCATGAGCCAGAGAAGTCACTGCGCGTATCATCCAACCAAGCCGGCCCACTTCCACTGCCCCAGGTGCGACGTGGAGCTTTGTGCTCAGTGTGTCGTCAGGCGCTCGAAGACGGTCATGGGAAAAAGCTCGGGTGAGCTGCGCTGCTGTCCGAAGTGCAACCTCCCGGTGGACGTGTTGAGCGTCGGCAGCTTCATCGATCCCTTCTGGACCAGGCTGCCGCGGTTCTTTGCCTACCCGCTTCAGCCGAGGCCCCTGCTGCTGATCGGAGTGGTTTCTCTCGTCGGGCTGATGCTCCAGGATTTCAGGATGGTTCAGATCCTTCTTGGCGCTGTCATGGTCAAGTATGCCTACGCCGTGCTGCGGCGCACGTTGGAAGGGGACCTCACGGCTCCGGAGCTATCCTACGACGTTCTCGGGAAGGACTTGGGAGAGTCTCTGAAGCAGGTCTTGCTGTTCATTGCCGTGGCCTTCCTGGTCGGCCTGTCCTTCGGGGTTCTTGGGAAAGAGCTTGGCTTCCTGTGCGTTTTTCCGGCAATCCTGTTGGCTCCAGCCATGATCATCGTGCTGGCCATGACGGGGAGTGTCATAGCGGCCCTGAATCCGGTGTCGTTCACCACACTGGCCTATCGGATCGGGTGGGGCTATCTTCTGATGGACCTGTTTCTTGCGTTGCTCATGGGTGCTCCCATGGCGCTGGCCATGACGCTCGGTAAGCTTCTACCCCCGCCTGTGCTCGGTTTCCTCCACTCCGTCGCCAACCTGTATTACACCATCGTGGCTTATAATCTGATGGGCTACGTTATGCTCCAGTATCACGAGGAGATCGGCTACGAAGTGACCGCTCGGGATTTTAAGGACAATCGGGGAATCTTTTCCCTGTCTCGAGGTAGCTTGCCTCGCATTCCTGGTTATTTTGAAGGCATGGGCATTGCATCGATGGCGGGGATCGCGACTCTCGTCAAGGGGATATCGTCATGAAGAAGCCACTGCTGATGATTACCGCCTTTCTGATCCTGGGGCTTACTACGATCGTTCCGGCTTCCAGCGGCTCCCGCACCTTTCAGTGCGGCACACGACTGGTGTACCTCGGCGATTCCAAGGGGGAAGTTCTCCACAAGTGCGGTTCTCCGTCCTGGGAGGACGGGTGGTACGAGGACCGGGTGGAAGCACTCGCGGGGGCTCGGCCCTACACCACGAGGCCGACGGATCCCCTGGGAGCGCGCATCCCGCTCTACTCTGTCCTTCGTGTTTGGGTGGACGAATGGACGTATAACCCAGGACCCACACAATTCATCAGGACGTTGCGGTTCGAGAACGGCCGGCTCGTCAATATCGAGACTGGGGACTACGGCTATTGACGCATCGGTCTGGCTAGCCGGATGAAGCCCGGTGAGCTCGATCACGTGCCGTGTGCTCGAGTCGACCTACGCTAATGTCCGGATACCTCGCATCCATAGCGATTGACTTCGCACAAGCACACAGAGTAACGTTTTCCCGCCGATGCCCCCGTTGAAGCGTCCCGCATCATCGGCTCACCGCTTGGGTGGCTCGGCCGGGTCTGAGTGTCCTTTCGAGCCTATTCCAACCTCGCCATGATTCTGCGATAGGTGGTCTGCAGATCGCCGGTTGGGTAGGATTTGCCCGGCCAGGTCGTCATGAAGCCATCGTTTTCGTATCGCGGGATGAGGTGAAAGTGCAGATGGTCAATGAGCTGGCCGGCGGCCCGGTAGTTGTTCTGGAGGAAGTTCAGGCCCTGGGCGCCGACGCCCTTGAAAATCGCCTTGCCGATTTTTTGCGCGATGGTCATGCAGGCACTGAGGGCTTCGGGATCGGCTTCGAACAGGGTCGCGTAGTGAGATTTGGGAATCACCAGGACATGGCCCGGGTTGATGGGATTGATGTCCATGAAGCTCAGCACGAGATCGTCTTCATACAGCTTGGTGCTGGGAATCTCGTTCCTGGCGATCTTGCAGAAGATGCACTGATCCATGGGATATTCTCCTCCCTCAAGAAACCTTGTTCACGGATGTTGGAATCGGACGGTCCATGAAGCGCGGGTGAGCTTGGATCCGTTCCCAGGATGAGAGCTGTCACCCACCTCCCAGGTTCGGTTAGACTAGCAAACGCATGAAGGCATGTAAAGGACGGCCAGGGCTCGACGGGGCGGGTGGCCCCCCATGCACTCCGAGCCAGGGGCACGGAGGGTTTGAATCAACACTGCATCAACGAACAGGAAAGGAGTGGCCCACGATGCTGGTGCTGGGGATTTATGGATCACCGCGAAAGGGTGGCAACACGGATCTCATGCTGGACGCCTTTCTGGAAGGGGCCGCATCGGCGGGAGCGGCAATCGAGCGGCTCTACGTCCGGGACCTGGAGATCAAAGGGTGCATTGCCTGTGGTCACTGCGACCGAAAGGGGTTTTGCATCCAGAAGGATGATATGCAGAACGTGTATCCCCTGCTGGAAAAGGCAACGCGGGTTGTCGTTGCATCACCCGTGTATTTCTACGGGGTGACCGGGCAGTTGAAGCTCCTCGTGGACCGGTCCCAGGCCGTTTACATGAAGCGCGAGCTTGCCAAGAAAGAGGGCCGAGGAACGGACGCCGGAGCGGCGGGAAGTGGCTTCCTGCTCGCCGCGGGCGCCACGAAGGGGAAGCGCCTTTTCGAGTGCACCGTGCTCTGCATCCGGTATTTTTTCGATGCCCTGAACATGGGCTACGCGGGAGACCTGTGCGTCCGGGACTTGGAGCACAAGGGGGACGTCAGCAAGCATCCAACGGCCTTGGAGGACTGCCGCAAGGCCGGGGTGGAATTTGCCGGGGTCTAGAGGTTGATTTCCCTGCAGGCGTCTTCGGCGAATGGAAAGACGCACGAGAGATCCAAGGTTCCGATGAACGATTCGAGGGCGGCAATCCCTTCCACGGATAAGAAGCGCTCCATGCCTTCCACGATCTGCCGCGTAACGGTCGGATCCACGAAATTTGCCGTTCCCACCTGCACCGCGCGTGCCCCGAGAAGCAGGAATTCAAGGGCGTCCGTGGCGCTCGCGATGCCTCCGATCCCGATGACCGGGCAGGTCACCGCCTGCAGGACTTCGTACGTGCACCGAAGCGCGACGGGCTTCACCGCCGGGCCGGATAGGCCGCCGATGAGGTTGGCGAGCTTGGGCCGACGTGAAAAGACGTCCACGGCCATGGCCGCCACCGTGTTGATGCAGGAGAGCATGTCGCTGCCCGCGTCGACCGCGGCGCGAGCAATGTCCGCGATGCGCGTGACGTTTGGGGTGAGCTTGGTGATGAGGGGAAGGCTCGTCGCCCGCCGCACCGCCTGGACGACGGAGGCAGCCATCCGGGGATCCGTTCCGAAGACCATCCCGCCGTGCTTCACGTTGGGACAGCTGATGTTGATTTCGAGCGCCGCGATTCCGGGTACGCCGTCCAGGCGGGCGGCGAGTGCGGCATACTCTTCCAGGGTGTTTCCAAAAACGTTTACGACGACGAGGGTGTCCTTCATCCGCAGGTAGGGCATCTTCTCGGCGATGAACGCGTCGACGCCGACGTTCTCAAGGCCGATGGCGTTGATGAGGCCGGCCGGTGTTTCCACGAGCCGAGGCGGCGGATTGCCGGCCTTTGGCAGGAGCGAGATCCCCTTCACCACGATAGCGCCCAGACGGTTCAGGTCGATGAAATCCTCGTACTCCTGCCCGTACCCGAAGGTGCCCGAAGCCACCATGACAGGGTTCTTCAGGCGAAGCGGCCCTAAATGCACGGATAGGTCGGGGGCGTGGTGGGGTGCAGTCGAATTTTGCTCCATTGGATGATTCCTGCCGGAAAGATGGGTCCGTCTTTACACACATGGACGTAATGGTCCGCGGTGGGGTCAAAAGGGTGGTGCGCCGGGAGCGCGCAGCCCAAACACGCGCCGAATCCGCATGCCATGAGCGATTCAAGCGACAACTGCGTCGGGATGCCCCGGGCCAGGGCCCACCGGGCCACATGATACTGCATGGGCAGCGGCCCGCAGGCGAGCACGACGGTCGGATCGAGCTCCCCTCTGTCGACCGCATCCGCAAGCAGTTGGGTCACGAAGCCACGATGCCCGAAGCTTCCGTCGTCCGTGCTCCAATGGACGCGAAGCCCCTCCCGCTCGAACGTGTCGGCGGGGAGAAGCTCGCCACCCGATCGGGCCCCGTAAAAAAGGTGCACCGGTGCCTGGCCGCTCGATCCGGCACGGGAGGCGAGCAGGCCTTCGATGACAGGCAGGAGCGGCGCGATGCCGATTCCGCCGGCAACGACCGCAACTTCGCCGTCGCTCACCGAGTCGATCGCGAAGGAATTCCCGAGCGGACCGACCAGGCTCACGCCCGCGCCGGGGCCCAGCTGGCTGAGCAGCCAGGTTCCTCGGCCTACGACTCGGTACAGGATTTCGACAACACCCTCGGAGGGGTGAATCCCGTGAAAGGAAAACGGGCGCCTCAAGAGCGGGTCATTGCCCTCGCGAGCCTGCAACATAGTGAACTGCCCGGGACGCGCGGCTTGAGCCATATCAGGGGCTTTCAGCCGAAGCCGCCACGTCATGGCCGCTACGAGCTCTTGACTCACGATCTGAGCATCTATCTTGAATTTAGCCATGGAATCCTGCCTGCATCTCCGAAGCCCCGTCCCATGCGAGAACCGCGGCCATCCGACCGGTGATCTTTTCCCCTCGGTACGAGAAAAAATCCGTGGTTTCACACCGAGTACACCGTCCGGAAACCTCGATGTGCTCAGGCAGAAGCCCTGCCGCCACCAGTTGGGACCGCGTGATAGCCCAGAAATCAAAATAGCGGGGACGGACCTGGAAGGGCCAGAAGACCTCGGGCAGCTCGCTCTCAAAATGGATAAACTCGCCGCAACAGGGGCCAAGAGACGGGCTCACCGCGGCGAGCACGTCCTTCGGGCTGCATCCGAACCGGCGATGCATGAAAGCAACCGTCTTGCCGGCCAAGTCCTGCACGCTGCCGCGCCAGCCGGAATGCACATTGCCAAGGACCCCTCGCACCGGGTCAACCAGGAGGATGGCCTGACAGTCCGCCACCTTCACCATCAGAGCGACCGATCGAAGCCGCGTCACCAGGGCGTCTCCGGGGGGCGCCTGAAAGAAGGGCGCTTCGGGGGGGCATTGCTCCAACATCGCTTCGTCCACGACATGGATGGTTTCCCCGTGGACCTGTCGGGAGAAGACGAGGGTGGGGCCACCGAGCTCCCGACGGATGCGCAGGAGATTTTCCCGGACGGCATCGGAATCATCGCCCCCGTTGAAGGCAACGTTCAGCGTGTCGAACGGAGGCAGGCTGACGCCGCCGTGACGGGTAAAAACACCGTGAGCCAGGCCGGAGATCGAGCTCAGCAAGGGAAACGTCACACGGAGCGGTTTATCCACAGGCACCTCTACCACCCGGTTGATATGCGGGCTAAAATGGACATGCTTCGACGGAGCGGTCTTCTGCTTATCCTCAATCCCGGCAATGAGCAAGCTTTATTGACAAAGCCCTGCCAGGCCTTAGCTTCTGCCCATGTTGGAAGCGCGGGACGCCGCCGAGCACGGGATTCGAGACAAGCGCCTGAGCCTTCTATTTTGAATTGTGAATTCCTTCGGCAGGAGACGCCGGAGGGGGACCTGCGGAAAAGGGAGAGTGCATAATGCAGCGAGTCAGGGAATGCATGATGGTGACGATGGAATACAGCATCCGTACGACGGGAAAAGACGGGGACGTCGTCGAGGCCCCCAAGCAGTCGTGCCAATTTGTATACGGAATTCATGCCCAGTACCCGTCCGTGGAAACCGCGATCATGAACAAACTGCCCGGCGACCGGGTCCAGGTTTATGTGCCGCCTGAGGAGATCTTCGGTCACCACGACGAGAGCCTCGTTCGGGAGCTGCCCCGGGAAGACTACAAGCAGAACCGCCTGCAGCCGGGCAAGATGTATCGCGAGATGAAACAGAAGACCCTGATCCAGTTCATGGTCAAGGACGTTCGGGACGACGTCATCGTGGCCGACTTCAACGACCCTCGGTGCGGCACCTCCGCCCAATTCGACATCCTGATCACGGACGTTCGGGAAGCGACCAAGGGTGAAATGCAGCCTTCGTGCGCCCTGCCGCCTCATTAGACCATCCTTGCGCCGAACGGGCTCCATGCGAAGCCGGAGCCGGCTGAGGGCAACCGCGTCCCGAGCGCAGAGGAGGACGCCTTCGGCGTATATGATCTTTTTTGTGTATTTTCCAATACATCCTAAGGTAGTCTTCAAATCGGGATGGTTGACAAACCCAAACGGCTATGGTAATCAGCCACATCCTTCGGGCAGCACCTGCCCATCATTTCATCAGAGGGCGACTAGCTCAGTGGATAGAGCGTTGGTCTCCGGAACCAAAGGTGCCGGGTTCGATCCCCGGGTCGCCCTCCAAGTAAGACCAATTTGGTTCGATTTGGATTCGCTCTTCTCCCTCTTGCCCGGGCCACCCTGTCGTTACGCTGATATCAACTCTTCACCCCTGCCAGCCGAGCCGGCGCTGGCCTGAGCAACATAGCGATTTCCTGTTTCGAGCCCACTGACCTGGGCTGGCAAGGATGGCATCGCAATGTTGGGGTACCTGACGTCCGTACTTTATCCCCAGCAGCCCACCTAAGCTCACAAGTCAGTGAGAAGCGATCAGCGGATTGACGATCGGGGCCGATTCCCTATACTGGTCGGCAGTTGATCACGTTGAGTCGGATGCTGAAATGCCATCCTTGCTCGTCCATCCTGAAGACCGCCCACCGTGAATTCGAAGGGCACATCGGTCAGCTCCATAGTCCCAGAAGAGCTAAGACCGACCGGGCTCTTAAGGCCATCGACCAGTCATTGGGTCCTTTCAGGATTGCCGAAGTTCATAAAGAGTGCCCGGATGTCAGCGTGGACTTGCTCAGGCGGGTTTTCTCGCTGCGGTCGAATGGGGCTGGGTCGTTTCGACTTGACCGTCTCCGGGCAGCAGGCCCGGAATCAACCGAGCCTCCACCCAGAGCCATCTTCTGTTGTCTCATGCTCCCGCGTGGCTGATCCTTTCCACGGCTTCAACCCAACTGCGCATGGGCGACGCGGTGTACGCCTGCTCGTGCAGGATCGCGTAGCCCAATGCCCGGCACCTGAGGCCGTCTTCTTTCCACTCAAAGGGGTCCATCACCACGTGCGCGTAATCCTGGCACTGCTCGCAGGTAAATCCCGTCCAACACTCCCGGATCGCAACGTCGAGGCAAGCGTCGTAATGGGCGCACATGACCTTCCTGTTGATGCTGTTGTCCGATGGCTGCGGATTCATGTATGAGGCCCTCCGTGCTCAGGGTTGGTCATCGAGAGGAGGAAACCCCCCCCTCACCTTCTACATCGGCAGGATTTGCGCAGCTGCTTCAAGGATTTCCGCCGTCGCAGGGTGAGAAAACGCAGTTCCCTCATGACGAGGCGCTTAGGTCGTGCATCCAGTGCAGACGAAACAGCAGCGGATTCGCCGCAAAGGCCGGCCTGGTTCTAGACGCGTCCCTCTATGCTCCGAGGATCGACGCCAGGTCCACCGGCTTGTGACGCGTGGACACCACGGCGAGGAGCTCGTCGTCCGATTGAAGGACCGTGTCTGCGTGGGGGATCACGAGTCGCCCCCGGCGGATGATTCCAGCCAGGATGCACTTGCTTGGAAACGGCAGGTCCGTCCGTGCAACGATCACTTCCTCCCCAAAGATCTGCATGGGAGCCTCATCGGACATGGCGTCGAGCTCGGCTTCCCCGGGGCCGTGTAAACCTCGGCTGCCGATAGCGCTGGAAGGGCTGCTGGCAGAACGGCCTGATTCTGTTCCGCCACCGAGCTGATCATGGGTTTTCAGTCTTTGGCGTCAGCAACGGAAGGTCTGCACGACACGGACGGTCTTTGAGCAAGCATAGAGACAAAGGATGCTTCATTACGCTTGAGACAGATGCTATTCTTTTGACTCGCTTGATCCGGGATCAGCGCTTTCCGCCGACCAAGCACAACGCCACCGACCAGGAAATCGGATTGCTTTGTCAAAGGTTCTCTTGCCGCCTTCCATTGGCTCGAATGATAGAGGCTCCTGCCATGAGCATTGAGGCCCAGACCGCTTCAGGAAATGAATTGAGCAAATCCGGGGGGGCCGAGACACCCAGTTCCCTGGTCGCTCAGGCCGAACGCCCTCCAACGGTTCCGTCTGACGAGGACGGGCTGGGCCGCTTATTCGCATTGCTGCGCGAGCAGACGAAGGTGGATTTTACCTTCTATAAGCCCAATACCGTGCTCCGGCGAATCGAGCGGCGGATGGAGGTCAATCAGGTGGAGGATCTGCGGGAGTATGTCCGGCTCTTGGAGGCCAGGCCGATTGAAGTGGCGACTCTTTACCGGGATCTCCTGATCGGGGTCACCAGCTTCTTCCGGGATCGGGAAGTCTTTGAAGAACTAGGTGAGAGGATTCTGCCCGGCCTTTTTCTGAACAGCGATCGCCAGGAGATTCGCTTTTGGGCTGCGGGATGCTCGAGCGGGGAGGAGGCCTATACCCTTGCCATACTGGCTTGCGAATGCATGGAGCGTTTGCAACGGTCTTGGAGTGTGAAGATCTTTGCGACCGATATCGATCGCGACGCTATCCGGAGAGCGGGCCGGGGGTTGTACCCGGAGAGCATCGCCTCAGACATGCCGCCGGCAATGCGGAGTAAGTATTTCCTGCGCAGGGATGACCAATATCTTGTTCACCCCAGCATTCGTGAAATGGTGGTTTTCGCACAGCACAACCTCATCAAGGATCCGCCCTTTACGAACATTGAGCTCGTGAGCTGCCGCAACCTGCTCATCTACCTTCAACCGGTGCTCCAGCAGAAGGTTTTGGAATTCCTCAATTTCTCGCTAAACCCCAAAGGGGTTCTCCTGCTTGGTACGAGTGAAATGCCCGCTGCCGGGGGCGACTTTTTCGAGGTCGTGCATTCCAAGTTCAAGATTTACCGATCCAAAGGCATAAGACGGCCCTTCACCGATCGCTCCGTGACTCAGGCTCCTACCCTCATCCTGAACCGACCTAAGCCCGCCCACTTTGGACGGGCTGCCCCCGTTAACCGTAGGCTCGAAGCGGAGCCCATGCTCGACCGGCTTCCCCAAGGCGACATCAACGGGGAAGTCGAGCAGCGCATCCATGATCTGGAGCAGGAGCTTCAATTCACCAAGGAAAACCTTGAGGCCACCATCGAGGAGCTCGAGACTTCCAATGAGGAGCTCCAAGCGACCAATGAGCAGCTCTTGGCCAGCAACGAGGCGCTGCACACGGTCAACGCCGAGTGCCAGGCCAGGATCCTGGAGCTGACGGAGATGACCAACGACTTGGAAAATCTCATGGCCGCCACCGGCACCGGGGCCCTGTTCCTGGATGAGAACCTCGAGATCCGAAGGTTCACCCCTGAGATCGGAAGGATTTTCAGGATATTGCCGAAGGACCTTGGACGTCCCTTAGCCCATCTGACGAACAATGTTTTCGGCATCGACATCATGAGCGTCCTACGCCGAGTGGAGACGGAGAAGAGCCCCTGCAACATGGAGGTGCGCACCCTGGACGGGGCGTGGTTCCTGATGAAGGCTCTGCCTTACCAAGTCGGGGGAGGGATGTCTTCGGGTATCGTGCTCACCTTTACGGACATTGACCCGCTCAAGAGAAATGAGGAGAGCGCCGTCTGACGCATTGGGAAAGGCGGGGTCCGGCTTTGTGAGGCCAAGCCCCCTGTGGAAGAACCCCCGGGAGGGCGTAACGCCTCCCGGGGCTTTAGAGCGGGCTATTGGGCCCGGCTGAACGTGTGACAGGACGAGCAGTTGATCCCTTTGTTGGTGTGGCGCGGATGAACCTGCGTGAAGGAATACGACTGCAAGCCGTGGCAATCGTTGCACAGGTCGCTGGTGGGCTTCTTGGCGGTGTAGCCGATGCTCTTTAGATTCATACGGGTGGTTGTGCCACCGTGGCAGGTGGTACAGGAGTTGTTGTAGCCCAGCGCCTGCTCCTTGGGCGCAACCTCGTGGAAGAGGCCCATCCAGCGCTCCGTGGTCTGATAGGCGTACGGATTCCTGGGCCAGCCCACACCGTCCTGCCCGAGCGGAATCGCATTGAGCAGATCCCCCTGCATGTAAAACTGTCCGATCTTCAACGGGAGAATGTAATCCGTCACGGTGTCGATCGGCTGCGTCGCCGTGTGCACTTTGAATGGATGAAGCTTTGCGCCTGCAACAGCCGGGGATGAGTCAACCGGTCCCGCCATCAGCACGTTTCCGTTGGCCTGGAGAGTGGCTGCGGTTCCAAAGTTGTAAAACTGTGACCTTCCATCCCAGAACTTGTATTGTGGGGTGACGTTCCCTTGCATCGTTCTCGTGGGATCGTAGAGCCCGGTCGTCGTGTTGAGCTCCCCGCTTGCAGCCCCCCAATCCCGGAACATGTCCGTCTGGGCTACCTTGGCAAAGGTCGGAATGTGACAGGTCGTACAATGCACGCGCTTGACGTGATAGTTGTTGATGTTCGAGTTGCTGTGCGGCGGCGTGCTCGTGTGGCAGGTCACACAGTCCGGTTTCGTGCCTTCCTGGACCCGCAGGTCCACGCCGCGACCGGAGATTTTGTGCTGGGAGACCGCGTGGCACTGGGTGCAGTGAAGATCACCCCCACCCAGAGCTGCCGAGGACATGTGGACATCGAAATCTCTCGTGGGCGGGTTGCGGTGGGCCTCTTCAATGTCGCCCCGCTTGAAGTTGTTGCCGCCACCCGACTTGGTATGGCAGTTCAGGCACGTATCGCGTGAGGTCGGCCGAATGTCGACGGCTGCTTCGAGGATCGTCATTCCCATTGCGGTTTCGTCAGGGATGTATTTGGTCTTGGTGACAGGATCCACCGTCCGTTTGTAGTTGGGAGCGTGGCAGACCAGACAGTCGATGTTGGCCAGGTCGCTGTCGGTGGGGTTGGTGGACTTGGTGGGTTTGGCCCCGAGGCCGGTATGGCACTTCAGGCAGCCGCCGTCAACCTGGAGTCCGTAGACATTGGTCAGCTTCCCGATCAGGTTGATGTCCGGGTAGATGCAGAAATCATTGATAGCCCCGAACTTGCCCGACCACTGGTAATGCTCCGAGTTGTAGACCTGAACGGCCTGAGTGCGGTGGCAGGAAAGGCAGGTTGTGGCGCCGGCGTAAGTATCGAAGCGTCCCGCGTGCGAGCCTTGCACGGGCGGCGGCGGCGTCGTTGTATCCACGATGGTGACCTGCTTGGAGGCCGTTCTCGTGACGCCGTTTTCCGTGTACGAGGCGCCGATGTTGACGACTTGATTGCCGGTGACAGCGGTGGTGGTCAGGGTCGCGCCGTTGAACGTGGCATACTGGGAATCCTCCGTCATGGTTGCGGTCACGGTCTTAGTGGTGCTGTTGCTCATGGTGGCCGTTACCGGGAAAGCCGTGGAGGTGCCTTCGTTGACCGATGTGGGGCCGCCGATGGCGATGCTGGAAAGCGTGACGGGAGGGGGAACGTCAAGGATCTGGACGGACTTGGTCGCGGTCCTTGTGACACCGCCTTCGGTGTAGGAGGCACTGACCGTGACGGTCTGGTTCGAGGGCACTTCAACGGCGGTCAGGCGAATCCCGGAAAAGGAGGTGTAGGTCGAATTTTCCGTCAAGGTGGCGGTGACCGACTTGGTGGAGTTGTCGCTCATGGTCGCGGTGACGGGGAAATCGGCGGCGGTGTTCTCGTTCATGGAAGTTGGCCCGCCGATGGAGATGCTGGAAAGCGTGACGGGAGGGGGAACGTCAAGGATCTGGACGGACTTGGTCGCGGTCCTTGTGACACCGCCTTCGGTGTAGGAGGCACTGACCGTGACGGTCTGGTTCGAGGGCACTTCAACGGCGGTCAGGCGAATCCCGGAAAAGGAGGTGTAGGTCGAATTTTCCGTCAAGGTGGCGGTGACCGACTTGGTGGAGTTGTCGCTCATGGTCGCGGTGACGGGGAAATCGGCGGCGGTGTTCTCGTTCATGGAAGTTGGCCCGCCGATGGAGATGCTGGAAAGCGTGACCGTCGGGGCGACACATTCGTTTTCAATCAGAGCGACATCATGGGTGTCGGTCTTGCTAATCCCATTATAGGTATAAGTCGCCGTGACCGTAACGCTCTTATTCTGACAGCTCGGCAAGTTCTTCCCGGTGAGTCGGCCGGAAGAGATGGTCGCATACGCGGTGCTGCTCAAGGACCACTTGGTCTGTCTGTTGGTGGTGACGTCGCGGGTTTTGTCTCCAATCTTCGCTATGGCCCGGAGTTGAATCCTCGATCCATCGTTGACCGAGGACGCACCAGTGATGGTGACGGATTGCAGCGAGTCTTCGGCCAGCGCCGCCGATACGCCCCAAACAACCGAAAATGCGATCACCGCAAGCCAGAGCAGCAGTCTGTAGATCAATTCCCTCTTTTCACATTCCATGTCCTGTTCTCCTGAAAGTGGATTGCCAAGCCAAATACGACGGTGGTTCCGCATTGCTCTGATTGTGAAACAGCGCAGGTTGAGAGTTTGTCCGCATCCGTTGTCGGTCTCGCTTTCTTGCGCTGCACAGTCGGTTGAGCTTTCTTGTCACCTCCATTCCGGCTCGTTCGTGTCGAGCTGTCGATGCGTGCAAAGGCCACTCACCATAGGGGAGCTAAGCTCTCGTCAATCGATTGAGCAAGTCTAATGCCATATTTGAGCAGCGGCTTCAATGGGTTGGCAACTATAAAAGATCGTTTATGAAAACTTGGTAGATCGTGGATTCTTCAGAACTGCGTGTTAACCTTGCATAGTCATAGTTTTGACGTTTTGTGTTAACGTGCGGGGGTGCGTGTTAATCGCTTCCGGGCGACGTCTGTGAATTGTTAATGATGCATGGGAGTTAGGCTCTGGGTTGCGTCCGGGTGGAGGTTGCGGGGGATGATGAGGCAGGGCACTCGGGCTTCGGTACTTTTTGGGGAGACTGTTGTATGATGAGCAAACCGCGAAACACGGGAAGCCTGGAATTCTGTAACAATGGGAGGGGAGATGGCAGGTTGTGGTATCGGATTCCCGGCGTCCTTGCGCAGTTTGGCTCAACAAGGGGCGCTGGTGCCCAGGACACGGACATGCTCCGTCTTCACAACCACCCGGGGAGGAGCTGCAGGGCGTATTCGGTGCTGCCTGAATGGTTTAGGGCTCCCCGCTACGGCGAGAGGAAGGAGAAAGCGGCACGATGACCGACAAGGTCAGTTTCATGGAGATCAAGGAAGGGTTTTACCTGGTCAGTAGCCCGGAAGTCAGGGGATATCCGTGGTATCTCTTGAGGAAGCCGGGGGAGGGAACGTACGCCGAGGTTGTCAATGATGTTGAAGTGGGCATTTTCATTGCCCCCTGGCCTTTCAACAGGCGGATTGCCGTTGAGAGCCATACCGACCCGGAGCAGAGGAGGGTCTGGGACGAATCCGGCGTTGCGGAGGTGATTCGTCTCGCCCATGACGCGATCATGGCTCAATTGGATGCAGAGGCTTGAGCCTTAATCCAAGGGTCAGGCCGCCAGCGCGAAGAGATAGCTACTTCATTTTTTTGAAGATGACCTTGGTTTCATCAGCCATGGTCATCGTCAAAATATCATCCTGGACCGTACCGTACATGGTCAGTCCGGGATCTGTGATCTTGATGCGGCCGTCATCCAGAAGCGTCCAATTTCTCTTTCCGGAGGGAAGCATGACCGTATGGTCGTCGAAGACCTCAATGACAAACCCCACTTGGCCGCTACGACCGGGAATACCCGGCTCCCTGGCGATTGCCATCCACCTTCCGTGTAAATCCAACGTCTTGGGTGCCGGTTTGGTGCACGCGGTCAAGCCAATCCCCAGGAGCACCACGAGGAGCCCCATTCCGATCTTCGAGCTGATCTTCCGCAAGGTGGCACCTCCTGAATACGGGTCAAGGAAAATCATGCAACCCCCTGTGCAAAGAGAGGCCGGAAGCCGCCAGCGTCAACCTCGGTGAGCAGGCCCGTCTCGTACGATGGAGCGTCAACCCCTCAGCGCCGGCCTCTTACGCCGCTCGCGCCGGCTCTAACAGTCGAGCGTGTCACCCGCCGGTGGGCCACGTTATCGAAAGATAGCGGCTCATCATCCGGGGAATCCTCGAATTCGGCCGTTACGCCCGGCGGTAGGATGACAACCGGCTTCCAGGCTCTTCCTGTCTCCGGCGTCGAGCCCCGAGCATCCGCTGGATCCATTCCTTCCGGTATCCATGTCTCGCCTTCATGCTCGACGTATGCCTCCGGTATCCTCCCCTCCGTTTCCTCGATCGGGAGCCCGCTGACCGATTCCGGGCTCAACGGGCCGGCAGCCCGGGTTGGCGCGACTGCTGAGGGCGGCGCGGAGAAACCGCTCTGGGGCGACGGTTTAGGCGTCCGCTCTGCACCGGGCTTCGGGGGGCGGGCTTTGGCTGAATCGGCGCTGTAGATGGAACCGGGGTTAGTAATGGTCTGTCTATCCATGGGTGACATGGCGAACGTGACGACCATTGCCACCCCCGCGAAAGCGATCGCCACGCCCCATTTCCAGACGGGGGAACCGCTGCCTGACCTGCCGGAACGACTCATGATCTGCCCCGGGATGCGCCCCGTGCTTCACGACGGGAAGCGCGGGGCGTAGCAAAAGAGCTGAAGGATTCGTTGTCGGTCGACTAAGGGCCGGGCCAGGGATCCAGACGACCGAACACCGGTCCACCCGTGAGCGGTCCTGAGCCAACCGCCAGGAACGGGAACGTATCGAATTGCACCGGAACCGTCGGGTTCCCGAAGACGGTCCGCTCCCCAAACAGGAAGTCGAAGCAGGGCAAGCGGAACTGACCGGTGAGAAGCCCGTTGGCCGCCACGACCGTTCCGGTGCGGCTTACGGCCTGATACTCGCGGGTGGGCGGGAAGATCCCCGTGGTTCTGGATGCCTGGAAGCGGAAGCGCCCTCTCACCAGACCGGGCCCGAGCTGTTCGGGGAGCACGCTTGCGAAGGTCACAAAGGTTTCGGCGCCCGATATTGGATTAACCTGGATACGCTTGAGATCGATCAGCCGTGTGGGATCGGTGGTGAATCCGACGATGTGGACCCGCGTTGTGTTCTCCAAGGGAATGGAAGTGCGCGGGCTTCCTGCAAAGACCGGAGGCGCGTTACGGGTCTGGGCCGTCGGGACGATGAAGGCTTCCACGGCCACGTAGCAAGGCCGCGTGCCGGGCCGGGTGAAGATGCCCAGGTCGGCGTTTAACGTGTGAACGGAGATATAGGAGTTGGCCGCCGTGAAGGGAAGCGTGGGGTCGATTTTGTAGAGCGTGCCGGCATAATCCACCGTGTCCCCAACCCTCAGGGGTACTTGTCTGGTCGCATCGCAGCCCAAGGCGACCGCATCGACGTTCATCGTGAAGGTCTTCAACGGCGCGCCTTCAGCGATCCAGGGATCATGGCCCGGTCTTCCTACAGCCGGGTTTGCCGGCCGGTTGACGTTTGGACGCAACGGATCATTGGGGCCGATGAACGGTGGGGTGTTGAGAAGATGACCGGGGTCAGACACGTCGGGAATGCCCACGGGATAGCCGCTGGCGGCCGCGATGGTCGGGTTGCCCGTGTCTGCGGAGAACCGGGGATCGGGGCTGCGGGGATGGCCAAAGCGCCCGACGGGGTCGTTGAGCTCGAGCAACGCACCGGTACCGGCAACTCCCGGAGCGCCTCCGACCTCGAACCGCCCAGGATTTACCGGGTCGTCATTTGAGTAGATGTAATTGATGACGCCAAATCCGGCCATCAGCTGCTCTTGGCCAATGGGCACGATGAGACCCCCCACGATGTACTTCGGGATTCCTTCAAATCCTGGCAGGTCCGTCCGGATGTTGCCCACGGCCCGGATCTCAAAGGAAGGGAATGCCGGAAAGGGGGAGGCTACAGCGGGCAGGTCCGCCAGGGCGAGTCCCGTGCTTACCCCTTGAACAGGGAGATTGGCGGTGTTGGCGCTGTTGACCGGAGTGGCGGACGCGGTATCGAAGAGCTGCTTCCAGCTCAGAGACGAGGCCGGCATCTGAACGAAGGTATTATTCGGAACATACATCTTGATGCCGTTGACAGTCACCGTGCCCCCGGCGCGGTCATCGGTGTTGTCCAAGGCAGCGGTCGCCAATCCGCCCACCGTCCCGTCCAGGGTAGCTTCCTCGATGAACCCGGTAATGTCAAAGGCGGCCGGTGGCACCAAGGTGGTTTGGGTTTGGGCCGTCGCGCCGGTCGCTCCCAGCAGCGCCAGGGTGATCATCATATAGGTTACTCTCAGAATCGGTTTCATAGGATTTCCTCTCCTTTGTCAAAACACCCGCCGGGGGTCCGATACCGGAACGCGGACCGTGACGCTCTAGGTGGGTTTGAGCCGGTCGACCTGCTTAGCACGGCAGCCCAAGCCGTGGTCACCCCCCAAACCGGGGGTCCAATTTCAGGAACGTGGGGATGGGATTGGACTTTCCTCTCACGTTCGGTCGCCCGGCATTGCCCACGGCCTTGATTTCCAGCATCGTGTCCGCGGCGGGATTTCTGGCCGGGGAGCCGTTGGGGACGAAGAGCTGCGGGTGATCGAAAGGAGCCTTTTCCAAGGCTACTCTCGGGTCGGTCAAGGCATTGGCCAAGAAAGCGACCAAGGCTTCCACCCCCTCCCTGGCGGCTGGGATGAACTCGGGAAATCTCAGCTCGTTGATCCCCTCGATGTCCACCGTCAGCTCATTGGCGTTGGTGTTGGGGAAATTCCCGCCACGGATGTAGAACTCCACGACCTGGCGCAACGTCGCCGAATCCCCGTTGTGCATGTAGGGACCGGTGTACAGGGCGTTGCGGATGCTTGGCACCTTGAAGGCGCCTTCGGTCACCCTGCGGTTCTGCATCGGCACGTCGGGGACAAACCGGGCCACGTCCGGAGGCAGGCAGGATATGGGGTTTCTATTGTCGTCCACGCAGCACGGTATTGAGACGCCGCTGGGATCCGTGCAGGCTGTGCTGCTGTTCAATGCGGTCAGCTCCACGTAAGAGAGCGGGAAAGGAGCACCCGTCAGGGGATTGGTGAACGGCGCGGTGCCGGCCCTGCCCAGGTCTTCCTGCGTTCGGCGAACGGCAATGTTGTACATGCCGTGATCATAGTTGGCGACGGTGCCGTCCCCCATGACCATGTCCTCGATGATGCCCTCGGTCGACTGGGGCACCCCCTGGGCGTCCGGCTTCATGTCGAGAACGGTGTGGCCGCTGCTGATGGGCAGGATGTGGCAATTGTTGCACTTGGCGCCATTTCCGGGGCTGCCGTCAATGCCGGGGTCGTCGAAAATGGCCAGCCCGAGCTGCTCCTGGTCTGTCAAAGCGGTGGGGTCAGGGTCAATGCCGAGACTTGTGGCGCCCTGGAACCGGTCGTAGGGCGTGTCGTCAGAGATCAGGGTCGCTTCATAAGCCTGCACCGCGAGGCCCCAGAAGAGTGAAAAGTTCCACATCATTTGAGTGTACTGTCCCGCGCCCAGGGGAGCACCCAGCGCGCGCTTGCTCACGGCAGCCTTGCCGGGGCTCAGCACCAGGGTCCGAGGGTCGGAGGCTGAAGCCTTTTGGACAACCGCGGAGCCGGCGATCGGCGTGAAGACGCTCGTGGTGTCGTTCCACCACTGGTCTTGAAACGCCGCCTGCACCATTTGGGTGTACGTGGTCGGTCTGCCGGTGGTGCGGTCCTTGAGCCCTTTCAGTCCGGACAAGGTCGAGCCGACCACCCTCGCTCGGGACATGGGCCCCAGCACGCTGTCTTTCGGGTGGACCAACTGCTTGGCCAACGGCTGCATGGTGAGCAGCTTCTTCCCGATGTCCGGGAACGTGCGGCCGGCCCAGGACATCTCGAAGTCACTCCCCGGAGGGCCAACGGCCTGAGAGGCCAAGCTGGAATTGGTGACCCGGACGAACACGTCGACCGGTCCAGTCGCCGTGCTCAGCTTCAGGGTGCTTTCCCGGTCCCGGAAGCCGAACGGGTTCGCTCCGTTGAAGATGAAGCTGGCCCGGCCGTCCCAGAAATTATCGAAGTTGAAGACCGCGTTGATCACGCTGGGGGCGTTCCTGGGCTCGACGCGTCGCACGCGGCTCGCCGTGTCCATCTCGCCGGGCTTCCTGGTGTTGAACACGTCGGGCAGCGGGGTGCCCGCATCCACCGCCTTTCCCGGTGTGGTCGACACGAACTGGGTGCGGCGCACGCCCATGGAGGAGACGACGTCGTTGGTGTCCTGATCGACGAGAGCCAGCTCTTCGAAGGGGCCAATGCCGGGTCCCCGGGGCACCAGTGCCGTGGGATTGAACCACCCGTTCAGGGGAAAATCGGTCGCGACCAGTTGGTAATTGGGGGCGAACTGCGGCAGCCCCGGAACGCTGAAAATGGGATCCGGAGGATCCAGCGGGCCGGACGGGTTCAAGGGATCGTTGGCGGTGAAGGGCACCGTGGAATTGCCAAAGCGGGTGTCGCCCGCTCCACCGTCCAATGGGTTGTTTAGAAAGTTGGCATCCTTCACGCCTGGAGAAATCTGGTTCTTGGAGCGGACATCCGCCCCGGCGTTGAAATGGCAGGTCGCGCACGACTGGACGCCGTCACTCCCCACTTGCATGTCCCAGAACAGAGCCTTGCCGAGGGCGATGAGGGCGGCCTGGTCCTTGACGATTCCAACTCCCAAGTCGGTCACGTGGTCAGGAATCGTGATCGGGGTGGTCGTCGCCACGTCCAAGGGTTGAAAGTTTAGCTCAATCCCTGGCCCCGGGATGTTGTCGATCGGCGCGAGAATGACCGCAGCCGTGGGTACCGGCCGTGGTGTGTCCTTCAAGGAATCCGGCAGAAAGACAGGAAGCTGAGCTCTACCGGCCCCGGGCAGGAGAGCCCCTGAAAACACCAGGGTCAGACAGGTCGTCACGACCAGGGCTCTCCCCAGACGTGTGGGCGTCCGACCTCGGTACAGTCTCGGTCTTACCCAAGCAAATGGTTTCATGATTCAAATGCTCCTTCTTGTATGGGGTATGGGGAGGTTGTGAGCTTGACAGGGGTTCCTGCCGTTCAACGGTGAGGGAGTCGCTCACGATCTCGACTCCGTCTATTGCCGGGTTCATGCTTCTGTCCACTTAACCCAGGCTTCCTTGCCGCAAATGCGATTGGATCTCGGTGCATGGCTGCGGATTGTGCAGAAGCCGGATGAAGTTCGCTTTGTCGATGGAATTACGCACGAGTAAGGCCCTGTTTATTCGATATTCGAGCAAGTACATAAACCGTGCCTGCCGATGGTTTGGCGGTGATGTGGTGAGTGTTAGTCGGTAATGTCAAAGGCTTAAACGGTTCCATGTGCAGTCGGATGGTGATCGGGTCGGCCTTCTCAAGGGACCGGACTCTCCCAAATTGGGAGTCGCTGGCCCAAAAAGTGGTATTTAAATCGTTAGGTTGGCCATTTCAGTGCCATTTTGGGCTCCTCCATTCTGGTGGAGCTCTTGTTGTCGGGAGTCTTTCCCGCAAAGCGAAGGGGACTTTGCTTTCGGGCTGTGGGCATCCGGGGCAGGCTCGGCCTTTCGATGCTTGTCCAGTTGCTTCCGCGAGCCGTCGCATTCGGTTTGAGCCGGTTGAATCTTTCCCGTGGGCGTCTTATGATTGAGCGTATTGATGATGAAAGAGATAAACAGCGGGTGAGGCGAGCACACCCACCATCAGGTCGATTATCTTTCTAGGGGGAGCCATCATGCAGCTCTGGGATCGGGATGCGTTTTTCGAGCAGCACGAGCGAACGATGTTCTATGTAGGATTTATGAAGTTTTTGGATAAGTGGTTTCCGTTGTGCTCCTTGAGTGATCCGCCACGGACCGACAAGTTCGACACGTTGCTGGTTTCCTCCTCGTACGAAGATATGGAAAACGTCGTGAAGGCCTATGCCGAAAAATTGCCGAAGGTGGAGCAGACGTTTGTGCATTTTCTCATGCGGGAAGAGATCGGCAACATCATGGAAGCCTACGCCCTGAAGCACCTGGCCATGACGCATGACGAGGAAGAAGGGGGCGATGGGTGTGCGTGCGGCTGCGGTTGCTCCTGACGAGCGCGCCCGGTGAGAGGCCCGGGTGAGGAGAAGCCGGGAGCCTGGACGCTCGATGCAATGAAAATCCCCGTCAAAGCATGCCTTAC
>CAZIEW010000037.1:0-49925 GCA_964538515.1 uncultured Syntrophobacteraceae bacterium
GTGAGGCGGAATCGCCATCTCCCCCTTATCCCCCATAAGCTCACAGGATGCCCACGCAGGCTAGCTACACGCTTCCGGGATGTTTTGTGTCGAGCGGTTGAGCCATGATCGAAGGTGCCAGGCGGATTCTGAAGACTGTTTTCGGCTACGACCGGTTCATCTCCCTCCAAGAGGAGGTGATCGCGACCGTTCTCGGCGGCAGAGACTGCCTGGCCGTCATGCCGACGGGCGGCGGGAAATCGCTTTGCTACCAGATTCCGGCCCTCATGTGGGATGGGCTCACGGTAGTCGTTTCGCCGCTCATTGCACTGATGAAGGACCAGGTCGACGCGCTCACCCAGCTCGACGTACCAGCCGTTATGCTGAACAGCACGCTTTCTCCCGACCAGTACCGGCATGTCGTATCGCGTGTCCGCGGCGGCGGCGCAAAGCTCCTGTACGTTGCCCCGGAGACTCTGCTTCGACCGCCTGTGCTTACCCTCCTCGATTCCGTTCCCGTCTCCTGCCTGGCCATCGACGAAGCCCACTGCATCTCGGAATGGGGCCACGACTTCCGGCCGGAATACCGCCAGATCGCTGAATTCAGAGCCCGCATCCCCCGGGCCGTGTGCCTGGCCCTCACGGCGACGGCCACGCCGCGCGTTCGCACGGACATCAAGGCGTCGCTCGGATTCGATGACTCGAGCGAATTCGTCGCGAGCTTCAACCGTGACAATCTACTCATCCGGGTCATCCCCAAAGACAAGCCGCTGAATCAGGCCATCGAGCTCCTTCGAAAATATCCGAATGATCCCGGCATCATTTACTGCTCCACACGAAGACAGGTGGATGTGCTGTGCGAGGCGCTCGCTGACCAAGGGTTTTCGGTCTGCCCTTACCATGCGGGCCTTTCCGACCAGGAGCGCGCGCGGAGCCAAGATCGCTTCGTCCGCGATGAGGTTAACGTCATCGTGGCGACGGTCGCCTTCGGCATGGGGATCGACAAGTCCAACGTCCGGTTTGTGCTGCACTACGACCTCCCGAAAAACATCGAAGGCTACTACCAGGAGATCGGACGCGCGGGTCGAGACGGGCTGCAGGCGGAATGCGTGCTGCTGTTCTCCTACGGAGATCTCCACAAGGTCAAGTACTTCATTGCCCAGAAGGAAGGCCTGGAGCAGCGGGCGGCAAGCTTGCAGCTCAGCCTTCTGCTCAAGTTTGCGGAATCCGAGGTCTGCCGGCGCATCCCGTTGCTTGCCTATTTTGGCGAAACCTTTCCGCATGAGCGCTGCGGTCTGTGCGACAACTGCCTTGCCGGCGACCGGGAGATGAAGGACATCACCATCCCGGCGCAGAAGTTTCTCTCGTGCGTCAAACGGACCGGGGAGCGGTTCGGGATCACGCACGTCATCGAGGTTCTCAGGGGCTCCAAAGCTGACAAGGTCCTTCGGTTCGGGCACGACACGGTTTCGACTTACGGGATCGGGCGGGAGCTGTCACGGCGGCAGTGGCAGCAGATCGCCCGGCAGCTTCTCCACAAAGGGCTCATGACCCAGGATGCCGACGTTGGCGGCTTGAGCCTGACTCCAAAAGCCTGGGAGGTCTTCCGAGGCAGTGAAGCGGTTTTCGGCCGTCTCGACGACACCGAGGAGCCGCCTAAGCCCCCCGACAAGCCGGCTGCACGGGGCGAGCTTGCCTACGACCCGGATCTATTCGAAACCCTGCGGAAGACGCGCAAGGAGCTCGCCGACGCCGCAAACGTGCCCCCATACGTGATCTTCTCCGACAAGAGCCTTGCTGAAATGGCGGCGTACCTTCCTCGAAGCCCGGATGCTCTGCTGTCCATTCACGGGGTGGGGAGGGCCAAGCTGGATCGTTTCGGATCGGTCTTCATCGACGTCATCGAAGCATATTGCAGAGCCCATCCGGTCGAGTCGCAGCCCAGCGCGGTCGTCGCTCGAGCCCCGGAAAAGCGGGGACCGGTGCGCAAGATGCGGGAGATTGCCGTGGGCAAGGCTTTCGACGCCGGGCAGAGCATCGAGAGTCTGGCTCGCATCCACGGTGTGCGCGAGAGCCGCATCCTGGATTACCTGCTGAGCTACCTGCAGGAGGGAAAGCCGTTGCAGGCCGAGCGGTTCCTGCCATACATCGCCCAATCCGGCGGGGAGCTGGAACGGGTGATGAAGACGTTCGAGGCCGAAGGTCCGGACATGCTCAGGCCGGTTTTCGATGCGCTCGGAGGTGAGGTTTCCTACGACGATCTCCGGGTCCTGCGCCTCTATTTCTTGAGCCTGCACGGGACGGCGGGAGGGAAAGAGGGACCGCTCCCGGAAAGCTGGCCACAACGCTGCAAGCTGATCTGCCTTGCCAATTCCCGCAAGTTCTCCGGGCGCTGCATCGCGGGCAAGGTCTTGACCGACGACCTTGTCGGCCCCTGGGTGCGTCCGATCAGCACCGTTCCAACCGGCGAGCTCACGCAAGACCGGATCACGCTCAATAACGGCGCGATGCCGAGACTCCTGGATATCCTGAGTGTGCCCCTCCTGGGGCCTGCCGCGCACACCTACCAGTCGGAAAACCACACCATCGGCGAAGGGGGATGGTCCAGCCGCGGTCGCTGGCCCCTCTCCGGTTTGGACGATCTCATCGACCCCGTTGACCGGATCTGGCTCAACGGCTATCACAGCCAAAACGGCCTGAACGACCGCATGCCCGAGAAGGCGGTGACCGAAGCCCTCTCGTCATCGCTCCTTTTTGTCCGGGCAAGCGACCTCGCTTTCACGGTCCAGCGGGATACCAAAGGGCTGAATCGGGTCCGGGCGAGGTTCACGTTCAACGGAGAAGAATACTGGATGCCGGTGACCGACCCGGAAGTCGAGGCCGTCTACCTGCCTCGCGAGTCGGGTCGGTACCCGGTGGACTGCCGGAGACCGTATGTCACGATCAGCATCAGCGAGCCTTATGCGGGCTCCTGCTATAAACTGGCAGCAGCCTTCATCCTGCCGCCGGAAGAGGAGCCGAGCACCTGAGATGACGAGTCTGTTCACCATCGGCCATTCGAATCACCCCATCGAGCAGTTCGTCGAGCTGTTGAAGCGGCATGCCGTCACGGCGGTTGGAGACGTGCGGTCGAGTCCCTACAGCAAATTCAACCCCCAATTCAACCGGGAGAGCCTGCAGAAGTCCTTGAAAGAGCACGGGATCGCCTACGTCTATTTGGGGCTGGAGCTTGGTCCGCGCAGCGAGGACCCGTCCTGCTACGTAGACGGTCGCGTCCAGTACGGCCGACTGGCCGAGACAAACGTCTTTAAGCGCGGCATCGAGCGGCTTTTCACCGGCATGCAGGCCTATCGCATCGCCCTCATGTGCGCTGAAAAAGACCCGATCACCTGTCACCGGATGATCCTGATCTGCCGGGCGCTCCGCTCGGAGCCCCTCCAGGTTCGGCACATTCTGGAGGACGGCAGGGTTGAGAGCCAGCGCGATGCCGAAATGCGCCTCCTGCTGACCCTCAAAATGCCCCAGCTGCGGCTCTTCGACAACGTGGACGACCTGATCCAGCGCGCTTATGACAGGCAGGCCGCGAGGATCGCTTTTGCTCGCAATGATGCCGGCTCGGATGAAGACAATCTCGCCCTGGAAGACGAGGAGCAACGGTCATGACACCCTTGAAGCTGTTCACGATCGGCTTTACGAAGAAATCCGCCGAGACTTTCTTCTCGCTCCTTAAAGACGCCGGCGTCAAGCGTGTCCTCGACATCCGTCTGAACAACGTCTCGCAGCTCTCCGGCTTCGCCAAGCGTGACGATTTGCGTTACTTTCTCAAAGCCATCTGCGGCATCGATTACCACCACCTGCCGGAGCTGGCCCCGACGTCTGAGATTCTAGACGCCTACCGAAAAGACAAAAATGGCTGGCCGCGGTATGAGCGAGACTTCTTGATGCTCCTGGCGGAGCGGCAGGTCGAAAGGAAGGTTTCCAGGGACCTCATTCATCTCGGCTGCCTGCTCTGTGGGGAAGACACGCCGAGCCACTGCCACCGACGGCTCGTGGCCGAATACCTGCGCCAAAAATGGGGCGACCTCACCATCACGCATCTCCTCTGATGAGCTCCACGGTTTGCACGGCTGAATGAAGCGGCGCTATTGTTTTCATCTTTGCCTTTTTTCCTGCTTGATTTTTATAGTATGCTGACTTAAGCGTGATAGAGCAGCTCGCGCCCGGCGTTTGAGAACCAGCCCCTGACCGGGGCTGTGGACCCGATATCGGGTCTGCAAAGACCTCACATTGAGCCCCTGGATTCATCCGGGGCCGGGAATGGAGGAAAAAGCCATGCCGGAGAAGAAGACGATTTTGGTCATCGATGACGATCCCGAGATCTGTGAAGCCCTGCAGGAGATCCTCACCGATTACGACTACCACGTCCTCACCGCACAGGATACTGCCACCGGTAGTCAGCTCATGGAGAAAGAACGCCCGGATCTTCTCATCTTAGACATCATGATGGCGACCATGGATGAAGGCCTCCAATTTGCCACCATGATCAAACAGAAAGAGGGTGCCTGGGGCATCCCCATTCTCATGGTTTCCGCTCGCCCCCCCGTTGAAAAAGGCTACTCCCGCTCCGTGGACCAGGACCTCGATTGGATTCACGCCGACATCTTCATGGAAAAACCCGTTGATCCGGAAGACCTCGTCAAGAACGTCCAAATCCTGCTGAAAGACGCTCGCTAGCAGAGCTAGCTCCGCAAAGTCAACACGAGTCCGTTGCCACCTCGTTTGCCCTCAGTCCAGGGAGGAACAGGGGTGTGGTATCGAAGCATCGGATTTAAGCTGATTGTTTCCGTGGGCGCGGTGGCGGTCCTGGTGATCGGGATCTTCTCGTACGTGAATCTCAAGTCCCAGAGGGAACGACTCCTCCACGAATTGCTTCGCAACGTAAACCTCACCAGTGAGGTCATCAGGCGAAGCCTGCGCTACGACATGCTTGAATACCAGCCTCAACGACTCCACAAGGCCATCGATACCATCGGGGCCCAGGAAGGAATCGAAAAGGTTAGGATATTCAACGCATTGGGGGAAATCATTTACTCCTCGGACAGGAGTGAAATGGGAACCATGCTGGATAAGTCGGCGGAGCAGTGCTACGCCTGTCATGCCAGGGAAAAACCTTTCGAGAGGATCACAACGTCCGCGCGGTCGAGAACCTTTGTCTCCTCTCGCGGCTATCGCGTCCTTGGAATGATCAACCCGATTTACAACGAGCCGGATTGCTTCACGGCAGCCTGCCACGAGCATCGTGAAGACCAAAAGGTGCTCGGGGTTCTGGACATCGACGTGGAGCTGCACGAAATCGACCAATTGGTCGAGGAGAACGAGCGGAAAATGATCCTGTCCACCGTGGTGGCGATCTGCGGCATTGCGGGCATCATCGCTCTGCTCATCGGCCGCTTGATCAGCCGGCCGGTCACGAGGCTCGTGGAAGGAATGGAACGGGTCACCGCCGGGGATCTGGAGACGCCCATCTCGGTCCAATCCGGGGACGAGATCGGCGCCCTGGCATGCTCCTTCAACCAGATGACCCAACGCCTCAAGGCGTCGGAACAGGAGCTCAGGGCTTCGGAGGAGAAGTACCGATCGCTCTTTGAAAACGATCCCAACCCCATCCTGGTCTTGGACCTGGAATCGTTCCGGATTCTGGATGTGAACATCCGTGCCTTGGAAACTTATGGCTACAGCCGGGAAGAGCTCCTGAGGATGTCCTTTCTGGAGCTTGGTGAGCCCAAGGATGCCGAACGGATCCAGTCGCTGGCGGCGAAAAGCTGTCTTTTTCTCCCCAAGGTCCGGCACCACAGAAAGGACGGCAGCCCTCTTTACGTGAACATCCATTCATGCCCGAGGCTCCACATCGGCAAAGATGTCATCATTGCCAATATCGCGGACATCACACATCGAATCCAGGTTGAAGCGCAGCTCATCCAGGCGGGCAAGATGGCCACCCTCGGGGAGATGTCAGCGGGCATGGCCCACGAATTGAACCAGCCGCTGAACGCCATTCGGGTCGGGTGCGAGTATTTCCTGAAGATGATCACGCGAAAGCGCCCCATCCCCGAAGAAACCCTGGAACGAGTCTCAAGGGAGCTGGTCCTTCAAGTTGAACGGGCATCAAGTATCATCAACCACTTGCGCGAATTCGGTCGAAAATCCGAATCCGAAGAGATGGGGCCCGTGGACATCGACGAGCCCATCCGCGGTGTCTTCACGGTTCTTGGACAGCAGCTCAAGCTGAGGGAGATCGACGTTCAGCTGGACATCGGCCATGAACTGCCTCCCATCCAGGGGGTGGCCAACCGCCTCGAGCAGGTCTTTCTCAACCTGGTCATGAACGCACGGGATGCCATCGAGGAAAGGCGGGAGCGCAGCGGCGGAAGGCATTTTGAATCCCGTCTCACGGTTCGCACGTATCGTGAGGGAGATCTCGTCTGTGCGTCCTTCTCCGATACGGGGACGGGAATTCCCGAGTCGATCAGGGAGCGCATCTTCGAGCCTTTCTTCACCACCAAGGACGTTGGAAAGGGTACCGGCCTGGGACTATCCATAAGCTATGGGATTGTCAAGGATTTCGGCGGAGACATGGAAGTGCGAAGCGAGGAGGGGATTGGGACGACCTTCACGCTCCGCTTCCCCGTGGCAAGCCAGGAAGCCCTGTGGCCTCGAGTCGAGGTCAGCTGAACCCGTTGGCGCACGAAGGAGTGCCGGCACCGTGCGTCATTGAGGTCGCGAGATGATTCGAAAGATCTTGATCATCGATGACGAGGAGAGCACCCGGGAGTTCCTCAGGCTGTCTCTCGAAGTCGACGGCTACGACATCTTCGTTGCCGAAGACGGGCTCAGGGGCTTGGCAACGTTCGAGCAGGTCCACCCCGAGGTCGTGCTCACCGATATCAAAATGCCCGGTCTGGACGGGATCGAAGTCTTGCGCAGACTCAAACAGCTCAATCCGGACGTGGAAGTCATCGTCATCACCGGCCACGGCGAAATGGAATTGGCCATCAAGGCCCTTCAACTGGATGCATCGGATTTCATCAACAAGCCCATCAGCGATAAGGCCCTCGGTGTGGCGTTGTGGCGCGCCAGGGAAAAGATCTGGATGCGAGGGAAGCTCAAGGAGTACATGGAGAACCTCGAGTGCATGCTCAAAGATGCCACGGAGGAAATTCAGAGGCGCCATGACTTTGAGCACCAGCTGATTCAAACGTCCATGGACGGAATCATCGCCAACGATCCCCAAGGAAACATCATCACGTTCAATGAGGGGGCATCCAGGATCTGCGGCTATTCGCGTGAGGAAGCCCTGTGCAAGCTCAACGTCGTCCAGCTCTACGCTCCAGGGGGGGCACAGGAAGTCAAGAAGCAGATTCGAGGTCCGGAATTCGGTGGTCCCGGCCGCCTGATCAACTTCGAGACCCAGGTGCTCAGAAAAGACGGCCGCCTGGTTCCCATCTTGCTCTCCGCCAGGGTGATCTCCGAATGCGACACCGAGGTCGCCACGGTGGGCTTCTTCAAAGATCTCACTCAAATCAAGCAGCTTCAGCAGGAATTGCTCGAAAAGACAAGGATGGCTGCCCTCGGGCTGGCCATGGCGGAAGTGGCCCATGGGGTAAAAAACATCCTCCATGGGATGAGGCTGGGTGGTTTTGTGCTGAGCAGGGCATTGGCGCGCAGAGACGTTGACGGGGCGAGCAAAGGCTGGAAGATGGTGAAACAGAGTATCGACCGCATCACCAAATTCAGCCTGGACTTGCTGAGCTATGCGCGGAAAAGCTCCGGAGATCTGCAGGTTGTCTCCATCAACCAGCTGGTTCAGGAAGCCTACGAGTCTCTCCTGGAACAAGCCGAAAGCCGAGGCATCCGCTTCGAGACGGAGCTGGGAGCGGCCCTGCCTTGCCTCTTAGGCGACCCGGAAGGGCTCCACGCCTGCATTCTGAACCTGCTCACCAACGCCCTGGAGGCCTTTCCCGAGAATGCCGAGGGCGGTGAGGTCAAGGTGAGGACTTTTGTGACTGCGGAGGGCTGCATCTGCTTCGAGGTCACCGACACCGGAAAAGGCATGGCCCAGGATGTGCTCGATAAGATCTTCAACCCGTTCTTTTCCAGTAAGGGAGCACGCGGAACCGGTCTAGGCCTCGCGATCACCCAGCGAATCATCTCCGACCACGGTGGCTCCATCCATGCCCGTTCGGAACCGAGAAAAGGCTCCACCTTCACCGTACTCTTCCCGCCGGAGCGCGTGAGGCTCCCTGAGGCGGCCATTTCGCAACCGCAATGATTGGACAGTGCCTGGACCGTATTCCGCTTGATGAGAAGGGGGCACGTTTCAATCCATCGAAGTCCGGAGAAGCCAGCCATGCACAAAGTCTTGATCATCGACTCGGATGCCGGCGTCGCGGAATTGCTGGATGCCTCCCCCGAAGGGCGCGACTGCGAGCCCCACGTGGCCGGCAGCGGATATGAGGGCGTTGAGCTCTGCGAGGCCATCCGTCCCTCCATGGCGATTCTCGACATCAGCCCGCCCGATACGGACAGCATCGAGATCCTGCGCCACCTGAGGGAAATCAATCCGGACCTGGAAGTCATTGTGATCGTGGGGCAAAATGATGTGCAGCGCTCCCTGGAGGCATTGGATCTCGGCGCCTCTGATTGCATCGCGCGGCCCGTGAGCCCATGGGCTCTGCAACTGGCCCTGAGACGCGCGAAAGAAAAAATATGGACGAGGGCCAAGCTCAAGGATGCCATCGATGAAATTCAGAAGCGGAACGACTTCGAGCACAAGCTGATCCTTACCTCCATGGACGGCATCATTGCCAACGATCGCAAAGGCAACATCCTGGTATTCAACGACGGCGCCTCGCGCATCTACGGGTACACCCGCGAGGAGGCGCTTTCACAGCTTCATGTCACCCGGCTTTACCCCGAGGGGGAGGCCCGCAGGATCAAAAAGGAGATCTATGGAGAGGGATACGGAGGACCGGGCCTTCTCATCAACTATGAAACCCAGGCCCTCACCAAGCAAAAGACCCTGACGCCGATCTTGCTTTCAGCCACGCTGATCCACGAAGGGGGCGAGGAAATCGCCACGGTCGGATACTTCAAGGACCTCACCGAGATCAAGCTCCAAAGCATCCAATTGCTCAGAATCGAGGAAGCCGTGAAGGACATGGCCCTCCGGGCAAAGGAAGCCTTCGAGGAGCTGACCCTTGCGGTATCAACCGTTGATCAAAGTCTGCAGCAAGGAGAGCAGGAATCCCTTCGCGGAGGGTGGGAGCGGGTGAAGAAAAATATTGAGCGGGTCGCCCGTATGGTTCAAGTCCCGGTGAATTCCCTGCTCAACCGTTCTCGGTGACGGGCGATCGAATCCCCCTCATCGTCTTCCGGGCACGGTGAAAATCGATTCGAGGACCCGGATCAACTGCTCCTCCTGACCTAGGGGAACAATGAGGAGCGTCGTGGTGATGGTCGTTGAGCTGGCAAGCACCGTGATTCCCGCTTTGGCCATCCCGCTGAACAAGTGCCCGGCAACCCCGGGCCGGATGTCGAAGTGCGGCCCCAGAATCCGAGCCAGAGCGACCGGCTTGTCTACTCTCACCGCGTGGGCACGCAGCGCCATTCGCAACGACTCCAGATCCCCCTGGATCCCTTCCAGCACCTCCTCGTCCACAGCGAAGAGCATGTCTCGGAAGCCCCCGCTCCCTGCGGTTTCCGCAAAAAAGGAGCTCGCGATTCCCTGCCGATAGAGATACCCGAACAGGGGTTGGGCAAGGCCTCCCTGATACGGAATCCCGAGGAAGGAAACCAGCGCAAGGGGCTCCGTCACTTTCAGCGGAAATATTTCAAGACGCTCCACAAGGATTCCCACCGTCTTGTCTTCAGAACGCGCTTGAGCCATGGATTGCTCGTGAAAGCCGCAGTTCAGGGCAGCACAAACGCGCTCTTCAACTTGGAAATGGCCAAACCCGCCTTGTTGCGCAAAATCACGCACGAAAACACCGACGTGGCCGAGCCGGCCCCGAGGATCTCGATCCCTTCGGCATGCATCGTATCGAAGATGCGCCCGGCTATGTGCGGCTGTCCGTTGAAAGGATAGAGCGACAAAATAACGGCGCGGGGACGGTGGTTCCATTCTCCGATCACCCCCGCGACGTCCTCCCCTTGAATCGCCTTCAAGGCAAGCGCTCCCTGGACGCTGTCCACGCACATCTGCACGCGCAGGTCCCCGTCACCACCCAGGTGCTCACCCAAAAACCGGATATTGACGGAGGAGAGTGCCAGGACATGGAAGACCGTCGCGAGAGCGCTCAGCTCTGCCGTGGGGATTGAGAAAGAGAAAAAATCTTGCTCAGGACTCTCGAAAAGCTTGCTCAATCGGACAGGGGGAGGAGTGACCTCGCCGATCTTACGGATGATGTCGAGCATTCTTGAATCCACGCCCATGGATGCTCCAACTCAGGGTCACGTCATTACGCATCGCTGAAAGCAAGAGCGATGTCAAGCTCTAAAGCAATGAAGAGCACGCTCCCTTCAAAGCCAGAACGGCACGCGAGCCGGTTCGCCCGGCGTCGTCCCGCCATCGATGCATGAGCCTGCGTCCTCCCCCTTGGGCCGCATAACAGAAGGGAAACAGGCTCGACGAGCGGAAAGTCGCTGCGACGATATGGGTTGTCCTCGGAGTGATGAACGGGTAAATATCGAGTCGTCCACGATGCATTTGCGGACCAGCCGGCCTGGAGCGACCATGAGCAACAGCGAATTCGTTTCGGCGTATTTTGGGTTCTCCATACGATTGCTCAGCCCACTGTTCGGAAAGGAAAGAACGGGCGAGGCGATGCTCGTTGCCGATTTCAGGCTGGACGCCGACACCTCACCGCTCGCTCCCTACATCAATGCGGTGAGCCCGAACGCCATCTATTCTCACAATCCCGCCTTCATCAGATTCATCCTCAACGGTTTCAGTTGCACGCTTCAACGGAGTACCGGGTTTGCGGGAGTCTTTTCGGACCGTGAGCAGGCCCAGGACTTCGTGGAGAGCCTGATTTCTTTTCTCAACGGAGTCCATCTGCGCAGGAGCGCCATTGAGCCAAACCACAAGGCATTCAGTCCCCTCTCGGCCCTGGATGTCTTCCGACTCCTGCCCCGCACCAACTGCCGCCAATGCGGCTTCCCCACCTGCATGGCCTTTGCTGCCGCTCTCAGCAGACGAAAGACTGCGCATCGCGGTTGTCCCCATTTCGGCAGTCCCATGGCTCTGAAGGCCGTCTATCCGGTCCTGGATGGTCAAGGCAACTTGTTGTCGACCGTCTCCATAGACCTCGACGGTGACCTCCCCGTCTCCGCTCCCAGAAGGGGGAACCGGGCCATCGGCGATGGAAAGCGAACGCATGCAACCATTGAGAAAAGCAGGAGCAGTCGTCATCAGCTGTCGCTGACCGACCGAGAGCGCACGGTGCTTAGGCTCATTGCCCAGGGAGCCACAAACCTGGAAATCTCCGACGCCCTTACCATCAGTCCGCATACCGTCAAGAGCCATGTGGTCCACATCTTCAACAAGCTTGGCGTGAACGACCGGACGCAAGCTGCCGTGCTGGCCACTCGACACGGTGTTGTGTGACGCATTGACCTCCTTCCGGTACGGCCCCCCCCCGTCCAGCATGCTCAAGAAAATGAATGAAACAAGGATCCATCGCCCAAACGGGTGATTTCTCCCAATCGAATGTGTGCTTTCCTTGCTGGGAAGGGACGACCTTGCCATGACGTTCGTCAGATGCACGAATCGTGGCGTGCCCTGCCTTGCGCGTCCGCAAGACACGGCTCAAGGCGAGTGTCGTCCAGGGGGATCCAATGGACCAAAACCTGTAACGTTCCGATGGAGAAGGAGACCGCTCATGGCTCGAATCGGCATCATCACATGCTCAAATTGTACTCAGGATACCAACTGCGCCTCGGTCGTCTGTTTGGCCGACATGAGGAAAAGGAAGGCCTTTTTCGAGCACTATTCGAAAGAGGAGCCTCTCGACCTCATCGGAATCATCAACTGTGCAGGATGCCCGACGCTTTCAGCTCCTGAAAAGATCCTCAAGCGCGTGCGCGCCATTGCGGAATTCAAGCTCGACGCCCTTCATTTTGCCTACTGCATGACCGCGCTCTGTCCCTTCATTTCGAAGTATGAAACGATCATCCATCAAGAATACCCCGGCCTGGAGATCGTGCCCGGAACCCACAAGCCCCTTGACAAGTCCGCGTTTCAAAAAGCCGTAAAAGAGCTGCTGGCACCGACGGTCTCATGTCCACAGGCCATGGTCGATCTCATCAAGGGGCGCATGAGCTTCTGAGGCCGAGCCCCATCGCTCCCCAAACGCTTGGAGGCTGACTCGGAAGCACAAGCAGCCACCTCGTAAGCGAGGCTTCCTCATCGGGTGACAAGTATGGAGCGAGGTGTCGCACTCGCATGCATCACGCGGTGCGGCGCGAGGGAACGATACCTTCAGCATATTGCGTTGGACACAGAACGATCGATGGATTATTGCGTCCTTGAACGTGCAGCTTTGCCGGCTGAAACGCCAACTCTGACAACGGGGGATGCACATGGAGAGGCACGAAACAGCCGTAAAGGAGTTCATG
Organism: uncultured Syntrophobacteraceae bacterium; assembly: GCA_964538515.1. Classification (GTDB taxonomy): domain Bacteria; phylum Desulfobacterota; class Syntrophobacteria; order Syntrophobacterales; family Syntrophobacteraceae; genus CALBZH01. The sequence continues at coordinate 12,655 of CAZIEW010000037.1, forward strand.
GAAGGGTACCGCTGCTCCCAGGCCGTGGTGGCCGCCTATGCCCGGGATTTCGACCTGGATGTCGATCTGGCCCGGAAAATCGCCCTCCCCCTCGCAGGAGGATCGGGGGTGGGTGGCGAATGTGGGGCGGTCAGCGCAGCATACCTGGTGATCGGCTTGAAATATGGGCTCCCGCACACCGGTGACCCGCAGGGCCTTGCGACGATCATTGGCAAGACCAGAGAATTCACCGAGAGATTCAGATCGTTGCATGGGGAGATCGATTGCCCCAAGCTCCTCAATCTCGATGTCTTCTCCGAAGAAGGGCTCCGCACCTTTGTAGAAAAGAACATGAAGGAGGAAATCTGCTCGCGATTTGTGCGCGACACGGTGAAGATCCTGGAAGACATGCTGACCGAGGAAGACACGTATTGAGGCATGCTCGTGAAGGTTGAAGTACTTCATTTCTCACCGCAAAGGCGCAGAGGTCGCAAAGGCTATATTTCTGCTTTTCTTTGCGTCCTTTGCGCCTTTGCGGTGAGTATGCAGTGAACAGTCGAAGCACCACCGGGTGCTCATCTCTCCACACTCGCCGTCACGCTGGAATCCTTGGAATGGTCGCGCGCAATCAGCATGTAGATGGAAGGAACGACGAACAGGGTGAAGAGTGTCCCGATGAACATCCCCCCGACCAGCACGAGCCCGATGGAGTTCCGGGCGGCCGCCCCGGCACCGGTGACCAAGGTAAGGGGAAAATGACCGGCGATGGTCGCGGCGCTGGTCATGAGGATGGGCCTGAGCCGGGTCACGGCTGCCTGGTGAACGGCGTCCAGTTTCGAAAGGCCCTGCAGCTGCAGCGTGTTGGCGAATTCGACGATCAGGATGCCGTTTTTGGCGACAAGTCCGACCAGAGTGACCAGCCCGACCTGGGAGTAGATGTTGAGGGTCGTGGTCCACCCGCTGGTCCAAAAGCGCACATTGGGGTCCGGCATTTTCAGGAAGGTGAAGATAAGAGCCCCGAACATGGCCAGGGGAACTGAGCCGGCCAGGATGACGAAAGGATCCCGGAAGCTGTTGAACTGAGCCGCCAGAACCAGGAAGATGAGGATGACGGCCAGAGCGAAGGCCGGGAGGAACTTGTTGCCTTCCTTCCTCAGTTGGCGTGATTCTCCCGTGTAATCCACGACATAGCCGGCCGGGAGGATCTTGGCCGCCTCCGTCTCGAGGAAGCGGAGGGCTTCGTCGAGGGGGCGCATCGGGATTCCGCTCAGCTTCACCGCATTGAGCTGCTGGAAGTGGTTGAGGGACCTGGGGACGACCGTGTCCCGCTGGGTGGCGATGGTGCTGAGCTTGATGAGCCTCTCGTTGGGGCCGGTGACGTAGATATTCTGCAGCTGGTCCGGGTTGAGTCGGTCGATGCGCTGAATTTGCGGAATGACTTTGTAGCTGCGCCCGGAAATATCGAAGCGGTTGACGAAATCGCCGCCCACCATGCCGCCGAGATCGCCTCCGACCTGCCCTAGGTTAAGCCCCAGAACGGCCACCTTGTCCTTGTCGATCACGAGCTCGGACTGGGGCTGGTCGATCTTCACATCGATCAGCGGGGGAAAGACGAACATGCCGCTCTGCATGGCCTTCATCTGCAGGTCTTTTGCAAATCCGAGGATTTGCTCCGTTTGAGCCGTCGAGGCCAGAAGGATCTCCACGGGGAAATCGCCCCCTCCGGGAAGCGCCGGCGGGATGACCGGAAATACCTGGACGCCCGGGACACGCTGCAGCTTCTGCTGCACCTCGGGCATGATCTGGAAAATGTTGCGCTGGCGCTCAGCCCAGGGTTTGACCACCATGCCGGCGAAGCCCGAGCTGGGAAAGGTGACCTGGAAGGTGAAGTCGGTCTCGGGAACACTCAGAAAAACGCCGTTGACAGCTGCCGCGAAGTGGCTGTTCTGGTCGAGGGTCGAGTTGGCGGCAGCATCGAGAATGCCGAAGATGACCCCCTGATCCTCGGTGGGCGCCAGCTCCTTGGCGGACATGATGAACATGGGGATCGTGAGAACGCTGATGACCAGCCAGACGGCGTAGACCGCGGGCCGGCTCTTGAGCGTCGAGGCCAGCAGGCGACTGTAGGTTTTTTTCAGGCGGTTGAAGTCCCGCGATATCCTGCCGGCCAGGCCGCGCTCCCCGCTGCCCGGCTTGAGGAGCCTCGCGCACATGACCGGCGACAGGGTGAGAGCGACCACCCCGGAAACGGTGACCGCCCCGGCCAGGGTGAAGGCAAACTCGCGGAAAAGTGAGCCCGTCAGTCCCCCCTGCAGTCCAATGGGCAGGTAGACGGCGGCCAGCGTGACGGTCATGGCGATGATGGGACCAACCAGCTCGCGGGCACCCATCAGAGCCGCCTCCAGGGGAGGTTTTCCCTCATCCAGGTGACGCTCGGCATTCTCCACCACCACGATGGCATCGTCCACCACGAGACCGACCGAGAGCACAATAGCCAGAAGGGTGAGGATGTTCACCGTGAAGCCGAAAACCTGCATCAGGAAGACCGCTCCGATCAGGGAAAGCGGGATGGCAACGACCGGGATCAAGACCGATCGAAGGGATCCGAGGAAAAGGAAGATGACCACCACGACGATCAGCAGCGTGTCGCCGAGGGTCTTGAGCACTTCGCGAATGGAGTTTGCGATGTAGTCGGTGGCGTCATAGGCGATGCGGGCCTTGAGGCCGGTCGGGAGGTCCCGGTCGATGGAAGCCATCTCCGCCCGCACCCCCTTGATCACGTCGAGGGAGTTTGCGCTCGGGAGCGGCCAGATTCCCATGAAGACGGCGACCTGGCCCGTGAAACGAACTTCGGCATCGTAATCCTCTGCCCCCAGCACGATGTCTGCAATGTCGCCCAAACGAATGATGGCTCCGTCTTGATAGCGCACCACAAGTCGCTTGAAATCCTCCACACTGCTCAGATTCGTGTCTGCGGTCAGGTTTACCTGGATGTAGGCCCCTTTGCTGCGACCCAGGGCGGCCAGAAAGTTGTTTGCGGCCAGGGCCTGACGGACCTGTGTGGGGCTGACGTTGAGGGCCGCCATCCGGTCCGGGTTGAGCCAAATGCGCATGGCGAACGTGCGCGCACCCAGAATGTCGGCCCGCTGCACTCCCGGAACGGTTGCCAGCCGAGGTTGAACGACTCGTACCAGGTAGTCGGTGATCTCGTTTTGCGCCAGCACGTCCGAAGAGAAGCTCAGGTAGGCCGAGGCAAACTGGCTGTCGGCCGACTCGATGTTGATCACCGGCACCTCGGCTTCGGGGGGAAGGTCGCGACGCACCTGATCCACCTTGGAGCTGATCTCGGCCAGCCCCTTGGTGGAATCGTAGTTGAGCTTGAGGCGCACCTTGATCGTGGACAGGCCCAAAGTGCTCTGGGACTCCATATACTCGATGCCGTCTGCCGCGGCGATGGCGCGCTCGAGCGGTGTGGTGACGAAACCGCCCACCAGCTCCGCACTCGCCCCCACATAAACCGTGGTCACGGTGATCGCCGCGTTTTCGCTTCTGGGGTATTGCTGGACGTTGAGGAATCGGATTGCCTGGAGCCCGGCGATGATGATGACCAGGTTGACCACCATGGCGAGCACCGGACGGCGGATGAAGAGGTCCGTGATTTTCATGACTCAGTTGTTCTCCGGTGCGGGAGCCTGCTTGAAGCTCGGGGCAAGGCTGTTGTCCACGGTCACGGCCTGGCCGTTACGCAGTTTGAAAACCCCGGTGCTCACGATTCTGTCCCCCTCACCGAGTCCACTGGATACAACGATGAAGTCGCCGCGCTTCTCCCCCAAACGAACGAACTGCTGTCGCAGCACTTCGCTCTCACGCTCTTTTTCCTTTTCAATGACGAAAACCGAATCGCCGTAGGGTGCGTACAGCACGGCGGTGGCGGGGATGACCATCACCTTGCTCGTTACGGACAGGTCAACCACCACGTTGACAAACATGCCGGGGCGGAGTCGCTCTTCCTTGTTGAGCACCGTCGCCTGGACCTGGACGTTGCGGGTTTCGCTTTCCACCAACGGGTTGATCGCCGTGATGCGTCCCTCGACCGTCACACCGGGCAGAGCGTCGCACATGACCCGCACGGGCAGATCGACCCGCAGCTGCGCCATCTGTTGCTGGGGAAGGGTGAAGTCGACGAAGATGGGATCAAGCGATTGCAGCGTGACGATGGGATCCCCATCCTTGAGGATCTGCCCCAGGTTGACCTGGCGGATGCCGAGGCGGCCGCTGAAAGGAGCCCGGATGTGCTTCTTCTCAATCGCAACGCGGATGCTGCTCACCCTCGATATCGCCCCCTCGTGGGTAGCCACGGCCCTGTCATAGTCGGCCTGAGAAATGATCTTGTCCTTGATCATCATTGCCGCGCGCTCGAGGTCGGCCTTCGCCACCTTGACCTGAGCCTCGGCGCCGAGCAGCTCCGCCTCCTCGGCTGCCGTATCCTGGCTGATCAGCAAATCCCCCTTTTTCACGGTGCTGCCCGGCGTCAGGAGGATCTTCACGATCTTCCCGGGAAGCTCCGCGGCCACCGTCACCCCCTGAACCGCCGTCAGGGTGCCGATTGCGCTCAATTCGCTCTTCCACAAATCCGAGGTCACCACCGCGGAGGTGACGGTTTCCGGTGGTGGCGCTTGCTTCTTCCCCTGATCGATCATGGCTCCGATCTGAAGCGTCTTGACCCCGGCGAGGGCGGCGACGACAGCAACCAAAGCCAGCAGCGTTACAATGAAGCCCTTCTTCATGTCATTCCTGCTCCAGAGAGGTCCGTTCGACTGGCGGCTCGTCACGGGTGAACGGCTCTTGGACCACCAGTCCCTGTCCGGCCCCGTTTTCTTCCGTGCTCCACCATCCTCCTCCCAGGGCCTGGAAGAGAGCGGCTGTATCGGCAAAGCGCGCCGTCTGGGCTTGCACCAGAATGATGAGCGCCCGCTGATGCTGGCGCTGAGCATTGAGGAGCGTGAGGAAGTTCGCGGCGCCGTAGTAGAACTGTTTTTCGGTCAGGCTCAGGGTGTCGCGAGCGGTCGCCTCGGCGTCTGCCTGAGCCCGCAGCGTGCGCGCGTCGGCCTCCAGCGCATGGAGCACGTCCGCCACGTTCTGGAACGCCTGCAGCACGGTTTCCCGGTACGAGGCCAGGGCCTGGTCATAAGCGGCGATAGCGGCGCGGCGCTTCGCCGTGAGCTCCCCGCCGCGGAAAAGGGGCTGCAGCAGTCCGGCTCCGAGGGTCCAAAGGGACGTCCCCGGCGAAAAGAGGTCCTCGATCCGCAGGGCGTTGGATCCCAGGGTGGCGCTGAGGGAGATCTGCGGGAACAGATTCGCCGTGGCCACCCCCACATTGGCGCTGGCCGCATGAAGCAGCTCTTCCGAGGCGCGGATGTCAGGGCGCTGGCGAACCAGGGAGGACGGGAGGCTCACGGGCAGCTCGACGGGGAGCTCAAACCCCTCGAGCCGGAATTCCGGAAGCGCTGCGTCCGTGGGGAGACTGCCGCTCAGAACCGCAAGCAGGTTGCGATTCTGGGCCAGCTCCCGCTCCAAAACCGGCAAGACCGCTTTGGACTGGGCCACCTGCGCCTGCTGAGCCAGCACATCCGATTGGGCCGCGCCGCCAAGGGCCGCCTGACGCTCCACCATCTCCAGCTGTTTGAGCTCTGAGGCCACGATCTCCTCGTTGGCCCGGATCTGACCCCGAAGGGAGGCCTCTCGGATGGCGGCGGTCACGATGTTCGAGGTGAGAGTCAGGTGGGCTCCCTCAAGGAGAAACCGCTGATAGTCCACCTGGGCCCGCAAGGCTTCCAGCTCCCGCCGGCCGCCGCCGAACACGTCGAGCACATAAGAGACACCCACCGACGCGTTGAACAAGCTGAAGGTGCTCCCGGCTCCATCAGGAAGCCCGCTGGCAGCGCCGGTGACCTTCTGGCGCGCAGCCGAGAAGCTTCCGTCCACACTGGGAAAAGCGACCGTGCCCGTCCGTGCGCGCAGATTCTCCCGGGCCTGGCGAAGCGCCGCTTCCGCGGCCGCCAATGTCGGACTTTCCGCAAGCGCCCGGCGGATGAGCCCGTCCAGGGCTTCCGAATGAAACAGCGTCCACCACTGGGCGGGGATATCCCCTCCATCGACAAAGCGTTGCGCCGTCCCGCCGACGCCGGGGGCGGAAGCCGTTTCCGCCGGAGTCGGCTTTTCGGTGTACGTCTGAACGGTAGGCGCGGGAGGCGTTCGAAAATCGGGACCCACGGCACATCCGGCGGCGACAATCCAGAGGAGTGGAGCCAGCGCTTTGCTTAAACGGAACCATCCACTATCCACAGGCAATTGCTCCAGAGCCCGCTGCGAAACCATGCATACGGTTGATTTTCATATCCGCTAAGCTCTTCACGTTCCTGGTGCGTGATCGATCAGCTCATACACGAACAGCTGTTGGAAGCTGTGAATGATCTGTTTCGGATCGAGCTCCCGGTCCATGATCAAGTACCCAAGCACACCGTCCAGGGCGGCCACGAGGGCCAGGGATTGCCGATCCGGGTCGTGCGCACGGAAGAGGCCACATTCCATTCCCCGCTCATAGAGGCCACGGGCAAACCGCCTCATGGCATGGCAGGATTCTTCGTAGAGAGTCCAAAGCTCCGGCGAGCTCAGGAGCTTCGTGAAGGACAGAAAAAGAAAGGCCATTTCCTTGAGATGGCTCCGCCAGAACTCCAGGTACTCCGCAATGAATCCCGAAATCGCTTCCGCGGGGTCCGGGATCGATGCGGCGGTCCTGATCATGGCAAGAACGGGCTCCTGGAATTTCCTGTTTGCCGCGAGGAGGATCTCGTCCTTGCTTCGAAAGTGGTGGTAAATGCCGCCCTTGGTGAGCCCGGAGCGCCGGGCGATGGAATCCACCGATGCCCCTTCGTACCCCTTATCGAGGAACTCATTCACGGCAGCGGTGAGAATTTCCTCGATCCTGACCCCCTTGGGCTTCTTCATGACCCTCCCCGTTGCATACCGACCACCGGTATGCAAGTACCAGCCGTTGGGAGCTCTGTCAATCGCTTTTCAGGGATGACGGTCTGTAAAGCAGCATAAAGCCAAGATCACATGGCCCAGCAATAGGATCGGGAGCATGTCCTTCAGGATCGTTCGGCTCAGACTTCCCTAAGTGAGCCTGAACGGCGTTGGGCTGCAGGGGGTTCGCGCAGCGCAGCGTCCCGGTCGTCCGACAAAAGCAGCTCGCTCTCACGCCGCAGCGCGCGCGCCAGACATCAGCGGCCAACCACAGCGATTCCTTCGACTCAATCACTTCCTTTCCGCAAAATGTCAGGTCCATCTCTCCGGCCGCAAAAGGCGACAGCGTTTGGGCTGGAATCCCCCAGAACCCCGACCTCCTCACGGACCCCCGTGGTTTGCTGCGCTCATCTATCGTATATGGCCTCCCTCCTGATAGCTGCCGTGTTATTGCCTATTGCCTCTTTTTGCATGTATGGAAGTCGCTTACCTCCTCCCATTTCGCTGTAATCGATATAATAAAAGGTATTTCTTCATTAGGGACTTGTGAGTCCAAGAGGGCATTATAGTAATTAATATATTGATCATAACATGAAACGACAACTTCACCCGTCCTCATATGAGTAATCAAGGAATATGACTTAGCCCAATCTTCATCAATAATAAATTCGCTTGGAGCAGAATTTATATAGTGATAAGCTACTTTTCCTTTTTTCTCTCCTTTGCATATTTCAATTCGCGTTAAACTATACGCTCCTTTAGATATATTTCGAGTATAATAGCGCTTATTCACTATTTCATTTTCTGAATAGGAACTGACCCTGGTTTTTTCATGCTCTGCATTTAGTGAAAGACCTAACTTTTTCACTAAACCACTAAAGCTTATACCACCTCCCAACTTTGTTTCATTTACATCTTTAAGCAGGCATGGCTTCCAGTATTCAAATACATCGCCTATTAAACCTCTTGTAAAATAGTCTATGTCCTCTTCCTTCACTACATCAAAAGAACGAATTAGAGAAGCGACCTTTTTAGGAATATTAACCTCCTTAAACCAGTCATTAGGAAAATGCTTGAACTTCTTATTGTCAACACGAATTCGGTATTCATCGTTGGTCTCCTCTAGTAAGCTGTAAGTCTCCGACGGCGTTAAAGTACCCGTCAGGTCTTCACCAAGATCAATGCTACACTTAGTCGTGATGAAGACAAACTTTGGGAGCCTGCTGAAAGAAGTTACCGCTGCTCCAGTGTAATACTTATCTTCGTTGATATAACCCCAAATCCCCGTCTCACTGAGGAAGAGGCGTCGCCCATATTCGTCTTTTCGTGCGTATAGAAGGAGGCGGGTTCCTGGAGGAAGAAATACATAAGCCTTTCCCTGTAGATACTTTGTGATGGGATCAGCGAGATAGCATAACGCACTCTTGGAGATTCCGAAGGTTGTGGACGGCTCATCCGCAGCGTTCAACGGTGCCGGCAAAATGAGCGCCAAAACGAAAAGTAGAAAAGATAACTTCTTCATGTCGCCCTCCGTCTCTACAGTTGGAAGGATTCTTGAGTCAACCATACAATCCACGCTCACCAACGCGGTCTCGTCGCCGTCCTAAGGAATCAGGTCACCCGGCGACGGGTCAGCAGTGAGCTCCACTTTTTGGAAAGCCCACGCGCCCCGTCAGTCAGGTGCAGTGTCCGGATAGTGGGGTCACCCTCACTCACTTGAGCTGGCTGTGACGACGCTCACTTGGAACCCCGCCGGGCTTCCGGCCCCGACGAATGTGGTTGTTCAGCGATTTCTGGCATGGTCGCTCGCGACGGTGCGCTGAGCCTGCTCCCGTCTTCGATCTGTGAAATGCCTAACGAATGGTCAGCTTCACGATCCAGCAGGAGCACAGGATTACCAACGATTCCGCGGCGACGGAAAACAGCCATGACGTCATCGCTGCTCAGCGGATGAGAGTAGTTTACACCATAGAGCGAGGCGAACTTTCTTGCGAGCCCATGTAATGTCGTGTGAGACTGGCAGGTAGGGGTGCTCTTAGCTTTGTCCGACATCGCGATCCAAAGCGCGAAGATGTAAACGTCTCCCGGAAAGTGAATCTGAATGTGTCGAAAGGCGCTCACAGGGATCTCTTCGTTGTCCCGCCAGTTTCGTGTTCTTGCCTTTCGTACCATTTTCTCGTCTCCGTACAGAACCGTCAATGAGTAGTTATCTCGGACGAAGGAAAATCCCAATTCCGTTTGAAGCGGAACAGCCGGGTGCTCATGAATCAGGGACAACGGACCTGGCAAGGCGAAAGCCAAGGCCGAAGCCAACGAGCTCGGTCCGGCCGGCGGTGCGGTAAACCGAATTGCAGGCAACTTGAGTAGTAGTCCAAGCGCCGCCGCGCATCGGCCGGCTGGACCCTCTGCGCTTGTCCACCCAGGCCCGACCGTCGGTAGGCGCGTCCGTGTAGTCATCGTGGAAGTCGTCCTCCACCCACTCCTTGACATTCCCATGCATGTCGTAGATTCCCCAGGCATTGGGCTTTCTGTTTGCGACCTCGTGAGTCATATTACCGGAGTTGGCAAGGTACCAGGCATAGTCGCCAAGCTTTCCGGCATCGTCTCCAAATGAGTATCGAGTGTTCGTTCCCGCTCGACGGGCGTACTCCCATTCCGCCTCGCCGGGAAGGCGGTAGAGCTCAGTCGTTTCAGGCTGGTTGAGTTTTTCAACGAACTGTTTGGCGTCCTTCCAGGATACCCATTCCACCGGGCAGTCGTCTCCGCACTCCTTGAAGTTCGAGGGGTTAGCCCTCTTTCTGCCTCTTGGATGAGAAACGTCAGGGTGGCTTGTCCCCCGAACAATCCTGAGCCAGAATCGGCTCAGGAGCACCCGGTCCCTGGTGGAAAAAAAATTCCCCGCCGCGCTTTCGGCGCGACGGGGAATCCCGGGGGTTGGGTTGCGCCGGGGGTTGAGGCCCGGGGCGCTATGGTGTGGTTACTTTTCCAGGGTCAGCTGGATGTAGTGGCACGGACATTCCTTGACGCAGAGGCCGCAGCCTTTGCAGAAGTCGTAGTCGAATTCGTACTTGGCGCCGCCCTGGGAGACTTTCACGGCGTTGTCCGGGCAGTACATGAGGCAGTTTCCACAGTCGAAGCACTGGCCGCAGCTGAAACAGCGGTTGGCCTCCTTCAGGATGTCGTCCCGATCGAACGGCGGGTAAATCTCGTTGAAGCTCTTTAAGCGCTCGTGTACTGGAATGGCTTCCTTCACGAACCGAGCTTTCCGCTCGTAGTAGTAGGTATTCAGATCCCTCGAGAAGATCACCGGAGGCTGCGACAGGCGGCTTTCCAGCTGCCCTTCGATCATGTCCTCGATGGCCATGGCGGCGCGGAACCCCTGGCCGATGGCGGCGGAGACCGTCTCGAGCCCGAGCACCGCGTCGCCGCCCGCGAACACCTTGGGAATACTCGTCATGTATGTCTCGTCGGCGCTCACCCACTTGTTGTCGCGCTTGGCTAGATCGAAGCCTTCGTAGTCCACTTCCTGGCCCGTCGCCATGATGACCGTGTCGGCGGGGACCACGGATTCCGACCCGCTGATGGCAACCGGACGCGCGCGACCGCTCGCATCGGCCTCCCGCAGCTCCATCTGCACGCACATGAGGCCCACCACGCGGCCGTCGTCCTGGATGATCTTGACGGGGTTGGTGTGATAGCGGAACATGATACGCTCCTCAAGAGCTTCGTCGATCTCCGCGGTGATAGCGGGCATTTCCGTACGGGTCCGCCGATAGACGACGCTCACGTTGGCACCCATCCGCTTAGCCACGCGGGCGCAGTCCATGGCGGTGTTACCGCCGCCCACGACGACCACATCTTTTCCAAGCTGCACCTTCTTGCCGCTGTGGATGTCCTTGAGAAAGCCCACGCCGGTGTAAACACCGCGGGCATCCTGGCCTTCCACACCGATGGAGACCCCCACCTGAGCCCCGAGTCCCAGGAACACGGCATCGTAGTGGCCGGTAAGCTGATCCATGGGGATGTTCACGCCCACCTTCGTGTTGCATTCGAGCTCAATCCCCAGCTTCAGGATATTCTCGATCTCGCGGCTCAGCACGTCTTTCGGCAGCCGGTACGCCGGAATACCCCAGCGCATCATGCCGCCCGGCTCGTGCTCGGCTTCATAGACCTTGACCTTGAAGCCGCGCTTGGCCAAGTGAAAGGCACACGAAAGGCCGGCCGGACCCGAGCCCACCACAGCGATCTTTTCCTTGCGCTGCGTCAGAACATCTTTCTTGTGCTCCAGGTGCTTGTCGAGCCCGAAATCCCCGACCGCGCGCTCGGAGCTGTTGATGGCGAGCGGCGTGTCGAAGTCGCGGCGGTTGCAGCCGTCTTCGCAGGGGTGCGGACAGACCCGTCCGCAGGTGGCCGGGAACGGGTTGGTCTTGGTCAGCACGCGCCAGGCCGCTTCGTAGTCCGCCTTCTCGGCCAGAGTCCTCAGAAAACCGCGGATGTCGTTTCCAATGGGGCATCCGTGGCTGCAGGGCGGCGTCTGCATCAGGTACAAGGGCTTCAGAGTCCGCCAGGAACCGGTCTTGTAAGGGACCACGTTCCTCAAGTCCAGTGCGAGTCCTAAGGGTAGTTTTTCCATATGGGAATCGAACCTTTCTTCGGTGAGTCGGTGAATGGGTGAATGGGTGTGTCGCATACGGCGTCACCCAACAAACCTCACTCTTCCCTGCTCACAGGTTGAACTTTTCGATGTTCTGATCCGCGATGGCCTGGATCTCGGCCACGGTCTCCGTCGGCACCCCCTTCTTGAACAGGTGCCGGAAGCGGTTCTGGAGCTTCAGGTACTCCTCGACCGGCTTCTTGTTGGGGACCTTCTGGACGTTGGTGATCTTCCCGTCGACGATCTCGAAAACCGGGAAGATGCACGTCTGCTTGGCCAGCCGGCACATGAGGACGGTCAGGTCCCCCGTGTGGCCCCAGCCCAGGGGACAGGGCGCAAGAATATGAAGATATTTGGGACCTTCGATGCTGAGCGCTTTCTTCACCTTGCGCTGCAAGTCCCTGAAATCGTCCACCGTCGCCGTCGCCACATACGGGATGCCGTGGTCGGCCGCGAGGAGCGGAAGGTTTTTCTTGCGGGTCTTGTTGCCCGTCGGGGTCGTGGTCGTGCGCGCGCCGAGCGGGGTGAAGCTGGAGCGCTGGACGCCCGTGTTCATGTAGGCCTCGTTGTCGTAGCAGACATACAGCACGTTGTGCCCGCGCTCGAACATGCCGCTGATGCACTGGAACCCGATGTCCGCCGTGCTGCCGTCGCCGCCCTGGGCGATGATGTTGACCGGGCCCTTTTTCAGTGCCTTGTAGGCGGCCTCCACACCTGACGCCACTGCTGCCGAGTTCTCAAACAGGCTGTGGAGAAAGGGGATGCGCCAGGACGGGTCCGGGTACGGGGAGCTGAAAACCTCGAGGCAGCCGGTGGCCACGCAGGCGATGGTGTTCTCGCCCGCGGCGTCCGCAACGAGCCGCGCGGCCAGTGCCTGACCGCAGCCGCCACATGCCCTGTGGCCGCTCGCAAACAAGTCCTTCTTTTCAACCCTGTTCAGGTCTTCTGGCTTCATTTCCATGGCTATAAGTCTTTCTCCGCTATGATTTCCTTCTTCAGGCCGAGGAACTCGAGATCCACCGGCTCCTTCTCGACGCGCTCGACCATGAAATACAGGTCGTCAATGGAGATGTTCCGGCCGCCGAGGCCCGCAACGAAGCAGCTGATGTTCCGGTCCCTCTTGTCCGAGCGCGGGAAAGACCAGCGCACGTCGCTCGCCAGAACGCCGCCGCGCCCCAGGGACACGCACTTTTCCAGGACAACGATGTTCTGTTTGTCCTTAAGCAGGTTGTAGACTTCCTGCTTGGGGAAGGGGCGGTACGAGCAGATCTGCAGGAGGCCGACCCGTTTGCCCTTCGCTTCCAGGCGGTCGATCATCTCTTTGACGCTCCCGGCGACCGAGCCCATGGTCACGATCACAAGATCGGCTCCGTCGAGCTTGTAGGGGCGAACCAGACCGCCGCTTGCCCGGCCGAAGGTCTTGGTGAACTCGGCGCTGACTTCGCGGATGGTCTCTTCGCTCTTCTCGAGGGCCCTGTGCAAGATGTAGCGGGTTTCCATGTAGAAGCGCGGGTCGGCGTAAAGCCCGATGCCGCGCGGCCAGCGGGGGTCGACGATGTAGCGCGGCTTAAAGGGGGGCAGAAAATCATCCACCTGCTTCTGGTCCGGCAAATCGACAGGCTCGAACGCGTGGGTCAGAATGAAGCCGTCCATGCAGACCATGACAGGAAGATTGGTCTTTTCAGCGATTTTGAAGGCCTGCATGTGGAGATCCGCCGCTTCCTGGTTGTCTTCGGCGTGAAGCTGAATCCAGCCGGCATCGCGAACGGTCATGGAGTCCTGCTGATCGTTCCAGATGTTAAGCGGCGCGGAGATGGCCCGGTTGGCGCACGTCATGACGATGGGAAGCCGCATGCCGGCGATGCAGTAGACGACTTCCGTCATGAGGAGGAGCCCCTGGGAGGTCGTCGCCGTGTAGCTGCGGGCCCCTGCGGCGCTTGCTCCGAGCACGACCGAGGCCGCCGCGAACTCGCTTTCGACGTTCACGAATTCCGCGTCCAGCTTTCCCTGGCCGACGATGTCCGCCAGCGCTTCCACGATGTGCGTCTGCGGCGTAATGGGATAGGCCGAGATGACGTTGGGCCGGCACATGGCCACGACGTCCGCAACGGCATGGGATCCTTCGATCTGTTTAAGCATGGGCCTTCCTCTCCTGTATGATCTCGTGGGCCCGCTCGAGCGCTGCCACGTTGTTCTTTCCTACGGCCCCAGGGAACTTTTCCATGATCGCCTGCTGCACCGCTTCGAGGCTCACGAGCCCCGTGATGGAGCAGAAGGCCCCGATCATGATGGCGTTCGGGATCGGACGTCCGATGATCTCCAGGGCGATCTCCGTCGCCTGGATCGTCTCGATGACCGCCGTTGTTTTGATGTTGAGCTCTTCAGGGCGCACGTTGGCATTCACCAGAACCAGCCCGCCTTCCTTCAGACCGTCCAGGACCGGCACCGTATCGATCAGGAACTGGTCCTGCACGATCAGGTAGTCGGGGGTCCGAACGTCCTCGCGGATGCGGATCTTCTTGTCGTCAATGCGAACGAACGCCTGGACCGGAGCCCCCACGCGCTCGGCGCCGAAGGAGGGAAACGCCTGGGCGAACTTGCCGTCCTTGAAGGCCGCAATGGCCAGCAGCTCGGCGGCCGCCACATTCCCCTGCCCGCCTCGACCGTGAATTCTGATTTCGATCATCTGTCTCACCTATTCGTTGAGATAATGTCCATGGAATGGCCTGGATCGAGCCAGCCATCGGCTCCCTCTCTCCCGTTTCGGGGCGAGGGCCGGGGTGAGGGGGGTCTCCAGGACGGATCCTCCCTCACCCCAACCCTTTCCCTGAGGGGGAGGGGACTTGGGCCACCAGGTGCTCCGCGGGAAGCCATCATCAGTGGCCGGCGCCACAAAAAGCTCCGGTCGACCGTTCCCAGGCTATTCGCTTTCCATCTTGGCGTCCATGAGCCGCCGCGAAGCCACATCGTCCGTGGTATAGTCCGGGAGAAGAATCGGCGCGACGACCGGGTTTTCGATACCGGCCTCGGCAAGCTCCTTCTCGAACCGGGTCACATGATCCAGTGTGAGCTTCTTAAGCTCAACGCCGTTCTTCACGTACTCGGCGGCGCTCACCCCGGCGCGGCGGCCAAAGGTGATGATATCCTGGAGGCTGTTGCCCATGAGCCGGTTCTCGCCGTGGACCCCGCCGATGCATTCGCCCGCGCTGTAGAGGCCGGGAATGGAAGTTTCGCACTTCGCGTTGACGGCGATGCCGCCGTTTTGATAGTGGAGTGTCGGAAAAACCAGCATGGGCTCTTTGCTGATGTCGATGCCGTGACGGTCGAACTGGATGAACTTGGCGGGCAGCTCGCGGCGAACCGTGCCCTCCCCGTGGAGGAGATCGATCATGGGGGAATCCAGCCAGAGTCCGTAGCGGCCCGTCGGCGTGATGACCGCCTTCTTGACTTCGATGGCCTCCTTGATGAGCTCGGCCGATTCCACGTCACGGGGTTCGAGGGGGAAGCAGAACTGCTGGCCTTCCACGTTCAGCACGTGCGCACCGAGTCCGCGGACCTTTTCCGTGATGAGCAAGCCCACATTCTGCTCGGGATAGGCCACGCCCGTGGGATGGTACTGGGTTGAATGGAGGCACGTGGTGCCCACACCTGCCCGGTAGGCCATGACCACACCGTCCATGGTGGCGCCGTAGTGGTTGGTCGTGGCAAAGCCCTTGATGTGCAGACGGCCGTTCCCGCCTGTCGCGATGATGACGGCTTTCGCCCTCGCAACGAAGAATTCCCGCGTTTCCATGTTGTAGAGAACGGCTCCGGCGCATCTTCCCTGCTCATCCAGGATCAGCTCAACGGCCGGACAGAACTCGAGCATCACGATACGGTCCATGCGATTCCGGGCCTCATCGCGCAGAACGCGCATGATCTCGGCTCCGGTCATGTCGCCTGCCGAATGCATGCGCTTGCGGCACGAGCCGCCGAAATGCCGCACGCTCAACCGACCATCGGGGGCCTTGTTGAACATCATCCCAAGGGCTTCGAGCCAGGCGATGGAGAGCGGCGCATCGTGCGCCAGAGCGGCCACCAGGTCGGGCTGGTTGGTGAAGTGGCCGCCACCGATGGTGTCCAGATAGTGGTAGAAGGGGGAATCGCATTCCTGGGTCGCGCCTTGGATGCCGCCCTCGGCCATCATGGTGTTGGCATCCCCATGGCGCAGCTTGGTGGTCATGATGACGCTCGCCCCGGCCTCGGAAGCCATGAGCGCAGCCGACGTTCCGGCGCCGCCGCCGCCGAGGATGAGGACGTCCGTTTCAAAGTCGATCTTGGACAGGTCGACCCGCTCGGGGCGCAGCATGGACTTGGATTCCAGAAGCCTGGTGATCTCCTCGGGGAACGCCTTCCCCTTGTCCGGTCCCACGCGGATCGGACACCGCCCCTCCTTCTGGTAATCGGGATGAAACTTTTCCAGAACAGCCGCACGCTCCTCCAGGCTCAATGCGGGAAAATTCTCTCCACGCCTGGCCATGGCGACGCGCTCGGGACGGGTGGCTTCAACGCGCTTGATCAACTCTTTCATTTCAGGGGTGTAGCTCATTGCTTGCTCCTCAACAGATCAAAGGATTCACTCACCGCTGAGGGCGCCGAGAAAGGCCTGAGAAAAGAACCATTGGGAAGGGAGAAGCGTATGGAAATCCCCTGCCGGTCGTCAACGCCCCGCAGGGCCGGGAGCCTGACCCATCTGCTTTTGCTCTCGAGGCTTTTCTCCGCGTTCTCCGCGTCCTCTGCGGTGAATCGCTTATTTTAGAGATACTGCGTATCCTGAGGGACCCAGGTGCCCGGAGGCGCCAAGTCGGGCTCGCGCTCGCGCTCCTTGTAGAGCTTCTCCAGCTCGGCGTGGGACGTGGTCTGAAGCTTATCGAGCATCGCGTCGTATTTGCCGGATTCGATCTCGGCGACACGCTTCTTCAGGTGCTCGGCGCCTTTCTGGATGTACTTGCCGAAGATGCGACGGGCCAGTTGGGCGATGTGGTATTGAGGCAGCTCGCCCATGCACCGGCTGGCGCACAGACCGCACTGGATGCAGTCGAAGGACAGGTGGGCCGCCCGCTCGATGTCGCCCTGTTTGAGAGCTGAAATGTAATCGAGAACGTTCACGCCCATGGGACAGGCTTTCGTGCAGTTGTTGCACGCCACGCAGCGAAAGATCTCGGGGTAGAGCGCGTGGATCGTTTCAGCCACGGGATTGATCTTGTCCAGGTCGTACGGAGCGCGGTTGGCCGGGTAAAAGGGCAGCTGGGCGAGATACATGTTGGGCTCGACAACCGTCTGGCACGCCAGCCCGAAGTGCAGCTTGTAATCCCCTTCCTTGCGATACACCGTGGGGCATGCGCCGCAAATGCCGCCGCGACACCCGCATCCGCGCAGGAACTTGAAGCCGACGTATTCCATGGCTTTCATGATGGTCAGCGTTTCCGGGACCTCGTAGCGCTTGCCCATGACAAAGATGGGAATCGTCCGCGCGCCCTCGGGCAGGATGGCGCGATCCCCGGTTGCAACTTGAGCTTGTCTTCCTTCGGACATCGTTTTCTCTCCTTGATGTGCTCGGAACGCCCACAAGGGGCTCTACCACTTTCTGTGCACGGTGCCTGGACCGCCTAGGCAGCTGCCCCGGCGAACCTCTTACATTTCAGAAATTCAAAGGCCGAGGGATCGTTGAGATCGAACCGGCAGGCGGATTCGTCGATCCCGAGGGCCAGAGCCAGGAGCTGGGTCAGGTAATAGACCGGCACTTCCTGGCTGATCTTTTGCTGCGGCAGGAGCTTTTTCTGCGTCTTGGCCAGGTTGAACTCGCACAGCGGACAGCTCAGAACCAGCGCATCCGCGCCCGCGCTCAAGGCCGCTTGCAGGATCGTCGCAGAGACATCCTGAGCCGCTTCGGGATTGGCCAGGATCTGGTAAGACCCGCAGCAGAGCGTTTTGGCGGCAAAGTCGATCGGCTCGGCCCCGAGCGCTTCGATGAATTCCGAAAGCAACGTCGCGTGACCAGGGGGCTCGATGGCGACATTCTTGGGGCGAAGCAGGGTGCAGCCGTAATAAGGGGCTACCTTCATTCCCGCGAGCGGCTTTTTCACCTTCTCCCGAAGGGTCTCCCAGCCCACGCGATCCCGGAGGTAGCTCAGGAAGTGAACGACTTCCACTTCACCGTGGTAGTCCTTCTCCTCATCCATGAAGCTGTTGATCGTATTGCGCTTCACTTCGTCGTCGCGCATGATCAGGTTGGCTCGAGCGAGCGTGTTGTAGCACATGGAGCACAGTGTCACGACGGTGTCGCTCCCCTGCTCCATCACGCGGACGAGGTCGCGAACCGGCGCCACCTGGTGGATCAGATCGTCGTCGGAAAGCGAATGGACCGCCCCGCAGCAGTTCCAACGGGGCAGCTCCTCGAATTCCACGCCCAAAGCCGCCATCGACGCGACTGCAGCCTCTTCGAGGTTCTTAGCCTTGGTCTTCAGGGTACATCCCGGATAGTAACTGACTTTCATGGGTCTCCTCGTCAGCCTCAGGCGGTGAGCTTCCTAAAGCAGCTCACCATGGCGATCTGGGGCAGTTCTTTCAGCACGTCTTCTTCAAGCTGGGAGGGCTCCACCATGTTGACGTTCTTGCGGAGCGTCAGCTGCCGAATGGCTTCCATCACGCGGGCCAGGTCGATCCCACGGGGACAGCTCACCGTGCAGGTGTGGCATGACGCGCAAGTCCAACACGTCTTGGACTCGGCCACGCACTCTTCCATCCCCAATTGGGCCATCCGCATGATCTTGCGCGGCGGCGTGTCCATATGGCCCGACATGGGACAGGCGCCTCCACAAGTGCCGCATTGAAAGCACTTGTAGATGTTCTGCCCGCTCAGCTTGGCCACCTTCTCGATAAATTCGTTTTTGACCGTCTTTTCGGAGATCTCGATCGGCATGGTTGACCTTTCAATTGCAGGTGCAAGGGCTCAACACAGGGACAGAAGGGGCACGAGGGACAGACTCTTTCCTTTTCTGAAATCTGTTCGCCGGTTCCTCTCTGCGCCCCCAGCGTCCTCTGCGGTGAGTCTTTCTTAAACGCGGCTCTCAGGCGTTAGCCGATCACCACCAGCACATCGCCTTTCTGGACCGTTTCGCCGTCTTTCTTGGTGATCTGCTTCACGGTTCCGGCGGTAGGACTGGTGATGGAGTTTTCCATCTTCATGGCTTCGAGGATCAGCAGCACGTCGCCCTCGTTCACGGACGCGCCTTCGCTGACTTCGTAGCGGATGATCATGCCGGGCATGGGCGCTTCGACCTTCGTGCCTCCGGCAACCGGGGCGGCAGCCTTGGGGGCTGCAGGGGCCGCGGCGGGGGCTGCTGCGGGAGCTGGGGCCGGAGCCGCAGCGGGCCGGGGTGGAGGCGGCGGTACGACCGTGGCGGCGGGCGCGGGAGCTG
Source organism: uncultured Syntrophobacteraceae bacterium (assembly GCA_964538515.1). Taxonomy (GTDB): domain Bacteria; phylum Desulfobacterota; class Syntrophobacteria; order Syntrophobacterales; family Syntrophobacteraceae; genus CALBZH01. Next base: position 31,774 of record CAZIEW010000037.1, read on the forward strand.
CCGGAGTCGCGGGGGCCGCGGCCATCGGAGTGATCGCGGTCACGACCGGGGCTCCACCCACCTGCTCCACGTCGACCTCGAAGAACTCACCATCCACAAAGACGTTGAAGGTGCGGGCGCCGGGCCCCTTCGCGGGAGCTTCCTTCACGCACTTTTCGACCAGGAGGCCGGCCTTGGCTTTCTTAACCAGCTCCTCTTCGGCCTTCACCTCTTCCATGGTCTTGGGCAGGACGTCCTTGGGAACTTCTTCCTGGCCGTATTTCCACTTGAGGAAGCGTTTGCCGGTTGTCGGATACATGGCGTAGATGATCACGTCGTCCAGATCCTTGGCGAGGCCTTCAACGTCCTTCTTGGCCTTCTCCAGCTCGGGCTCGAGCACGTCCGCCGGACGAACCGTGATGGGCGTTTCGCCTCTGGCGTACCCCTTGAGAGCCTTCTTCTGGACTTCCGGGTCGATGGGGATGGCGGTCTTGCCGTACAGGCCGTAGCAGAGGTCCTTGACCTGGGCGGTGATCATCTTGTAGCGCTCGTTGGGGGTGTCGAAGAGCACGTTGTTGACCGTCTGGATGCCGACGATCTGGCTGGTCGGCGTCACCAGAGGCACCTGGCCCAGCTCGCGGCGCACGATGGGGAGCTGTCTGAAGACCTCGTCGATCTTGTCGAGGGCGTCCATTTCCCGCAGCTGGTTCACCAGGTTGGAGAGCATTCCGCCCGGCGTCTGGTGGAGCAGCACGTTGATGTCGACGATCGAGAGCTTGTCGTCCAGCAGGTGCCGGTACTTGGGGGAAATCTTTTCCATGTGCTCGCTGCACTTGGCAAGCAGCTTCAGATCCAGGCCGGTGTCTCTGTCGGTGCCCTGCAGCGCAACGACCAGCGGCTCGATGGCCGGGTGAGACGTCCGGTAGGCCCAGGGGATAAGGCAGGTGTCGACGATGTCCACGCCCGCTTCGATGGCTTTCAACAGCGACATGTCGGCCATCCCTGAGGTGAAGTGGCTGTGCAGGTGGATGGGGGCTTTCACCGTGGCCTTGAGAGCCTTGACCAGGATGTAGGCGTCATAGGGGGCGATGAGGCCGGCCATGTCCTTGATGCAGATGGTGTCGGCGCCCATGTCTTCCAGGGCCTTCGCCTTGGTGATGAAGTAGTCCAGGTTGTACACGTCGCCGCCCAGGCGTGACTGGGTGAGCGAGTAGCAAATGCAGCCCTGGAAATGCATGCCGTTTTTCTTGATGATGGGAACGACGGTCTCGAAGTTGCGATAGTCGTTCAAGGCGTCGAAGGTTCGGAAGATATCGATGCCGTTCGCGCAGGAGCGCTCGACGAAGGCCTCCGCCAGGTCGTCCGCGTAGTTGCGGTAGCCGACCAGGTTCTGAGCCCGGAGCAGCATCGAGAACGGAGTCTTCTTGATGTATTTCTTCAAGGTGCGGATGCGCTCCCAGGGGTCTTCGTTCAGGAAGCGGTGCATGGTGTCGAAGGTGGCCCCGCCCCACACTTCCATGGAGTAAAAGCCGACCTGGTCCATTTTCTCGGCGATGGGGATGAAATCCTCGGTGCGGCCGCGGGTGGCGAACAGAGACTGATGGCCGTCGCGGAAGGTCAGGTCCTGGACCTTGACCGGGTTGGTCACAGGGGGCTTCTCGTCCAAAAGCTTGGCTGTCAGGGTGCCGTGCAGATCACTCATTGATTGTCTCCTTGTGTGTCGAATCAAATCGCCCCACAGGGGCGCGTCATCGGATCGATTATCGGACCAGCCGCATCTGGAGGAATCGGCGCATATCCATCATGGACTGCCTTCCGGAGAGGGCCCACGGGCTGAAGACCGGACCGGGAGCCTGCGGGGCACGACGCTCCTCGGCGCCGGGAACGGCCACAGCCACAGCCTGCTCTCCCGCCAGAAATTCCCCGACGGCCGCGGTGATGGCTGCAATCACTTTCTTGTTCACGGTCATAGGATGGCCTTTCTCGGAGGGGTTACAGGGGGATGTTGCCGTGCTTTTTCGCCGGCCGGGCTTCCCGCTTGGTGCACAGCACTTCGAAGGCCTCGATCAGGCGCGGCCGGGTTTCGCTCGGCAGGATGACTCCGTCGATGTAGCCACGCGAGGCGGCAATGTACGGGTTGTAGAGGAGGTTGCGGTACTCGTCGATCTTCTCCTGCCGCTTGGCCTTGGGGTCCGCCGCTTCCTGGATGTCCTTGCGGAAGATGATGTTCGCGGCCCCTTCGGCCCCCATGACGGCGATTTCAGCGGTCGGCCACGCCAAGACGAGGTCGGCCCCGAGGTCCTTGGAGCACATGGCCAGGTACGATCCGCCGTAGTCCTTGCGGCAGATCAGGGTGATTTTGGGGACGGTGGCTTCGGAATAGCACCAGAGGAGCTTTGCGCCGTGTCGGATGATGCCGCCCATTTCCTGTTGCTTTCCGGGCAAGTAACCAGGCACATCCGGAAGCGTCAGCATGGGGATGTTGAACGCGTCGCAGAATCGGATGAATCGCGTGGCCTTGTCGGAGGAGTCGATGTCGAGGCAGCCGGCCAGGAACTTGGGCTGGTTGGCGATGATGCCGATGGTGCGCCCGTTCATGCGCCCGAGTCCCACGATCATGTTCTGGGCGTAGTTTTCATGGACTTCCATGAAATCGCCATGGTCCACGAGGGAGCGGATGACATCCAGCATGTCGTAGGAGCCCATGGGATTGTCCGGAAGGATGGAATCCAGGGCCGGATCCACGCGGGTTGCCGGATCGGTTGCCGGCAGGACGGGGGGATCTTCCATATTGTTGTCGGGAAGAAAGGAAAGAAGCCGCTTGACCTCTTCGATGCAGTGAGCATCGCTCTCGCACGCGAACTGGGCGACACCGCTCTTGGAGGCGTGGGTCATGGCACCACCCAGCTCCTCTTGGGTGACGACCTCACCGAGGACAGACTTGATGACATCAGGCCCCGTGATGAACATGTAGCTGGTGTTCTTCACCATGAAGACATAGTCGGTCATGGCCGGGGAGTAAACCGCGCCGCCCGCGCAGGGCCCCATGATGGCGGAAATCTGGGGGATGACTCCGGAGGCGATGGCGTTGCGATAGAAGATCTGGCCGTAACCCGACAGAGCGTCCACGCCCTCCTGGATGCGGGCTCCGCCGGAGTCGTTGAAGCCCACCAGGGGTTTTCCCGTTTTCAGGGCCATGTCCATGACCTTGCAGATCTTCTTGGCGTGCATCTCACCCAGGGTTCCCGCCCTGGCGGTAAAATCCTGGGAAAAGGCGAAGACGTCGCGTCCGTTGACTTTGCCGTACCCGGTGATCACGCCGTCGGCCGGGATATCCACCTTGTCCAGGCCGAAAAGGGTCCCGCGGTGCCGGACGAAAATGTCCATCTCCCGAAAGGTCCCCGGATCGAAGAAGTGATCCAGCCGCTCGCGCGCCGTCATCTTGCCGCGCTCATGCTGCGTGGCCACGGCCTTCGCGCCTCCCATCTCCTTGATCTTCGCTTCTTTCTGTTTAAATGCTTCAATCTTGTCGGCTACGACTCCCATTGAGCTCCCCTTTTTGGAATTCCCTTGGCGCTAGGCGCGACGATTAATAGTAGAAGAAGACCCGATGCCGTGCCGGTGCGCGAAGAAGTGCGTCGATTTTGGCCTGGACCTCCTTGCGCTCGTTGTTGTCTTCCCAGGACTTCCAGGCTTCGAGGCTGTCCCAGGTCGCAATCACAATGGTGGTGTTGGGATCGTCCACTTCGCGCAGGGTTTCCCCGGAGATGTAGCCTCTAACTTTCATGGCGCGGGAGCGCAGCTCCATGAGAAGGCGGTTGAGCTCGAGCTCGTTGCCGGGTATCGCCTTTCTTTCGATGATGACCTTGATCGCCATGGTGATGATTCCTTTCCTGCTGATGCAGCCTCGCGCCGGACCGGGTGCGCCGCCTGTAGGGCCGGTGTCCTCGCTCCGGCGCGGCTGCTCATGCTTTCAGACGCTTAGTACAGCTCCCCAGAATAAAGCGACCATTGCCGGGGTCGTCATTCCCGCAAGTTTTTGGCGGGAATCCAACAGAAAATCCTGGATGCCCGCCTTCGCGGGCATGACGGTTGGTTATCGGACACCCTTTGTGTGGCCCCGTACTTAGGGGACAACCACCCTCAGACCTTCAGCTCTTTCACGAGGTCGCGGACGGCCTGGACGGATCGGTCGAAAGCGGCCTTCTCGTCCGCGGTCATTTGGATCTCGACCACTTTCTCGACGCCGTTCGCGCCCAACATCGCAGGCACGCCCACAAAATAGCCGCCGACGCCGTATTCCTTATCGCAGTAAGCCGCGCAGGGCAGGATCCGCTTCTGGTCTTTCAGGATCGCCGAAGCCATCTGGACAGCCGACGCAGACGGAGCGAAGAAGGCGCTGCCGGTCTTGAGCAGGTTCACGATCTCGCCGCCGCCCTTGCGGGTGCGGTCGACCAGCGCTTCGATGCGCTCGGCGGACATCAGATCCGGAATGGGAATGCCGGAAACCGTCGTGTAGCGGGGCAGCGGAACCATGGTGTCGCCGTGGCCGCCGAGCACAAACGCCTGGATGTCCTTGACCGACACGCCGAGCTCCATGGCAATGAAAGCGCGGAAGCGGGCCGAATCCAGGACGCCGGCCATGCCGATCACGCGGTTGGTCGGGAAGCCGCTCACCTTGTGAGCCACGTACACCATGGCATCCAGGGGGTTCGAAACGATGATCAGGAAAGCGTTGGGGGAGTACTTGCAGATCTGCGAGGTGACTTCCTTGACGATCCCGGTGTTGATGTTCATGAGGTCGTCGCGGCTCATGCCGGGCTTGCGAGCGATGCCGGCCGTGATGATCACCAGGTCGGAATTGGCGGTGTCGGCGTAGTCGTTGGTTCCGATCACGTTGACGTCAAACCCTTCGACCGGGGCAGCTTGCAGGAGATCGAGCCCCTTGCCCTGGGGCATTCCTTCGATGATGTCGATCAGGACCACGTCCGCCAGCTCCTTGGCTGCAATCCAATGCGCCGAAGTAGCCCCGACGAAACCGCCTCCAACCACCGTGATTTTCTTTCTCTTGAGCGACATGATGCAGATCCTCCCTTTCGATGTGTAGGCCAAACAACAAGTTGCCAACGTCTCTGCGGCATCCTGAAGCCCTGATCCCACGGATGCCGATTTCAAAATCATAAACCAAGGTCATTCGCTTATACGGGATTGCGGCAAGGGGAGAAATCCGAGTGCTTCTGATTTTGATGTCAGGAATCTTTTGTTGGTTTGTAATGGAATTTCTTACACGGCGACCGGTCAGATTTCGACCAGCCCGTTTTGGATGGCGAAGCGGGATAGCTCCGTGTTGTTGCGAAGGTTTAATTTTTTGAGCAGGCGAAAACGGTACGTGTCCACTGTCTTTGTGCTGATGTTATAGGATTCCGCGATCTCACGCGTGGTTTGCCCCATGGCAAGGCGGCGCAGCACCTGGATTTCACGGTTGGAGAGCGAATCGAGAAGGGATCGCCCGGGGGCGCCCTTGGCAACGTGCAGCGCGAGGAGCTCCGCCGCCGAGTCGGTCAAATACCGGCTGCCCGAATGGACTTTGCGGATGGCGGCAACCAGCTGCTCGGGGGCCGAGCGCTTGGTGATGTAGCCCATGGCCCCGGCACTGAACACTCGAATCACGTACTGCTCTTCCTCGTGCATGGTCAGGACAAGGACGGGGAGCTTCGGATTGCTCGCCTGCAGCTGCGTGATGACTTCCAATCCATCCAGGCCGGGCATGGAGATGTCCACCACGACGACATCCGGCGACGTTTCTCCGGTCTTCTTGATCGCCTCCCGGCCGTCGGACGCCTCGGCAACGACCTGGATGTCGCCGCTCTCTTCGATGATGCGGGCCAGCCCCGCTCGAACAATGCTGTGATCATCCGCCAAAAGAACCCGGATCATGCGACCACTCCCGGCTTGCCATAGACGGGAAGCGTGCAGCGAACCGTGGTTCCCTTTTCGGGCTCCGACTGAATCTCCAGCGTCCCCCCAGCCAGGCTCGCCCGCTCACGCATCCCGGCCAGTCCCACGCACTCCGATTCGGCGAGGTCTCGCACACTGAACCCGCGGCCGTTATCCGTCACGGTAATGGTCAGCACCTCCTCTCCGCCTTCCAGGGAGACCTCCGCGTGGGTGGCAGACGAATGGCGCACCACGTTCGTCAACGCCTCCTGGGTGATCCGATAGGCAGCTGTGGCAACGAGATCGTCCACTTTCGGAAACGCCCCGTGGTCCAGGATGATGGCGATGCCGGAGCGCTTTTCCAGGTCCGTCGTGTACCACTCGAGGGCCGGAATGAGCCCCAGGTCGTCCAGGACGCTCGGCCGAAGGCGCAGCGCGATGGAGCGCACCTCGTCGATGGTCTTTTCGATCATGGAGCACATGGTGCCGGCACGATTCGACGCCCACTCGTCGGACTCTTTCAGGTGCTTCATCATCCAGACGGCATCCATGCGGAGCGCGGTCAAAACCTGCCCCAGCTCGTCGTGGAGCTCCCGGGCAATGGCGGCTCGCTCCTTTTCCTGACTGGCCATGATGCTTCCCGACAACCGGCGGAGCTGGACCTGGGCCTTTTTGAGCTCTGTGATGTCGGTCGCGATGCCGCAGGTTCCGGTGGCGACACCGTGCTCGTCATAGAGCGGAAACTTGACCGAAAGGTAAGTGTGCATGCCGTCCCGATGGGGGAAATGCTCCTCCACCTGGGTCGGCCTCCCTTCGGCCAGAACATGCAGGTCGTTTGTCCTGAACTGGTCCGCGAGGGGCAGAGGAAAAATCTCGTGGTCCGATCTGCCAAGGACCTCCTCCCGGCGGACATCGAACAGCTCCTCGAATCGGGCGTTCACCAGCGTGTAGTTGCCGTCCACGTCCTTGTGGTAGACGACGGCCGGCGTGTACTGCAGGATACCGGAGATCTCGCGCGTCCTGTCGCGCACCTGGCGCTCCAGCTCCTTCGAGTAACGGCTGAGCTCATCGCGGGCGCGCTTGAGCTCCATTTCCGCCTTTTTGCGCTCCGACAAATCCCTGGCTACGCAGACGCTGCCGATGGTCTCCCCACGCTCATCTCTTAACTGGCTAATGGAAATATCCATGGGAACAATGCTGCCATCCTTTTTCTTCATCAAGATTTCGTACTCGCGCACCACCCCGTCCCGACGCAGCCTGTCGAGCATCCTGCCCAGCTCGGCCTGGTCCGCGTAGAGATCAAACGAGCTCTTCCCCGCCAGCTCCTCCGGATAATACCCATAGATTTCAACGGCTCGCCGATTCCAGAGGATGAACCTGCCCTGCCGGTCCACGATGCCGATGGCATCGACGGAGTTCTCGATGACATTGGCGAGGTATTCCTTGGTTCGTTTCAGCTCGTCTTGGGCCCGCTTGCGCTCCTCGACCTCACTTTTCAGCATCCGGTTGGCCGCCTGGAGCTCATGGGCGCTCTTTTCGATGCACCGCTCGAGCTGGTCGTGAAACCGCTTCCGACTCCCCCGCGACTGGCTTCGGTCGGTTACATCGCGGATGATGAGAAGCACTAAGTCCTTGCCTTTCAGAGAGAATGGGAGACTGGTCACATCGACACTCAGGACGGTGCCGTCCCGACGCTGCAGGATCCGCTCGGGCCAGAAGAGCCCACTCTCCGATGAGAGGAAGTGGGCGCCCGCGGCACCGCCGGACTCATCATAAAAAAGCCGGCTGAGGTCACCCTTTAGAATCTCTTCCCGCTCATAGCCGCACAGAGCACAGGCCGCAGGGTTCACATCCACGCAATGCCCCTGCCCATCCAGAACGAACATGGCACCCCTCGCGTTGTCAAAGACGGTGTGCAGGGGCTCGGCATCGCTCTTCGCAAGGTCTCGCGCTTCCCCATACCAGGTCGCACGAGCTTCCAGCTCGCTGACACGCGCGCGAAGCCTTGCCAGCTCGTCCGTCAACGGATCGCTATGCCGCAAGGGTCTGTCCATACGCTTTCTCTCGATTGCCGATGCGAGCGTGTCTCGCCTCGGGATGAAGCTTTTACCATCATTCCCTTTGCAAAAGGACCCTCTCAAGCTGCTCCTATACATTATCAGAAACGGGATGGATATGAGTGAGTGACTGATTTGCGTGTCGGGAATTTTCCTACCCCGACGTTCTCAAGCCAGGAACCAGTTCAGTCTGCCCGTCAAATGCCGATAAAAGACATCAATAGAGAAGACGCCACCAGGTGATCCTATCTAGTGCTCCGTCAACGTTGTTTCGCAAGCTACACCCCCTTTTTGATTCCCCCGTCGAGGGGGTTTGGGGGGTGTTCTCTTGCCCGGCAAAACCTCTTTGACGGAGCACTAGCTCGTGACCTGCGCGACATTCCGGCAGCAATCGGGCACTCGATGACAAGTGAAGAAACGGTGTGCTCTGCTGTTTTCCGAGGACATCCGAACCGCGGGCTTTCGAGTCGGAGATAGGGCGCCGGCCGATAGCCACATTCGAAAAAGAAAGGAAAGGAAGAGAAATGAAACTGGACAAGCTCTACCACAAGTGTGGCCACCCGATCCTGGTGATCCGTCGACCTGTCGGACCGGCCGAGCAAACCCTTTTTGTAGACGGTGAAAACTCGTTTCTCCTGGGAAAAGACGGCTCCCAGAAACCCAATGTCATCGAGCGTTGCCCGGCATGCACAGGCTATATCAAGATGGAGAAGCTCGTGTCCGTCAGGCCGGAAATGATCGAGCAGAAGGGATCCACTGGGTATATCCCTGCGAAGTTCACCCCCTCGGCATAGGCCGGGGCAAGTGGGTCGATACCCCCCTTTCACGCTCCCGATCGATCTTTGCCCGATCGAGAGCGTGAGCAGAGGGGCTGGCTTTAAAGGCTGATCCTTCTACTTCACGAAGGAGCAGCAGTAATCCGTCAGCGTCTTCACCTTGAGGCTGAACTTCGCCTGAGCCGGTACCTCGAACACTTCCCCGCCCTTCAGCGTCTTCCAGCCACTTTCGCCGGGAAGAAGCACATCCAGGTCCCCGGAGAGGATTTCCATGATTTCCTTGTCCGCCGTGCTGAACTCATAGTCGCCCGGAAGCATGATCCCCAGCGTCTTTCTGGAGCCGTCCGAAAAAACGATCGTGCGGCTGGTCACACCACCATCGAAATAGACATTTGCCCTTTTCACTACCGTTACGTTGTTGAACTCGGTCACCTGCGATCCTTTCATTGTGGCACGGTCCTGAGCTACACCCGCAACTTCTCCATAGGTACAGGTCGGGATTTTATCCCGAAGGGCCGCGGGTCAAGGATGTCGGGTTGAAAACCCGACCTTCAGCTATGCGACGATACACACGCTTGCCCATAGTTATTGGGAAGTTACCTACACTCGGAGTAACTTCTCAATAAGAGCAGGTCGGGATTCCATCCCGACGCCCTGGCTGTGGCTGTCGGGTTGGAAACCCGACCTACAGCCCCGTCATTACCCGAGCTTATTGGGAAGTTACCACTCGGAGAAGTTACCTGCACTCGGTCTAGGCAACGACCGTGAGGCGGCTTTTCCCCCCCGCTTCTCTCTCGACTCGGATCTGGGTCGGAATTTCATCCGCCAACCGCTTCACGTGGGAAATGACTCCGACCGTTTTGCCGTTGGAATGCAGTCCTTTAAGGGCGGCCATCACCCGATAGAGCGTCTCATCGTCCAAAGCCCCGAAGCCTTCGTCCAGAAACAGCGATTCGATTTTGCGATGGTTGGCGGCCAAATCGGAAAGGGCCAGAGCCAGACTGAGGCTCACCAGAAAGGACTCCCCTCCCGACAGCGTCTTGACCGACCGATGGCTTTTCTGCTGCGCGAGATCCTCCACCTCGAAGGCAAGCCCATCATCGGCAACGGTCCGCAGCAGGTATCGTCCGCTCAAAGAGGCCAGGTGACCATTGGACTGCTCAACAAGCCGGTCCAGCATGAGGCGCTGGAGGCGCCTACGAATCTCCGCGCCGTCTTCGGCCACGAGCATCCTTTCTTCGACCGCTGCATTCGCGCAAACCCGCTCTTGCTCCTCGACAGCATCCAGAGCTTCCCGGCATTCCCGCTCCATCCGTCGCTGTTCTTCCAGAAGCTGCTCGGTCTCTCGCACTTTCTCTTCGATGGCTTCGAGGCCTTTGCTGGCTTCATCGATCCGACGAGCCAACGCGTCCATCGTGATGTCGACGGTCCGCTCAGTCCTCGCTGCCTCCAGAGCGTCGCTGGCCGCAGCAGCACGAGCAGTGGCTTCTTCAAACGCCTGAGCAGCGGCACTCGCTTCCCGACGAAGGGGCTCCTCCTCCTTCAAGACCGCAAGGCCTTTCCGGGCCGAATCCAGGGAAGCGAGGCCCACAGCGGTCATCCTGGCCAAAACATCCTGCTCGGCACTTTCGAGTGCCGCCTTGGCCTCCTCCTCGTCCTTTTCCAGTTGAGGCAGCATCCTGCGCTGAGCTTCGAGCGTCTGAAAGAGGGAGTCAACTTCCCGGGCCAGCTCGACCTGCTCGGCACTCAGCTCTTTGATCGCGTTTTCGAGATCTTCCCTTTCCCTGGACGGATCGAGGTCCGCATAAAGCGATGCTCGCTCGGCCTTCAGGGGAGCCAGGCCCAGTTGAATGGCTTCCGTTTCGGAAGACAGAGCCTCCGCGTCCTTGCGGTGCCGCTCCAGGGCCTCCGCCAGGGCCTCCCGTTGCGCTTCGTGCGCGCGGATCTCCTCTGTCAGATCCTCATGCTCCCTCGCCCATTGCAGGTAGGAGCGTGAGCGAGCCCGCAGACGATCGACAAGCGCGGCTTCTCCACCCGGTTTAGGCAGGCTTTCTCCGTAAGCCTGGCCCTGTTCGGCGAGCCTGGCAAGGCTGGCGGCCTCCTCCTCTCTCAACGATTTCTCTGCATCCTCAAGATCGAGAAGCGCCCGCTGCGCCGATGCATGCTGCTCCAGCAGACGAGCCTTCGTTTTTTCTCTACGCGAGAGCGTTTCGAGCCTGCGCCGGAGGATCATCCCAATCCATGTCAAACGCCACTTGATCCATCGGGAAGAGCGAGAGAGCGATTTGGCACCCTTGATCGCGGCTTCATGGATTCGGATCTCCTCCTGGATCAGCCCCGCATCCGTGACGGCCCAACTGCCGCCAGCCCGCTCGCAGGCGGCAGCCCAGTCCCGCTGCAGATCCTCTGCCGCCTTGAAACGCTCGGCCAGCCGCACGCTTTGCTCCGAAAGACCTTCCAGCTCCTGTTCCACCGATCGAATGCGTGTCTCGAGCGCATCGACGGTTCGATTAAGCTCCGACAAATCGGGCAGCCCTTCTTCCAGGAAGGGGTGCGCCATGGACCCGCACAGCGGACAAGGATCTCCGGATCTCAGGGCGCCTCTTTCCGCGCTCAAACGCCGAAACGTATCGCGCCATACGATCTGCGCTTCGAGCTCCCTCAACTTCTCCTGATCCTCCGCAAGGGATGCACCGAGCGATTCCTGCAAAGACGTCACATGATCGAGCTCGGTTCGAATGTCGTGTGTCAGTCCTTCTTCCTGATAGCGATGACTGATCTCAAGCAGCTCCCTGCAGGCAGCGATCTTCTCTTTTCGGAGCTGAATCCCAGAGGCAAACGATCGGGCGTCTTCCGTTCCCAGAAGGGTGCTCCGTTGGCGCTCCAAGGCCTCCTTTTTCTGTTGATACCGTTCTGCCTTGCTTCGCGCCTTCTGCTCTTTGCGCTCAGCACGCCCCAGGGCCTTGGCGGCAAGCGCCGCCCTTTTCCTGGCGTCTGTGGACTGAACGTGAGCTTTTTCAAGCTCCTCGCGGATTTTCTCGAGACGCGCGACCCCTGACTCGATCTCTTCCATCATCCCCGACAGATTGGAGTCGGCTGCATGAACCGCGAGCGATCGGCGAATCTCGTCAACGCGTCTGGAAACCTCGGCTGCCCGTGTCTCTAATTCCTGTTGCTGTTTGAGGATTTCCTTGATGGCCTGCTCGGCTGCCTCGTATCGGGACACCGTATCGAGGAACCGCTGCGTCTCCGCATCAATGACACGATCCCGGCTCTGCGCATCCGCCAGCTCGCTGCTGCGCTCCTCCAGGAGCCTGCGAGCCTGCTCGAGCTTGAGGCGGTTTTGAGCCAGGCTCTCTTCCTGCTCTCTGAGCCGGGCCTCATTCGCCGGAATCTCTCCCTCAACCGTGATGCGCTGATTGCGGACCGCATGCGCGTGCTCAGATAGAGCATCCAGACTCTGCACCTCGTCGGCGAACGGAGCGGCGACCCGAGCCTTCTCCAGCTGGTCGAGCTCGTTTCGGATCGCTTCTGAGCGAGCCCGAGCCTCCTCCAACGCCTCCGCTGCATCCTCCTGCTCGGCTTCCAGTCGATTCATCGTCTCGAGCCACGCTTTGCCTTCCTCAAGCTCTTCAATCTTCCGCCGGGCTTCATCGAGCTCTTCGCGAGCCTGCTCGTGAGCCATTGCCAGCTCGTCGAGTCGAGCCCGATCCACAATCGGATAGCTCGCGGCGGTTTCCTTGAGTTGTTGGAGTCGATCCTGCGCCGCACGAGCACGACCATGGACGGTCTGCTCCAGCTCCCGGGTCATTTCGGCGCCGATGATCTTCTCCAGAATCTCCATGCGCTCGTTTTCAAGCGCATTCAGGAAGGCCGCGAACTCCCCCTGAGCCAAGAGGACCGAACGGCAGAATCGCTTGAAATCAAGTCCGGTGAGCTCGGCGACACGTGCCCGTACTCGGATCACACGGTCTTCGAGCAAGTTCTCGACACCGTTGACCTCGGATAGGGTCATTTCCGGTCCCTGCAGCCCTTCGACCGCCGTGCGCACCCACCAGCGGGTCTGGTAGAACCTCTCGCCAACACGAAAGGTCACCTCGGAGTACGACTCGTCCGCCAGCCAGCTCGGGATTTCCAGCTCCGGGTCCCGAAGGCGCGGGGTTTCCCCGTAGAGTCCCAGCGTCAGGGCGTCGAGAATCGACGATTTGCCGGAGCCATTTGGACCGACAATGGCAAACAATCCCGTGTCCGAAAGCGGCGGCTTGTCAAAACGAATCTCCCACTCTCCCGAGAGCGAGCTGATGTTCTTGAATTTGATTCCGATGATCTTCATGGTTCCTCTCCAGGGGAAGTGCGCGACTTCTCAAGTCAAATCCCTGACATCAGAGAGCTCTCACGGCCGACAAGCAGGAATTGATCTTTCATGGCGCACCCTTGCAAGACGGGATACGGCCACTCCATGCTCCAAAGCGCTAACGAGCCCTTGCGGATTCCTTCTCCATTGCAGGATGCGCCATATCTGTCAAGTCCCTAACCCCTGCTGCCGAAAGATACAGGGCCAAGTTGGGATCCACGCGGAAATCCATCTCATTCGTTAACGCAGCAAAAGGAGTGGCTTCATGTTCAGAAGAATCAAGCTCGGTGCCGCGATCGGAGCGTTCATTGCGGCGGCATCAACCTTTTCCACAGCAAGCCTGGCCCAGGAGTACAAGATCGGCATTCAAGCATACAAGGGTGCCGATGTTGCCGTGCGCGAGTGGCGGCCGACCGCGGAATACCTGAGCCAGAAGCTCGGAATGACTTTCACAATTGTTCCCTTGAACGACAAGGACTTAATCGCAGGCGTCCAGGAAGGCAAGATCGACTTCTTCTTCTCCAACCCCTCCATATACGTTCAACTGAAGGATGAGGGCAAAGCGGAAGCCGTGGCTACGTCAACCAAGGAAATCAAAGGTCAGCGCACCGAAAAAGTCGCCTCGAGCATCTTGGTCCGCAAAGACAGTCCCATCACGAAGCTCTCGGATTTCAAGGGGAAGGACTTCATGACCCGCGCCAAGAGCTCGTTCGCCGGCTGGCTCATCGTTAAACGGCTCTTCTTGGAAAAAGGGATTGATCCGGATCGGGACTTCAAGTCCGTGCAGGAAACCAAGTCCGTGCAGCATGTGGTCTATGCCGTGCTCAACGGAGCGGTGGATGGTGGAGCCGTGATTGCGGGCACTGTCGAGGAAATGGCTCGGGACGGCAAAGTCAGCATGGATGATTTCAGAGTCATCAACAAGTCGCCCGCCGACTATCCGTTTGCACACTCCACGCCGCTCTATCCCGAGTTTCCCATGGTCGCCGCAGCCCACACGTCACCCGAGCTGCGGGCTCAAGTGGCCAAAGCGCTGACAGCACTCACTCCGGAAGACGCCGCCAGCAAGGCATCTCAAGTGGCCAGCTGGGTGCCACCGCTGGACTACTCAACCGTGGCCGAGTGCATGCGGTTGGTGCAGCACAACGGCCCCGGCAAGCTTTGATCGCCCCCAGAGAGCCGGCCTCGGAAACGGGGCCGGCTCTCTTCGTTGGACGACCGCTCGACCGCCCGCCAACAGGAGCGATTTTCACGTCACTCAGCGTGTCGATGACCATCGCATCGGCTTTCCTGGTCTCAGTACTTTTTCTTCGGCACATCCCGATAATTTCTTATCTCCTGCCACGTTCCGGCCGAAAACTGGTCAACGTACCCTCAACACTCTTCTCCTGAAGGCAAGTAAGTAGCGGAGGGCTTCTTCCCATGTCGTGGCAGGTGGAATTCCGGGGTCCATATGCCGGAAAGAGCTTTGTCCTGAATCTGGAGCCAAACGGTGAGCAATTCCTGGGAAATCGATGCGATTTCATGCCCAAAGGAATAGCGATCCAAGACCGATACGCTCGAATTTTTTCAAACGGATCAGGGATATACATCGAGCCAACCGACCGGGCTGCCTTGACACTCAATGGACACTCGCTCTCTCACCCAGCACAACTGACCGAAGGGGACTGGGTGGCGTTCGGTCCAATTCTCTATCAAGTCAGCTTGACCGCAAACATCCCGGATGCCTTGGATGGCGCAACGATACGCTGTGACACATCGGAATCGAGATGCCCCCGTCGCGTGATCCGAATCGGTCGCCAGAGCAGCTCTGACCTGGTTATAGACTCGCCTCTGGTGTCGCGCCAGCACGCTGAAATCCGTGAAGAGGACGGAGATCTCATCCTCCTTGATCTCGGGAGCACGAATGGCACGTACGTCAATGCCCACCGGGTAGTGTCGCCCGTGCAGCTCCGCCTCGGCGACCGGGTCGAAATAGCCACATTCGCCTTTCGGTTCACGGGGGAATCCCTTGAGCCCATCGACACTGCCGGCAGGGTTCGTCTTGAAACACGCGGACTAGGCAAAGAGGTCCGTGACAGGGCTACGGGGAGCACAAGGCGGCTTATTCATGACATCGACCTCGTGGTTGAGCCCGGAGAGCTTGTCGCCATCTTTGGCACCAGCGGGTCCGGAAAATCCACCCTACTCGATGCATTGAACGGTAGGCGCCCGGCAACGTCCGGCCGCGTGCTCTACAACGGGATCGATCTCTACCCAGCTTTCGACTTGTTTCGTGCCGCCATCGGTTACGTGCCGCAGCAGGACATCGTGCATCGTAAGATCTCCATCCGAAACGCGCTGCGTTACACGGCGCGGCTTCGATTGCCCGCGGACACGCTGGACGATGAGATCGGTCAACATGTCACGAGAGTCTTGCATCAATTGGGCTTGAGCGACAAGGCCGATTGGGCCATAGACACCCCTTCGCCGCTGAGCGGAGGCCAGCTCAAACGCGTGAGCCTGGCCGTCGAATTGATTGCCAACCCGAACATCTTGTTTCTCGATGAGGTCACGAGCGGGCTCGACGCCGGCACGGACAAGAAGATGATGCAGCTTTTTAGTGAGCTGGCATCCGAGCAGAAGACCATAATTTGCGTAACACACAGTCTAGAGAACATCGATGTCTGCCACCTGGTGCTCCTCCTGCACCATGGCAGAATGGTCTACTTCGGTCCCCCCGAAGGGGCGAAACAGCATTTCGGCGTCCAACGCCTTTCCGACGTTTACGACCTCATGGAAGCTCGTCCCGCTGAGCACTGGGCCGAGCGCTTCGCGCAATCCAGCTTCCATTCGAGCTACATTGCGGAACGGATGGCTCGATCGAATCCCGACGAACTGACCCAGCAGACTCTCTCGCTTCAGATTCAGAATCAGACCATCAATCGGCGCTGCCTGCATGGGGCACACATCCTCACGCTGATGCGCCGTTACGTCGACCTACTTCTGGCGGACCGTCGAAACCTTGCCATCCTGCTTCTCCAGGCACCTCTCCTTGGCACGCTCATCGGGCTCGTTTTCGATGCGTCCGGACCGATTCCTGGTCGGACCGCGACGGAAACCCAGATCGGATTCATCCTTGTCATCTCCGCAATCTGGTGCGGCTGTCTCAATTCCACTCGGGAAATCGTCAAGGAGCTCCCCATCTACAGAAGGGAGCGCGCCGTCAATCTCGGTATCGGCTCCTATTTGTTGAGCAAACTGATCCCGTTGTCCGTCCTTTGCCTCTACCAGTGCTGCTCACTACTGGGTGTTGTGATGCTACTCGCCTCGTGGACGGGGGATTTTGCCTCCAAGCTTGCAGTCCTTTTCGCCACTGGCATGGCGGCAACGACCATGGGACTTGCGGTGAGCACCTTTGTGGACACCAACGACAAGGCCGTCGCCATCGCCCCAATTCTTCTCATCCCGCAGGTGATTCTCTCAAACTTCGTGGTTCACTTGGGAAAGATTGGTGCCACGTTGGCCCAATCCACGATCGTTGCCTATTCTGCATTCGACGCGATGAAAGGGACTCTTGCAAAGGACCTTTCTTCGTTCATCCGCGTCGAGAATGCGTTTGGGCTCAACATCACCGTCACAATCGCTTTGTGCCTGTGCTTCTTTGTGGCGTCGGTTTTAGGCCTGATCCTTCAAGACAAGAGAAGCTAGGGAGAGCTTCGACGATGAGCGATTCCGAAAT
Organism: uncultured Syntrophobacteraceae bacterium; assembly: GCA_964538515.1. GTDB lineage: Bacteria > Desulfobacterota > Syntrophobacteria > Syntrophobacterales > Syntrophobacteraceae > CALBZH01. The sequence continues at coordinate 48,598 of CAZIEW010000037.1, forward strand.
ACTGTCTTCCGCCAGCAAGCGCATTTGCCCCAACTGCGAAGCCCTTAATGAAGAAAGCCGCCTCCATCGAGCCGGATACCGATGTGTCGAATGCAGCTTCGAGATGGCCTATACGGACCACAGTCCCAATGGCTCCATCAGAGGAATCTACGGCTATCTGAAATCTGCCGGCGATGTCGTGAATGACCGCTATCGGGTCAGGCAAGTCCTCGGAAAAGGAGGCTTCGGCGCCACTTATCTTGTTCAAGATCTCAGGCTTCAGGGCAAACGGCGGGCTCTCAAGGAGATCCCTCAACGTCTGTTTGACGAGCAGGAAGTCAAGCTGCTCAGTCAGCTCAACCACCCCAGCATACCGGACATTACCGATCGGTTCATTCTGGACGGTTTTTCCTATCTTGTTCTTGAGTTCGGCGGCACCCGCACACTAGGTAGTGAGAGCCACGCCCAGGGCCGCATTCCCCTTGGCATTCTCTTGCCTTGGATGAGGCAGCTGTGCGAGGCGCTCATCTATCTTCATTCACAACACCCACCCGTTATCCACCGGGACCTCAAGCCAGAAAACGTTCTTCTCGATGACAACGACCGCATCATGCTAATTGATTTCGGCATTGCGAAAGAATCCTCCGAGGGCGGCGCCACCCGCCTGCTCGCACGCGCCGGCTCACACGGCTACAGTCCGCCCGAGCAGATGTTCGGAACAGGGACGGACGAGCGCTCGGACATCTACTCGCTTGGTGCCACTTTCTATCGGCTGCTCACGGGCCAGACCCCCCCACCTGCCCATGAGCGCGTTGCAGGGAAAGAGCTCACAAGCCCATCGGCTTTTGTGCCCGGCCTACCACCTGATCTCGATGATCTCTTGGTCTCAATGATGAGCTTGAACCTCAATCATAGACCGGCAAGCGTCGATCTGGTCAGCAAGGCGATCGCGTCGCTGGATGGAGGAGCCCCCGGATTCATCCAGGACTTCTCCAAGACCACGATGATCCCTCAAGCCCTTAGCACCAGCATGGGTCGCCGTCCAAAGACCTCATCCCAGGGGTTTCGCATCCCCACCGGCCCCCCCCAGCCCATTGCCGACCCGGAGCCCCCACCCCAACGATTGCACCCGGCGTGGTTGTTCTCGGCGGCAGCGATCTTTCTAGCTGCCCTCCTAGGAGCCGTGATCCTCTTTTCTCGAAAGGCGCCGGAATCCTCAAGTGCGACCACGCAAACCAACGCGCAGCAGCCTGGGCCCGTCACGCAATCTCCTCCTCTAACTGCAATCCAAGGCGAGAGAGCTTCCACGACTCCGTCGCCTGAGATGCAAACGGCCGAGCCAACGGGAC
>CAZIEW010000038.1:0-49922 GCA_964538515.1 uncultured Syntrophobacteraceae bacterium
GCATCATGGGCGAGCGCGAGCGCAAGCTCTTCAGCATGGAAGATCGCCGGGCATAACAAGCCCAACAGGGAGAGGGGCGCCACAATTTCCTCTTCCAAGCGGAACGGCCAATTTCGGCTCGAAGCCGAAACTCCGTTGATCCAGCAGAGCTCACAAAATCCATCAAGAAGAGGAGTTACATATGTCACGGTTAGTCGCATTTGCCGCGATTCAGGGTGCTTACAATATTGTCTCCAAGGCTGAAGGTGCTTTCAAACGAGCCGTGGACAAGTACGGGCTCAATCAGCCATTGGCATTCCCGAATACGGCCTACTACCTTCCGGTTATCTACTCCATCCTCGGCATGAAGGTCGAAAAAGTAGCCGACGCCGAGCCTGTCCTCGCCCGCTGCAAGGCCCTGTTGCCGCCTCATATGAGGACCAAGGGCAACATCCACGTTCCTTACCTCGGACACTTGCTGGATGCCGGTATGGCCGCCATCTTGGCCGAGGAGATCGTGGAAGCCATCCGTTACGTCGAAGATCCCGATTTCTACACCCCGGGTGAAGACTGCGACGTCGAGAACGGAAAGATCTGGCTTGGGGCTGCTGACGACGTCATCATGAGAAAGCGCGGCGTCGAGTTCGTGGACGGGTCCGCTCCCGGTTTTGCAGCCATCGTGGGTGCGGCTCCCAACCCCGAGATCGCCAAGATGATCGTCGAAGATTATCAAAAGAAGAACCTGTATATCTTCCTTGCCGCCAACCAGGCCGGCACGACCGTTGCCCAGCAGTTGATCGATGCCGGTGTCCAGATCGGTTGGGGTACCCGTATTGTTCCGTTCAGCCCGGACATTTCCGGCGCCGTTTTCGCTCTCGGCTTCGCCAACCGCGCCGCCATGGCTTTCGGTGGTGTGCAGCCGGGTGATTACAGATCCATCTTGAAATACAACAAAGACCGCGTGTTCGCGTTCGTGAACGCCCTGGGTGAAGTCAACGCGGAATGGGCTGCCAACGCAGCCGGCGCCGTGAACTGGGGCTTCCCGACCCTCGCCGACACCGACATTCCGGAAATCCTTCCCACCGGCGTGTGTACGTACGAGCACGTGGTGGCGAACGTGCCCCACGATCAGATGACCGCCAAGTCCATCGAAGTGCGCGGTCTGAAGGTTACGGTGACGGAAATTCCCATCCCCGTGTCTTACGGTCCTGCGTTCGAGGGTGAGCGCGTTCGCAAGGACGACGTCTACCTCGAGTGCGGCGGTGGGAAGACCGTTTGCTTCGAGCTGGTGAGGATCGCCGACATGGCGGATGTCGAGGATGGCAAAGTCGAAGTGTTTGGCCCCGACATCAAGGACGTCCAGGTGGGCAGCCGCTTGCCTTTGGGCGTGCTGGTCGAGGTGGCAGGCCGCAAGATGCAGGCCGACTACGAGCCCATCCTCGAGCGCCAGATCCACCACCTGGTGAACTATGCTCAGGGCATCATGCATATCGGGCAGCGTGACATCGCCTGGTATCGTCTGGGCAAGGCAGCCATCGAAAAGGGCTTCACGCTGGAGCACATCGGCAAGATCCTCCATGCCAAGTTCCATCAGGATTTCGGAGCCATTTTCGACAAATGCCAGGTTAAGCTTTACACCGACGAAGCCAAGGCGAAAGAGCTGCTTCCCGTGGCCCAGGCGGCCTACAAGACGCGCGATGAGCGTGTTGAGAACATGACCGACGAAACCACGGAAACCTATTACTCCTGTACGCTTTGCCAGTCCTTTGCTCCGACCCACGTTTGCGTGATCAGCCCGGAGCGGACCGGTCTTTGCGGCGCCTACAACTGGCTCGACTGCAAGGCCTCTTTCGAAATCAATCCCACCGGCCCGAATCAGCCCATCGAAAAGGGGGAAACCCTCGATGCAAAGTACGGAAACTGGAAGGGTGTCAATGATTTCGTTTACAAGGCATCGCGTCAGTCGATCTCAAGCTACAATTTCTACAGCCTTGTGTACGATCCCATGACAACCTGTGGCTGCTGCGAGTGCATCGCGGCTGTTCTTCCCACGTGTAACGGCATCATGACGGTCAACCGCGATTACACGGGCATGACTCCCAGCGGCATGAAGTTCACGACCCTCGCCGGCACGTGCGGCGGCGGGAATGTGACGCCGGGCTTCGTGGGCCACAGCAAGTACAATATTACCCAGCGCAAGTACATCGCGGGGGACGGCGGTCTCAAGCGTCTCGTCTGGATGCCCAAGATCCTGAAAGAGGAGCTTCGCGAGCGGCTTCTCAAACGCGGTGAGGAGATCGGGATCCCGAATTTCATCGACATGATCGCCACCGAAGAGAACGGCGTGACCGAAGACGAAGTGTACGCTTTCCTGGAGCAAGTGGGCCATCCCGCGCTGACGATGGATTCCATTCTCGGCTGATTTTTTTTCGCTCTCCGGGGGCTCGTCCCCCGGAGGCGCTCTATTTGCAGTGAACGCGCCTTACGATGAGGAGAGAAACAGATGGGTTTGACCGGTATTCAGATCTTTAAACTACTTCCCAAAACCAACTGTGGGGAATGTGGTGTCCCCACCTGTCTGGCCTTTGCCATGAACCTGGCTGCGGGCAAAGCCGAGCTCGGTGCCTGCCCGTATGTTTCCGAAGAGGCCAAAGAGAAACTGGCCGCCGAATCCGCTCCCCCGATTCGGCCACTCACGGTTGGAGTGGGTGAGTACGCCGTGAAGGTTGGTGGCGAGACCGTTATGTTCCGCCATGAAAAGACCTTCGTGAATCCTCCGGGTCTCGCCGCCGTCGTGAGCACCGATGAGGACGACGCGTCAGTCAGCGGCAAGTTCGAGCGCATGAAAAGTGCTCAATACGACCGTGTTGGATTGAAGCTTCGCGCCGAACTGTTCGCCGTTAAAGATGCAACGGGCGATGCCGCCAAATTCGCGGCACTGGCCAAGAAGGTTGTGGATGCCACGGGTGCGAGCCTGATCCTCATGTCCGACAGCGTTGACTCCCTGAAGGCTGCTCTGGCCCAAGTCAAAGATCAGAAGCCCCTCATCTATGCCGCCACGGCCGCCAACGCGGATGCACTCGGCGAGCTCGCCAAGGAAGCGGCATGTCCTCTCGCCGTGAAGGGCGACGGTTCGCTTGAGGGCGTGATTGCCCTGACCGAGAAGCTCACCGGCATGGGGGTCAAGGATCTGGTGATCGATACGGGGACGCGTGATCTCAAGAAGGCCTTCGAAGAGCAGATCATCATCCGTAGAGCCGCCCTGAAGGATCGCTTCCGCCCGCTCGGGTTCCCGACCCTCATCATGGCCAATGAGATGGGTGCCAACCTGATGGAAGAGAGTGTGGTTGCCGCTACCTTCGTGGCCAAGTACGGTGCGCTGATCGTGATGAGCGATTTCCAGGCTGACAGCCTCTTCCCGCTGTTCCTGGAGCGCCTGAACATCTACACCGACCCGCAGCGCCCCATGACTTCGGAGCAGGGGATCTACCCGATCAACAATCCGGACGAGAATTCTCCGGTGCTTGTGACTTGCAACTTCTCCCTGACCTACTTCATCGTTTCCGGTGAAATCGAATCCAGCCGTGTTCCGGCCTGGCTCCTGGTGCAGGATACGGAAGGGTTGTCGGTCATGACGGCCTGGGCGGCCGGAAAGTTCTCCGGGGAGAGTGTGGGGACCTTCTTCAACAAGTGCGGCATCAAGGACAAGGTCAAGCACAAGAGCCTCGTGATCCCCGGTTATGCCGCCGGCATCAGCGGGGAGCTGGAAGAGGAGCTCGGCGGCTACAAGGTGGTCGTGGGCCCCAGAGAAGCCAGCCAGATTCCCAAGTTCCTCAAGAGCTGGAAGCCCGAATAAGCGCCGCTGGCTGCACCTGAGCCCTGAAGATGCATTTGGGTGCGGCCCGGGCCGATTCTGTATCCCACCGGCGAGGCATCCCACCTCGCCGGTAACGATTGTGTCCCGGACAGGCACGATCGCTCGGCGTCCCTCCCGCATACCGCTCCCATACACTGTCGCTGGAGGAGGGGGCTGCGCCGCTTTCGCAGCGATCGCGCTTTGGCCCCGATTCACGCAGTGGTCCCACTGCATGTGATTTTCCAGGAGGAGGAAGAATGAAATGCATCGGTGAAAACCTGAATATCATGAGTGTCAAATACGGGAAGGCTCTTAAGGAAAGAGACGCCAAGCCCTTGCAGGAGCTCGCGCTCCAGCAGGCGGCCGCAGGGATGGACTGGATCGATCTGAACATCGGCCCCGCCGGCAAGATGGGCGAAGAGCTGATGAACTGGCTCGTGCCGGTGATCCATGAAGTGGTCGACACCCCCTTGGCTCTGGACACCTCCAACATCAAGGCCATCGAAGCCGGCCTGAAAAAGCACACCAAATGCCGTCCGCTGATCAACTCCATCATGGTACGGCCGGAGCGGATGGCCGCTCTTCTCCCTTTGGCCAAGCAATACGATGCCGATTTCGTGGCCCTGCTTTGGGGGCCGGAAGGGATGCCGCGCGACGAAAATGAGCGTGGTGCCCTGTGCTCGGAGATCGTGTTCAAGGCCATGGAGGAGTTCCAGATCTCTCCCGAGCGGATCTTCGTGGATCCGATTCAGACCCCGGTGAACGTGCAGCAGGGTCAGATCATGAGTGTTCTCGAATTCATGAAGATGTTTCCAGACATCGCCCCCGGCTGCCAGAGCACCATCGGGCTCTCCAATGTCTCCAACGGCCCCCCCGATCACCTGCGTCCGATTCTGAACCAGGTGATGGCCATCATCTGGAAGCGCCATGGTCTGGCTTCCGCCATCGTCGACACGTTCGACACCAGGCTCCATGAAATCATGCGGGGCCAGCATCCGGGCATCGAAGCGCTCGTGCACAAGGTGGAAGACGGGGAGCCCATCGACATGAGCAAGCTTTCCAAGGAAGAAGCGGATTATGTGAAGACCGCCAAGGTTATTCTGGGCGTGAACCTCTATTCCGATTCCTGGCTCGAGCTTTAAGGTCAGCCGATTGGTCCGTCGGCCCCTGGATTCGACGGACCATCTGAAAGACCTGTTTTGTTACGGAGTGCGTCGCCAGTCCGAGTGTGCATCGGACTGGCGACGTCTTTTTTTATAACACCGATGAATTTGGATGGCCCGACGCAGGGTGTGCGCGCCCGGAGATAGACACCCCATGCGGTTTTGGGTTTGTCAAATCAAGCTGTTTCCTGTATCAGCGCAACCTTGCGTCCCGTCTCGATTTCTTCTAGAATAATCGTCTATACGAGCGACCGAAATAGGCCGCTGAGATTCCGAATATCATTCACCAAAAGAGGGGAGTAAGCAGTCATGGCGGTAAAATACGTGTATTTCTTTGGAGGGGGCAAGGCTGACGGCACCGCGGAGATGAAGTTTCTCCTCGGAGGCAAGGGCGCCAATATTGCCGAAATGACTAATCTGGGGATTCCCGTTCCGCCAGGATTTACGATCAGTACCGATGTCTGCACGTATTATTATCAGAACAACCGCCAATATCCTGCAGAGCTGAGAAAGGAAGTCGAAGACGCGCTCCATCGCCTCGAGGGGCTCATGGGCCGGAAATTCGGAGATCCGAAAAATCCTCTCCTTGTTTCGGTTCGATCCGGCGCGGCCAGCAGCATGCCGGGGATGATGGACACGGTGTTGAATCTCGGGCTCAACGACGTCACCGTTCAAGGCTTGATTGAACAGACCAGGGACGAGCGCTTCGCATACGATTGTTATCGCCGTTTCGTGGCCATGTACGGGGACGTCGTCTTAGGACTCAAGCCAGAATCCAAGGACGATGTGGACCCCTTTGATGATCTCATCGAGCAGATGAGGCACAAGCGGGGCGTGGAGTTTGACAATCAGCTGCCCGCTTCGGATTTGAAGGACTTGGTTGAGCAGTACAAGAGCCTGATCCAGAGAAAGCTCAACGTGACCTTTCCTCAAGACCCGGTGGAGCAGCTCTGGGGGGCCATTGGTGCCGTCTTCGGGTCCTGGAACAATCCCCGGGCCATTGCCTACAGGGAGCTGAACAACATTCCGGCGGATATGGGCACGGCCGTGAACGTCCAGACGATGGTCTTCGGAAACATGGGCGATGACTGTGGGACGGGCGTTGCCTTCACACGGAATCCGGCGACGGGGGAGAACGTCTTTTTCGGCGAGTACCTAATGAATGCGCAAGGCGAGGACGTTGTGGCCGGCATCCGAACGCCGCTCCCGATCAACAAGCGACAGAAGTCGGATCCGAATACCCTTTCTCTCGAAGAGACCATGCCGGACATCTACCGGCAGCTCGAGGAAATCCGGGTGAAGCTGGACAGACATTACCGCGACATGCAAGACATCGAGTTTACCATCCAGCAGGGCAAGCTTTGGATGCTGCAGACTCGAAACGGAAAGCGCACCGGGTTTGCCTCATTCAAAATTGCCGTGGATATGGTCCGAGAGGGTATTCTCACCAACGAGGAAGCGCTCATGCGGGTCGAGCCCGAGCAGTTGAATCAGTTGCTGCGGCCGACCTTTGATCCGGCAGCGAAGGCGGAAGCCATTAAGAACAATGCGTTTCTCGCCAAAGGACTCAATGCGGGGCCAGGCGCCGCGACAGGCCGGGTGGTCTTCAACGCCCCGGACGCCGAGGAGTGGGCCAAACGCGGCGAGCGCGTCATCTTGGTTCGAATCGAGACTTCTCCGGAAGACATTCGGGGCATGCACGCTTCGGAGGGCATTTTGACCGCCCGAGGCGGCATGACGTCTCATGCGGCGCTTGTGGGACGCCAGATGGGGAAGGTCTGCGTCGTCGGGTGTAACGCCCTCGAGATCGACTATCAGAAACGCTGCATGACGGTTGGAGATAAGGTCATTCGAGAAGGAGACTGGCTGTCCCTGGCGGGCAGCACGGGTGAGGTCTACCTTGGCCAGATTCCCACAAGACCGAGCCAGATCTTGAGGGTCCTCATCGAAAAGAGTGAAGCTCCTGAAAACTCCGAAATTTTTCAGGATTACTCCGCGCTGATGCGCTGGGCGGATGAATTCAGGAAGTTGGGGGTCTGGACCAACGCCGATCAGCCCAACCAGGCGGCGGAAGCATTGGCATTCGGTGCGGAAGGGATCGGTCTCACGAGAACGGAGCACATGTTCTTCGAGGGCAATCGCATCGATGCGGTGCGCGAGATGATCCTTGCCAAGGACGTCGAAGGGCGCAAGCGGGCGCTGGCGAAGCTTCTGCCCATGCAGCGCGAGGATTTTAAGGGTCTGTTCCGTGTCATGGAGGGCAAGCCGGTTACCATTCGTACGTTGGATCCGCCGTTACACGAATTCCTGCCGGTTGAAGACAAGGACATCCGCAAGGTGGCCGAAGACATGAATGTCTCGGTCGACACAATCCGAGCCAAGATCGAGAGTCTTCACGAGCTCAACCCGATGCTGGGTCACCGTGGGTGCCGTCTGGGGGTTGCCTACCCGGAAATCACCGCCATGCAGGCACGCGCCATCCTGGAGGCCGCGTGCGAGGTCAAGAAGGAAGGCATCGATGTGCATCCGGAAATCATGATTCCCTTGGTGGGACACGTCGACGAGCTCAAGAATCAGAAGCAAGTCGTGGTGGACGAAGCCCTGGCGGTCATGAAAGAACAAGGCGTGACGGTCGACTACACTGTTGGAACGATGATCGAGGTGCCCCGCGGGGCGCTGACGGCTGACCAGGTTGCCAAGGAAGCGCAGTTCTTCTCCTTCGGCACCAATGACCTGACGCAGACCGTCTACGGAATCAGCCGTGATGACGCCGGCAAGTTCCTGTGGCACTATCTCGATGCCAAGATTTGGGAGTATGACCCGTTCGAACGGCTGGATCGAGTGGGGGTTGGAGCCCTCATGAAGATTGCCGTGGAGAAGGGACGCTCAACGCGGCCGGATCTCAAGATTGGGATTTGTGGGGAGCACGGAGGCGAGCCAAGCTCGGTTGAGTTCTGCCATGAGATCGGCCTCAACTACGTGAGCTGTTCCCCGTATCGCGTGCCCATCGCACGATTGGCTGCGGCACAGGCGGCCATCAAGGAGAAGCGCGCAAAGAAGGGCAAAGGCTAATCGGCGCCCTTTCGTGAGGGCACGGCTTCCCGCCCCGTGAAGCGGTCGGCGGGGAGCCGCTCCCATTTTGCGTGGAAAATCGCTGCGCCAGTCAGGACATCGCCATGGAGCGCCCTTTCCGTCTCAGACGTACGATCCTGTCCGTTCCGGCCAATCGCGAAAAGATGCTTCGTAAGGCGGTTGGGCTCCCGGCTGATGTCATCATGCTCGACCTCGAAGACAGCGTTCCTGTGTCCGAGAAGGACGTTGCCCGCGAGGCCGCTATCACGGTTTTGGGGAATAGCGATTGGCAGGGCAAGGTGCGGGCGGTCCGGATCAACGGCATGGATACCCCCTTTGCGTACCGGGACTTGATCGATGTGGTGGAAGGGGCGGGGCAGTATGTCGATGTCCTCGTCATCCCCAAGGTCAACGATGCGACCGAAATTCGCGCGCTCGACATCTTCCTCTCTCAGATTGAGGCTAGAATGGGGTATCCGCATCGGATCGGCCTTGAAGCCGGCATCGAGACCGCGTTGGGTATGCTCAGGGTCGGAGAGATTGCCTTCAGCTCGCCCAGGCTCGAAGCTCTGGTCTTTGGAGTGGCCGACTATACGGCTTCCCTGAGCATGAAGAGCAAAGGCGTCAGCGGCCATGGGGATGCTGAGCCGGACTATCCGGGAGACCGTTTCCATTTCCCGTTGAGTCGAATGGCAATGGCCGCGAAGTCGGCAGGGCTTGCGGCCATCGATGCACCCTTTGGTGATTTTAGGGATTTGGATGGCTTGAGGCTTTCCTGCTCCAAGAGCGCCGCGCTGGGCTATGACGGCAAGTGGGCTATCCATCCTGATCAGCTGGGGCGCATTAACGAAGTCTATTCCCCGTCAGCCGAGGATTTCGAGCGATCCCAACGAATTCTCGCCGCCTACCGGGAAGCGCAGAAGGTCGGCCGTGGCTCGGTGGCCTTGGATGGCAAGATGCTCGATGCTGCCTCCATTCGGATTGCGACCCTGACATGCCGCCAATGGGAAGCGATTCACGCGGGCATCCGGAAATGAAGGGCCTCCTAAGGGGGGTGAGCTGCGCAGGGTTTCTTGACACGGGCTCCAGCGCCGGCATGCAGCCATGAATACTCACTTGAACGGAAGTCTTGACTCGGCCTCGCTGCGGGAAAAGGTCGAATCCCAGCATCATGAGCTGCAGATTCTCTTCGACATCACCTCCGCGCTCCATTGCTCCCCCCATCTGAAAGACGTCCTCCAGCAAGCTCTGATGGCAATCCTGCAAACACTTCGTTTTAAGATGGGCGCGATCTATTTGGTACGGTCGCCCTTAGACGACGATTGCGTCCTGGAGCTGGCGGCTCACCACGGGTTCTCTTCGACACTGATCCACCTGATTCAGTCTTTTTCGGTACAGTGGAAAACCATGGAAAAGACGCTTGCGGACAGGGAGGTTCGGTGGCTGGCGCCGGAGGACATTGCTTTTCAACGATTGCGGGAGCGTCTCGAAAAGGAAGGAACCCGGGAGATCATCGGCATCCCGCTCATGACGCAAAAGCGTGTTCTGGGGTTTCTGTACGTGACGAACAACGGGCCGGTTCAGCTGCGACCGGACCGTAATGCGTTCTTGACCACAATTGGCCATCAGATTGGCGTAGCCATCGAAAATGCCCAGCTTTTCGACACGGTGGAGCGGGCTAAGAGCGAGCTCGAAATCAGCTTTGACGCCATCCAGCACAGCATTTTTGTCATTGATTCACGCCACAGAATTCACCGTGTTAACCGAACGTGCGAGGAGGTGTACGGAAGCGCCGCAAAGATCCTTGGCCGGAGGTATTCGACTGTTCTGTATGATCAGGAGGAGCCCCCTCCCGAATGCCCGATCAACCGCTGCATGACGCTGGCCCGCCCGGTTCACGACGAGGGCCCTCATTTCAGATGGGGAGGCTTCTACCATTTCTATGCTTTCCCTGTGCTGAGCCTGACGGGAGTCCTCGAGCGGGTCGTCTATTACGAGAAGGACGCAACCGAAGCGAAACGACTGGAACAGCGCCTCCAGCAGACGGAAAGGCTGAAGGCATTGGGGACGCTCGCCGCCGGAATCGCCCACGAGATCCGAAATCCACTGGCGACCATCAATTTCAATGCCCAGATGCTTCAGAGGGAATTGGGATTGGATGCAGCACAACGACAGATGTTTGAGGACATGCTGTACGAGGTCAAAAAGATCGATCGCATCGTCCAGCAGGTGCTTCACTTTGCGAAGCCGCGAGAGCCTCAATTCTGCCCGAACTCGTTGAACGATGTCGTCAAGTACTGTTTGGACCTTGCAAGGGTTTCCCTGCGCAAGGCGGCGGTGGAGGTTTCCGTCCAGCTGGATGAGTCGCTTCCCCCGATGATCATGGACTTCAATCAGATCAGTCAGGTCGTGATGAATCTCCTGATCAACGCCATCGAAGCCATGCCGGATGGGGGGAAGATGACAGTCTCGACGTACCGGCAGGAAGACCCTCCATCCTCGGTTCTCCAAGTGAGCGATACCGGGGCGGGGATCCTTGCCGAAGACAAGGAGCGCGTCTTCGATCCCTTCTTCACGAGGAAGCCTGAAGGTACGGGATTGGGGCTGAGTATATCCCGCCAGATCATGGAACAGCACGGGGCTTTCATTGAGGTGGAAACACAGCCTGCCCAAGGAACGACGTTTCGCTTGGTGTTCCCGGCGGGAAGCGGCAAGGGGTTATCGGAAACGTAACTTCTCAAGAACCGTGGGCAAGCGTGTGTCTCGTCGCGTAGCTGTAGGTCGGGTTTTCAACCCGATATCCTTGACCCGTAGCCTGTCGGGATAGAATCCCGACCTACACCTATCGAGAAGTTACTCGTGAACGTCCCAAATCCTGCTCTTGTGGACGAGCTGCTTCGTGCGGCGCGGCTGGATGGAAATGAAAAACCCCGTGGGGGGCGAGTCGCGTTTAGAATGCCGGCTCGCCCCCCACGGGGTTCTTTTTGTTAGAGGAACTGCGACTGGGTCAGTTGATTGTGAAGTAAGAGTTGCTCTGATCCGTGTAGTTGGCGTTCGACGTGCTCGTCACCCGGACCTTGAACTTGCTGGTACCCGTTGCGTGGGTCGAGGTGATGTTTATGGAGCAGGAGCCGTCGGTGATGGGTACGATCTTCGTGTCCGCAGCGATTGGTACCCCGCTTTTCAGGATCTCAACCGTCACGTTGGGTCCGACCACCGCGGGGTCTCCGCTGTAGGTCCATGTGATGGTCTTCGTGCAAGGACGAGTCCACGTCACGGCTGTGTTAGGGTAAGTGACCGTGATCGGCGAAGAGACGACGATGTACGACGACCTCGTTTTGGTGTTGGTGCCGCCCGGTCCCGAAACCGTGAGCGTGACGGTGTACGTTCCCGGGTTCACGTACGTATGCTGAACGTTCAAGTCCGTTGTGTCGAGTGTTGCCCCATCGCCGAAGCTCCAGGTTCTTGTTTCGATGGTGCCTGTGGACGAATCGGTGAAATTAACCGTCATCGGGGCGGTCCCGCTGGTTGCGGCTGCGGCGAAATTGGCCACCGGAGCGGTCACGACCACATAGCCGGTCCTGGTCATGGTGTTGCTGCCGCCCGGCCCTGATACGGTCAGTCCCACCGTATAGGTTCCAGGGGTCGAGTAGGAGTGTGAAACGCTCAGATCTGAGGTTTCAAGCGTTGTCCCGTCACCGAAATTCCATGTTCTTGTGCTGATCGTGCCTGTGGAGGAATCGTTGAAATTGACCTCCAGAACCGAGGGTCCGCTTGTGGCGGTGGACGCTGCGAAGTTGGCCATCGGGGTCGTCACGGTGATGTAGCTGCTCCTGGTCTTGGTATTGGTTCCGCCAGGTCCCGTCGCGGTCAGTTTGACGGTGTAGACCCCTGGGGTAGAGTACTGGTGAGTGGGATTTTGATCTGTGCTGGTGGCTCCGTCACCGAAGTCCCAGAGCCATGTATCAATGATACCCGTCGAGGAGTTGGTGAAGGACACATCGAGAAGCGATGGGCCGCTTGTCGTGCTGGCCGTGAAATTGGCCACTGGAACCGTGTAGTAGACCGTGATGTAGTTGCTCTTGACCTTCACGCCGGCCCCGTAGGGTCCCCCAACGGTCAGGGTTACCGTGTAAGGCCCGCCGCTGCTGTAGGTGTGTGTGGGGTTCTTGACACCGGATAGCGTCGTTCCGTCTCCGAAATCCCAATCCCAAGAGGTCGGGCTGCCGGTGGACAAGTCGGTAAACGTTGTGGTCAACGTCCCCGTACCGGTCAGCGGCGTCGCACTGAAATCGGTCTTGTAGACCGTGATGTAGCTCGTTTTCGTCTCGACATTCGATCCGCCCGGCCCTGACGCCGTTAAGGTGACGGTGTACGTGCCCGCGGTCGTGTAAACGTGAGAGGGATTCTGATCGGTGCTTGTGCTGCCGTCTCCAAAATTCCAGGCATACGACGTGACGGTGCCGACGGAGGCATCGGTGAAGTTTACGGTCAAAGGTGTCCTGCCGACGGTGGCGCTAGCGTTGAAATTGGCGTCGGGAGCGACGGAGATGTAGTTGGTCTTGGTGACCTGACCCGTTCCGTTGGAATTCCAGACTTTCAATGTGACCGTGTAGACTCCGTTGGTCGCGTAAGGATGGGTTGGGTTTTTCTCAGTGACTGTCGGCGTGCCGTCTCCGAAATCCCACTCCCAGGCGGTCGGGCTCCCCGTGGACAAGTCCGTGAACGCCGTGGTCAACGTTCCTATCCCCGTCACGGGTGTGGCGCTGAAATCCGTTTTGTAAATCGTGATATGGTTCGTTTTCGTTTCCACATCTGATCCGCCCGGTCCGTACACGGATAGCGTGACGGTGTACGTGCCAGGAGCCGTATACGTGTGCGTGGGATTCTTGTCGGTGCTCGATCCGCCGTCTCCGAAAGTCCACGCCCACGACGTGATCTCACCGATGGAGGTGTCGGAGAAGCTCACGCTGAAGGGCGCATAACCGGTTGTGGAGCTCGCGGAGAAATTAGCATCGGGCTTGAGTGTAATGTAGTTGGTTTTGGTTTCCGTCCCCGTGCCCTTGGGGCCCTTAACGGTCAGGGTCACCGTGTAGACGCCTGGGGTTTCGTAGGTGTGCGTCGGGTTCTGAAGATGACTCGGCTCGCTTTCATCCCCGAAGTCCCACGTCCATTCATTCGGGCTGCCGTCGGATTTGTCCATGAAGGAGACATTCAACGGTGCGCTGCCGTTGGTTGGTGTGGCCGTGAAATTGGCGAGAAGCACAGTGATGAAGGCGCTCTTCACGGTCTGGCCTGATCCGATTTCGTTCGTCACCTTGAGGGTCACGTTGTATTTGCCCGGTGTCGTATAGACGTGCGTCGGGTTCTGCTCGGTGCTGGTTCCCCCGTCACCGAAATTCCAGAGCCAGGAAGTGATCTCCCGGTTGCCCCCATTAGAGTTATCCGTGAAGTGGACCGTCAAGGCTTCGTAACCTTCCTTGATGTCCGCAGTAAAATCGGCTGCGGGGTTAACCTTGATGTAGTCGGTCTTCTCCTCGACGTCACTGCCCCCAGGACCTGTTGCGGTCAGCTTGACGGTGTGAACGCCGGGCCCAAAGGCGTAAGTCGGCGTCTTGCTCGGACTTGTTGCTCCGCCACCAAAATCCCACTCCCAGGTATTGACGGTCCCCGTCGTCGTATTGGAGAACTTCACGCTGAGCGGGGGATTGCCGGACAAAGGCAGCCCTCTGAAAGCAGCCACCGGAGGCGGCCCGGTTATGGTGAAGTTGCTGTCGCTCGCATCCTGGTAGGTCGCGACGGTTGTGCTCGTGACCTTGATTTGATAGTCCGTTCCGGGTGTCCTCTGGACCGGAATCACGTAATTGTAGGAGCCGGTCCCATCCGATCCGACGGGGGTGCCGAGTGTGACCGTCGCCACCCGCACGCCGGCCTTGAACAGCTCGATCTTCACCTTCGTGCCGACACTGCCCGCGTAATTCCATTGGATGGTCACATTATCCCCCGCATGGAAGGCTTCCCCTCCATTAGGGCTTATGACCGTGATGGTTGGAAGCGTTACGGTGATGTCTTGGGTAGTGCTGTGTGCTCCGCCGGGCCCGGTGACCGTGAGCGTCACGGTGTAGTTTCCAACAGCAGAGAAGGCATGCTGCGGATTCTGCTCGGTGCTGGTGCGCCCGTCACCAAAGTTCCACAACCAGGACGTGATTTCCCCCGTAGAGGCATCGGTGAATTGTACCGCGGCTCCCATGGCGACTGGGTTGGGTGCTGCCGTGAATGCCGCGACAGGGACCTCAACGACCTTGATGTACGCGGTTTTGGTGATCGACCTCGATCCGGTAGGCCCCGAGGCTTCCAAGCTCACGCTGTACGTTCCGGGTGTTGTGTAGACGTGAACGGGATTTTGTGCACTGCTCGTTCCCCCGTCACCGAACTGCCAGGACCGGGTTTCGATGTTCCCGGTGGACTGGTCGGTGAAGCTAACCTCGTGATCCACAACGACCGTGGTCGGCGTTGCCACGAAGTCTGGATTTGGGACGCTGACATCGATGTAGTGGTCTTTGATGATGGTATCGTCTCCTCCAGGACCATGAACCGTGAGAGTCACGGTATAAGTCCCATTGGTGGCGTAGGCATGCTTTGGATTCTGCTCGGTGCTCGTGCCGCCGTCACCGAATTGCCACTCCCACGACGTGACGACGTCCTGCGACGCATCGGTGAACTGAACCTGATCGCCCGTGGCAACAACAGTTGGAGCTGCGGAAAACTCTGCAACGGGAGGTCCCGCGACCTTGATGGTTTTGGTCTTGCTTCGGGATCCAGAAGCACCTGTCACCGTAAGGGTCACGTTCTTGTCCCCCGTGGTCGTGTAGGTGTGTGGGGGAGGAGTCGCATGGTTAGCATCTGAATTAAGGTATTCGACGAAATCGCCGTCGCCGAATTCCCACTTCCAGGTCGAGAGGTCTCTCCCTGTCGCGGTTCCTGTGAACGTGACCGGCTTGTGCACTCCAACCGGGGAAGCGGGGGTTGTCGTGAAATCGGGATTCGGGAGTCCCACATCGACGGTTTTGGTCACGGAATGACTTCCGGCGGGGTTGGTTACCGTGAGGGTCACGTCATAGTTCCCACCGGAGGGATACGTGGTATACGTGTGCTTCGGGCTCGTGTCGGTGCTTGTCGCGCTGTCGCCGAAGCTCCAGGACCGAGATGAGATGTATCCAGTGGATGCATCCGTGAACTGGATGTCGTCTCCGACTGCCGCCGGCGCTGGAGATGCGGAGAAATCGGCGACGGGAGGATCGACCACTTGCAGGCTGATTTCTTTGAATCTGGACCCTGAAGGCCCTGTCGCCGTTAGGCGTACCGTATAGGTACCCGCGTTGGTGAATGTGTGCTTGGGATTCTTTTCGGTGCTTGTCGTGCTGTCGCCGAAATCCCAGAGCCAGGAGGTGACCGTCCCCGTGGACGTGTTCGTAAAAGTGACTTCCTTGTTGACACCCGCGGGATCGTCGCTTGCCGAGAAGATGGGATTCGGGACATTCACCTGAATGTAGCCCCATCTGTATTTCGTCCGCTCCCAGCCGGGGCCGGTCAGTGTCAGGCTGACATCGTACTGACCGTCCTTTTTGTAGGTGTGTTTGGGGTCCTTCGCGTCGCTGGTTTCTCCATCACCGAAATCCCACGCCCTGTAGACAGGGGCTCCACAGGAAGACGCATCCTGGAACTGGATCTCATCGCCCGCGGCCACGGCGACTTGACTCTGCGACACATCGACCCCGTTCGCAGTGAAATCCGGGCTGGGAATCGCCTCGGAGATCGTGAAGGCTTGGTCGCTTTGGTCAGAGTACGTTCCGTTGGTCGTGGTGACCTGGATCTTGTAGTTGCTTCCGGACTCCTGGTCACAAGGGACCGTCCAAGCGAAATATCCGTTTCCGCCCGTGCCGATGGTGTAGGCCGTCGCCAAGGTAGCCACAACCTCCGCGTCGCGAAGGAGCTCAATGGTCACGGTCGTGTCAGGGGCGCCGATATAGGACCATCGAATGGTCTTGTTTGTCCCTGCGGGGATCGATTCCCCGCCGTTGGGCGAGACAATGGTGACGCTTGGGGTGTTGACGTCGTCGAGCTTGACGGCGAACGCGTTGCTGTAAAGGTCCGCAGTGGTGGTATACCCGGTGAAATAGACCCCCGTGGCGGTCGGCGACTTGTCGAGGGCAATGCCGGTCCCTATGTCATTCCCGCTGTTCCCCAAGTAGTAACTGGAAAAGAGGGCGTTGCTTCCGGCGGCGTTCAGCTTGGTGACGAATGCCGCCCTGTAGCTGTCCTTTTCGCCTTGGAAGGCGTTGAGCATTGGGAAGTTGCCGGATGCAGTCTCTCCGACGACAAAAGCTTCACCGGCAGCGTTGACGCGTATCCCATGGGGGATGTCCACATCGTTCCCACCCAGAAACAGCGAGTAGGCAAGGGCAGAGCCGGTGGAGTTGAGCTTTGCGACGAAGCCATCCGTGAGGGCTCTCTTCGTCGAGCCAAACAGGGAGCGATCTCCGCCGAGTGGGAAATCCGCTGAATCGGTCTTGCCGGTCACATAAGCATTGCCGCTCGAATCTACGGCAATCCCCATGCCGACGTCCGCTCCGGTGCCTCCAAGGAAGGTCGAATACGTCAGAGCGGACCCGGTTGCGTTTAGCTTGAGGACGAAGGCATCCTGCATCCCACGATAAATGGACTGGAATGGCGTGGTGGACACGGGGAAATCGCTGGAATAGGTCCAGCCGGTGACGTAGGCTGAACCGGAAGAATCGACCGCAATGGCCGTTCCGCTATTGCTGTTTTCGCGCCCCAGAAGCGTTGAATACGCCAGCGTTTTGGTCACCGTGTTGATCTTCGTGATGAAGGCGTCCATCGCTCCGGACGAATGCGTTGTGCAAAACGCACCGGCGCTCCGTGGAAAATCCAAAGAATAGGTAAAGCCTGTGATGTAGGCAGACCCTGAGCTGTCCACGGCAATGCCGTAGCCCAAGTCCTCTTTGGTGCCGCCCAGGAAGGTTGAGTAGGCCAGCGTTCCATCCGCGTAGAGCTTCGTGAGGAACGCATCCCCGTTGCCGCGGTTTGTGGAATAGAGAGCATCTTTCAACGGAAAAGACGGACTTGTGGCACTGGTCTGACCAGTCAGGTAAACATTTCCTGTAGCATCACTTGCAATGGCATAGGCACGACTGTTGTTATTGCCACCGATGTAGGTTGTGTGCGCATCTCCGCCCAATGCATCGAACTTCTTAACAAAAATATTGTAGTTGGTCGTTGTCAACGTGCCAAGGCGGATGGCGCCCGTGGCGGAGAGACTCTGCGAGGTCGACCAGGTATACCCGGCCATGTAGGCGCATCCCGCACTGTCGACGTCGATGGCCATGGCATAGTCTTCCCCGGCTCCACCCAGCTCCAAGTAATCCGCATACATGATGACAGGGTCTATGACGACGGGCAGGCTTCGATCGTAGCTCCCGATATCGAAGCCATAAACCATCTCGTCGGGTTGTGCTGAAGCCAGATTCCGCATTCCATTGCGAGACGGTGTCGCCTCGGGCCCCTCTACCCGGAACCCCCCGTCGACGCTCACTCGGTCTCCGTTGACGACCTGGTAGACCTTTGGCTTCTTTTGAACGAGGGTTGCTCCTCCCTTGAGGTTGATGACCAGATCGCCCTCTTCGGTGAGCTCAAAATAGTCCACGCCCGAGCAGGACATCCTGATCTGAGACGGGTCCTGACCCGGCTTCACGATCAGATCGTATTCGAGCTGGCGATCCTGACCATAGAACTTAAGGTCCAATCCGTCCTGAGCTCCGTGGTAGCTCACCGCCCCGTACGTTGGAATGCCGGTTCTCCAACGCTGCTGGTCGTTGCCCATGTACCAGTTCACTTTCGCCTGGCGCAGATCCTCCGGGGCTATCTCGGCTTGCGGGAGCATGTTGACCGGGGCGAGCCGAATGATCTGTGTCTCGATCGAATGGGACTCGGTGCGCGAGGGGTTAAAGGGGTCAAAGAGGGGATCGCCTCCAAGCTTGCCCTTGGCTATCGCCAGGTAAACACCGTCGTCGGTGAAATAGATCTCCTGCTTCGCGTTCTTCGCATAATACTTGATATGCTCGCCCAATTGCCCCTGGTTCGGAATAAAATGCAGCGGAGCCAGACCACGGGGCTGGAGCACGTGGCTCAGTTCCCTGTCTTCAACGATCTGCCCGGAATAGCCATAAGGGATTCCGGCGACCAGGATGCTCATGAGGAACACGAGTACTGCCACTCTGTTTGTTTTCATTCCTTGCTCCTTAGTGTTGGCCATACAACCATGCCCATGACCAAGCTCGGCCTCTGAGCACATCCTGATCCGTGCGCTGTTCAACGCTGCACGCTCGGGCAGGTCCAGGCACTGGAAAAGACCACTCACAGCGATCTATTGCTCGTCCGTGACGGGGACTCCTACAGCACAACCTTTCTCGGCAGCTTGCCCGGATTACTTAAGAGAAATAGCGATGCCCATATGAGTCATTCCGCCTCTTGCACAGACTGCCGGATCGCTTGCTCTTCCCCTCCAAAATCGTCTTCAGAAACCGAGCATGATGTCCGATAGGCTCTGTGGAATCCCACGCAGAGTTGCCTGATCCCCTGCGGATTGAAATGAGCCGGTGGGAAGTCTATCACCATGATGGATGGCTCCGTGAGCTCATCCATTCAAATCGCTTGGCCGGATTTGAGTCTATCTGGAGGCAATTCCAGGCTAATTCTTCATCCGAAGACACCTACTCAGGATAAAGAAATGAGACAGACAGATCACAATGAAGCATCAATTTGTTCCATTGAAAACGGCTTCACGTTGGTAGAGCTCATGATTGTTGTTGCGATACTTGCCATCTTAAGCTCCGTAGCGATTCCTTCCTATGTAAATTACATGAACAGGGCAAAACAAACAGAAGCGGTTATGGCTTTAATGAATGCCAAGATGGAGCAGGAGTTGTTTTACGAAGACAATAGTTTTAGATATGCTGGAACGATTGCATGTCTTCCGTCATTTGCTTCGTTTGCGAATTCAACATGTACTAGAGATTGTGGATCATGTTTGGCAACAACATACAGAACGGCTAGCGGATATAAATTATCAGTGCAATTTGCTTCTAATAATGCGTTTAGGATATTAGCGGAAAAGAAGTTATATGCAAACGCGGCAACTGATGTCATTTCCTTGTCATCAGATACAGGGAAGCCTGTTGTAATTAACGACAGTGCGATTGGATTTTCTATATTTAAGTGGTTATTTCAGTAGCTGCTTGTTTTTATATGCACTGGTTTCAATGGATTCCGTAACGACAGGGGCCAACCTAGGATGCAAATCATGAATCGATCACGAAACACTATTTTGTGCTTATTGGGGGCGGGGCTGATTCTGTCGAGCTGCTCGTCGAACGAGTCCCCTGGGCTCTCATCCAAGGAGCCGCTTCGCAAAGATGTTGTGGCCGAGGAGGGGTCTGCCCGGGTGCGGTCGTCGTCGAAGGCCACAGCCTCGCAGGCCGATCAGTCTGTTGCCGGAGGAGCCACTTCATCATCCGGGGAGCAGATCGAGAAGCCCAAGGTCATTGAGGCTGTGGCGATTGAGCCGTCTTCTCCCGTCACAGGGGACCAGCTCAAGGCAACGGTCACTTTGGATGCGTCGGCCCAGTCCGCTTCGGAGCTTCTGTACCGTTGGAAAAAGAATGGTCAGACGGTCCAGGAATCCTCCTCGGAGGTTTTTGCCGGTGAAATCAAACGAGGCGACATGATCGAGGTTGAGGTGATGGCTTCGCATGGCACCGGTGAATCGTCCGGCGGCGTGTCCAACTACACCATGGTGGGAAATGCTCCTCCTGCCATAAGACTTGCCGGACAGACAATCGGCAGTGAAGGAGCTTATCAGGCCAAGGTGGAGAGCTCGGACCCGGAAG
Organism: uncultured Syntrophobacteraceae bacterium; assembly: GCA_964538515.1. Lineage (GTDB taxonomy): Bacteria > Desulfobacterota > Syntrophobacteria > Syntrophobacterales > Syntrophobacteraceae > CALBZH01. Next base: position 20,037 of record CAZIEW010000038.1, read on the forward strand.
GTGACAATTTTGATCTGTCGATCAAGGAAGGCCCTCCCGGGCTGACCATCGACAACGGCGGCAACATCCGCTGGGCTATGGATGCGAAAACCGAGGGTGTCTTCTCGGTTGCCGTGTCTGCTCGCGACATCCATGGTGCGGAGACTGCGCTAACTTACCAGATCAGAATCCATAGAGAACCGAATGGAAAGGCTTCTTGATGAAAAGGCTGGCGTCAGGTCCACTACGTAACGCTGCAGGATTCACCCTCACGGAAATCCTTGTCGTCATTGCCTTGGTCATCATACTGACAGGGTTCGGTTATTCGGGATTTTCCGGCTGGCAGAAAAAGGAACGGGTTCGCTCCCTGGCATACGATTTTGCGGGTCAATTGCGTGAGTCTCGCATGCACGCCATCGAGCAGAACACGAGCCAGACGTTCCAGTTTTCCGCGAATCAGTACACCATTTTCACCGACACGAACGGTGACTCGATTCTGGACAGCACTGAAAACATCGTCCGCCAGGTGACCGTTGATCAAGAGGACAAGGGCATTGCACTGACAACGACGCCCAACGATTTCTCGTTGAGGTTCGACAGAAAGGGAATGCCGAGAAACTCGAGTGGCGGATTCGGCGCGGGTCGGATTCATTTCGCAAACGAAGACGGTTACTACGTTGACGTCGTGATCTCTTCATTGGGGAGTATACGCATTGAGGAAGCAAGCTGACTCGAAGGGGTTCACCCTGATTGAAGTCCTGGTCTCGCTGTGCGCCATGGCGTTCGCCTTCGTGGCTCTCTGGGCATTGCACCTTTCCTCCCTCAAGGTGGATTCGAAGACAAACCACGAAGCGCAAGCGATCTTTCTTGGAAACCAGTTGATCGAGGAGATGCGGGCGACTGCGAGCGCAGACTTCTCCAAGCTGGCGATCAACAGCAACACCTTCAGAGCCTCAGCCACCGTGAAGGCCATCTACACTCAGGAGCTGGAAATTAAGAACGTGACTCCATGGAAGAAGGATGTCTTTGTCAGGTTTTCGTGGCCCGAGAAGGTGAAGCTCGGTGATGGCAGCTCGTCCTCTCAATCACGCAAAGTAGAGCTTGCAACAACCCTGACCAATCTGGAGTTGAATTGATGTCCGGAATCGACGTTTCTGGTCGGACAGGTGGTCGATGGTGGAAATCCGACGGACTCACGTTGGTGGAGTTGTTGGTTGCCATCGGGGTTACCTCCATCATCGCAACATTGAGCATCGGAATCTTTGTCAGCCAGCTTTCTCACTACGAGCGGGGCAAGAGTGTCAAACAGACACAGGAATCGGGCCAGAGAGTGATCGAGCTTCTCAAGTCGGACTTGATGCAGGCGGGATGGTCGGTAGCACCGGATATGGCCTTCTACTTCAAAGACGGCGGCTCGACTGAAAGCGACATGGTCTACATTAGCGACGCAAGCATCATCAACCTTGCCGTGCCTGCGGAGCGGCGCCTCATGCTGCTCAAGGATTGCCCGGGTGGCCAGCCCATCACCTCGGGCAACAACACCTCCTCGCCGCGCATTGAAACCGTCGATATCGACGGCGATGGGCAGGTTGACTTCAGCGACGACATCTCGGAGTACGTCATCTCCAATTCCACCGATACCTCGCAGAAGATCGCAAGAATCACGGGTGTCAGCGGCAACCAGCTTAGCCTCAGCAATCCGATCGGCGGCACTTTTTTGGCTCCCGCTGTTTTCTACTGTGCCGACAATGGCAGCAACAGCGATTGTCATCCGAGCGGCAGCGAAGAGAACGTGCTGAGGAGGAGCGATCGAACGTTGACCGGACGCTCCGCCATCGCGGAAAACGTCGTCGACATGCAGGTCGCCTACATGGTTGGCAACGACTGGTATGGTGCGGCGGGCTGCAACGGAGCAGGCACGGGCTCCGGCATGTGCACCTACAGTCCGTTCGATTCGAAGCAGATCCGGTTGATTCGGGTGAGCGTGGTCACCAAAGGGACCGCGCTTCAGCCCGATCGGATTCACGACCCTCAGTATTGCCGGCCCGCGGTGGAGAACCGACCGGCGGCTGCTACTGGCTCAAACGAATGTGGCTATGTTTATCGGACGTACACGACTACCTTTCAGCCCCGAAATGCTGGACCACTTTACAAATAGACTGAGGCAGCCCTGATGAAGAGCAGACAACACCGGACCTGTTCGCCGTACGCGGCCCCATTGGCTTCCGAAAAGGGCCTTGCGATGGTGCTGGCAATCACCCTTGTCGGATTATTGTCTTCTTTTGGCATATACCTGATCCTTCAGAGCGGAGCAGAGCTTCGCATGACAAAGGCTCTGGCGAGACATGAAGCTGCAGTGAGCTGTGCTGAAGCGGGTGTGCAGGTGGGACTGCGATGCATTCGCTCATCGCCTCCCTCACCCACGTTCAACGAGCTGTCAGGTACGGCTTCCGGTAACATCATGGCTATCAGCGAAGGTCTTCCAAGCTACATGGGGACGAAGTCCTACCCAGAAAACCCGCCGTCGACGTGGACCGCTCCCCTTGGGACGGTCACCTCGAGGATTGACTACATCGGCTACAAGACCACGCCCCCTGCCGGCTGGATGTTGAATTGGCAGGGATACTCTTCGTTCCATGGGGTCTTTTTCAGGCCTGTGGGAAACGCAAGCATTCCTCTCGCAACCTCGCAGGAATTCGCGAACTCCGTGTTGAGCACCCTGACCTTACGAGTGAGTCGATAACCGGGGCAGCAGGTGCGGAGCTTTGTTCCGCGCCTGCTGCACGCGACCATTCCCTCGGGGGCTCAGCTTCCTGGCGCTCTGCCCTTGATCGCCCAAAGTCATGGTCCATGAGAAGTGTCCCCGGGCCTTCCGCTTTCTCGGCATCCGTCAGCACGTCGTATCCAATCCCTGATCCCAGGTGATGATGACAATCATTCTGGACTCTCCCTGACCTTCAATGAGGCCCGTCTGTTGCATGATGCGGCTTCGACCTGCTATCTTCTACGGGTAACATCGGTTGAAACTCAGCTATAGAGGAATTCATGGGCATCGCAGGGGATATCGCCATCATCGTGGTGGCGGCGTTATTGGGCGGGATTGTTGCGCATAAGCTCAGACAACCGCTGATCTTGGGCTACATCCTCGCGGGCGTGGTGGTAGGCCCCCACACGGGAGGGGTCACCGTGTCCGAAACGCATGAAGTGGAGCTGCTGGCGGAGATCGGCGTTGCATTGCTCCTCTTCGCCCTCGGACTCGAGTTTTCGCTCAAAAAGCTTCAGCCGGTGCGTCTCATCGCTGTTGTGGGCACGCCCATCCAGATCGTCCTGACGATGGTGCTTGGCTTCGGGATTGGACAATGGCTGGGTTGGGAGCGCGTTCCAGCGGTGTGGCTGGGCGCTCTCATCTCCTTGTCGAGCACCATGGTCATCCTGAAGACGCTGATGAATCAAGGCTTGTTGGGCACCTTGTCCAGCCGGGTCATGATCGGCATGCTGATTGTGCAGGATATTGTCGTGGTGCCCATGATGATCATCCTGCCCCAGTTGAACGATCCACAAGCGGGGCTGCCGATGCTCGGTATGGCAGCCGTTAAAGCTGCAGCCTTTCTCTTGGTGATGTACTTTTTGGGAAACCGGCTCCTTCCGAGCCTGATGCGCTTTGTCGCCAGGTGGAATTCCCGAGAGCTGTTCCTGATTTCCATTACCGCCATCGGCCTTGGAGTGGGCTATGCAACCTATTTGTCCGGGCTCTCCTTTGCATTTGGGGCGTTTGTGGCGGGGATGGTCCTGAGCGAGTCGGACTACGGTCATCAGGCGTTGAGCGACATCATCCCGGTTCGAGACATTTTCGGCCTCCTCTTTTTTACGTCCGTTGGAATGCTGCTGGACCCATCCTTCCTGCTCGCCCGTTGGGAGACGGTCCTCCTTCTGGTTGCGCTGGTGGCTGTGGGTAAGGCATTGATCTTTGGGCTCCTCGCCTGGGCATTTGGCTATGGCAACGTAGTCCCATTGGCCGTCGGTCTGGGACTCTTCCAAATCGGGGAGTTTTCCTTCGTGCTGGCGCGTATCGGGCTTGCCACAAAATCCATCTCCGCCGACATGTACTCGCTCGTGCTGAGCGTGACTCTCGTCAGCATGATCCTGACGCCGTTCATCTCGGGGCTGACGGCGCCGATTTATTCCCTCCGGAAGCGCTGGTTCAAGGCGGAGCCGCTCCAGACCATCAACCTCCCGGAAGCGGGGCTTCGAGACCACGTGGTGATTGCAGGAGCGGGACGAATCGGGCACCACGTTGCCCGAGTGCTCCAGCGGATGAGCCTGGCCTTCGTGCTGATCGAGCTGGACTACCGAGTCGTAGAGGAGAGCAAGGCATCTGGCTTTCCGGTGGTCTTTGGGGATGCGGCCCAGACCGCCGTCCTCGAAGCGGCTTCCATCCACAAAGCCTGCCTCCTGTTGATCACCACACCGGCCATCGTGGTCGCCCGCTCGATCGTCGAAAAAGCGAAGAGGCTTAACCCAGCGCTCGAGATCGTGGCTCGATCCGGCGGCGTCGAACAGATGCAGATGCTGGTTGACCTGGGAGCCAATGAGGTGGTTTTGCCGGAATTCGAGGCCGGGCTTGAAATCACCCGGCAGGCACTTGCCCATCTTCACGTTCCGACGTCTGAAATCGTGCGCTACAGCGATGCCGTGAGGCGTGAGCTCTACGCTCCCCTCCGGCAAGTGGATGCCGATCTAAAGAACATCCTGTTTCTCCAAACAGCCAGTGATTTGCTGGAATTGCATTGGGTCCTGCTGAACCAGGAGAGCCCCTTGAAGGGACATACCCTCGGCGAGCTTGGCGTTCGGAGCCAGACAGGCGTATCGGTCGTCGGGATTTTGCGCCAGGGGACGTTCCACGCCAATCCGGGGCCTGATTTCAGGTTCGATTCCGGGGACATGGTTGGTGTAATCGGCAAAATGGAGCAGTTTGCGGCATTTGAGAACTGGGCGGTCCCGCCGCGACAGCCCGCGTAGCTCGCGTCGGCCTGGAAGCATTGCTCCCCGGTCTGAAGCCATGCGGACTCCCCGTGGTCCAATTCGACCTCGCCCTAAAGGGGGATGAAATGACGGCATCACTCAGAAGACGTAGATCTCGAACCTGGACTCTGCCAGTCCTTTTTCTGACGGTGGTCCTTGGATGCATGACGACCGCGTCAGCGGATGTGAAGAGGGTCAGAAGCCAGACGGTGTATGTGCCTGCTTACTCCCATATCTATTACGGGGACCGTGAGCAGCCCTTCTACCTGACGGTTACGCTCAGCATTCGGAACACCGATCCGGCATCTCCCATCACGCTGCTTTCCGTTGATTATTTTGATACCGACGGGAAACTGATCAAGCGGTATCAAGACAGCGATGCCAAGCTACCCCCCATAGGCTCCACACGTTTTGTGGTCAAGGAGTCGGACAAGAGCGGCGGGTCGGGAGCCAGCTTCATTGTCAAGTGGAAGGCCGGCACGAAGGTTACCGAGCCGATCATTGAAACGGTGATGGTCAGCACCGCGACCCAGCAGGGGATTTCGTTCACGTCACGAGGGCAGGCGATCGAGGAGACCGTTGAGTGATCTCCTTCGATCAAGTGTACCGTGCCGATCCGGTCTGCCAGGATCACGGGGATTGCCTGTTGTATTCCCAGACGGACTTCAACGTGCTCATCGTCCGCCCCCTGCGAGACTGAACATCAATATCCCCAAAACGGTAAGGGTGACGATGACGTAGGTCTTATCGCGCTGCAAGGCAAAAGCGAGAACGGTGAAGGCAACTCTCAGGATGGGAGTCGCGACGAGCATCAGCAGCCCCAACTGGATCACTCCCTCTGCCTTGAAGGCCAGAGCCTCCCTTATGATGCCTCGGACACTGCACAGATCCGTCGGTTCCCCGTGAAAGACGCGGTAGCTGGGTAGGTCGAGACCATGGCGGATCAGATAGAACGTTCCACCCAACAGCACTACGAGGGCGGAGAGGACCACCCCCATTCTCAGGAGGTTTCCGATGATGTTGTCAATTTGCTGATCGGACCAGCCCTGCTTGGAGTCAGCCATGTTAAAGCCTCCCGGTGAATCCGTTGTAGATCATTTCGATTCCCAGAACAAAGATGACGGCTGCGAAGATCTGCCGCAACAGGCGGGCCCTGACGGTGACCAAGATGCGGCTGCCAAGGAGTGACCCGGACAGGACGCCAAGCATGACAGGCATGGCGAGGCCCGGATCAACGTACCCGCGGCTGAGGTACACTCCCGCGCTCGCTGCGGCGGTCACGCCGATCATGAAGTTGCTGGTTGTCGTGGAAACCTTGAACGGGATATGCATGGCCTGATCCATCGCCAGAACCTTGACTGCGCCGGACCCGATCCCGAGCAGGCCCGATAGGGTGCCTGCCGCCAGCATGAGGGAGAAGCCCGTGGGGACAGCGTGAACGTGGTAGGCTCTAAGGCCGTTGGCCGTGGGATAGGCGCCATCCAATTCGAGCCGCGTGGCAAGGGGGTCGGGTGCGCCGTCGTCCGCCTGGCTGTCGTGCGGTCGCGAGGAGAGGTACGCCGAGTACAGCAGCACGGCGCCGAAAATGACGGCGATAGCCCCGGTGGGGAGTATTCCCGCAATTGCGGCCCCAAAGAGAGCGCCGAGGGTTGTCGCCATTTCCAGGAACATGCCGATGCGAATGTTGGAAAAGCCTTCTTTGACGTACGCCGCGGCCGCTCCGGAAGAGGTCGCGATCACGGAAACCAGCGATGCGCCGATGGCATAGCGAATGTCGACTCCGAAGACCAACGTGAGGAGCGGTACGACGACGACGCCGCCACCAAGGCCTGTCAATGCTCCCAACAAGCCTGCCGCAAAGGAGCCTACCAGAACCAGTGAGCTGAGATCCAGAATGGTCATGGCTTCATTTGACCTCCACCCGTGGGTGCGGGACGAGTGATAGGATCCTTCTTGCGAGGGCCGGGTAGTCTCCGTCGAAATGATGGCCTCCCGGAAGCGCGATCACATGGGTATTGGTCGCATCGAGGGAGGGGCAGAGGCTATCGGCCTCCTCTTTGCCGTAAAGGCATGCGATGCGCCCCGCTTCCATCTTGCTCGCTTCCGGCAGAGTTGGAAGAGCCCCGTCTGAGGCCCCCTCGAACCAGTTGCTCAGATGGAATTCAAACTGTGCGCTCGTGCTGGGCCCCATCAGAACGACCAGCTCGGTCTTCGCTTTGATCGCTTCCGGAAGCCGGTTCACGATAAACGGGAGGACGTCCGCCCCAAACGAATACCCGATGAGGATCAGTCTGTCCTTCTCCCAAGTCTTGAGGTAGTGGCTGATGACACGGGCGACGTCCTTCGCAGTCCCGTCGGCTGTTCGGGGAGCCCAGAAGTATCTCAGGCTGTTGAAGCCGACCATGGGGATCCCGTGGCTCGCAATGGCATCGCCCAACTCGCGATCCAGGCCTGCCCACCCTCCATCTCCCGAGATCATGACGGCCATGAGGTCCTCTCCGGCCTTGTCTGGTTTTCCCGTCGCCCGAACCTCGATCAAAGGAAGGTCCTTGATGGTCGGCGAATCTGAAGATGCTGAAGGCTCCTCCTTGTCCGAAAGGATCTGAAGGGCGCGGGCAAGCAGAGCATTCTCTGGCCACTCACCCGTCGATTCCTGACCGTTCGGAGGCAGAACCGTAACCTTCGGGACTTGTTTCAAAAACGCATTGGTACTCCCAAAACACCCGGCATCCCGGGGGTCAGGCAATACAACCCATGGGGTGTGCAGATCTGCAGTGGGAAGGAGACTTCGGCCGTTCTCGGTCCAACCCACGCCCAAGCCCTTGCAGACAGCCCTGCTGAGCGGGGCGCTAGGGCAAAATCCGATGCTGATGCCTCCCGCGAAAACATGGGATGGGGCCTGGACAACCGTAGCGTAGACCAGGGCCGCCCCAGATCCGTATCCAGCCAGGATAGGCCGTGTATAGCGGGACAGCCCGAGCTTTTGCTGAACAAAACGGCTGAGGTTTTCGAAGTCGGCGGCAGGGTAGGTGCAATCGGATTGGGCCAATATGGGCTCGAGATACTCTTTGGTGGTGACTCCGATCACCAAGGAATCCATGGATCCGAATTGCTCGGCGAGACGGCGCGCTTCCCGGTTCCAGCCAGCCTCCCCCGCACTGAAAATGACGACGCGGGAAGGCTCCTCGACGGTCCGATAGACTCTTACCGTGCCGAAAGGCTGGATGGAGAACGAAGGGATCTCCTCACAGAGGACATTCCGACTTAGGAGAAGAACCAACAGGCCAACGAAGTAAAGTATTCGTCTCATTTTCCAATGATCCCTTTCATCCCACCGGAGGTCAGCGAGGCGATGTTTGCGAGAATGCGAGGGAGAAGCATGCCACTTGGGCACACAATGTACTTGGGCTCCCAAATCGGATCGAACTTCTCTTTATACTGACGCAATCCCTTGAAGTTGTAAAATCGTTCGCCATGTTGATAGATCAGGGATCCCAGCTTGCTCCAGGTGGGGGCCAGCGACCGGCCGTCGAGACCGGAGAGAGGGGCCATCCCCAGGTTGAAGGTCTTGTAACCCTGCTCCTTTCCCCAGAGCATGAGTCGGACAAACAGGAACTCCATGGTTTCGAGGGGGACTTCCGGGAGATGCCGCATGAGGTCGACCGACAGCTCCTCCTTGGCTCCTCCTTCCCAAAGATTGCAGAATGCCATGATCTTACCGTCTTTGGATACGACGCACATCGGGAAGCGCTCGAGGTAGTCGGGGTCAAAGCGGCCAAGGGAGAAGCGCTTCTCGCGAGTATTCTTTTCTCGAAGCCACGCATCGGAGACTGCCTTGAGCTGTGGCAGAAGGGAAGCCACTTCCCAGGATTCCACAACAACGAAGACGTAGCCTTCCTTCTCCATGCGATTGCATCGATTGCGGAAAGGCTTCCTGGATTTTCCTTCCAGGGAAAAGGCTTGCAAAGGCACGATGCCTTCCTCACCAATCTTGTAGGGTGTCAGCCCCAGGTCCAGATACAGGGGAAGACTCTCCTTTCCCACTTCGTAGAAAACAGGCCAACCGCCGTACCGGTCACAGAGCTCGCGAAACTGCCACGCGAGCTCTCGCCATTCGGACCGCTCGCCGACGGGGTCGCCCATCGATACCCAGCTTCGCCCCTCAATTCCGTACATGATGAAGCTTCGGTGAGTTTGGCTCAGGAGAAACCGTTTGTCTCCGAGAAAGGCCAGGCGGGAGGACGTAACCGGGGAGAGCGCAACAGCCTCCTCGATGTGCTTCATCTCCTCGCGCGTCATGGTCGACAGGATGCGGGGGGCCATGGGTCTTAGAAGCCTGCCCAGCGCGATGACCAGACAGACGATCACCGCGGCAACCGTGGCGCGGAGGGCGCGAGGGGCACTCTCGGAAAAAGCGAACCTCCACCAAAGATCCATCGAATATTCGAGGTGTTTGTGGGCGAAGACGCTGATCCACGCCGATGTGATCAAGACGACGCCGACGCTGGTGACCCATCCCGGTGTGAACGGCTCATTGAGCAGCGATGCCTTGCGATAAAAGAAGCGTCGACATGGGATTAGCGCAGCCAATATGACGCCCAGTGCCGCCGCTTCCTCATAGTCGAACCCCTTCAGAAGTGACGCGACCATGCCTGCTCCGAGAAGGATGGTGGTCAGGAGGAATGCACCATCGAGCCTCAGTTGGAGCCCTCTTGCCACGAGGAGCAGGATGACGCCGATGAGGCTTCCCAGGAGATGAGACATTTCTACAACCGGAAGTGGGAGGAGCCCCCTGAGGATCGTCATGCGCCAACCTACTGCGGGCGTGGCTCCGGACAGGAGCAGGATGGTGCCGGCGAGGAAGACCATGAGAGAAAAGAAACGGGGGGCCGCATGCGGTGCCAGCCGTCCCAGGAGATGGGCTCCCCGTTCCAGAGCCACACGCTTTTCAATCAGCTCATGCAGCCCAAGGAGGACGGTCGCGATCAGCAACGGCAGCAAGTAATAGATGAAACGGTAGGCAAGCAGGGCCGCGAGAACCGTGGGAGTGGGCAGGTAAGGAGCGAGCTCAATCGCAACGACTGACTCAAAAACTCCCAGACCGCCCGGGACCTGGCTCACCAAACCGCAAAACTGCCCAAGCAGAAAGACGCCCAGAAACGAGGCAATGGGCAGTGTGCTCATCCCCCCGAGGAGGATGTAAAGAACAGACCCGGCAAGGAGCCAGTCCAGTCCAGAGAGTGCGATTTGCTGAACCGAGAGGCCGATTGGAGGAAACGGGATTGCCACACCCCAGATCGAAAAGGGTCTTCTTTGGAGGATGCCGAAAAGGAGGTAGAGACCCGGGAGCAACAGCAGCAGCCCACCTAGGGGGCGGGTTGACGCCAAGGCAAGAGGGACCCATGCCGGGAGGGTGACGGGGTTGAGAACGAACACGGTTCCGGCAATGGTGGACAGACCCAGCCACAGGGTAAGCGTAGAGAACGCCACGACCTTGGCGATCTCAACGGTTGAAAGGCCCCAGGCGGAATAGAGCCGGTAGCGGACGGAGCTCCCGGCAAGCATGGAAAGACCCACGCTGTTGCTGAGCGCATAGCCGATGAAGGAAGCCAGAGCGATCCTGGTGTAGGCCAATGAGTGGCGAATATAGCGAAATGCCAGCCAGTCGTAGCCGGTCAAGACGAGGTAGTTCATGCCCGTAATCGCCAGAGCCAGCAGGAGGTGCGTGACCGGGATCTGTTCGAGGCTCCTTAAGATGTCGTGGTAGTGGACGAGACTCAGCTCACGGTGCAGCACCCACAACGCTGTGAGGAAAATGGCTGCGCCAAGAACAGGCCCGACGTACGAGATCACGTGCTTTTTCATGAACCGCCTCCCGGTTTGACCTCAGGCTGCAAACCGCGGGGGATGAGCCTCCACGGGGCTCGAACGGCAGCGGGTCCTCCGATCGAACCGAATATTCGGGAGCCTCTCGCCTCACGGCCTCGCCTGTTGGGTGGGCTTGCCCCGAGCAGAGGCGTCATGGATGAAGGCGGTGACATCCGTCTTCAGCTTTTCCAGAACGGTGGCATCGGTGTACATTTGGTGGCCTCCTTCATAGACGACCTGGTGTATGTTCCGGTGAAGGCCGGCGTCCAGCATCAGGTGGTTGAGGGTATAGCTGGTCCCGAAGTAAGGGGCCACGAGATCGTAGTATCCAGTTGCAACGTAGAGTTGCAGGTGGCTCGATTTTTTTAGGAGCCCAGCAAGGTCACTCGCCACATTGAGGTAACCCTGGCCGCGATACTTCCAGTCCCATTTCCGATTCACCTCCCACGAAAGATACTCGTATGCCCCATCCGTTTCGTAGCCGAGGTCTTTGCGGACGTAGTCGTTGAATGCCGCCACGTAGGCTGAAACGGTCGAAACCAGAGCAGGATCATTGGATGACGGGTCAGCATTGTCTCCCGCTACGGAGAAGCGGCTGTCCATCATGGATAGGGCGCGATGTTCTCGCCCAAGGTATTCTTGAGCGAAATCAACATTTTCGATCCGCAAATTCCGGCGGTCGATTTGCTCCGGGGAAAGCCCCGTCAGTCTGCTTAGGTTCTCGATCAACTGTTTCCGGTCGTTCGGATTGAGACCATCCCCCTTCAAGAGCAATGGCCAGTAGGTTTCCGCCGCCCACTGCTCCGCCGCCTTGGCAATCACCGGTACACTTTGAGGCCCTTTCACGGTGCTCTTGTCGTGGTAGGCGGCCGTGACGGCGAACGTCGGCAAGAAGGCCAGATACGGGAGGTCGTTTCCGATGTCAAACGAGAGGGTCCCAAAATCAAGCACCGGTGAGATCAGGATCAGCCCGTTCAAGCTCATGCCGAAGCGATCGAGAAGGGTGCCTCCGAGCAGCACGGCACGTGTTGCGCCGTAGCTTTCCCCTGCAAGGAACTTCGGCGAATTCCATCGTTGGTACCGGGTGGTGTAAAGGCGGATGAAGTCCGCCATGGCCCGGACATCCTCCTTCACGCCGTAGAAAGCCCCCGCTTGCTTCTGCGGCTCCTTTGGCGCGACCTCACGACTGAAGCCGGTTCCCACCGGATCGATGAAGATCAGGTCGGTCCGGTCAAGCCAGGTGGATTCGTTGTCCAACATCTCGAAAGGAGGAGCGCCGGGTTGCCCGGGATGGGTCAGCCGAACCCGCCTGGGGCCAAGAGCTCCCATGTGGAGCCAGACCGACGATGCTCCGGGCCCGCCGTTGAACGCAAAGGTAATAGGGCGTTTCGCCGGATCGCTTTCGCCATCCTTCACGTAGGCCACGAAGAAGATGTCGGCCCCCGGATTCCCGCCCTCGGTCAGCACGCGAAGGGTCCCGGTTGTGGCCGTGTAGGAAAGGGTCTCCCCGTGGACATGAATGGTATGGTGAGTGGTGATGGGATTTTTCCCCTGGGAGGGGGGAGCCTCTTCGGGAGCTGGTGCCGTGAGTCTTCCCTCGACCGCCGGCTGGGCGGGAGCGATCACTTCGGTCGCGATGGCGGGATGTGCCATCAGAAGAAAGACCAGCAATGGGACGGATGCCTGGAGGATCCATTTTGTCCACAACCCCATCGATGCTCCGTGGGCTCGTCGTGCCGAAATCATCTTCGCACCTCCTGGTGGGTGAGCTTCACGCCAAAGTCATCCAAGACTTGGAACCGTTCACGATGTTGCGAGCGGTTTGCCGAAATTCCGGAAAAGCTGGAGACGCATCGTGTGGTTCAGTCCTGTCCTACGATAGCGATGTCGAGGGGGGCAGGTAATCGGACAAGGGATGATATTGCTGTGGGAATTTGCCAACGGCTGTTGTCAGGCTTCTCCTACAAAGGCGGATGATGGGGGGAGCAGACAACGAGCCCGATGGCCATCTCGTTGCTGGGGGAAGCAGGAGATGGTGGCAGGGGAGTCTCTGAATGATGCGGAGGCACCCTTGCAGTGGATGAAAGACGTGTTATATGTTTGCATCGAGCTTGTCGTGAAAGCACTTTGCATAAGAAAGGATGCATCATGAACGATCCAATCTATTATGGAAGTGAGCGCGTTGCCGCGGCTCAGGGGGAATTCGTTCGGAGGGTTTACAACTGGATGGGGCTCGGACTGGCCCTGACGGCCGTGGTCGCTCTTTACACCGCTTCGAGCACGAGCATGCTCGCGTTCATCCTTGGGAGCCCCATGGTCTTCTTCGGTCTGATCATCGCGGAGCTTGGGCTCGTGATCGCGCTCAGTGCGGGCATCAACCGGATGCAGGCGTCAACGGCGGGGATCATGTTCTTTCTCTATTCGGCCCTCAATGGGCTGACGCTCTCAGTGATTCTGATCGCCTACACCCGTGCGTCCATCGCCAGTACCTTTTTTGTCACCGCCGGAACGTTCGGAGCGATGAGCCTTTACGGGTACACGACGCAGCGCGATTTGACCTCGTGGGGGAGCTTCCTTACCATGGGCTTGATCGGCGTCGTCCTCGCGTCTCTGGTCAATCTCTTTTTCAAAAGCCCGGCTATTTATTGGCTGGTGACGTACGCCGGGATCATCGTGTTTGTGGGACTGGCCGCCTATGACGCTCAAAAGATCAAGGCCATGGCCCTGCAGGGCTTCGGAGACGAGCAGGCCGAGCGCAAGGGAGCGATCATCGGCGCTTTGCAGCTTTATCTGGACTTCATCAACCTTTTCCTGCTGCTGCTGAGAATCTTCGGCAGGCAGAGAGATTAGGGCTTGTCTCAGTCGGACGCTGCCGGCCCATAGGGTTGAGATGGGTCTTGACGTCTACGGGTTCAATGGGTGAGCATTGTACCCGTTTTTCTTTTTTGGAGCCATGAATGTTCATTTTATAACGGGAGTGCTGAGCTGGAAAAGGAGCGCCACCCGCGAAGAGGACTCATGCAAACTCGCCAGGATTTACGCAACATCGCCATTATCGCCCACGTGGATCACGGGAAGACGACCCTGGTGGATGCCATGCTCTGGCAGAGCGGCGTCTTTCGTGACAACGAGCAGGTTTCGGAACGGGTCATGGATAGCCTTGATCTCGAGCGGGAAAAGGGCATCACCATCATGGCCAAGAACACCGCCGTGACCTACAAAGGAGTCAAGATCAATATTGTGGACACGCCCGGGCACGCCGATTTCGGCGGAGAAGTCGAGCGCACCCTGAACATGGTCGACGGGGTCATGCTCCTGGTCGATGCCACGGAAGGGCCACTTCCTCAGACGCGATTCGTGCTGGGCAAGGCCCTGGAACGGGGGCTGCCGCCCATTGTGGTGATCAACAAGATCGACCGGCCCGACAGGCGCATCACGGAAGTGCTCGATGAAGTCTATGATCTGTTCATCGACTTGGACGCGTCCGAAGAGCAGTTGGACTTTCCTGTTCTTTACACCAATGCGAAGGCCGGAATCGCTCTCACGGACCCGGAAGGAGAGGGGCGCGACCTGGTACCCCTCTTTGAGGCGATTCTTGCGTCCATCCCCGCTCCATCCTACGATCCTGAGGGGTCGCTGCAGTTTCTGGTTACCAACCTGCACTACAGCGACTACGTCGGCAGGATCGCGGTGGGCAAGATTGTGAGCGGCGCGCTGCAGCGCGGGCGGGAGGTGGCGCTCCTCAAAGCGGGGGAGGCTCTCCGCAAGGCATCTTTGAGCGTGGTCTACACCTATGAAGGGCTGAACCGTGTCGAGCGCGACAGCATTGAGGCCGGTGATATCGCGGCAGTCGCGGGCGTGGACGACGTCTACATTGGGGATACTCTGGGTGATCTTGTGGATCCGCGGCCGCTGCCCACCATCACGGTCGAGGAGCCGACCATTTCGATGGTCTTCTCCGTCAATACCTCGCCCTTTGCCGGCAAGGAAGGCAAGTACCTGACGTCCCGCCACATCAAGGAAAGGCTCGACAAGGAGCTCCTCTACAATGTGAGCATCCGGGTCGAGCAGGCGGAAAACCGCGATTCGTTTCGGGTGGGCGCACGGGGGGAGCTGCAGTTGGCGGTCCTGGTTGAGACCATGCGGCGGGAGGGGTTTGAGCTTTCCCTTTCCAAGCCCAAGATCATCACGCGGAGCGAGAACGGGCAGCTCTTTGAGCCGATGGAGCTTGCCGTGGTGGACCTTCCGGAAAAGTTCGTCGGGATCGTCACGGAGATGCTCAGCGGACGACGTGGTCAAATGACCAAAATGGTCAACAACGGCTTCGGGCGTGTTCGGCTCGAGTTCGAAATCCCTTCGAGGGGGCTCATCGGTTTTCGGAGCCAGTTTCTGACCGATACCCGTGGAACGGGCATTCTGAACACATTGGTCATCGGCCACACGCCCTATGCCGGAGAAATCAGCGGTCGCCCGAACGGAGTGCTCATCTCCGACCGAGCGGGCCGGGCGGTCACATACGCCATCTTTCATTTGCAGCCGCGGGGCACCATTTTCGTCAGCCCGGGCGACCCCGTCTATCCGGGCATGATCGTGGGCGAGAATTCACGGTCGACCGACATGTGGGTCAACATCACGAAAGAAAAGAAGCTCACCAACATCCGGGCCGCAGGCTCGGATGAGGCGCTGCGACTCATCCCGCCCCGTCAATTCACTCTCGAGCAAGCCATGGAGTACATCAGTGACGATGAGCTTGTCGAGGTCACACCGCTCTCCATAAGGCTTCGCAAAATGGGAGGCCGATAGGAATCGAGCCTCGTATCCCTGTTGACCGCGGCCCCTGTTCAAGAGTAGAAGATCGGGAGGTGCTGGAGAGGCGGTCGAAACGAGTCGAAACTCGGTTATCAAGAGCTGGCGGTCTGCGGTTGAAGCTTGTCATTACGATAGACGTAGAGGAGGAGGGGCTTTTCCGCCGGAGCTACAGCCGAAGGCCTCAGGGGGTTCAAAACGTCTCGCACCTGCGTCGCATCGAGCCCATCAGTAGGGAGCTCGGGGCTCCTTTGACGCTGCTGGTCACCCATGCGGTGGCCTGCAGCCCCGCCTGTCAGGATGTTCTGCGTTTTTGGCATGATGCGCTTCGAGCGGAGATCGGCGCCCATCTGCATCCTTGGAGCACGCCGCCGTTTCATTACTCGGCCCATCCCGAGCCGGTCTCATCGGACCTCATCCCTGAATCCGTGCTCGGCGCCAAGATGGAAACCCTTCTGGCCGCTTTGTGGCACAACCTCGAAGTCGTTCCGCGTGCGTTCCGGATGGGTCGATTTGACCTAGGTTCACGGGTGATAAAGCTTTTACCGCGACATGGCTTTTGGGTTGACAGCAGTGTTGTTCCCTTGAGGACCGTTCAAGGAATTGATCATTTCCTGGCTCCCCGGGATCCTTACTGGCTCGATGCTCCCGGTGAGCAACGTTCTGTCCTCGAAGTCCCCCTCACCATGATCCCTATTTCGAACAGCATGCCGCCTGCAGCATATCGAGCGGCCCAGGCTTTGCCGCCGCGGATGGCTGCACTGCTCTTATCGACGTTCAGACACATGGCCGTTGTCGGCATTCATCCCGCCTGGTATCCTCTGGCCTCCATGAAATGGGCGGCCCGGCTTCACCGCCGGCGCGGCGGACGTGTGCTCAACCTGTTTCTGCACTCCTCCGAGCTCGCACCCGGTGCGACCCCTCGGTTCGTTACCGAAGCTGCCGTCCGTCGTCTGGTTAACAAAATGGTCGCGTTCCTGAAATGGCTCATTCGAACGGGTCCGGTGGAGCCTGTTCGCTTGTCCGATCTTCATCCGGAGTACCGTTCTTCCCCGTGAAAAGCGGCATGGCTTGAACGGCGACCCAGCTGAGATTCCAGGGCCGCTGTCCACGAGGCATCCTGAAATGAAGAGTGGTAAAATAAGGGCGTCATGGCGCCATAAGAGGGCATGATTCCGCAGCCAAAACCTTCGGAGGCTCACAGGGGACAAGGGACATCCATGCTTAAGGACCAGAAGATCATTGTGGTCATGCCCGCCTACAACGCGGCGCAAACCCTGCTCATGACTTACGAGGAGATCATGGCTCAAGAGATTGTGGACCTGATCATCATCGTCGATGATGCGAGCCATGATGAAACGGTGCGGATTGCCAGGGCGCTGCCTCGGACGAAGCTGCACATCCATGAGAGTAACCGTGGGTACGGCGCGAATCAGAAGACCTGCTATCAGCTGGCGCTGCAGGAAGGGGCGGACATCATCATCATGGTCCACCCGGACTACCAGTACACCCCGAAGCTTATTCCCGCCATGGCATCCCTCATTGGAAACGGCCTTTACCACTGTGTTCTCGGGTCGAGGATCCTGGGGGGCCACGCGTTGTCGGGAGGAATGCCGCTCTGGAAGTATGTCTCCAATCGAGTCCTCACTCTGGTGGAGAACCTCCTGCTTGGAGCGAAGCTCTCCGAATACCACACGGGATACCGTGCCTTTTCCCGCGAGCTGCTCGATCAGCTGCCCTTTGACGCCAACTCCGATGATTTTGTGTTTGACAATGAAATGCTCACACAGATTCTCTGGCTGGACTACCGAATCGGCGAGGTGAGCTGTCCGACGAAGTACTTCGCGGAAGGTTCGTCGATTAATTTCTTGCGGAGTCTGAAGTACGGCATGCAGTGCCTGGTTACGGCTGTCAAGTTCCGGTTGGCAAGAGCGCGGGTGATTGAGTCCCGTCTCTATCCATCGGCGGTGCGCCGATGGGATGGCCGGGAATCACAAGCCAATCGGACCTGTCCCCCTTAAGGGCTCTTATGGGTGTGCCATCCTTGATAACGGTCTCCGTCGTCAGTCATTTACACGGCCGGCTTGTTGTCAGTCTTCTCGATGACATCCAAAACCAGTGTCGCGAGCTCGTGGAAGTCCTGGTCACCTTGAATGTTGATGAGCCCTGGACGTTGGACAAAGGCCGTTATGACTTCCCGATTCACGTCGTTCTGAACGACCGAAGACGGGGATTTGCGGCCAATCACAATGCCGCTTTCAGGAGGAAGGGGGGCTCCTATTTTTGCGTCATGAACCCTGATGTCAGGCTGCCGTGCAATCCGTTTCCGGCGCTTCTTGAATGCTGCAGGGAGCGGGAAATCGGATGCGTGGCGCCCAGGGTGCTCGACTCTTCCGGCAGGATCGAGAAAAGTGCCAGGAGATTTCCGACTCTGAAGGGTCTCGCCCGGAAAGCTCTGGGCTGTGAATCGTCCCGTGCAGATGAGGCCATCGGCGAGGGAGGGGTGTTCCCGGACTGGGTGGCCGGCATGATGATGCTCTTTCCGGCGGAGGCATACGAGGCTGTCTCCGGCTTCGATGAAGCGTATTATCTGTATTACGAGGACGTGGACATATGCGCGCGTCTCTGGGGGGCCGGATTCAAGGTGGCTCTGTGTCCACGGGCCTCTGTGGTGCACGATGCGAGGCGCGATAGCCACCGCAATCCGAGATACCTGGCGTGGCATCTTGCCAGCATGCTCCGCTTCTTCGGGAGGAAATGGGCGGGCTACTCTCATTGCGGACGAGGATTGCGGCGATGAAGTCCGTGCTGGTGACCGGCTCGGACGGGTTTGTGGGACGCAGGCTCTGCCCGGCAATGGCGGGCCGAGGCTATTCTGTGACCGCCGCTGTGCGAAAACGACCCGAGGATGCCATTCACGGAGCGATCAAGGTTGCTCCCGTGGGTGACATCACACTCGACGTGGACTGGATGCCTGTTTTGCGAGGGATCGAGGTCGTCATCCACCTCGCCGGACGAGCGCATGTCGCGAGCGAGGCTTCAGAGGTATCGTTTCAAGAATTCCGAAGAGTTACTGTGGAGGGATCGCGGCGTCTGGCGGAAGCGTCGCTCCGGGCGGGGGTTGAGCGGTTTGTCTATGTCAGCAGCATTAAAGTGAATGGAGAATTCACCGGAGCACGTCCTTTCAGGGAAGAGGATGCGCCTGCTCCCCACGGTTCGTATGCTGTTTCGAAGTGGGAGGCGGAGGGGGTGCTGAGAGATCTTTCGGCACGGTCGGGCATGAGCCTTGTCATTGTGCGGCCTCCGCTCGTGTATGGTCCTGGCGTCAAAGGAAATCTGTTGAGGCTCATGAAACAGATCGACATGGGGGTTCCGTTGCCCCTGGCGGGCATCGCCAACCGCAGGAGCATGATCGGCCTCGACAATCTCGTGGATGCCCTGGTGCTCGTCTCCACGGCAGCAGCAGCTGCAGACCAGACCTTTCTTGTCAGTGATGATGAGGCTGTGTCGACCACGGATCTCGGACGCTGCATCGCGAGAGCGTTGGGCAAGCATGCCCGTTTTTTTACGTTTCCAAGGAGCTTGATCCCTCGACTGGCTGCTCACAGTCCGTCCATGGGGGCCGTGGTTCAACGTCTTACGGCTTCTCTGATCGTCGACAGCTCCAAAATTCGAAATGTCCTCCACTGGGTACCCCGCCAATCGTTCACGGATGGGATCGATTTGATGGCTCAGGCCTACCGTAATGCCAAGAGAACATGAACCTTAAGCGCATCTTCGACCTCAGCCTCGGGCTATTCTTGCTGATGATCCTGGCAATCCCGGCAATCATCATCGGCATGGCGATCAGAAACACGTCACCTGGCCCGATTCTCTACCGATCAAATCGGATCGGCAGGGACAACACCCCTTTTGTCATGTATAAGTTTCGTACCATGAATGCGGATACCCCGGTGGTCGCAACGCATCTCCTGCAGGACCCGGGGCAGCATCTAGCACCGTTGGGAGCCGTCCTTCGGAGGACGAGCATGGACGAAATCCCTCAGCTCTATAATATTTTGAGAGGCGATATGAGCTTCGTGGGTCCCAGGCCCGCCTTGTTCAATCAGTATGATCTCATTTCCATGAGGACCCGCTTGGGGGTTCATCGACTCCTTCCCGGACTCACCGGTTGGGCTCAGGTTAACGGGCGGGACGAACTCCCGATTCCGGTGAAAGTCAGGTTTGACCGCTTCTATCTACAGAACAGAGGTTTGTTATTTGATCTGCGTATTCTGCTTCTGTCCTTGGTAAAGGTGCTGAAGAAAGAAGGGGTTAGTCACTAGATCTCCCATGATCCTATCGACAGAAAACCTCTTTCAGGCAAGTCAAGTCAAGCGCGTATTGTTCTTTTTATTATGTGATTCTGCTATCATTATCTTTTCTCTTTATTTTGCTTTTCTTGTTCGATTTGAGTTTGTCATTCCTTCACCATATAAATCTATGTTTTATTCTGCGCTCCCATTTTTTATCCTATTCAAGCTAATTATCTTTGCCATGTTTGGCCTCTATAAAATCACCTGGCGCTATGTCGGCATTCATGAATTGTATTTTGTGTATTTATCATCCGCTGTTGCGGCATCAATCCTGATGATCATGATTCTGATTCCCTATGAGCCCCGGTTTTCGGAATGGCCGATTCCGTTCATCAGCGGTTTTCCGAGAAGCGTATTCTTTGTGGACGCGCTCGTGTGCTCCGTGCTGCTTTCGGGGCTCAGGCTGTCAAAGCGTTTTTATCTCGAACGGCTCGTTCACAAGAGCGGATACAAGCAGGGACTCCGGACGCTGATCGTGGGGGCCGGCAACACCGGCGAGATGGTGCTGCGGGACATCCAACAGCGAGGTTGTGCTGACTTCTATCCGGTTGGATTCCTCGATGATGACGCTGCCAAGGTGGGGGGATACATTCGTGGCGTCAAAGTCTTGGGAGCGGTTCGCTGTCTGAGGCAGGCAATCCGGCAGCATGCCGTACAAGGCCTTATAGTGGCCATCCCTTCGCTTCATCATAAGTCTCTGAGGGAGATTTACCGTATCGCCAAGGAGTGCCGAGCTCAAACCATAAAAATAGTCCCACGCATCTATGATTTTCATCGGCCCGATATCAGCGTTAAGAGCTTAGAAGAAATAGCTATTGAAGATCTTATAGGACGGCAAACGGTAACGATTGATCACAAATCTATAAATGATTTCATCTATGGCAAATCAGTGCTTGTGACGGGTGCCGGTGGATCAATCGGTTCCGAAATTGTAAGGCAGGTATGTTCATTTCAACCTTCGAACATCACTTTGTTTGATATTGATGAAACGGAATTACATTATGTTCTATTGAAAATAAAGAGAGCGTTTCCTCATTTTGAGCCGCGGTGCCACTTTGTGGTGGGCGATATCAGGGATCCGGACCGGGTGCAGGAGGTCTTTGCGGCCTTTCGTCCGCAGGTTGTCTTTCATGCGGCTGCCTATAAGCATGTGCCAATGATGGAATCCAATGCGAAGGAAGCCATCAAGGTAAACATATTTGGCACCCATATTGTGGCGGAAGCGGCTGCACATCATGGGTGTGAGCGCTTTATACTGATATCGACCGACAAAGCCATTAAGCCAACCAGTATCATGGGGGCATCGAAGTGCATTGCGGAAACCATCTGCCATGCCTTCAACGCGGTTTGTGATACGACGGATTTCGTCTCGGTCCGCTTCGGCAATGTCCTCGGCAGCAGGGGGAGCGTTCTTCCCTTGTTTTTGGACCAGCTCAGACACGGCGGACCGATAACCATCACTCACCCTGACATGAAACGCTATTTCATGACGATCCCGGAAGCGGTTTCCTTGGTGCTTCAGGCATCGGTCATTGGAAATGGGGGCGAAGTCATGGTGCTGGACATGGGTAATCCGGTAACGATCGTTGCACTTGCTGAAGAATTGATAAGACTTCATGGGATGAAGCCTTATACTGACATCGATATCACATACACTGGCTGTCGACCGGGAGAAAAACTGTTTGAAGAAATTCTAACGGCTGAAGAGGGAGCTATTGCTACCATGCATGAAAAGATTTTCATTGCTAGAAACAATCATCATGTGGATATGTATCGTCTGCAAAAGCTTATCAGTCGACTGGAATCAATTGTTCGTGAAGCCCCGGTGCAGGAATTGTCTGCACTGAAGACGTGCTTGCATGAATTCATCGCGGGTTTATAGCGCTCTCTTGGTGCTCCTCTGGGGCAGCATCATCGCGATCGTGGATCCCCGGGGCGCATTCATGGTCAACGATGACTGGAGCTTCGTGAGAAGCCTCGAGGCACTGCGGCAGGGTAAGCTGATTGGGACCGGTTGGGGCCCCGAAGGGGCGCCTGGAGGGCCGTCCCTGATCGTCCATCTGTTGTGGGGCTGGCTTTTCTCGTTTCTGTTTGGCTCCAGCATGACAAGCCTCAGGGCTTCCGTTCTGACCATGGGAGCGCTGGGCTCGCTGAGTCTGTTCGTGCTGCTGCGGTCTTTGAAGACTCCCGTATGGCTGGCACTTTTGAGCACGCTGACATTGATCCTCAATCCCCTGTTCTTGTCCCAGAGCTTTTCCTTCATGACGGATGTCACCTTCACGGGGCTCGCCGCGTCCGCGCTGCTCGCACTGCATGTGGGAATGGATAAGGACCGGCTGACCTGGCTGTGCGGCGGCTTGCTGCTGATTGCCGCCAGTATCTTGACCCGCCAGATTGGAATCGTCCTGGGGATTGCTTTCGTGGCCGTCTGTTGGCTGACCCCGCGGGGGCGCCGGCTTGGCCCGTGGCGCATGACGGTCCTGGCCGTTTTGCTCACCGTCATTCCCTGGCTGGGGTGGGAGGTGGTGCTTTCCTTGACCGGGAGTACGCCCATCACGCAGCACCAGGTCTTGGCGGGGATCTTCGGGCGAGCCCAGCAGAAAGGATTGCCGGATTACCTCGCTTTTCTTGCATTCCAGCTTTTTCCAGTGGCCCTCGGCTATGTGGCATTCCTCCTTGCTCCGCTGCTCATGCTTCAGTTGGCGGCTCATTGGCGAAACCCTTCCGTGAGACGGGTGGTGGTGGGCTATGGGGTCCTTGCCGCCCTTTTTGAATGGGCCGTCCTTGCGGGGGGGATTCATCCTCCCGTGGCTTTGTACGGCAATGTCATCGTGAACCTTGGCATCGGTCCCCTTCTGTTCAAAGACAGCTATCTCCTCGGGCAGCCAAGGTTGGCGGCCCTTCCCGGGGCGGCCTATTACGCCATTGTGCTTGTCACCCTGCCGCTCGTCATCGTTCTGGTGCATGGGATTCTGGCCTCCGTCAAGCGACTGCTCCGGGATGACCGATCGCCGCCCATTGCTTCCGTGGCTCTACTCGCCGCCCTGCTGTATCTCGGGATAGTGGTCTTGGCGGGGGCGCGTGACCGCTATCTGATCCCTCTGTGTATGCTTCTCACGGTGTGGATGGTTCTGGATCGGTCTCCTGCCCAATGGGATGCGCTCAAGCCTCGCAAAGCGCTCGCAGCCGCAGTTGCGGTGCTGGCGCTCACAGGGGCCTTTTCCATTGCGGGCACCCACGATTTCATGGCCACCAGGCGTGCCGCTCAACAAGCCCACGACCATTTGCTGGTTGATTTAAAGGTGGATCCATGCCAGGTGGATGGTGGGTTTGAGCTCAACGGATACTACTGCTATGATCCGCATTTTCGCCCCGAGCCCGGGCTGAGCTGGTGGTGGGTTCATCGCGAAGACTACCTGGTAGTGCTTGGCGCGCTGCCGGGTTATGAAGTGGCGGCAACGTTTCCCTTCAATCGGTGGCTCGGGCCGGACGGGGCTGTTTATCTCCTGAGACCGGTCTCTCAGCCTCCCGCAATTGGACCCCAGTGATGCGGGCTGGGCCGGTCGACGATGTGTCGTCATTCCAGACACGCAGAGGGGAGCCCAAGCTCGGACGCTCTCGTCAGTCGGTTGATGGGACCAACCGCATGCCCTCACGGTCAACGCATGATCAAACAGTCCACTGGGTCTACGTCGCGGGCGCGGCCCTGTTGGTATATGTCCTCGCGCATTGGCCCGCGCTCACCAATCCCTACGTCGTCAATGACGATGTGCGCCAGCAGATCTTCTGGATGCAGCGCTGGAATGACCCCGAAATTTACCGGAACGACCTGCTTTGTCGCTATGCGGAGAGTTACGTTCCGTGGGGAGTCAAGGCTGTCTACTACGCGGCATCATGGATCATCAATCCCGTGCAGTTCTCGAAGGTGGTGGCGGGCGTCTTGTATGTCGCCACGGCATTGCTGCTTTACGGATTGGGTCTTCAGTTCGGCAACCGGAGAGTCGCGTTTGCGGTGGTTTGCACCTCTTTCTTCTTCACGACTTTTCTGCGGAAGATTTCTGGTGGGATTGCTCAGTCGTTTGCGTTTCCGCTCCTTCTCGCCTACCTGCTCTTCCTGGCTCGGCGCAATCTTTTGGGCTGTGCCGCAACCATCCTCGTGCAATCCGTATTCAATCCCTACATCTTCCTCCTAAGCCTTCTCACGCACATGCTGTCCCTCGTTCCGACCATTGGCCGGCCTTTGCTTGACGGGCTTTTGGCAAGGGGAAGCGGGTCACAAGGGGACCGGGTCAACGGAGGTGATCTCCGGTCGAGCGAAACCGCCTGCTCAAGCTTATGGCCGTTGGTTGTTGTCCATCTGCCCATCCTGGCGGGAGCGCTCTTGATGGCTCTTAAGTACGTTTACATGAAATCCCCCGAGTTTGGAGATCTCCTGACCCGGAGTGCCATGGAAGGTCTGGTCGAGTACACCGCCGCGGGACGTTACGGTTTTGTTCCGCAGACTTCCTTCCTGCATGAGGTTGTTCGCCCGTGGCTCCTTGTGCTTCCTTTTCAAAACGATGCGCCGCTGGTCGGTTGGACAGCCCTGATCGTTCTGGCTGCGCTGCTACTTTTTGCGTTCTCCAGGGCCGAAAGACGGGTCGATTTGTCGGGCTTTCGTCCCTTTGGGTATCTGCTTGCGGCTTCGCTCATCCTTTATTGTCTGTCGTCATGGGTTTTTATGAAGTTGTTCATACCCAGACGGTATGTCGAGTTTTCCTTGAATATATTCTATTGTGTTCTCATTGCAATCGCTGTGTCCATTATTTTAGAGTCCTATTACGCATGTCGAAAAGCGTTTTCATGGGTTGTGATCCTTTGTGTCCTATTGGGAGGTGCTCGGAACTATCATATTGGCATCTATAACTATTCTTCAGATAGTGCCGTGTATCAGTTTATTGAGACCATGCCCAAGACAACCCTGGTTGCTGGGCATCCGAGTTTCATGGACAACTGTCTGACGTTTTCCAGGCGTAAGGCTCTGGTTACGTATGAATTATCTCACACATGGATGAGTGGTTACTGGAGTGTCGTCAAGCAGCGGACCTTTGATTTCTTTGATGCGTACTATTCCGAGTCCTCCGAAGCCGTTCGGGAGTTTGCGGGCAAGTATGGAGTCGATTATCTGGTTGTTCGAGAAATGGATTTTTCTCC
The DNA here is from genome assembly GCA_964538515.1 of uncultured Syntrophobacteraceae bacterium. Classification (GTDB taxonomy): domain Bacteria; phylum Desulfobacterota; class Syntrophobacteria; order Syntrophobacterales; family Syntrophobacteraceae; genus CALBZH01. The sequence goes on from CAZIEW010000038.1 coordinate 45,260, forward strand.
GCATGTTCTGCAGTCGGATCTGATCTATTTCGAGCCGTTTGGCAGCCACGTGCGCCGCAAGGTCAAGGGTCAGTCGACTTTTTCTGTCCTTGACACCAAGGCCTTCCCCGTTGTTTACGAACAGAGGGGTATTCGGATCCTCAAGCTGAGTCCATGAGAGGTCGCGGCCATCGTTGGGGTGAAAAGGGGGGCTTTTGGGCGTGCCCGTCCTGGAGGCTTGGCGCGCGGGAGATGGCCTTGTGTGGCACTGAGCTCCAATGGGGCTGGGCCTTGACGGAGCGGGCGTGTGTGACGGCGGCTTGAGGTGCTTCCCGAACTCAGGACAGAGGTTTTATGGGGCGGCTCAAAAGAACCATTTCCGCTTGGCTCTCGCGAAGGGCTCCCTCACGGGAAATCCCGTTTATCTTGTTTTGCGCAACCTGCCTCCAGCTCGCATTTCTCAAGCCTTATGTGGTGATGATTCCAGGGGAGCGCGCCAACCTTTTTTCAGGCCTGCTCTGCGCTTTGGCTTTGGGCGCAGCCTGCTCGCTTGGAGCCAAGACTCCCCTCCGGAAAGGGGCCGGTGAGGTCGGAATGTCCTTGGCGCTGGGGATGCTGATCATCGTGAGCGGTTTCATGAGCCTGACTCCCGGTTCCTCTTCCGCGCGAGGGTTTGTGGTCTTGTCTTCGGGGCTTGGCGGTTTCTGGTGTGCGAGGATTTTGCTCGCGACGGAATCGAGACGAAGGACCTTCGTCTGGCTCAGCTGCGCAGTGCTCGGCGGGATCTTGCTGCTCAGCCTGACGTCGTACCTGTATGCCGGGAATGTTTACTCCTTTCTGGACCCGAATCCTCACCCGCTTGCGACCAAAATCCTGCTGTTGTGGTTTGCCCCATTGACTTTGCTTGTGACTGGGAGCCGTTCAGCCAAGGCTTTGGCCGTGTTTCTCATCGTCGTGAGTTATCTGGTCTTCTACTTGAGCTCCTTGAGATCTGCCGTGCTGATACCCTTTGCCTTATGCATTGTGGCTTTCTTGTTCCAGAGGTTTTCTCTGAGATACCTGCTGTCACTTATTGTAGTCTTATTGGTCGTAACGATTTATTTTTTTGGACATCTTCCAGATTGGAAGCTTGGTAAGGAATATGAGCCGGCGTATTATCGTGTTGAGAGCTATCCGTTTTCGTGGCATATTGCTACAAAACATCCTTTCTTTGGTATAGGTTTGCGTGCACCGCGGGAAGAGTTCTTAAAAGACTATGAAACGAAATACCCTTATGCGACGAAGGAAAAATTTTCGGGATCGGTCCAAACGATAAGGTCTTCAGAGAATATATTTCTTACGTTTATGGTAGAAGTGGGTTTTCCATTTCTTGTGCTTTATGGAGTGTCTTTGTTTGTTCTCCTGCGTCGATTGTTGCGTGGGATCGATCTTGTGGGGCACACCTACGACCTTCCGTCCGTGACGTTGCTTTTACCGCTGACAGCCGCATTGCTGCACTGTCTGGTCTTTGACGCCCTGCTGCATCCTCAGGTAAGCTGGTTTTTTCACATCCTGCTGGGGCTGATTCCGACGGGGAGAGAAGCGGAGGAGGCCGGGGCCGTTTCCCAGGGGGTGGCGTCAAGGCGCGCAGCCACGTTGGTGGGTATGGGAGGTCAATAGGCAGACGCACGAGAAACGGCGCGAATCCGGCAGACATGAGCTGAGTCGGGTAAGCGCCCTGGCGGACTCGCTGTGATGGAGGTTTTGCGGCTTTGGGGGACTCGGGATTTCATTGCCAAGGGAAGAAGGGGCAGGTCATCTCCCAAGAAGGGGCTGCCGGGGTCTATGCCGCCAAGCGGACCTTGCCATGGTGGATAGGAGATGCCAAAGCGGTGACCCTGGGGTGCGCGCTTTGGCAGGTGGCAAGACCTCACCATTACGTCAAGAACGTTTTCGTCGGGCTCCCCCTCTTCTTTGGTCACAAGTTGAATGACCCGCGTGCCGCATCGGCCACCCTGTTTGCCTTCCTCGCGTTTTGTCTGGCAGCCAGCGCTGTCTACGTTCTGAACGATATCCGGGACGTCGCCGAAGACCGGTGCCACCCGCGCAAGCAATTCCGTCCGCTCGCACGAGGAGTCCTGAAGGTTTCCCATGCAGCTTTCCTCATGGCTGTTCTCGCGCTCCTTTCCTTGGCCATTTCCGGCATGCTGCTTCCCAGCACTTTTGTGGGAGTGATCTTCGCCTATCTGCTCCTGAATGTTGCCTATTCTCTCTATTTGAAACAATTCGCCATCGTCGATCTGGTTTGCATTTCCGTGGGGTTCGTGCTGAGGGTGGTCGGCGGGGGGGTAGCGGCTGATGTGGCCGTCAGTCGCTGGATTGTCGTCATGACCTTCTTGCTCGCCGTCTTCCTTGCCCTCGGCAAGCGGCGCGACGACCTCCTGCTGGCCGCAGCCGGGAACGGCGGTCGGAAATCCTTGAATGGCTATAACATGGAATTTGTTTCTCTGGCCATGATTGCGCTAACATCGGTGATTATCGTATCCTATATATTGTATACAATTTCGCCGGAGATCATCGGTAAACATGGGACCCAAAATTTATACCTATCTGGTTTCTGGGTCATTGTGGGTTTCATTCGATATTTACAGGTTGTGGTCGTCCTTAAGAAGAGTGGATCGCCGACGCGGCTTCTTCTGGAAGACCATGGTCTGAAATGTATAATAGGGGGTTGGCTGATTACGGTCTACGCGCTCATTTATGGAATCGGATTTTGAGCCTATTGAGGATGTTCCATGGGATGAGCGTTGAAACATGGAGCGAGGCTATGGGGGCTTAAGCATGGAGATGTCGGGTTGGGGGAGATGTGTGCGGATCGAGTCGAAGGTCTCGTCTTTTGAAGGCCGACGTCAACTGCGCCGGCTCCTTCAGGACCGTGGCCCGTGCATCGTCCATGGCCGGGGGAGAAGCTATGGCGACAGCGCGCTCAGCGACAGGATCATCGTTTCGACCCGCTTTGACAAGTTCCTCCACTTCAATGCCGATTCCGGGGAGCTCATCTGTGAGAGCGGGGTGTCGCTCGGCGAGATCGTTGAGGTGCTTCTGCCCAGAGGCTGGTTTCTTCCGGTCACGCCTGGAACCCGGTTTGTGAGTGTGGGCGGGGCTATCGCCAGCGACGTCCATGGCAAGAATCACCATAAGGATGGCTGCTTCAGTCAATTCGTCCTCTGGCTGGATCTGATGCTACCCAATGGGGAGGTGGCACATTGCAGCAGGGATGAGAATCCGGAGCTTTTCCGAGCGACTTGCGGTGGCATGGGGCTTACGGGCGTGATTCTGGAAACGGGGCTCCGGCTTCGGCGGGTTGAGAGCGGTCTTGTGCGTCAGCATGTGGTGACCTGCCTTGATCTGGATGACGTGATGGGGCAGTTTGAACGTCACGGGGGGGCGAGCTACTCGGTCGCCTGGATCGATTGTCTTGCTCGAGGCGATCATCTTGGTCGATCCATCCTGTTTCTGGGAGAGCACTTCGAGTCGGGAAGGCTGGAGATTCGCGATCGCAAGCACCTCCGTGTCCCCTGTGACGCCCCTTCCGTTCTGCTGAGTCGGGGCTCGATTGCGTTGTTCAATTCGGTTTACTATCGGAGGCAGGCAAGCGCATCCATGGAGCGACTCGTTTCCCTGGACGCGTTCTTCTATCCTTTGGACCGGATCCAAGCCTGGAATCGAATGTACGGGGCGGCCGGGCTCTTACAATATCAGGTGGTGCTGCCGAGAAACTCTGGCCGGGAAGGTCTTGAGGTCATCCTGGCTCGCGTGGCCAACGCGGGGCAAGGGGCATTCCTCGCTGTGCTGAAGCTGTTGGGCCCCGAGAACGACAACCTGCTCTCCTTTCCGATGGAAGGATACACCCTGGCGATGGATTTCAAGGCCACGCGTCAGGCGTTCGACCTGCTCGATGAGCTGGATCCCATTGTGCTCGACTACGGGGGGCGGGTTTACCTTTGTAAGGACTTGCGGATGGGGCGGGAAACCTTCCGGCGGGGCTATCCGAAGTGGGAGCGGTTTGCTGAAATTAGGGAGTGCTACGGGCTGCGGGACAAGTTTCAATCGCTGCAGTCGAGAAGGCTGGGGGTGTGACGATGATCCTGCTTGTTCTGGGAGCCAACTCAGACATCGCCCATGAGGTCGCGAAGATGTTTGCCACCCAGGAGCGGGCCGATCTGGTTCTTGCCTCCCGCGACATGGAAGTGCTTGAAAGGCGGGCCAAAGACCTTGAGACTCGCTGTCAGGTGAGGGCTCAGGCGCGCTACTTTGATGCGAGGGACTTCGAATCTCATGCCGCCTTTTATTCTGAACTTGAGCCGAAACCGGACGGTGTGGTGGTGGCCTTTGGGGAGATGGGGGAGCAGCGCCGATCGGAGCGCGATTTTCAGGAGGCCAGGAGAGTCATCGAAACGAACTACCTGGGTGCGGTCAGCATTTTGGAGATCGTTGCCGCGGATTTCGAAAGGCGCGGAAGCGGCTTCATCATCGGGATCAGCTCCGTGGCCGGCGAGCGAGGGCGCCAGTCGAACTATATCTACGGGTCAGCGAAGGGGGCATTCACCGTCTACCTCAGTGGACTCAGGAATCGACTGTGTTCGCGGGGCAAAGGAATCCGGGTCCTCACGGTACTGCCGGGCTTCGTTCGGACGAAGATGAC
>CAZIEW010000039.1:0-24065 GCA_964538515.1 uncultured Syntrophobacteraceae bacterium
CGTTTGTTACCATGGGCCGGGATCGCCTTTCCACCTTATTCATCTGTCCAGTTTTGGGGTACACTATAACCATGCGTGCGGATACGTCTTCTTTGCCCTGCTAAGCGTGGGCCTCCGCCACGGCTGCCTGGTAATCGGCGCGGAGGGTTTCGTGGAGCTTGGCGTTTTGAAGCGCCAGGGCTCCGAATTCCGCCATGGACTGGGCAAGCTCGATCTCCGATTCGGAGAACTTCCGCGGTACCGCCGAATACAGTCGCAGCACGCCGATGATTTTATCCTTGAGGAAGACGGGTACCGAAAGAATGGACGCGATCCCTTCCTGCCTGGCCTGCTCCGGGTACTGGAGCCGTGAATCCGTCGCCGCATCCTGGATGGAAACCACCTCGCCCGTCATGCTGCTCGCGATGCTCTTGTCCATATCGACCGGACCCTTATTGAGATAGGCCGGGCTGAGGCCGCGCGAGCACGCGAGCTCCAGGCGGCCGGTCGCGGGATCCAGGAGGCGAAGGGAGCAGGCCTTCACATTGAGGATCCGCACCGCCCGGGTGACGATCAGCTCCAGGACCTTCTCTGCGTCAAGCGTCGAGGAGAGCGCCTTTGCGACTTCTGTGACCGCCTTGAGATACTGGATCTCGTTAAAGGCCTGCTCGAGCAATCGGGCGTGGTCGATGGCGAGCGCTCCGTGCTCCGCCAGAGAGGTGGCAAATTCGATCTCTTCCGGCGCGAAGTTCTTCTCCTCGGTTGCATGCAGCTTCAGGACGCCAATCACCCGCCCCCGAACAATGATCGGAATCGACAGGATCGAGACGATCCCTTCCTTCTTGGCGGCTTCGGGGTACTGGATTCGGGGATCAATCCGCGCATCCCGGATGACGACCGTGCGCCCCACCATGGCTTCCGAAACACTCAGCTCGGCCTTGACCGCTCCCTTTTTGAAGTAATCTTCGCTGAGACCATAGGATGCGACCAGTTCCAACGTCTTGCGAGCCTCGTCCATCAGCCTGATGGTGCATCCCTTGACGCCGAGCGCTTTCACCATGCCCTCGGCCAGTTTCTTCAGGCGCTGCTCAACAGACAGTGTTGAGCCCATTGCCTTGCTCATTTCTTTATAGATTCCGTAGCATTGAGCTTCCACCGCCATGCTCGTCCTCCTTCGCTGGGGTCACATTCAACGATTCAACGCTCCGTGCTGCGCTCAGAGATCCGCCCAGCGTGTTACGAAGATCGTTAAGTCCGAGAAAAAGCAGGTGCGCCGCACCGGTCACCGTGTACGCAATCCGATCGGAAGCGCAGGCGATCGCAGGTCGGAGCTTTTCTGGCTTGCCGAGATGCGGCCGATCGCCTCGATGCAGTCTACCGTCTCCCTGTCACTGAACGGAGAAAGCGCAACCGTCTTTGCCGATGGAGCCATGGCGTATGCCGCGAGAACGAGCGCGGGTGAAAGCCGGGTTGTCCTGTGCATAGCCTTTTGAGATCGAGCCAAATCCACAGGCAATGAAGAGGGGCGGGAGCGTAAGGAACAGGATCGTCAACGTATCGCTTTGATCCTCATTATGGACAATACCATCAGCCAATACAAGAGACATCTCCGCGGTCTCCGAGAAACAGCGAAGTCGACTGGATGATTTCCCGATGCCGGACCTCATTTCGAAACACATCGTCAGGGCAGACGACAGCCGGTCCATTCGGCGCTGCCCACGGATTCCTGGTGGTTCTCCCCCATGATCCAGGAGAGCAGGGTCCACGCTCGGAGATAGTCGCGTCGGGCGCGGGCCAGGTTGACTTTTGCCGTCCGCACATCGGTTTCGGCGTCGTCGACTTCGAGCTTGGTCTTGACGCCCGCGCGATATCCGGTTTCGGCCATGGCCAAGAGCCGTTCCGTCTGGGTGATGGTCGCCTCCAGCCCCTTGATGATCTGGATGGCCTCATCCACGCCGTTGATGGCCGACCTGGCTTCGAGCGCAATCTGGTCGAGCAGCCGTTTCATCTCCTATTCCGTCGTGACCAGACGGCTCTTGGCCTGGATCACCTGGCGCTTGGTCTTCAAGCCGTCAAAGACGGGAAAGGAGAGGTACACGCCCGCATCCCAGTAATTGCCGGGGACAACGCTGTTCAGGTCCCCGATCGCCGAGCGTCCCGCATTGGCCTTGAAATCGAGCCGCGGCCGGGCGTTCCCCTCTGCGACTTTGATCAGCTCCCTGAAGACCCCCACCCGGCTTTCATAGAACGCCACTTCCGGCCGGTTCTCCTGGGCGTTCCCTTGTCCAGGAAATCACCGACATCGACCTTGCGCTGGGAGACAATCCCCTCGATGGGGGACTCGATCGTCGTCTTTTGCAGTGTGTGCCGTGCCGCCGCCGCCTGGACTTCGGCCTGCCCAACCTGGGCGCGGGCGAGGGCGACCCGCGCCTCGGCGGCCTCCATGGTGGTCCGGCGCTCATCGAGCTCCTGGCCCGTGATGAGCCCCCCTTCCTTCAGACCTTGGGCGCGGGTCAGCTCCCGTTTGGCGCGGGTGAGGCCCACCTGGGCCTCCATGAGCTGGGCTTTGGCCATCTGGATGCCGGCTTCGATGCGCCCGAGATCCAGCTTGAAGTCGGTGGGGTCAACTTCAATCAAACGGTCCCCAGGTTTCACCCGGTCCCATTCCTTGACGTTCACCCGCTGGATGCGCCCGAGGATTTCGCTCTTCAGCTCAGTGGAAGTCTTGGGGGTGAGGCTGCCATAGACGTCCACCTTGAGCTGGACCGTCTTGCGCTCGGGACTGACGATGTGGACGGCCGCCAGGGGCCCCGCAGTGTTTGCCTGGACGGTTTGCCTGCGATCGGCCCGTTGGGAGAAGTGGTACCCGGCTCCCAGGGCGATCACGGCAAGCACGGCGATCAGAATTCGCTTCATGGTCAGGCTCCGACTGGCTCGCGGGGAGATGCGGTTCGTGCCCCGTCGAATAGGATGTCGATGATCCGGCGAAAATCTGCAGGCGAGAGACCGGACTTGTCCGGCTCCCAGATGAGAATGTATTCCATGGCCTGAATGAAACCGCCGAGGAGCATCAGCAGGAAGTGCTTGTTCTCCGCCCGAAGCTCCCCCGTTTGGACTCCGGAATCGAGCCTTTCCAGGATGACCCGATCGAAGTGCTCGTCGATGCTTTGAAAATCGTATGGCGGGGTCGCTCCCTTGGGCCCGTAGAACATGGTGTTCACAAGGCGGAGGAGGTCCACGTTTTCGCGGAAGACGTCAAACAGGTCGGAGAGCAGAGCCGCAAGCTGCTCCCGGATCGTGCCGGGGCGGTTGATGGATTGGGAGAGGACCCAGCAGAAGGTTTCGACCGCGAGGTCCATGAGCTTGGTGTACAGCGCTTCCTTGCTCTTGAAATAGTAGTAGAGGGTGGGCTTGGTGACTCCGGCCGCTTCGACGATCTCCCGAACCGAGGTCCCGGCATAGCCTTTGTTGGCAAACAGAGAAGCCGCGGCGAGCAGGATGCGGTCCCGATTCTGGTGCTCGTCGGGCGGGTCGGCAGAGGGGCTTCGGCCGAAAGGGGAGGGGAGAAAGAGCTCATGTGGCGGAGCCGCCGTGTTCTGGGTCATGGAGCGATCCTTTCGAAACATCTGGGAAACGAGTATTACCGACCGGTCGGTATATAGACCGGGCGGCCATTTCCCGTCAAGCTCGTTTTAGCGCTCCTCTGGATTGACGGCGCCTGCGTGGCGGTCTAGGATGGCGGCATCGGGCAGCAGGCCGGCCGTTGGCTCACGAGCGCGGCCCAGAGACCGCTGCCTATCGGGGTGGATCCGCCACAAAGCCTGAAGGGAGGCATCGTCATGAATGTCCTGCTTTGGAGCTTTCCCCTTCGTTTTCGCCCTCCGAGCTGGCGATACAAGGACTCGCAGGGAGGCCGAGCGTTCGACTCACCGAGACCCGATACGAAGAGAGGCAGCAGACGACACGCCGGCTGCGATCTCATGGGCCCCGTCGGATCAGACGTCCTGTCCGTCGACTATGGCGTCGTTCTGCGGGTGCACCGGGGTAAATTTCCTTTCGGGACGGATTCCATCGAGGTCCGACACCCTCTTTTCGTGGCCCATTACTGCGAAATCAAGGCGGCCAAAGGGATCGGTGCCGGTTCGGTGGTCACGCCAGGAACCGTCATTGCCCACATCGCAAAGATGCGGCACACGATGCTTCACTTCGAGATCTTCCGTGGAACCGCTTGCGGGAGCGTGTTCAGCAACAAGCCGCCTTACTACCGGCGCGAGGATCTCATGGATCCCACCCGACTGCTGGATCTCTTCGCCCTCTCGCTCTCTTCCGCGAAAGGGACGTAAGCGCATCGGACAAGCCCGGAGCTCAACGCTCGACGCGCGCCGCCTTCTCCGTCAAGGACTTCACTGCGGCCAGGTATGGGGTCATCCCGCGCAGGAAGATGTCGTTGTGGTCGGCTCCGGGGATCCTGAGGAGGGTCTTGTCCGGGGCGCGGCTGGCGGCATAAAGGGCTTCGCCGTCGGAGAACGGGATGATGTGGTCGTGCTCGGCATGGATGATCAGGGTTGGTCCCCGGAAGAGCGCGATCTTGTCGATGTTTCGGAACCCTTGCGCTTCTCTGAAGCCAATGCGCTCGGGGTCGATGCCGAGCAGGCGAAGCAGGGGGGAAGCGTAGGCGAAGCCGCTTTCGACGATGAGTCCGTCGACGGCTTCAGGATGCGTTGCAGCCAGCTCGAGGACGGAGGCGCTGCCGAGGGAGCGTCCCATCAGGATGAGCGTTCTCGAATACCCGCGCTCGTTGAGGAGCCGGCGCGCGAAGCCGAAGATGGCGTGGCAATCCGTCATCATCGCACGCACCGTCGGGCTGCCCGACGAGCGGCCGTAGCCCCGGTAATCCACCGGGAAGAAGTTGATCCCCATGCGGTTGTAGACGGGCCCCATGTCGTCGTAATCGGCAACGATCTCCCCGTTGCCGTGGAAAAAGAGGAGGGTTGGGGCCGTCTTTGAGGCCGTGTGCAGTCGTCCACCGATCTGAACGCCTTCCCCGACGTCGATGGAGACGTCTTCGGCTGGGGTGGTGCCGAAAACCCCGCTCCATTCAGGACGGGGATGGAAGAGGCGCTCGAGGACGGACGGTTGGTCGAGGACTGCATAGTCGGGGTGAAGGGGAGAGCTCACAGCAAGACTCCTGATAGCGGTGTTAGAGGATGCCGCGCTCCCTGAGCACACGTGTCGTCGTGATCTCGGTGCGGCGGACATAGAGGGCCGTCGTGCTGCTGAGGGCATGTCCCAGGAGGTCGCGCACCATGGAGAGGGGGACGCCGGCTTCCAGGAGCTCGATGGCCCGGGTGTGGCGCAGGATGTGGGGGTGCGAAAGCTCCCGTGGAATTTGCGCTTCTTCAGCCCGGCGGTAGAATTCGCGGCGGAAGTTTCCCTGGTCGAGAGCGAAAACCCTGCCGCGCATCATGGGGAATTCGTCGAGGTACTGCAGCACTTCCCGAATGGGCTCGGCGGGCACGGGAATGGACCGGAGGACCTGTCGGTCAGTTTCTTCGTCGAGGACGGCAATGTGGACATGGGCGTCTCCGAAGTCGATATCGGTCAGGTCGTTGAGGCTCAAGACTTCGCCAATACGCGCCCCCGTGTGACGCAGGAACAGAAAAGCCAGCCAGTAGCGGCCCCTGACCCTTCGGATGTATGCGGTTGGAGCGGAGTCGCGCCAGAGCCGGAATGCTTCCGTGAGTCGCTCGATCTGGGCTCGATCCAGAGAAGCGAAACGACTTTCTGAAACGGATTGTCGCTCAACCTGTATGACGATGCGTCGTCGCATGCATGACCTCCCACCCGTACGATCAGTGAGGTTACGAAAATATAATAGTTCTTGAAGCCCTTGTCTGTCCATCGGGGCTGGAGCCCGGAAGCGAGGATTTTCCCGTCCGCCAACGAGTTCGGGGTGGTCAAATGAAACGTTTTCTTTTAAAAGGGACGTCGTCAAACTCAAACACGGAAGGGATTGCGCCCAAGCATGCATGATCCTCTTGTCATTGCCATGATCATTGTTGTCGTCGCGCTGATCTTTGATTTCACCAACGGAGCGCACGACAGTGCCAATGCAATCGCCACGGTCGTTTCGACGAAGGTGCTCTCCCCCAAGACAGCCGTCCTGATGGCGGCACTCTTGAACCTCGTGGGAGCGCTGGTGGGAACGAGCGTCGCCCACACCGTCGGCAGCGGGATCATCCATCCCGATATGGTGAAAGGCTCCCAAGCCCTCGTTCTGGCCGCCCTGATCGGAGCGATCTTCTGGAACGCCTTCACCTGGTACCTGGGCCTCCCGTCTTCGTCGTCCCATGCTCTGATCGGGGGGTTGATCGGGTCGGCGGTCGCTCACGGCGGCTGGATGACCGTCAATTACACATCCATTCTCAAGAAAGTTGTGCTCCCGCTCTTCCTCTCCCCCATGACCGGTCTCATCGGGGGGTATTTGCTCATGCTAATTCTGGCGTGGCTGTGCCGCTCGGCAAATCCCCGCCGAGCCAACCGCGCCTTTCGGAAGCTACAAATTGTGTCGTCCGCCTTCATGGCGACTAGCCATGGGCTCAACGACGCTCAAAAAACAATGGGCATCATCACGCTGGCGCTCTTCATCTTCCACCTGATCCCGACCATGGAGGTTCCCCTGTGGGTGAAGATGGCTTCCGCTTCGGTCATGGGCCTCGGGACGGCGACCGGAGGGTGGAAAATCGTTAAGACCATGGGCCACAAGATCTTTAAGCTGGAAGCAATCCACGGGTTTGCGGCGGAAACCTCGGCCGCCATGGTGATCGTTGCGGCATCCACCGTGGGGGCGCCCATCAGCACCACGCACATCATCTCGTCCACCGTTCTTGGAGTCGGCTCGTCCAAGCGGCTGTCCGCCGTGCGCTGGGGAGTGGCCGGGAACATGATCGTCGCCTGGGTGCTCACGATCCCGATGGCTGCCCTGGTGGGGTGGGGCATGTATCGGCTGCTGTCCGTGGTCGGCTTCGGCGACTGAGACTTCCGTCGGACTCGCCTCCGAAATCCTCGATCCGCGCCTCCCCATTCCCTTGTCGGACAGCCGAGGTCACCTGCTCTCCGGGAAAGGAATCCGTACCCGGCCACTGGACCCGCGAAGCCCTTACAACGAGCCATCGATGCCCGCTCGCACCTCTTGGGGAAGAGGCACAAAGCGGATTTCCCCAGACCTTCCAGCACCGCCGCACCAGACGGTGTCCGCAATCAAGGGGAACGTCATCGCGGCAGTCTTTCAGCGTGGATCCAAGGGGTCCAAAGCAACTACCGGGATGATGCCCCCTTTGGCCGCTTGCCCTGTTGCGCTGCACCGGAGCATGGCGGTCTTTCTGTGCCGCAGGGACTTGTCGCTGGATTTGATTTACACGAAAACATTTCATTTCGTGTATTGACATCCGGCACACCCGAATCTAACTTCAGCTTGAAGGCTGGAAGCACTTAGAATAAACAAATCAATAGGTTAGAGGAGGTATAACCCATGGCACTGTTCCGTTATCCCACGTTCGCCGATTTTGGCAATCCGCTGGCGGAGCTCGCTCGTGCCAAACGCGAAATGGACCGACTCTTCTCGGACTTTTCAAGCCGCTGGCCTTCGGGGGGATTTGGAGCCGGATCGGGAGTCTTCCCCGCGCTCAACCTCAGCGAAACCGGGGACACGCTGTTCCTCGAAGCGGAGGTTCCCGGAGTGCGCGCGGAGGACCTGGAGATCTCGGTGGAAGGCAGCACCCTGGTCCTGCGGGGCGAGCGCAAGGCGGACACTCCAGAGAACGTCAGCTATCACCGAAGGGAGCGTGTCAACGGCCGGTTCAGCAAGTCCATCTCGCTGCCTTACGAAGTGCAGGTTGACAAGGTCGAGGCGCAATACAAGGACGGCGTCCTTCGGTTGACGCTTCCCAAGGCGGAGCACGCAAAGCCGAGATCGATTGCGGTCAAGACCAGCTGACGAGGCTGCGTTTGGGACCACGGGATAAGCTGACGTGATGATTCAACCCACACTCACGAGAGGGTGAGCCCAAGGGAGATGACAACATGGCTGACAACAGTCTTCAGGTACAGGAAAAGAAGGAAGTGGAGCGCAGCGGGGAGCATACCCGCAACAAGCCTGTCTTCGCCCCCGCCGTCGACATCTATGAGGCGGAGGGCAGTCTGACGCTGGTCGCGGATATGCCGGGCGTCGGGATCGATGACGTGACCATCGACCTGGAGAAGGACCTGCTGACCATTCGGGGCACGGTTCCCAACGAGACGACCGATAGGACCTCGATCTGGAGCGAATACGCGGTGGGCGACTATTACCGGCAATTCAATCTGTCCAGTGCCATCGACCGGGCGAAGATCGAGGCGACCATGAAAGACGGTGTCCTGACGGTGACGCTGCCCAAGGTGGAAGCCGTGAAGCCGCGGCGAATCGAGATCAAGGCCTCTTGATCCTGAGATCCCCACAAGTGCCCGCCCATTCGGGCGGCGGGATGTCAATGCTCTGGCAGGCTTCTGAGTGAACGCTCTCCTCACCCTGTCAGAGCATTGAGCTTCTCAATCACAATTCCCGTCCCCGTTTCTGGAAAACCTCCCTTCGCGCCGCCGACCCTCTTTATCCGGACGTCAACCCGATGACGATCCAGCGCAACAGGAGCTGGATAAGGGCCGTTCCCTTGTCTGATCTCCCATCTGCCATTATAATCTCGTTATTTCCACTGATTAGCGCTCGTGCCGACTTCCGCTCTTTCTCGATGCGTGTGCGTGACTTTGGCATGGGAATTGCCACTCTAGTGCTCCATCAGAGAAGTTATGCCGGGCAAGAGACCCCCCCACCGCCTCGTCAAGGGGGGAATCAAAGGGGGGGTACCTTGCGAAACAACATTGACAGAGCTCCAGCCATTCAGGTGCCGAGAAAGCGGTTTCAGCCCGCGGCTGAATGAAACGGAAACATCGAAGAACCGAGGAACGAGCTCTTGGAGGAAGGATTGGCAGGCATTCACGCTCACTCACGACTCAGCTGCATGAAGGTGTGTGACAACAGCCCTTGAGCCGGCCCGGCCGACAGCATTGAGCTTCCCTTCTCGAGCCATGGCCGTCGGACCATGGCTTTCTTGTCCCGCGCTTTCCCTCCGCTGGCCGAACCGGTTAAGCGTCAGTGCCGCTCCCGCCTCCCACTCAACAGGGAGTCACCGTCATGGAGAATCGCTCGATTACCACCCTTGACCATCACATCCGGGAGGTCAAAGCAGGCAGGCGGCGCTTTGAAAACGCGTACCAGGCCGTGGCCAGGATGATCCTCGGCGACAACGGTGGCATTGAAAAGGTCGTCGTCAACGGGAAGACCAGCTACGATTTCAAGCTGTTCCGGACCGGGGCCAAGCACGTTGTCGGCATGTACGACGAGATCAACAGCTTCGTTTCGTTCGTGAAGGACGCCGCCCAGGGGGGATCCTCCCGGGAGATGGCGTTCGTGCTCGTGGGCGAGCCCGGCAACGGAAAGACCTTCTTCGTGGACTTCCTGTGCAGCCTCTACCGCAATTTCGTCGCCCGCGAGGGAAACCGCCGGTACACCTTCACTTTCCAGGGCCTCGATCAGCTTGGGAGCTACGGTAAGATCCGCACGATCCAGTCCCAGACCTTCGAAGACCCGATGATCCTCGCCCTGAACCTGTTCGAGACGCAGGACCGCTCCCGCGCGTTCCTCGCCGACCATTACGGTTTCGAGGACGCCGAGCTCGACCGATTGTTCGCGAGCTACCGGCCTCTGGGTGCCTGCAGCGACTACATCTTCAGCGAGATTCGGGCGTTTGCGGGCGGGAACGTCGATGCGATCTTAAAACACATCGAGGTGGTGCCCGTCCCGTTGAGCGAGAGCATGGGGACCGTGACGGGGAAATACTCGGCCAAGGACAAGATCACCTCGTCCGCGGTCGACCTGTTGGGGGAAGAATCCATCCAGCGGCTGCTCCACATCACCGACGCGAACAACCCGTACCGCTTCGACCTGAGGCGGGGCGCTCTCGCCCGGGTTGCCGGGGGCGGGATCCACTTCAGCGACGAGGTTTTCAAGAATAAGAAAGACCTTGTTCAGGTCTACCTTGGCGTGATTCAGAACCGCAACATCGAGATCGACGGGTTTCGCTGGCCCATCGACACCCTTATCATCGCGACGAGCAACAATTCCGAGTTCAACCGCTTCCTCGCGGAAAAGGAGGAGGCCCCCATCGTCGACCGCTGCCGCATCTGCTACGTGGCGCACAACACCGATTACCGGCTGCAGGAGCACCTCACCGCGTATGCCATCGGATCGGAAGCGAAGACCACCCTCACCAAGGAAACCCTCCACCAGGACCCCAATCTCAACTACGGAATCTCCGTCGCATGCGTGCTCTCCCGTCTCCCGAGGTCGGAAAAGCTCACGCCCATCGAGACCATGAAGCTCGCGGCGGGGGAAGTCGCCGGCGAAAAGAGCATCAAGACGCTCTCCGAAGTGATCGACGCGCTCAACCACGAACCGGACATCACCAAGCGGTTTGGGCAGAAGGGCCTTGGGCAGCGCAACCTGGGGCGGGCGCTTCAGCTCCTCATGGAAACGTCGGAGACCAACGAAGGCCAGTGCATGTTCGCCTTCGACGTCTTCAAATGCCTGGAGCGGATCATCCTCGATTACGTGGCGGATGCGTCCGACCGCGCCAAATACCTCGACGATTTGAAAATCGGGCGGGGGCTCTACCGCGAGCGGATCACCACCGAGATGTTCAACGCCTACATGGACGAGCCCCACGCGATCCGAAAAGACGTCATGAACTACGTGAACATGATCATCGGGATCGATGCGGACAACCTGGGGCCGGACAGGATGTGGAAATACCGCAACCCGCAGACGGGGGAGCTCAAGGCGCTCAAGATCGACGAGCGGTACATCCAGAGCGTCGAGGAGCGGCTGGGCCTGAAGAGCCGCGAGCAGCGCGAGTCCTTTCGGACGTCCATCCGCAAGATCTACGGGCAGAAGATGTCCGTGGACCCGAGCTACGACTTCATGGACAACCTCGAGCTGGTGAAAGCGGTAACCGATGTGCGGCTCAAGTCGGACATCGCCGGTGCCGGGAGCCTCATCGGGGCTTTGGCCAACCGCACCAACGAGGAGAATCAAAAACTGTACGACCGGATGATCGACACGATGCTGAAAAAGCTCGGCTACTGCACCACCTGCGCCCAGAAGACCATCGAGTACTTCTGCACGCAGAATGACGAGAACTGAGCCCGGACGGACGGGAAGAGGCTGAAATGAGCGACCGGCACGAGATGGAAAGAAGGCAAGATGCGGAAGGCGCGGTGCACGAGGTGCGTGAGAGCACCCGGAGACCGGCTCCCGGCGCTCAATCCTTGCGGGCTCGGATGACCGCCGAGGTGTACGGCGTGAGCGACCTTGGCGCCATCCAGGCCATGACGCCGCCCCGGGGGACGTTCCTCCACGGCCTGAGCTCCCTCGATGAGCTCCTCGAGCGGGACCGCCAGCGCGAAAAGGACGGATTTCCGCGTAAGATCCGGATCGGGAAGCTGGTGAAGCCCGGGCGCGGTGAGAAGGACAAGGTGATCCTGGTCCCGACGACCGTCGAGGAGAAGCTGATTCACGACAGCCGGGACGAGGACGAAGAGGAGCAGGGCGAGGGCGGGGGCTCCGGGGACGCACAGGAAGGCGAAGTCATCGGAGAGGAGTCCATCGACGGACGGCCCGGAACGGGGTCGGGCGGGGCCGGACAGGGCGAAGGGGGCGAGCATGAGCTGGAATCCAGCGCGTACGACCTCGGACGCATCCTGACGGAAAAATTCGAGCTGCCGAATTTGCGCGAGAAAGGCAAGAAGCGCTCTCTGACCCGGTACACCTACGATTTGACGGACCGCAACAAGGGCTTCGGGCAGGTGCTCGACAAGAAGGCGACCCTCAAGCGCATCCTCGAGACCAACATCGGCCTCGGGCGGGTGAGCGATGTCGATGACATCGACACCACGAGCCTGGTCGTCTCCCCAGCAGACGAAGTGTACCGAATCCTGTCGCGGGAAAAGGATCTCGAATCTCAGGCAGTGGTCTTTTTTGTGCGCGACTATTCGGGGTCCATGTCGGGGAATCCCACGGAAGTGGTCGTCACGCAGCACGTGCTCATCTACAGCTGGCTTCTTTTTCAATACGAAAAGCAGGTGGAGACCCGATTCATCCTCCACGACACGGACGCCAAGGAAGTGGAGGACTTCCACACCTACGCGCATTCTTCGGTGGCCGGAGGCACGCGCGTCGAGTCCGCCTACCGCATGGTGAACGAGATCATAGAGCGGGACGACCTCGCGCGGGATTACAACATCTATGTCTTCCACGGAACCGACGGAGACGACTGGGACACAGAGGGGAGCAAGACCGTGCCCGAGCTTCGAAGGATGCTGACCTACGCCAACCGGGTCGGGATCACGGTCGCGAGCGGCGGCAGCGCGGGATCGCCTTACACGTCGTCGGTTGAGCGTTACATCCGGGGATCCGGGCTTCTCGATGAGCACCCCAGGCTCATCCGCATGGATGTGGTCGGGGACAAGGTCAGCGAGGAACGCCTCATCGAAGGCATCAGGCAGTTGGTTTCGTGACACGGAGTCGGGCATGGAGCTCATCAATCAGCACACCAAGCGGATCATGGAGGCTTGCAAGGAGCGGGCACGGGCCGCGGGGCTCCGCTTCGACGACGAGACGCTCGAATACGTGGTCACCAACAAGGACCTGATCGAGCTCAGTCCCAAGGTGATGATCCCAACCCTGTACGACTACTGGGTGCATGACGTGGAGGTTCTAAAAGGGAAGGGGCGCTATGAGCTCTACCCGCACAACCCTTACGAGACGGTCATCAACACGCGCCCGGCCATTTCCTTCTACAACGACAACAACCCGGACTGGCTGAACGTGATGATCTTTTACCACGTCCTGGGCCACATCGATTTTTTCCAGAACAACCATCTCTACCGGCACACCTGGGATGAGGACTTCGCCGGGCAGGCCCTCTCCGACAAGCGGTTCATCAGCATGCTGCGGTCGGAAAAGGGGCACTGGGTGGACTACGTCATCGAGTTCACGCGCTCCATCGACAACCTGGTCGGCTACTACCGGGAGCTTTCGGATTACGACGAGGCGGCGGCGGGCGGAAGCGCGACGCGCCTCGACTACTACTTCGACGTCTTCCTGCAGTCGGTCCGCAAGGAAAAGATCACGGACTACTTGCGGGAGATCGACCGCTACAACGACTGCGCCCGCCAATACGACCAGATGGCCGAATCGGTTTTCTTCTCGGAGGTGACCCGGCGTTACCCGGAGTTCGACGCGCTGTTCGACCGGCACCGCAAAGCCAGTCGTCCGGCGCCCCGGGACCTCATCCAGGTGCTCCTGCAGCAGTCCCCTTTCCTGCAGCGGGAGGAGAATCGGTGGATGAAGCCGGTGATGCAGATCGTGCGCAAGACGTCGCTATTCTTCCAGCCCCAGATCCGCACGAAGATCATGAACGAGGGCTGGGCGAGCTTCTGGCACGACCGATTGTTTCGAAACGATGATCGCATCCGGGGGCACGAGGTCGACTACGCTCGCGTGAACGCCTGGGTCACGTCGCTCCCCCGCGTGGGGTTGAACCCGTACGCCCTGGGGATGCGCCTATTTGAGGCCATCGAGGAGAAGGCCGACCAGGGCCGCTTTTCCTTTGCGTTCGAGAAGATTCGGAGCGCGCGCGAGCGTCGTGGGTTCGACGCGAAGACAGGGAAAGGGCTCGAGGCCATTTTCAGCGTGCGCGAGCAGTTGAGCGACTTCCTATTCATCAACACCTTCATCGATCAGGATTTCGTGGATCGCCACAAGCTGTTCGTCGTGGGCAAGCGCATGAACAAGGCCAAGGGGGTGTGGGAATATTTCGTCCGGAGCCGCTCGGCCGAGGCGTACAGGGCCATGCTGCAGGAGTCGCTCTATCATCCGCCGTATATCCAGGTGGACCAAGAAAAATCAACCGAGGGATGCCTCTACCTTTCGCACGTCTTCGAAGGAAAGCCGTTGGTTCAGGAATACATCGGGAACACCCTGCTCGGCATTGGTTATCTTTGGGGTGGGAGTGTGAAGCTTGAAACCACCGAGCGCGTGCCGTCCGCGCGCCAGGAAGCCGTCCCGGCGATCTACGGCTATGCGGCGCCCCAGCCCCCGGCCGACCAGCAGCCGACCTTCCGACGCGTCGTGTACGAGATGGCGGACCGTAAGCTCTCGAAATCAGTTCTGGAAGAGGGCAACCCCCAGGCGAGGTCTTGATCATGGGAGCAACCGTTGACAGTCTCATGGGAAATCTGTGCGAGCGGATTCAGGAGCGCGAGCGGAGAGCGCCCTTGTCGTTCAAGGATTTCATGGCCCATGCGGCCGCTCGCCCGCATTCCGTCTTCCGGAACATCTTCCAGGTCTTCCACGACATGGTGTACCGCTTTGTCGGGGAAGGGGTGGACGAGTACCCGGAGGATCCCGAGTCCATCCATTACGTGTACTACGACTGCTCGAAGCTCTTCGAAGAAGGGACGGACCACCCGTTTTTCGCCGACCGTCTTTTCGCGAACCGCCTGGTCCATCACATCGCGTCCTTCCGGCGGGGGGCGCAGCAAAACCGGATCTACATCTTCGAAGGGCCCCACGGGTGCGGGAAGAGCACGTTTTTGAACAACCTGCTGCTGAAATTCGAGCAGTACACGCGCACCGAGGAAGGCACCTGCTTCGAATCCCTGTGGCGCCTGGACAAACGAGCCCTGGGTGCCGTGCCCGAGCGCGAAGCCCACGCCATCCTGGCGCAGCTGCGGAGCCTCGTCGACGGCTCGATCGGCGTGCCCGAGGCATCCCCCCATGCCCGGGAGCCGCTCATTGCCTTGCCCGACAAGGACTACCTGGAGGTGCCGTGCCCGAGTCACGACCACCCCGTCCTGCTGATCCCGAAGGCGTACCGGCGGGAGCTGCTCGATGAGATGATCACGGATCGGGAGTTCAAGGATCACCTGTTTTCCGAAAAGCAGTACGAGTGGGTCTTCCAGGACAGCTCGTGCACCATCTGCACGTCCCTCTACCAGACCCTGCTCGACAGGTTGAACTCGCCCGCCAGGGTTTTCTCCATGATCTTCGCGCGGCCCTACCAGTTCAATCGGCGGCTGGGGCAGGGGATCAGCGTGTTCAATCCCGGGGACGGCGTGACCAAAACGAAGGTGCACTCCAACCCCCTGCTGCAAAACCAGCTGAACGCACTGCTTCGCGACAGCAACTGCGTCAAATACATCTACTCGCGCTACGCCAACACGAACAACGGCATCCACGCCCTCATGGACATCAAGGGGAACAACAAGGAGCGGTTCGCCAACCTGCACGGCATCATCAGCGAAGGCGTACACAAGGTTGAGGACATCGAGGAGAACGTCAACTCGCTCTTCCTGGCGCTCATGAACCCGGAAGACCACGAGAACATGGCCGACGCGCAGTCGTTCAGTGACCGGATCACCACCATCAAGATCCCGTATGTCCTGGATTATAATACGGAAGTTAAGATCTACGAAAACATCTTCGGCAAGGAGATCGGGACGCACTTCCTGCCGCGCGTGCTGCAGAATTTCGCCAAGGTCATCCTGTCATCCCGGATGAAGACGCGGTCGGAGGCCCTCGAGGAATGGATCGGCGACCCGAACCGCTATAGCCTTTATTGTGACCGGAATCTGCAGCTCCTCAAAATGGACATTTACGCGGGCGTGATCCCGACCTGGCTCACCGAGGAAGACCGCAAGACGTTCACCGCCAAGCGGCGGCGGCGGATCATCGCGGAGTCGGAGCACGAAGGCAACAAGGGGTTTTCGGGGCGCGATTCCATCAAGATCTTCAACGAATTCTACAGCACCTATGCGAAGAAGGGGAAGCTCATCACCATGCGCATGGTCTGCGCCTTCTTCAACAAGCACCGCGACGGGCTGGCGGATTCCATTCCCGCGGGCTTTCTCGTGTCCCTGGTGGGCCTGTACAACTACACCGTGCTGCAGGAGGTGAAGGAATCGCTCTATTACTACAACGAGGAGCGCATCTCCCGCGAAATCCAAAACTATCTGTTTGCCATCAACTTCGATCCGGGCCGGACGGAGAAATGCGTCTACACCGGGGAGGAGCTCGACATCACGGAGGGCTTTTTCGAAGCCATCGAGCAGCGGCTGCTCGGAGCCCAGGTCAGCGAGGCCCAGCGGCGGGGCTTCCGGCGCGACGTGCAGACCCAGTACGCCGGCCGAACGCTCACCCAGGAAATGTTGCTCGGCGGCAAGACCATTCGGGAGACGGACATCTACCAGTCCCTCCACAAGCGCTACGTCCACAATTTGAAGGAGAACGTGCTCGACCCCTTCCTGCAAAACACCAACTTCCGAAGCGCCATCAAGGACTACGGCACCGACAGCTTCCGCGCTTACGACAAGCGCATCCGCGAAGACGTGACGCTCCTCATGCAAAACCTCAACAAAAAATACGGCTACACCGAGCAAGGCGCCAAGGAAGTTTGCATCTACGTGATCGACAGCGACCTCGCCCCGACCTTTTCGAACCGATAACCCTCAGCCCCCGGCCCATTCCACGGACGTCCGCTCGGCACCCACACAGGCCTGATCGCCGCCGAGCCCCGCCCGCTCCTCAGATCCGCCCCCCGCACCCGGACACTTCATCGGTGGCCCCCAGCCGCATGAAGAGAGGCATTCCCGCAAGCCCTGCCTTCTTTCGAAAAACCTCCGAGTCGCGATGTTTTTCCGAAAAGCGTGCAACCGGTACAGAAACATTCTTGCAGGGACCTCCGCCGTAAATTAGACTGCCAATTCAGGACGTTGGGAGGAGCCTCCCCTCACCTGACACCCCAACACCCAATCTCGTGGGCTTCGTCGATGTTCGCGGATGCACCCTGCGTCCCGGAGTTTTGGTGAAACTGTTAAATCACTGGTTGACGAAGACACCGTGGAGGGGCTGTCCGCTGATTCTTGCCGTTAGCTGACAACATCCAAACCGTTCCCCCACCAAACTTCAAAGAGGGGCTACGAATGAGAGTTACACACCAGATCGCATTATTGGCCGGTGCGCTCGCTTGCATGTTGGCAGCCAGCGCCGCGCAGGCACAAACCCAGCCCAAGATGAAGATGACGACTGAAATCCCGGCTGGAATCGCGATGCCGGACAAGGTGGATACCCGCCTGGGCACCCTGAAATTCTTCGACGGCTTTCCTGACGATGCCTCAGTCGAAAAACTCTATGACAACCTGGACTTCCAGCGTGCCGTGCAGGTCTACCTGCTCGGGATGGCACCTGTGAACCAGGTGGCGAATCGCAAGGGGATTCGCGAGGTTGGGCCGGATAACACCACCGTGCCGATTTTCGACACGATGATGAACGCCCGGTCAATCTTCCTCACCCCGAACAACAACACGCCTTACACCTGGTTTTGGGTGGACCTGCACAACGGACCGCTGGTTGTTGAGGTTCCGCCGAAGGTCCTCGGGTTGATGGACGATATGTGGTTCTACTTCGGGCCGAAGCCACCGAAGGGCAAGGAAAACAACTGGGTACAAACCGTACCCGGCAAGGGCTGGAACACGCTGCTGCGGCTCTATGGCCCGTTGCAGCCTTGGTTCGACAAGACGTGGCGGCCGGGCGAGATCGAGTTGATCGATTAGGTTAAGAATTTTGCGCTTCGTGCGCTACGCGGATGAGTGTAACATCTATGTTCGGAGCCTTCAGTCAGGGCAACGGGTGCCCGCGAGTATCACGCGATTTCTCGCCACGCGGCTCAAGCTCCGGGTCAACGAGGCCAAGAGCGCGGTGGGTCGGCCTTGGGAACGCAAGTTCCTTGGGTTTACCTTCAGCCGCCGCTTTCGTCGTCAAGTCAGCCCCAAAGCGATCAAGAGCCGGAAGGAACGGATTCGCGAGAAAGCAGGCCGAACGCTTGGCCGGCGTCTCAAGGTGATCATCCAGGACCTTCGGAAGTATCTGGTCGGTTGGAAGGGTTACTTTGGTTTTGTCGAGGTGGGCTCCGTCTTCAAGGAGCTGGACTCTTGGATACGGCGGCGTCTGCGGAGCGACCTCTGGAAACAATGGGGCCGCAGGGGCTATCGAGAGTTACGCCGCCGGGGAGTCAGCCGTGACTTGGCTTGGAGCTCTGCCCAGTCCGCTCATGGTCCGTGGCGTCTGAGTCGCAGTCCAGCCGTGGCATTTGCACTTACCAGCAAGTATTTCCGGGCTTTGGGCCTACCGCAACTGCCCGAGAAACCGACCCAATCAGCCGAACCGCCGTGGTACGGCATCCGTATGCCCGGTGGTGAGGGAGGAGGGAGGCCGCGAGACCTGCCCCTATCCCGATTCGATACTTGCCATAGCACGCGAGGTATTGGATGAAGTCTGCTGGTATTTGTGAGATGTGCGGGCATCACGTAGGTGTAAGGCAGAAGGCGCACATTGTTGCCGAGGGTAAGAAAAAGGACAATAATATTCTGATGCTGTGTCCGACCTGCCATATCATGTTTGATGCCCATGTGAAGCCGAAAGTGTTCACTGCGCTTCTGGAGGCAGGTCTTCAGGGTTTACCCGAGTCATGGAAGAAATCCATATACGAACAAGCCGCAGAGGCATCGGCGAAGGCAAGGGGAAGGTAGTCAGTAAACAGGGAGAAGACCGCACCACCGTACCGTCGAAATGATTTCCCCTTGGAAGGAATGGTTATTCTACGGGCAAGACCAGAACGGTAACCGATTATGAATCGCATGCATCAGATACGGAGAAGCCCAAAATGAACAAGCGTTTCACCATGGTGTACTGGAAAGGGGAGAAGTTCTGGCTTGGTAAGTTCCTTGAGTTTCCAGAGATCATGACACAAGGTGAGACCCTGGAGGAGCTCGAAGAGAACTTGAGGGATGCATACACTCTCATGGTCATGGAGGATGTTCCGGCAGACTATCAGACCAAAGAAATACTAGTATGAAGCGTAGCGAACTGATCCGTCAAATTACAGAAGCAGGTTGCTTGCTACACCGTCATGGTTCAAAGCACGACATTTACATGAACCCAGCAACCGGTCAGAAGCAGCCAGTACCACGACATAATGAGATCGACGATACCCTTGCGAAACACATCAAGAAATATCTCGGTATAAAGGGATAGCAACAACCAGTGCCGAACCAGGGCGTCAATCGTACGCGCCAAAGAACGGCGCGCCGGCTACGCCCGTCGTTATGCAACAAACTTAGAACGGATAAGGAGGGAAAAATGAAGATAACACGATATGTCCTGGCAATTTCTGCCTGTCTCATTTTTGGGGTGGCCGCCAATGCGGCGGAGTTCAAGGCATACCCGGGGGCCCAAATAGATGAGAAGGCCACCAAAGAGGCGAATGATGCTGCTCGAACAGCCAACATGTCCAACGTCAAAGCCACGATTTACACAACCAAGGATTCTTTCCAAGAAGTATCTTCCTTCTACAAAGGCATTGCCACAGAGAATATGATGCCTCGGTCTTCAGGGACAACAGGCAATCCCAAGAAATACGGAAACTACGAACTATATGAGGCTTTTTTTATCTTTGACGGAGCAAAAGACCTGGCTGGTTCCAAGCTGTGGATAAAAGTCCAACGGCCCTACATCGGCGAGGAAGTCCGAGATGTCACTGCCATTGTTGTGACCGAGAAGAAATAAATCCCCCCACTGCGGTTTTTCGCTTAAAGCAAGGTGAAAATGATGAACCGCAAAATGACCAAAAACCTTTCGGTCATTGCCGCCGCACTGGCAATGACAATTACTTCAACCCCGGCATCAGCCCAAATGTCCGCCTGCACGCAGCCTGCAGTAACTCTCAAGCTGATGAATTTTACAGATGAAGCATACAATAAACTGATTCGTGACTATCGTGAATTATTTTACAGATCCCAAACTAACGTCTGTGGAGAAGATGAGAAATCATGCAATAGGCATAAACAAAGAAGGGAATGACGAGAGACTTACTTGGAAGATCATAAAAATTGAGAAAGCGTGAGTAGGTGACCTGAAAACATATGAGGATAGGTCGTCCATCGGTTAACAAAAGAATCCACCGAACGGCTCTCAGCCGCCGGCGATCCTTACGTTATGAGTAGGGCTTAATGTTTGTGGGTAAATCAGCTTACCACCACCTCGGCTGTACTATCGCTACGGTAATAGTAGTGGGCTGCGTTGCCAGCCGACTGCTACCAGGATGGCCAACTCTTGCGAACGGGGTCGGACCAAGTCAACGTCGTGATTGGCTTACCAAAAGCACAAGAACAAGGCCCCATTTTGGCCTTAGACCATCATTTTCCGCCTTGAAATGACCAGACCAATGGGAGCAGCTCAATACAAAGATGAAAGATTTCGACTGGATTCCAGGGCTGTCATTGCTCAACCCCTTTGAAGCAGCATAATAACCGGAGCTGGCACCCAAACCCGGATGTCGCAGGTTTCACTCTCCTTCACAGAGCCATCCAGCGTCCTAGAGCATTAGTGAAACGATAAAATCATTTGTTTTTCTTACAGACGATTCATTGCAGCGCTTTTGGAAGGAACGGCCTGATTTGTCACAAATCCTCGCAAGTCGTGTCCCGGGGACAACTGATGCCGATGTCTTGATTGTGATGGCTGTATAAGAAGTTGAGTGGGAAGCTGCAGAGCTCAGTCATCTTATCAAATAGGGAGGTTCTCTATGGGTGTCGACTGGAAGAAGATTCGTAACCTGTTTTTAGGCGACGACAGAGCTCCGTCACCGTACGCAATGCGTTATTTTGACCACCTATATTCTGAATACAATATCCTGGCTCGGAGTTCCCCTGTGGCGGAAGGTAGCTGGTACAAAGAGATTATTGAAAATGCCAAGCAAAAGTACGATTCGTCATCAATGGCATGGTATGATTTATGTAGCGTTGAGATCGCAATCCTTGAATTACTCAAAGGTGAAGATCTCAGATGCAGAGCTTTAATGCTGAGAGAAAGATATCGTGATATTGTAGGTGATCATAAATATAGGTCTTACGAGGACTCGCTTCCTAATAACATAAAGGATCTATCTAAGACAAATGTTAAAGAATGCAAAGAGGTTCTCAAAGCCGATCTTGAAAATATTCTATTGAAAATCTATTGGAACTATGAATCCACATCTCAGTCGACGCGTTTACGCTACAATGCGAAATGGTGGGTTGCTTTATTTCTTTTGTTAATTACTGGATCTGTTTTCATAAAAATTGGTATTGACTGGAATGAAGTCGCTGCAGAGTATAGGGGACAATTTCCAATCGCTCTTATCGTTGCCATCCTGGGAGCGTGTGGTGCGTGCCTCAGTTTCTTAAGGCGTCTAAGCCAGCTTCCTTCTAATATAGAATCTCTTGGAGGTATCATAGAGCTTCGAAGAAGTTACGTTGATGTCTTCGTCGCTATGGTATCTGGAGCTTTATTCGCAATTCTATTATACATTCTATTTGCTTCTAATCTCCCGCATGAGCTTTTCTCTACTAACTTAGTTCCCAAATTCAAAGATTTGGAACAAGCAGATAATCCGAGCACTTTAGTCTGGTTCATTTCAAACCTGAAGCTTGAGGACCGTAAAGCCATGGCGATCATGTTCATATGGGCATTTATCGCCGGATTTGCTGAACAGCTAGTACCTGATGTCATCAATAGAATCATCAAATTATCTCAACTTAAGGAATCGGACAAATCAAAATCCTAGGGCAACCGATCAATCAACCACTCACTCAAGGAGAAGAGACGATGAACGGGCAGCGAATCAACCCGGAGGAGCTCAACGCCAAGCTGGCGGATCTGTCGATCCCCGAGAAGGATCTGGCTCGCTACTTCATCCTGGACGAAGAGGAGTCGCGTGGGTTCAGGCCGGTTTTGCGGCTCAATCCGCAAACCGTGGAACTGCCGGAGGATCCGGAGGCCGCGCGCTCGCGAAGCGCGGCCGCAATGGCGTTTGCGAACAGCTTCGCCCGCATGCGCCGAAGGCTGCGGTTCGAGCGCATGCTGGCCGGAGGCTACGACGGCCCGATCATCGTGTCCGAGGGGGACTCCTGGTTTCAGTACCCGATCTTGCTCGAGGATACGATCGATCATCTTTACGAGCGCGGCCTTGCGGTGCGCAGTCTGGATGCCGCGGGGGACACGCTCGAGGACATGCTGTCTCAGCACGAATACATCGATGCGATCCGGGAGACCGGGGCCTCCATCTTCCTGCTTTCAGCCGGAGGGAACGACGCCCTGGGAGGTGGCAACCTGAGGGCTCATCTGCGCGATTTCGATCCCGCTCTGTCCCCGGCGGCCCACCTGTTGCCGAGCTTCGACCGGCTGCTCGACCGCATGCAGGGGAGGTATGAGCGCGTCCTGCGCGAGGTCGAGGCTCTGCCCGGCGTGGTCACCATCTGCCATGGCTATGACTATGCGATCCCCCATGGGGGAAAATGGCTGGGCGAGCCGATGATCTCGCGGGGAATCACCGATCCGGCGCTTCAGCGGGCCATTACGCGGCAGATGATCGACACCTTCAACGACCGGCTCCGGCTCCTTGTGGCCCGCTTTGGCGGTCGCGTCCTGCACGTGGATGCACGCGGGGCCGTGGGCACAAGTCTCGACGATTGGCATGATGAGCTCCACCCCAAGAACGAAGGCTACGGCCGGGTGGCCAGCCGGTTTGCCAATGCCATCGGAAGCGTCCATATGCCCGGGGTCCGCGGAGTTTCGCGCTCCCTGACGGGGACCACATCCGAAACAAGCTCCCCCTCGCCCCGCCCCTCGGTGACCTCGTCGCGGCGTGGATGGTCCCTGCATGTGGGCCTGAACAAGATCGACCCGGCGCACTATGGCGACGAAGGCGTATTGACCGCGTGTCATTTCGATGCCGAGGACATGGCTCGCATCGCTCAGATGCGCGGGTTCGAAAAGGTGGACGTTCTTCTGGACGACCAGGCCAAACGCGATGCGGTCAAGGCGGCCATCCTGGAGGCAGCGGACCATCTGAAAGCCGGTGACCTTTTCCTTTTCAGCTATGCGGGCCACGGCAGCCAAGTGCCGGATTTCAACGGCGATGAGCCCGACGGGGCGGACGAAACGCTGTGCCTCTTTGACGGCATGCTGATCGATGATGAGCTCTATGAGCTCTGGTCGCACTTCGCCGATGACGTGCGCATCGTGATGATCTCCGACAGCTGCCACAGCGGATCCGTCTCACGCGCCATGCGCCGTGGGGCGCCGGTTGGTGCGCCAGCCGCGGGCGAGGGACCACGGTCTCGTCTGCTCCCGCTGCACATCGCCGCACGCACGTTCCGCCAGAACCGAGATTTCTACACGGCGATCGGTCGAAAGAGGTTGGGTCCCGATGAGCGGGTGCTGATTCGAGAGCTGGACATGCCCTTGCGCGGACCGGTGCTGCTCTTGTCGGGCTGCCAGGACAACCAGGAATCCCGGGACGGCATTGGCAACGGCCGCTTTACCCAGGAGCTGCTCCTGGTATGGGATGAGGGTCGATTCAAGGGCGACTGGCGTGAGCTGCATCGGCGGATCGTGGCCGGCATGCCGCCCGATCAGACGCCCAACCTGATGCTCATCGGACGGTCCCCGGAGACTTTCGTTACTATGCCGCCGTTTTCGATCTGAGAAAAGGAGACGGGCAGGGGCTTTGGGCCCGCGTGATCGTGAGTCGGTCGTTCCCGGCCCATCATGGCTGCAATCGTTTATGAGAAGGGGGCAACGATGAACGACGAGATGGTCAAGGCCGAGCCACACGACAATATGTCCCGCGCGTTTGCGGGAATGGTACCCGAGCGTTGTCAGGACACACCGCAGTACCTGAGCATCGTTCAGTGGAACATTGAATGGTTTGGCGCACGAAAATCCAAGGACAAGGACAAGCGACGCGTGGCCATCGTGACAGACATCCTCGAGGCATTCAATGCCGACCTCTTTGTCTTTCAGGAGGTGGCAGGTCCGCCCAAGGACGGCCGGTATC
>CAZIEW010000039.1:24165-48497 GCA_964538515.1 uncultured Syntrophobacteraceae bacterium
TACGTGGTCTACTACACGGAAGCCGGCGGGGAGCATTCAGACGCTCGGAGGGACGGCGGATGAAGGCTCAGGAGCACTCAGATGTCTCTGCCAGGGGGCCGAACTGGGTTCGGTACAGGGCGGCGTAAGTGCCGTTGCGGGCGAGGAGGTCTTGGTGGGAGCCCTGTTCGACGATCTGGCCGCGGTCCAGGACGAGGATTTGGTCGGCGGCGAGGATGGTGCTCAACCGGTGGGCGATGACGATGCTGGTGCGCTGGGCCATGATGCGGCGGAGCGATTCCTGGATCAGGGCTTCGGATTCGCTGTCGAGGTGGCTCGTCGCTTCATCGAGGACAAGGATCCGCGGATCTTTCAGGATGACGCGGGCCAAGGCGAGGCGCTGTTTTTCGCCGCCGCTTAGCCGGTAGCCCCGCTCGCCCACGATGGTGTCGTAGCCGTCCGGCAGTCCCATGATGAAATCGTGAATGTTCGCCGCGCGTGCTGCGGCCTCGAGCTCTTCCTGCTTGGCGTCCAGCTTGGCGTAGAGGAGGTTTGTGCGGATGGAGTCGTGAAAAAGGTGCGCCTCCTGGGTGACCATGCCGATGCAGCCGCTCAGGGAATCCAGGGTGATGTCCCGCAGGTCGTGCCCGTCCAGGAGGATTCTTCCCTCAGTGACATCGTAAAGGCGCGGGATGAGGTAGGTCAAGGTGGTCTTTCCGGACCCACTCGCACCGACGAGCGCCACCAGCTGCCCGGCCTCCACCCGGAACGAGACGTGGTCCAGAGCGCGGTCGCGGGCCTGGCTTTTGCCAGGAGACTCAGACGACTCCGTCGCGCCATGCTCATTGGGGGCTTCAGCGCGGGGACCGCTCGAGCCATGATTTCCCGGATGTCGGTTGGGGTGGTGGCTTCCCGCGGAGAACACGGCGGAGACGTCGGCCATCATGCCGTATCGCCGGACCTCGTGTAGGAGATACTGCTCCTGGATTCCGTACCGGAAGGAAACCTTTTCGAAAACCAGCTCGCCGGAAACCTCGCTCAGGGTCACGGCGTCGGGACGCTCCTCAATTTCCAGGGGGAGATCGATCACTTCAAAGACGCGCTCGAAGCTCACCATCGAGGTGGCAAATTCCACTGGAGCGTTGGCTAGGGATCGCAGCGCCGCGTAGAAGCTCGCCAAATAAGCGGCGAAAGCCACCACTGTCCCGATGGTGAACGTCCCGCGAATGGCGAGGTAGCCTCCAAGGCCGTACACAAGAGCCGTTCCCACCGCGCTCACAATCCCGATCACCATCACGGTTGCCGAGCCCATCACCGCCCGTTCAATGCCGATGTCCCGGACCTTGGACGCTCGCTCTCGAAACCGTCCGGATTCCACCGCTCGCCTCCCGAACAGCTTCACGAGAAGGGCTCCGCCGATCGAGAGGGTTTCGCTCACCATGGCATTCATCTGGGCATTGGCGTCCATCTGGGAGCGGGTGAGCTTTCGCAGACGACGGCTCATGGGGCGGGAAACAAGGAAGTACAGGGGGAAGACCGCAACGCTGAGGAGCGTCAGCCGCCACTCGAGGGTGACCATGACGGCCGCGAGCGCGCACGCCTGGATCAGGTTGCTCACGATGTCCACGATGGTGTTGCTGATGGCGTTGTGGGCCCCAACCACGTCCATGTTGAGGCGGCTCATCAGCTCACCCGTCTTGGTGTGGGTGAAGAACCGAAGCGACATGCACTGAAGATGGGAAAACAAGGCCACGCGCAAATCGCGAATCACGCCCTCGCCAATTGATGCGTTCACGCGCCGCTGCAGGACGCTCATGAAGCCGCCCACGACGGGCAGGACAAGCAGCACGAGGCTCAGGGTCAGCAGCCCCTGCATGTCCTTTCCGGGAATCACCGCGTCGATGAGATGACGCAGGACGAGGGGCTGGACCAGGTTGAGCCCCGTGATCGCCATGATGAACAGCAAAAGGATGATGATCTTCCCGCGGTACGGAAGTCCGTAGGAAAGTGCCCGCTTCAGAAGGCTCCAGGTGAGCCGCGGTTTGTCCTCCGCAGCCAGCAGCGCTTGTCGCCAACCCGCTCCGTGAAAGGTCATGCGTCTCTCTTCTCCCGAATCAGCCGAAAGGGGCAAATGTTGCAGGCGGTTGCACGTTGGTCGCCTCATCCTTCGATAACGTGCCGCAGAAGGCAGCAATCCAGGCAAGTGAAACCGACCTCAATCAAGGCGGATTGTAGCGAATGGCAGCGATCGACCAAAGCAAAATCAGTCGGGATCACGCCCCTGGTCCTTCGACAGCAGGGCTCATGAACCGTCAGCTCCCGTTGCCGGATGCGCCTCACGCCATGCTTCCCAGGGTGCTCCGGAAACGCCGGAGCGACAAACTGAAGAGGATCCCTCCAATCCCAGCAAGGGCTGCAAACTGGGGCCAGACGGTTGCGAAGTCCGCACTGCGAAAAAGGATGGCCTGAGCGAGCATGACGAAATGCGTGTTGGGGGCTCCCAGCATGAGGAGCTGGACCCCCTCGGGCATGCTCTCGCGGGGAGTCGTGCCGCCGGAGAGCATCTGGAGGGGGAGCAGGACGAGCATCAGGAGCAGACCGAACTGGGGCATGGTCCGGGCTACGGTGCCGAGGAAGATCCCCATGGAAGTCGTGGCGAACAGGTGCAGGGCCGTGCCAGCCAGAAAGAGCGTCAACGAGCCCTCAATGGGCACCGCCAGCCATCCCCGGACAACGACAAACAGCGAAGAGGCCGTGGCGACCAGCACCACCAGCGCCATCGCCCACACCTTGCTCGTCATGATCTCAAACGGAGTGACCGGCATCACCAGCAGGTGCTCGATCGTTCCGTGCTCACGCTCGCGGATCAGGGCGGCTCCGGTGAGCACGATGGAGAGCATGGTGACCCGGTTGATCAGCTCCATGATGGCGCCGAACCAGGCCTTGTTGAGGTTTGGGTTGAACCGCACCCGCATTTCGAGATCCACCGGCAGAGTGGCAGCAGTTCGGTGCCGCTGGACGAACGCGTTGATCTCGCCGGTGAGGATGGATTGAATGTACGCGTTGCCGGTGAAGGCCTGGCTCATGCGGGTGGCATCGACGTTGAGCTGGAGGGCGGGCTGGCGCCCGGCCAGCACGTCCCGTTGAAAGCCTGGTGGTATGTTGAGGGCGAACGTGTAGAGACCGGCATCCATGCCGGCATTCATCTCTGCCCAGGAGATCATCGACGGAGGGGTGAAATAGGGAGGATAAAAGGCCGAGACGATGCGGAAGGAAAGCGGCGAGCGGTCCTCGTCCACGATGGCGATGGGCGCCTTGTTGAGGGTTTCCGGCATGGCCTTGGCGGCTGTCTGAATCGAGAGGGTGAAGGCGTAGACAATCAGCACGAGCAGGATCGGGTCCCGGATGAGGCTGCGAAGCTCCTTGGCTCCCAGATGGAGGATGTTGGCGGCTCGCATGTCAGCGCTCCTGCTTCTTAAGCAGCACGGCGCACAAAATGGTCAGCACGGGGACGGCCAGGACCAGGGAAAGGAATGACGCGTAGAGGTCGGGGAATTCGAGGGCCTTGGAAAATGTCCCACGCGAAATGGTCAGGAAGTGCGTGGTAGGATAGATTTTGCCGAAGACGGCCCCCGCGCCCTCGAGAGACGAGACGGGGTAGATCAGCCCTGAGAACTGGGTTGCCGGGATGATGGTCAGCACCGCCGTGCCGAACAGCGCCGCCACCTGGCTTCGCATGAAGGTCGAGATTAAGAGCCCGAACCCCGTGGCCGCGATGACGTAAAGAAAGGCTCCGAGTGTCAGCGCTGAAAAGCTTCCCTTTACCGGAACGTCGAAGACCGTCACCGCGAGCAGCACCAGCAGCACGAAACTAACCATCGACAGCGCCACATAAGGGATTTGCTTGCCAACCAGAAATTCCAGGCGAGTCACCGGCGTCACATAGAGATTCACGATGGAGCCGAGCTCCTTTTCGCGCACGACGGAGAGTGCGGCCAGAACCGCTGGAATCAGCATGAGCAGAAGCGGGATCACAGCCGGCACCATGGCCGGCAGACTCTTGACGTCCGGGTTGTAGCGATACCGCGTCTCGATTCCGGCCGACCCCGCCACGGCGCGGGAGCCCAAGGCCTCGGCGGCGCGCGTCGTCAGCCACTGCGCGTGCATGCCTTGCACGTAGCCGCGCACCGTCTCAGCGCGAGCCGGCATGGCGCCGTCGATCCAGGCCCCGACCGCCACGGGATCTCCCCGCGCAATGTCGCGTGCGAAGCCGGATGGAATCTCGATGGCGAGACTGATTTTACCCGCGCGCATGCGCCGCTCGAGATCCTCGTAGTCGCGGATGGGAGACTGCTCAATGAAGTAGCGCGACCCCGCCAGATTGAGGGTGTAGTCGCGGCTCGTGCCAGTCTGGTCACGGTCGAGCACCGCGAAGGTGAGATCCTCGACATCCATGCTGATCCCGAACCCCATTACGAACATGAGAATCGCGCTGCCCAAAAGCGCCAGCGTCAGCCGAATGGGGTCCCGCCTCAGCTGCAGCCCTTCGAGCCGGGCGTAGCTGAGGAGACGTCGGAGGCTGATCCCCTTCGCGGTGACGAGGGGAGTGGGAGACGCGGTGAGGGGGGGAGAGACAGGATCGGGAGACTGGGAGAGGGGGAGATGGGGAGAATGGCTGAGAGCGGGGGTGGGGGACTCGGAGTGGGGACGCGTGGGGGAAAAGGGCAATGACCTCTGGTGCGCCGTTTCGGGGGTGACGGTTCCTCCCTGTCTCCCCATCTCCTTGTCTCCCAGTCCCCCGGTCTCCGCTTCGAGGTAACCGATGAAGGCTTCGTCAAGCGACGTGGCACCTTGCTTTGCCTTGATTGCCGCAGGCGAATCGCTTACCAGAACCCGCCCTGCGTGCATCAGCGAAATCCGATCGCACCGTTCCGCTTCGTTCATGAAATGGGTCGAGATGAAAATGGTGACTTTATCCCGGCGCGCCAAGTCAATCATGATCTGCCAGAAACGATCGCGGGCCACCGGGTCGACTCCCGAGGTCGGCTCATCGAGGATCAGCATTTCCGGGCCGTGGATCATGGCGACGGCCAGCGACAGCCGCTGGCGGACCCCGAGCGGCAGCGCATCGGGCAGAGCGTCCATGACATCCGCGAGGCCGAAGCGCTCGGCCATTTGACGCACTCGGGCGGGAATGGCATCGGGGTCCATGCGGAAAAGGCGGGCGTGCAGATCCAGGTTCTGCCGCACGGTGAGCTCGGTGTAGAGCGAAAAGGACTGCGACATGTAGCCCACGCGTCGGCGGGTTTCGAGATCGCGCGGGTCCACTGGGCGTCCGAACAGACGGGCTTCTCCCTCGCTTGCGGGCAGAAGCCCTGTCAGCATCTTCATGGTCGTGGTCTTGCCGCACCCGTTCGAGCCGAGGAAGCCGAAAATCTCACCACGCCCGATGCGGAAGCTCACATGGTCGACGGCCACAAAATCGCCAAAGCGCATGGTGAGCTCCCGTGCCTCGATGGCGGGTTCGGCCTCCGCCTCGCGCTCACGGGGAGGGATGTGTACCGGCTGGTAGCCTTCCCGCTTTTCGCTTGGGAGCAGCGCGATGAAGGCCTCCTCCAAAGTGGCTACGCCGGTCTGCTGGAGGAGCTCCCGCGGGGAGCCCGTGGCGAGGACGCGCCCGCCGTCCATGGCCACCAGCCAGTCAAAGCGGGAGGTCTCCTCCATGTAGGCTGTGGCGACCAGAATGCTCATGCCGGGGCGGGCCGTGCGGATGCGGTCGATGAGCTCCCAGAACTGGCGGCGCGACAGGGGATCGACGCCGGTTGTGGGCTCGTCGAGGATCAGGAAGTCCGGCTCGTGAACCAGGGCACAGCACAACCCGAGCTTCTGCTTCATGCCGCCAGAGAGCTTGCCGACGGGTCGATCGGAGAACGGGGCGAGCCCGGTGGCATCGAGCAGCTCGCCGATGCGCCGCTCCCGCTCGCTGCGGTCGTGACCGAACAGGCGGGCGAAGAAATCGACGTTTTCAAAGACGGAAAGGGTAGGGTAGAGGTTCTTGCCCAGCCCCTGCGGCATGTAGGCGACGCGCGGGCATATGGCTCGGCGATGGCGCGGGTCGGCCATATCGCCTCCAAGTACCTCGATTCGGCCGGTCTGTATCGCGCGAGCCCCGGCGATGAGCGCAAGCAAGCTGGATTTCCCGACCCCGTCCGGGCCTATCAATCCGGCCGTTTTCCCGGCCGGCACATGGAGATCGATCCGCTCCAGCGCCTGCTTTTTTCCGTAACGCAGGCTCAGGCTGAACAGGCGGGCCACCGGATCAGCCTCACTGTCGCCAGCCCCTCCGGCATGCCCGATGGCATCAACTGAATTCTCCATCACTCCGGTACTTTCACCTGCAGGTGCTCCGGCCATGGGATCTTGGAATCCAGCCGCACATGAGCCACGCCGGGCAAGCCGGTCTTCACCTGCGTGATGTGCTTTCGAAGCAAGTCGGAGGGGATTTGGGCCTTGACGCGGAACATGAGCTTCTCGCGCTCGCTTGCGGTTTCAACGGTCTTGGGCGTGAACTGAGCCACATCGGAAACGAACGAGACGTGTGCCGGTATGACGTACTGGGGCGCAGCATCGAGGATCAGCCGAACCTCGGAGCCGAGGGCGACGCGCCCGGCCGCTGCCGTGGGCAGGAAAAACGTCATGTAGACATCGCTCAAATCGACCAGATTCAAGACGCGTCCGCCGGCCCCGACGACCTCACCCAGCTGGGCCACTCGGTATTGCACGCGTCCATCGCGAGGCGCCTTCAGATCGCAGTCGATGATGTCGGCCTGGATGCGCTCGACGGTGGCTGCCGCAGCCTCGACGGCTGACTGTGCCCCGAGGATCTCCGAGCGGGCCGTGGCGATGGCGGCTTCGGCAGCCGCAACCTGGGCCTGTGCAGCGAGGACCGCAGCTTCAAAGCTCTGGGCTCGAGCCCGGTCGTCATCGGCTTCCTGATGGGAGGCGGCGCCCTCGCCGGCGAGCGACGAGGAGCGGGCGGAGCGTTTCCGGGCGGCGTTGAGCTCTGCTTGGCGCTGAGCAACCAGGGCTTGGGCCGATGCCTTCTCGCTTTCGCGCTGGGCAAGGCGGCTGCGCGCCGTTGCTACCGCATTCTGAGCCTGACGACCCTGCGCCTCGGCCTGCCGAAGCTGCGCCTGGAGCACATCCGTGTCCAACTGCGCGACAATCTGCCCGGCGGTGACGAATTGGCCTTCATCGACGAAAATGGCTTTGATCCTGCCGGATGATTTGGCGGCGACGTCGATTTCAACGGCCTCGATGCGGCCGTTGCCAGTGGCGATGGTCCCGGTGCCCCGGTCGGATTGAAGGAGCGGCCTGGCAAGCACGGCGGCCCCGACGAGCGCCGCAATCCCCACGGTCCACAGCAATCGCTTCATGCTCGGGGCTGCCATCAGTTCTTATCCTCGTTTGAAGGAATCCACGATCCGGCGCGAGTTGGACCCCGCTCCATTGCACCGTGCCTTACGAGTCGGCTCCTCCCCCCAGAACCGCGTAGAGCTGAACCAGGTTGGCAAGCTTCGACAGCCGAGTGGCGATGAGAACCTGCTGCGCTGCGTAGAGGGAGCGCTGCGCGTCGAGCACGTTCAGGTAGATATCGCTCCCTTTTTCATAGCGGATATTGGCGAGCCGGTAGGTCTGGTCGGAGGCTTCGACCAAAGATCGCTGAGCGTCCATTTGCTCGTCGAGGGTGCCCTTCCTGGCAAGCGCATCGGCGACTTCACGGAACGCCACCTGAATCGCCCGCTCGTACTGGGTCACGGCGATCTCCCGTTGGACCTTGCTCGCTTTCAAAGCTCCCCAGAGGCGGGCATCGAAGATCGGCATGACGATCTGTGGAGCGTAATTCCAAACGAACGAGCCGCTCTTGAAAAGCCCCGACAAGTCTCCGCTGGCGGTCCCGATGGCCGTTGTCAGCGAAATGCGGGGGAAGAAGGCGGCACGGGCCGCGCCAATGTCCGCATTGGACGCTTTTAAAAGGTTTTCGGCCTGAAGGATGTCCGGGCGGTTCAGGAGCACCTCGGAAGAAATTCCGGGAGAAACGTCCGGAAGCGGAGGGATAACGCTCAAGCTCTCGGGCAGCAGATCCTGCGGTACGGGGGAGCCTACCAGGAGGTTCAATGCGTTTTCGTCCTGCGCCACCTGATTCGTGAACACGGCCGCATCGCGTCGCGCCGAGTCCACTCGCGTCTGAGCCTGGCGAAGATCCAGCTCGGGAGCGAGGCCGACCTCTTGACGCCTTCGGATTAAGTTGTAAGAAACCTGCTGGGCCTCAAGGGTGGATCGGGCGAGTTGGAGCGCTTCCCTGTCTGCTGCAAGAGTCAAGTAGGTCCGGGCAACTTCGGAGATGAGCAGGATCTGCGCGCTGCGCCGGGCCTGATCGGTGGCAAAATATTCCTCGAGAGCCCGCTTGTTGAGACTTCGGATGCGACCAAAAAAGTCAATCTCCCAGGAGCTGATGCCCAGGTTGACGCTGTACTGATCCGTGGTGACGGCGCGGGGAGGATCGGCACTCGAGAGATCCTTGGGGATCCTCTGCCGGAAGCCGCTTCCAACCGCATCGACCGTTGGCAGGAGCTCAGCCCGCTGGATCTGATACAAAGCACGCGCCCGTTCGACGTTCAAGGCGGCAACACGCAGATCGCGGTTGTTCTGCAGGGCTGTCT
Organism: uncultured Syntrophobacteraceae bacterium; assembly: GCA_964538515.1. Classification (GTDB taxonomy): domain Bacteria; phylum Desulfobacterota; class Syntrophobacteria; order Syntrophobacterales; family Syntrophobacteraceae; genus CALBZH01. Next base: position 32,868 of record CAZIEW010000039.1, read on the forward strand.
CGATGAGCGTCACCAGGTTCTTGTCGGTGAAAAACTCCCGCCATTTCAGATCAGTGGCGAGCGGAGCATCCGGTTTGGCCTGAGGATCCTTGTAGGCTGCGCCGCTCGGCCAAGCTGAGGGAACAGGGGCGTCGGGTCGCGTGTACTTCGGAATCATGGTGCAGCCGCTGAGGCAAACAAATGCACTCAAAATCAGCAAAGTCCCTTTGGTCATTTCAGCGTCCCCGTTAACTTGTGAGACCTTGAGCGTTTTCGATCCCTGGCCGAGGTCGTCTCTTTTCAAACAGACTGCACACCAGGACATAGAAAAGCGGGATAAACAAGAGGTCGATGAAGGTGCCTGAAAGCATTCCACCGACAACGGCCGTTCCGATGGCATTCTGGGCTCCCGCTCCGGCTCCGCCCGTCAACGCCAGCGGAAGAACGCCGAAGAAAAAAGCCAGGGAGGTCATGAGTACGGGCCGAAGACGAGTCTTGATCGCACCAAGCGTCGCCTCGACGAGTCCCGCCCCGTGGGCTCTTCGCTCCCTTGCAAACTGGATGATGAGGATGGCGTTTTTCGTCGAAAGCCCCAGGGTGGTGAGACACCCAATCTGAAAGTAGACGTCGTTGGGGAGAAGGCGCCATGATGTGGCGATGGTCGCTCCCAACAACCCCAGCGGCAGCATTACCAAATTGGCCAGGGGAATAGCCCAGCTCTCGTACAGGGCTGCCACGCACAGAAAAATGACAAGGATGGAAAAGGCATAGAGCAGCGGCGCCTGGGACCGTGCCATGCGCTCCTGGTAGGACAGTCCAGCCCAGTCAAAGCCAATGCCTTTGGGCAGCTTTCCGGCGATTTCCTCCATGACCCGCATGGATTCTCCTGAGCTCTTCCCCGGCGCGGGCTCGCCCCAAATGTTGATCGAAGGGAAGCTGTTGAAACGCTCGAGCAGAGGCGGCCCGTAGAACCAATGGCCGGCAGCGAAGGAGGAGAACGGAGTCATGGTGCCCGAAGCATTTCGGACATAAAGCCGTTCGAGGTCCTTTGGGAGCATGCGATAGGGAGCATCGGACTGGATGAAAACCCGTTTCACCCGTCCGCCCTGGACGAAATCATTCACGTAGGCGCCTCCAAACGCGGATGAGATCGTTGTGTGGATCGAATTGATGGGAACTCCAAGCGCACCCGCTTTTTCCCAATCCACGTCGATTCGGTACTGGGAGACATCATCGAGTCCGGCGGGGCGGACACGGACCAACCGGGGGTCCTTGTTGGCCATGCCGAGCAGCTGGTTGCGGGCGGCCATCAACGCTTCATGCCCCAGTCCGCTCCGGTCCTGGAGCTGGAAGTCGAAGCCCCCCGCTCGCCCCAGCTCCATGACGGCCGGAGGCGGGAATGCAAAGACCCGTGCGTTCCGGATCTGTGAGAACTTGCCCATGGCGCGCTTCATAATGGCATTCACCTTCAGGTCCGGCCGCTGGCGCAGGTCCCAGTCCTTGAGACTAACGAAGCTCAATCCCACGTTCTGCCCGCTTCCCGAAAAGCCTCGGCCGGCGAGGGTAAAACAGGCTTTCACGGCTTCTTTTTCGTCCTCCAAGAAATATTTTCGAACCTGAACCATGACCTCCGCGGTCTGCTCCAGAGTGGAGCCCGAGGGGAGGGTGACCTGGCCAAACAAGAGGCCCTGGTCTTCCTGCGGGAGATAGGCGGTGGGCAAACGATGGAACAAGTAGAGCATCGTCGACACCAGGATGAGGTAGATGAGCAGAAAAGGCAGCTTCCTCGCCAGGATACGTCCGACGATGGCTTCGTACAGGTTTCTTCCTCGATTGAACGTTCGGTCGAACCACCTGAAAAAAGGCCGAAAGAGGAAGAACGTCGAGTCTGCGGGACTGTGCCCTTTGGGTACCGGCTTGAGGAGAGAGGCGCAAAGAACGGGGCTCAAAATCAGAGCCACCACGACCGAAAGCAGCATGGCAGAGATGATGGTCACGGAAAACTGCCGGTAGATGACACCGGTGGAACCGCCAAAAAAGGCCATGGGGCCGAACACCGCCGAGAGTACCAGACTGATGCCGATAAGTGCGCTGGTGATCTCTTCCATGGATTTCCGGGTGGCCTCTTTGGGAGAAAGGCCCTCCTCGTGCATGACCCGCTCCACGTTTTCCACCACGACGATCGCGTCGTCCACCAGCAGACCGATGGCCAACACCATGGCGAACATGGTCAGCATGTTGATGGAATAACCGAGTGCTCCCAAAATCGCGAAGGTGCCCAGAAGCACGACGGGTACCGCAAGCGTGGGGATCAAGGTGGCCCGGATGTTTCCCAGGAAAATGTACATCACCAGGAACACGAGCAGGATGGCCTCCACAAGGGTCTTCACGACTTCCTTGATGGCCACCTTCACGAACGGCGTGGTGTCCATCGGATAGATCACCTTCATGCCGTGCGGGAAGTACCGGGAGAGCTCCTGCATTTTGGCCTTGACGGCATCGGCCGTATCCAGAGCATTGGCGCCCGGGGCCTGGCGAACGGCAAGACCGGCTGCAGGCTGGCCGTTATAAAGCGTCACGCTCCCGTATCGCTCCGTACCCAGCTCCGTTCGTCCCACGTCACGGATTCGCACAACGGAGCCGTCCGGATTGGTGAGCACCGGGATGGCGGAAAATTCCTCAGGTGTCTTGAGCAGGTTCTGGACGATGATGGAGGCATTCAAGCGCTGGTTTGGGACCGCCGGAGCCCCACCGAACTGTCCGGCCGAGACTTCCACATTGTAAGCCTTGAGCGCCCGGATGACGTCCTCCATGGTTAGCTGGTACCCGGTCAGTTTGTCGGGATTGATCCAGACCCGCATGGCATATTGGGAGCTGAAGGTTTCCACTTCACCCACCCCGGGAACGCGCGCCAGCACCTGCTGAATGCTCGACTGAGCGTAGTCGGCGAGGTCATACTCGTCCATGCTGCCGTCTTCCGAGGTTAGCCCCACGATGATGAGCCAGTTCCGGGTCGACTTGCTGACCTTGACGCCCTGTTCCTGAACAACGGTGGGCAGGCTCGCATAGGCAAGCTGCAACTTATTCTGCACCTGAGCCCAGGCCAGGTCCGGGTCCGTGCCGGGCGCAAAGGTGAGCTCGATTCGGCCGGCGCCGGAGGCATCACTGCTGCCCGTCATGTACAGCAGCTTGTCGAATCCGGTCATCTTCTGCTCGATGATCTGAATAACGCTGTCTTCAACGGTCTGAGCGGACGCCCCGGGATAGAAGGCGTCGATCGCGATCGAGGGGGGCGCAATGGGCGGGTATTGGGAGATGGGCAGATTATAAATGGCCAGTCCGCCGGCGACCATCATGATGATGGCAATCACCCACGCAAAGACCGGGCGGTCGAGAAAGAAATTGGACAGCATCGAGCGACTCCGTCAGTTTGTTTGAGCAGGCGGCTGTTTGGGGTTGACCGCTTCCGCGGTGGGCTTCGCGGTGCCCAGGGAGACTGCCTTCACGGCGGCACCCGGCCGCACGTTCAGCATGCCTTCAACGATGACCCGGTCTCCCGGAGCAATACCTGAGGAAACAAGCCACTTGTCACCAATGGCCCGATTGAGTGTCAGCATGCGCTGTTGGGCCGTGCCGGCTTCATCCACGACGAGCGCCACGGGATCCCCTTTGGGCGTACGGGTCACCCCCTGTTGGGGGACGAGGATCGCCTGCTCCGCGATCCCTTCCTGAACCACGGCACGGACGAACATGCCGGGCAGCAGCAGGTGCTCGGGATTGGGGACCACGATGCGCAGGGTGAAGGAGCCGGTGGCCGGGTCCACCGTCACATCGCGGAATTCGAGCTTGCCCTCCGTCGGGTACGGGGTCCCGTCCTCGAGGAGGATGCGGACCTTCTTTCCTTTTTCACCGTCGGCGGTGAGGCGTCCTGCTTCCAGATTGCGCTTCAAACGGAGAAGCTCCGCAGAGGACTGGGTGACGTCCACATAAATGGGGTCGAGCTGCTGAATGGTCGCAAGCCATGTCGGCTGATAGGCGGTGACAAGCGCGCCGTCCGTCACGTTGGATTTGCCGATGCGCCCGGCGATCGGCGCGCTGACTTTGGTGTATCCGAGGTTGATGCGCGCGGCCTCCACCTGGGTCTTCCAATACTCGATCTCCGCCTTGGCCTGTTCGACGGCAGCGGCGGCATCGTCGTAGTCCTGCTGGCTGACCGCTTTGTCCACCAGCAATTCCTTGTAGCGCTCGGCTCTCAAGCGGATCGATGGGAGGTTTGCCTGCGCTTTGCCAAGGGACGCCTTGGCGGAGTCATAAGCCACCTGGAAGGGAGCGGGATCGATCTGGTAGAGGAGTTGTCCGGCCTGGACGTCTGAGCCCTCTCTGAACTGACGCTTCTGGATGATGCCGTTGACTTGCGGGCGGACCTCGGCGACCAGGAAGGGAGACGTGCGGCCGGGGAGCTCCGTGCTGAGCTCGATTTGCTGGGGCTGGATGGTCACGGTGGCGACTTCGGGGATTTGAGCGGGTGGAGCCTGCTGTCCGTGTCCGCCCTCGCAGCCCGCAAGCAGAAGCAGAGTCGAGAGCACCGCCAGTGCCGATGGCCAGTTGATGGTTCCATATCCGTTCTTTTTGAGCTGCATGAAAAGACCTCGCCAAAGTGGGTGATCAAACTGTGTCATCATGAAGCCCATGCATAAGCTGAGGGCTCGATCAATCCTTTGAAAAAGACATCTAGAATGGCGTCCGGGTCTTCCGGATAGGGGTAGCGCTCCGGGGCATCGAGCCAAATGAGAAGAAACGCGTCGACAACACTGTCAAGGGCCACGGCCAAATGGAAGGGGTCGGCGATTCGCCTGAACCGCTTGTTTCGGATCCCGCTCTCAAAGATCGCAACGAGCCTTTCGAGAAATGCGTAATGCCTCTTCCGCATCTCGTCGTCAAGCCCCGCCTTGATGTTGAAGCTCGCTCCTCTGCGCTCGGCCAGGAAGAGCCGGACGAAAGGCAGGTTCCCGCGGATCCGCTCCACCTTGGTCCGGATATAATTCCTCAGCTTATCGACCTCGTCCTCCGGTTCCTCAATGGCACACGTGATTGCGTGCTCGAACTGGTCACACTGCTCCAACACGAGGGCCTTGTAGAGATCTTCCTTGTTCTGGAAGAACTTGTAGAGGGTCCCGATGGCGAACTCGGCCTTCTCAGCGATCTGGTGCATGGAGACGTTGTGGTATCCCTTCTCGGAAAACAGATCGAGCGCGGCCGCCAGGATTTCCTGGCGCTGCCGCAGCTTTTCCCTCTCCCGTCTCGGGAGCTTTTCGGTTTTCATGTGCCTGACCTCGCGCTGGATCATTGAATAAAAGATGAACGTGACGTCAGATTATGAAATATGTGGTCAAAATCATCAATAGAAATTCGATGCGAAAAATTCGGAGCGTGGATCATCTCCGGCTCCGAAAGGACAACCTTCTATGGTTCAGGGTGTCTCCTAGGGACATGTACGACAGGGGAGTGCGTTCGTCTGATCGGCCATGTTGCGAAATCAGGTTGGTGACGTGAATCGCGGCGCTCGGGAAGACCAAGCGAGGAGGATCTTGGGGGGCCGGGAGCGAAGTGCTCTACGACATTGCCTTGGGCAATCCGGCTGCCAGCGCAGGCTTTCAGGGCCTCAGCGCATTTTCGGAGGCGGCGACACCGCGTTTGCCATCCGGGGGCAAGGGTGAGCTCACCGGGCAAGTACTTGTCTCGGTCCGCGCCGGTCGCCTGCCCGGGCACCCGAGAGGTGCTCGGAGCTCGACCGGCCCGTTGGGAAAGCCCGTCGGCGCGCTCGGAGGCCACTCGGCGCCTGACCCATCGAGCACCTTCGAGACAGGGAGCTCATCCGACTTCAGCCCGAGGGCGCTCGGGTCGATGCCGAGGCTCAGGCCAAGCAGTTGGGTGAACAGGATCGAGGGCAGAGCGGAGGCGAAGCCGCTTCGACCGATCACCATCCTCTGGACGGTTTCGAACTGGTGCTGGCAGTAGGGGCAAGCGACGCAAATGGCATCCGCGCCGGCGGCCTTCGCACTTTCGAGCTTCCTTCGGGTCAAGTCCATCGACAAATTGTCGTTGATGCCCACCAGAGGTGAACCGCAACAATCCAGCTTGGCCGACCAGGGGATGCTCTCGGCCCCCGTCGCCTCGATCAACCGGTCGAGCTTCGTCGGCGCAAGGGGATTGTCAAACTGGACGACATCCTTGGGACGCAGGATGTGGCAGCCATAGTGCACGGCGATCTTCAGCCCGTCGAAGCGCCTGACGACCTGCTCTCGGATCGCATCCACTCCGATGCCATCGTGCAGCACCTGCAAAAAATGCTTGGGTACGATGCGCCTTTCATAGTCCAACCCTTCCTTATTCAGGGTGCGGCGGACGTCGGCCTTCATCGTGGAATCCTCCTCGAACAACCGCTGGGCGCGCTTGAGGCTCGCAAAACAGCAGTTGCAGACCGTCAGCAGGTCGAGGGAGCGCTGCTCGGCCAGCGCCAAGTTGCGGGCCGAGGCGTGCAGGTAGGCCTTCATGCTGACGTTTTTGAGCGGGTACCCGCAGCAGTTGAGCTCCTTGAGATCGATGAACTCGATTCCGAGCTTTCCGAGGACCGCATTCGCCGAGGGCTCATAACCAGGCAGGCCGAGCGCAGTCGTGCAGCATCGCAGCATCGCGAGTTTCATTGCCGATCCTTCACATCATGAGATAGCTTTTCGTAAGCCCTGGCGATGGCCAGGTTCTTCAGTTCGTACATCACGTCCGACACGCGGACGCCTTGAGGACAGTTCTGCTGACACTGATAGCACCCGAGGCAGTTCCAGAGCATTCGGGAGCCGAGAACGCGATCGTGGAGCTTGAGCCCCAGGGCGTGCATGATCTGGTGGGGCAGCATTCCGAGCGCCTCCGCCGGGTTTGCGTAGCTGCGCACCACGGGACACGAGTTCGAGCATGTCACGCAACGGTAGCACTTGGTAAAGCCGGTCGAAGAAAAGGAGCCGTTGAGCCTCGCCAGCCAGGGATTGGCGTCCGGCGTCAGGATCAGGATCTTGTCCTCCAACCCTGTGAGGTGGCCTTCGGGCAGCACGGCTTCTCTGGCAATTTCCAGGGGTCTTGCATATCGATTCTCATCCAGGCAGTCCCTCGCAAGACCCCGTCTCAAGGAAAGCGGGGACAGAAGGAGCAGCTCAGGAACGGCCCTTTCCAGGAGGGCTTCACGCACACTAACCCAAAGCTCCGCCAGATTGATGCCGGCGGGACAGACTTCCGTGCATCGGCCGCAGTTGGTGCACAGATGCAGTCCCTGCTGAACGGCCCGAATCTGCGAGGTGTCCATCGTCTTGCCGGCCGCAAGTGTTTTGATGGCGGCAATCTTTTCGGAGGGGAGGATGATCGGGTTGGGGAACTCCTCCAGAATGGGTGCGACGGAGCATCTTGCAGTGCAGGCGCCGCAATGGGTGCATGCATCGAGCTCGAGCATCTGCCGGGTGGCAATATTGAGCGGGTCGGATCTCACGGGATCCATGACGGCATTGACAAGCAGGCTCAGCGGGCTCGTGATCATGTGGAGCATCTTGCTGAAGGGCAGATATGCGAGTCCCACGAGACAGGCAAAGAAGTGCAGGTTCCAGAGAAGCGCGCGACCAGACGCATCGCCGAGTACGGCGGCGAAGGGGCTCAGCACCCGCGACAGCCCATAGCTTGCGAAGGCCCACTGGGGGGGAGAGTGGCACTGCATGCATTGGAGCTCGTGGGCTGAACGGCCTTGCTCGAGGGTTGGAGCATCGAAGGGCCCTTGAGCGCGCTGGGACACGAGCCCCATCTCACTCACCCAGTAGGACTCCAGGGCCTTGAGCTCATCGGGCTCCGGCTGAACCATGTAGCTTTCCACCATCTCGTCGAAGGCCGAAAGCGAGCTGATCTTCACCGCTTCGAGGAGAAAGCCGGAAACGAGGATGACACCAATGATTCCGAGTGCGTAGACGTCGGCGGCATTGCTTCTGGGACGGGCTTTGCGGCGCACAAAACGCCTGACCACCACGAGACCCGTGCCCAGGATCACTAAAGCTCCGAGGACGTTCCGCAAAAACAGGTAGGGATTCAGGGTGGAATAGTAATCGGGAAAGAGAGCGGCTGTCGTAAACCTGCCGAGGGCGTGCATGAGAAGGAGGGCCAGGAAGGCTCCAAAGAGGCACATGTGGGCCGCCCACCGAAGGAAGTCCTCTCGTACAATTCGGAGCTGCAGGACGACATCGAGAAGGAGGACTTTGAGCAGGACCCAGATTCTGGTGCTGAACAGCGTGCCGACTATCCCCCGGACTGCTGCGGCCACTCGCCTGCCGGGAGACACCCGAGCCACGTCTGATCCAATGGAATACCTGAACCATGTTGAAGCCTTGTAGGCCAAACCGAGGGCGAAGACGAAGAGGGCGACGTAGACCGATCCAGAATGAACCATCCCGAGCTCCTTACCGGATGCGCATTGAGGTGGACTCCGCTCAGACGGTGGCTTCGCCGGGGTCCGTATCGTGGAAGGGTTGAAATCATCATGAGGGTTGAAGATTCGCTCATGCAGTCCTGTCGTTAGGTTTCTGCGCGGGTGAAAGGCACTGTGTCTCCGGGGCATCGCCCCAGCGTTCCAGGAGGTCGGCAAACGTGGTGGCCCGCAGCCTGTCGAGCATGGCTTCGGTGGCTTCCTTCCAGAGGAGACGCGTCGGACAAAGGGCCGATCGTTCACAGATTGCGGGATTCCCGGTGCATTCGCTAATCCAGGGGCCACCTTCCAACAGCTCGACCACCTCGCCGACGGTAACCTGATCCGGCGGCTTGGCAAGCATGTGCCCCCCTTTGGGTCCTCGAACGCTCTGAACGTATGCGGCCATTTTGAGCGGAATGATGATCTGCTCAAGAAACTTAACGGAAATATGCTGGCGCTCGGCAATAGAACCGAGCCGAACCGGGCCTTTCTGATAATGGCGCGCCATATCCAGCATGAGCCGAGTGCCATATAACGCGCGTTTGGACAGCTTCATCATCTTTCCTTCGAGCGCGCTCCCGTTGGCTGAGCAGAAAACCACGCTCTTTAATCTATATTGCGGCGGTATAGTATCACCGAGCCCGACGGCCTGTCAAGGGACAAAATGGGGAACTGTCTCGCTTGAGCTCTCGGATTCGTACAATGATTTCAGGTGAGGGCTCAAATGACAGAGTCATAGGGAAGGCCACGGTTGATCGGGGGCCCGGGGGGTGCGGTTGCCGGGGCGGTGAAGCTTCGAGCAACCGCGCTTCCTCGGGTAGGGCATTCAAGCCGCTCTCAAGCGGGCTTGATGTTGCGATTTGTGCGGAAGAAATTGTTCGGGTCCCACTTGGCTTTGACCTCGGCGAGGCGTTGAAGCATCCGGCCGAGTGCGGCTTCGGTACGCTCGGCCCCTTCATCCTCTGTCAGGAAGTTGAGATACGTGCCGCCGGTAGAGAACCGTTTCATGTCATTCCACGCTTCGCGGGCCCAGGCGATGTTCGCGCTATCCTGGTCGGCGTGCTCCCAGGAGCCGGCCACGTTGAGCACGTAGCGCGCGTCGCGGTTGCCGGCAGGGGAGTGGTCCGCGCTGAGCCGATGCAGGGCGCCGCCGATCTGGAACAGGATCACGGCGGAATAGGGCGATCGAATCTTCCGTGCATGCTCGATCGCCTTTTCGCACAAAGCAGGCTCAATACTGGGCAGATATTCGCTTTTCCAGTAATAGCGCCGCCCCTTGGGCTGAGTGGCGTCGAGCAGGGTCTGCATCTGGGCATAGGGTCTGCGGGTCAGTACATCGCCGATGGGCGTGCCGAATGACTTGATCGGGGCAACAGCCTTTTCACCCTCCTCGGGTTTACCGCTGTAGCAGGCAAGGAGCGCGACGATCGGGGCTCCATGTGTTTCTTTCGGGAGCCAGGGCGCGGGCGGCGCAGGGCGAAGGATCGCGACCAGCGTGAGCTCAGGAGGGGCCCCCTCGGCAAGTGCCCGGTACAGCTCGAGTACTCTTGGGGCCTCGGTCGCGGGCCAGGCCACGATGCCGCCGACGATCTCGGGACCGACCGGGTAGAGCTTGTAGTCGATCCCGGTCACAACTCCAAAGTTGCCACCGCCGCCCCGCAGACCCCAGAAGAGATCCGGGTTTTCGTCGTTGCTCGCGCGCACGACGCGTGCCTCGGCCGTCACGATGTCCATGCCGACCACATTGTCCGCTGTCCATCCCCACCGTCTCGTGAGGTATCCGAATCCGCCGCCCAGGGTGAGCCCCGTGACGCCGGTGAGCGACACAAAGCCGAGAACGGTGGCAAGCCCATGGACCTGCGTTTCGCGGTCCAGGTCGCCGAGCAGGCAACCTGGCTGTGCGTGGGCGATTCGATTCCCTGCGTCGACCCAGACGCCGCGCATGAGCGACATGTCGAGCATCAACGCGCCGTCCGCGGCAGCCAGCCCGGCGATGTTGTGGCCTCCGCCCTTGATGGAGATTAGAAGGCTGTGCTCGCGGGCGAGCTTGACACCTTCGATCACATCCGCAAGACCGCGGCAGCGCACGACCGCCGCGGGCCTTCTGTCGATCATGCCGTTCCATAGGGTTCGAGCTTCTTCGTATCCGACATCGCCGGGGACGTTCAGGGTTCCATTCAAACGCAGCTTCAAGCGATCCAGCTTGTCCTGCGCCAGTTCGATCTCGAGGCCATCGATTGTTTTCACTTTCATGGCTAGATCCTCCCTCGATTCCGTGCATTTGACTGGAAGATAATACCGCCGCTTCCAGGAAGCGCGCTGTCGCTACCGGTTTCTTGCTTCAAACGGTGTCCTCCTTCGAGGATCAGAGTTGTCGAGGCCGAGCTGAGCGCACGAAGGATTCACGCGCCACTCGCTCGGCAAGCGATCTCATACCGCTGGGAGAAGGGGAGTGCTACTGGATCGGGAAGTTGAAATAGGTCTTCGGGAAGGGCTCATCGCTCAGCGTGAAATGCCACCATTCCTCAGGATAGGGTTTGAAGCCATGCTTTTTCATCAAGAGATGCAGGAGCATCCGGTTGGATCGCCGGCCGGGGGAGATACCGGGGAAAAAAGGCCAAGAGGATGGCCCGAAGAAGTCGAAGCCGGTCCCCATGTCGAGCTCCTTCCCCAACGTCTCCGGCTGAATGGAAATCAGCGTGACATCAACGGTACTGCCGCGGCTGTGGCTCGATCGGCCGGCAATGTACCCGTCCCTGAACAGGGTGCTCTTGTCGATGTCGGGATAGAACTCCGCCTTGGTCCGAGTATCGTCCAGGTTCTCAGCCCACCGAACAAAGTGATCCACGGCCTGTTGGGGGCGGTAGGCATCGAAGACTTTCAAACCCAGCCCAAAGGGGTTTAGTTCCTTTTGGACATGTAGCAGGGCCTCTGCAGCCTCCCTGGTCAAAATACACCTTGGTTTCAGATAGCCATCGATTTGTTGGCCGACAAAATTGTGCTCGGTATGGTATCGAAGCTCAATCACAAGGTCTGGAATGATTGTGTCAACGTAGACGAAGCCTTTGGGCAAGGGGTCCTTCGCTTGATCGCCGAAACACAGGGTTGTCATGACACTGACCAGAGACAATGCAACGACAAAGACTTTAGACGCGAGACGCTTCATTTCATCAGGCTCCTTATTGGGGCGAACAAGCCAATGACTCCAGCCAATGGCACCAAAGGCACGATGTCTTGCAGTCAATAGGCGACCTTTGACCTTTGGGCCGACCGACTCAGCGAAAGCACCTGTTGATTTTGAAGACCCTGAAGGCGGACACAGCTTTATTCGGGATGAGAGATGGTAGTCTAAAGCACAACGAGATCATTCACGGCATTGAGTCGAAGCGTGCTATCCTGCAATGACGCTCGTTTCTTTCATGTCAAGTTGTCATCTGGAGCAGCCATGCCACGGAAAATGCGAGTTCCTTCGGACAGGGTGGGGCTTCCGCCGGGGAGCCTGGTGTACACGGGAGAGAAGCGCCTCGAGGAAGTCAAAGTCACACTCATTGAGTATGGCGCTGAGAGCTTCAGCGAAAATGAGCTCAAGGCCTTTGACCGCTGCGTGGCTCCCGAGGGTGGACCGACCGTCACGTGGGTCCATGTCTGCGGTATCCACCGCGTGGAAAATCTGGAGGCGCTCGGCACCTGCTTTGGCATTCACCCGTTGATCTTGGAAGACATCATCAGTACCGAGCAGCGCCCAAAGGTGGAGGACCTGGACGAGTACCTTTACGTGCTCCTGAAGCACCTCGACTATGATGAAGTCAGAGGGGAAGTGGTCATCGAGCAAGTGAGCGTGATCCTTGGTCCCAATTATGTATTGTCGTTTCAGGAGACGGGACGAGGCCACTTCGCGCCAGTGGTCGAGCGGCTCAGAAATTCACGGGGGAGGCTGAGGAAGCTGGGTGCTGACTATCTGGCTTACGCCCTCTTGGACTTGGTGGTCGACCGGTATTTCGTCGTGCTCGAAAAGGCCGGCTACCGGATTGAGTTTCTCGAAGAAGAGCTGGTCGGCACTCCCGACCGAAGCCTGTTGCACTCGATTCATCGTCTGCGGCGGGAGATGATCCTGCTTCGGCGGTCCACCTGGCCGCTGCGGGAGGCCATCATGTCGCTGGAGCGCCGCGAGTCCGCTCTGATCAAGGATACCACGGCCATTTACTTCCGAGACCTCTACGATCACACCGTCCAGGTGATCGACACGGTGGAAACCTACCGCGACATCCTGACGGGCATGATCGAGCTCTACCTCTCCTCCGTGAGCAACCGGCTCAACGCGGTCATGAAAGTCCTGACCATCATTGCGACCATCTTCATGCCGCTCACTTTTCTGGCCGGGGTCTACGGCATGAACTTCAAATACATGCCGGAGCTCGAGTGGCACTGGGGTTACCCCCTGGTCTGGCTCGTCATGCTCCTCACCGCCGGAGCCATGCTGGTCTACTTCAAAGCCAAGCGATGGATCTGACGGCGTCAGTCTGACCGATTGTTACTCCCTCGGTCTGGTCCCAGGTCGATGGCGCCGATTTTGCGCCAGGACGTCGTTCGTTCCAGGTTGGCCCTGGCCGGCTTGAAGGTGGGATCGATGTCCAGGGCCGCTCGGTAGAATTTTTGCCCTTCAAGCCAGTCCCCTTGGATCTCAAGCAAGACGCCGCACAGGTTGTACGCTTCGGGCTTGGCCGGGTCGGCCGCGATGGCCTTTCTCACGGACGCGCTTGCCTTGCCGAGATCCCGGTCACTGATGTGGCGCTTGGTAAGCTCGATGAGGTCCGCGTAATCGGTGGTGCTCTCCTCGTCCAAAGCTTCGCGCTCCAGGACGCGGCTCACGAGCTTGCGGATTTCTGCGGGAGTGAACGGCTTCTGAATGAAATCCATCGCTCCCAGCTTCATGGCTTCAACGGCCGATTCGATGGACCCGTGTGCCGTGATAATGATCACTCGGATCTTCGGCCAGTGCTCGCTGATCCGCCGCAGCACGTCCATTCCGTCGATTCCCGGCATTCTCAGGTCCAGGAAGACGATACCGAATTGGCCCTGATCGAGCTTTCTCAAGGCTTCTTCCCCGTCCGATGCGGTTTCTACGTCCATCCCGAGGGGCTCGAGGCATTGCAGCATGGTCAGACGAATATTCTTCTCGTCGTCGACGATCAGAATCGACTTCTTCATCCAGTCCTCCTCTTATTGCACCATGGGCACGGCAAACGTGAAGGTACTTCCCCGACCCGGGGTCGACTCGACCCAAATCGTACCTCCGTGAGCGCGTACAATCTCCTTGCAGATGGCGAGTCCCAAGCCGGATCCTCCTGCTTCCCGCCCCGCTACCTGGACGAATTTCTGAAAGATCCTGGTCTGATATTCAAGGGGAATGCCCGGGCCGTCATCGCGAACGGAAATGTGCACGGCGCTGGCGACCCTATGGGCCGAGATTTCGATGAGACCGTCCCTGTCAACGTATCGGAGTCCGTTCGAGACCAAGTTGGTCAAAACCCAGGTGATCTTTGTGAAATCGGCTCGGATTCGCAGCGGCTCTTCGGGGAAATGCACGTTGAGGGTGATCCCCTTTTCCAGCACCTGTGCTCTGAACACCGCCTCCACATGCTGGAAGAGGCCCGAAACGGGAACGCTCTCAAACTCCAGGTCGATCCTGCCCTCCTCGATCCGGGAAAGCTCCAGCAGGTCGTTGACCAAAACCTTCATGCGATCGACTTCCTCTTCGGCTGCCTGCAACAGTGTGGCGTCGCGCTCCGAGAACCTTTCGGCCGCATGCTCCCTCAGCAACCCGATACTCATGGCGATGCTCGTGAGCGGCGTGCGAAGCTCGTGGGACGCGGCCGTGACGAACTCGCTCTTGAGACGCTCGACTTCGCGCAGCCGCGTCACATCTTTCAACAACAAAACGATGCCGTCCAGAGCCCGTTCTCTGCTGCGGATCGGGGTGACGGAGAAGAAGTAGTGCCTGGCACGCTCGTCCTCCGACAAGGTGATGATTCTTCGCTCGTCGGGGAGGCTCGGAGGCTCGCCGGTTGACACCGTTTCCGCAATCAAGCCGCAGAGATCGGATCCCAACGGAAGGTCCGTGCACCGGAGATCGGTTGCGACGGCAGACTCGAGGCTCAGCATCCGGCGAGCGGCGGGATTGATGCCGGTCACCTCGAGGTCCGTATCGAGGATGACCAAGCCATCCTCGATGCTGGACAGGATCGCCTCGCTCTTGGTTTTTTCAGACAGGATCACCTCGATGTTCATGGCGTGGTAGCGGGCAAGCTGGCTCGCCATTTGATTGAGCTCCCCCGCTAATCGTCCCAGTTCATCCCGGGTCTTGACGGGGACTGCAACGGCAAAATCGCCGCGGGAGATCTGTCGGCAAGCCTCGACGAAGCGCTGCAGGGGCCTGGCAACGCGCTCGGCCAGCAGCAGGCTGAAGAGGAGCGCGAGAACGAGCGCCCCTCCTGAGACGGTGATCGTCGACCAGATCGCGCGTCTCGCGACCCGGTTCGCCCGCACGCTGGCAGCGTACATGGCTTGCTCGTTGAGATCGCGAAGACGGACGCAGCCCTCCTTCACCTGGGCGAAGGCGGGATAGATCGACTCCCGGTAGAGGGTCAAGGCGGGCTCGGCGGAAGGATCGCCGGCCAGCCCCCCTTGAGCCGATGCGGCCCCTTGCATGCGGTAATGCTCGTAGGCGGTCTCGATCGTCTGAACCAGGTCGCCTTCTCCGGGGATCGTGACGTTGTCTTTGGCGCGAGCCAGCCATTGCAGAAAGACCCCCTCGCTTGCGTGGAACTGGGCCATGCCTCTTGGCGAGTCTCCTAGAAGCGCAAGCAAGGTTCCGCTGTCCTGCCGTTCCAGCTCGCCGACCATGTTTTCGGCCGCCAGGATGCTCCAGTAGTTCTCGCGCAGGACGGCGTCCGTTGCTTTGCCGAGGGAAACCAGATTCACGACGGCCCAGCCAATCACCATGCCCATGAACGTGAAGGCGATGCCATAGCCGACCAAAATCCTTGCCTTCAGACCCATGGGAAACGAGCCTCCTTCCCCTGTCCGAGCCCATGCGGTTGCGGTTGACCGAAGGTTCTCGCCGCTGACTTGCTCGATCGCTTATACCGCAATATGCG
>CAZIEW010000040.1:0-26023 GCA_964538515.1 uncultured Syntrophobacteraceae bacterium
TTTTCTGCAGCATCTGGAGCGTTGAATCGCAAATGGTCACATCCCGATAATTGATCACTTTTTTCTTTTCGTCGGCCATATGGTGGGTCTCCTCGTAATGGGTTTGTATGCGCTAAGGTCCATTCAGCATGATTTATCATGGGCAAATTGTGTGCCTCAGCTTGTTCGAGTATATGATGCAATAATTACAATCGGTTAATGGGTTTTTGAGCAGGCATCGCGATCGCTCGGTATTCCATTCTGGTGAAAGTCATTCCTCGATGGAATAGCAATTTGGAGGAGAGGGCTGGGTATCCCCTGGCGTCTGCTCCCCATGGTTCTGTCGGGAATTCGTTTTCCGCGCGCCGAAGGGATCAATGTTACGTTGAACGCGGCTGTCGTCCGGTATATTGTGGCTCATCGGTGGTCATAGAGGATGAGGAATCGGAAACGCTCAGCCGTCTGAAGCCAGCCAACCCGGCAGCATGAGAGAGGATCGACCCCATGCCCGCGCTTTTAATAGAAGGAGAGGAAGACTCCCACGAACTGTTCGTCCTTGACAAGCCTCAGATCACAATCGGTCGCAATCACGCAGCAAGCGGTATTGTGAACGACGTCAACCTGCCAGACCGCACGGTGTCGCGGCGCCACGCCAGAATTGTTCAGGAGGGAGAAGGCTACTTCATCGAAGATCTTGGAAGTGAGAATCGGGTCATCGTAAACGATCGACCCGTCCGTCGCATTCCGCTCGGTGATGGCGACCGCATCTCCATCGGGCGTTATACGCTTGTGTTCCAGTCCCAGCGCATCAAGTCCGTTGATCCGAAAGGGTACACCGTCGGTCCGTTGGACCCGTGCAAAACGATGGATCTCAATTACCTGATCCTGCACCAGCTGAGCGACCTTCTCGTGACGGTGACAACGGTGGATGAGTTTCTGAACGCCGCGATGGATCTCATCTTAAGCAGCCTCCGGGCCAGCACTGGAATGCTGTTGCTTCGCAACCCAGACGGCACCCTGCGGGAAGCCATCAGCCGCAGCCCTTCAGACGCTTTCAGCCGCAGCATGGTCGAGCAGGCCATGCAGACTCGAACGGCCATCATGACGGGCCTTGATTATTCGCCCACCGAAACCATGGTGGTTCGTGGCATCCGATCGGCCTTGTGCGCTCCCCTGATCCACGAAGGGGGCGTTTTGGGAGCCGTTTATGTCGAGAGCCCCCAGATTGGCTGCTTCAGCGAAGACAGTCTGGTGCTCCTCACCGTAACCGCCAATCAAGTGGCATCAGGCCTCGAGAAGGCGGCCTTGAACGAACAGCTCTACAAGGAAATCCTCATTCGCAAGAATTTGGAGCGCTTTCTCTCCCCGAATGTGGCGCGCCGCATCGCGGAGGATTCCTCCGCACGGGGTGAGCTTGCCCTTCAGACGGACCGTTTGCAAGTGTCGGTGCTGTTTGCCGACATCCAGGGGTTCACGTTGTTGAGCGAGCGGCTGGATGCCGGGGAGATCGCCGATCTGCTCACTCGTTACTTCACCTTGATGACAGATGTCCTTTTTCGTTGGGAAGGCACGCTGGACAAATATTTGGGGGATGGACTGCTCGCCATCTTCGGAGCGCCCTTCCGATACGCTGACCACGGGCTGCGGGCGGTTCGGTGCGCACTCGAAATGCTCGAGAAGCAAAAGGAATACTCGCGTGGACTGCCGGAAGACCGCCAGTTCAACATACGGATCGGCATCAACACCGGGGAAGTTGTGGCCGGATATCTGGGATCGCCCCAAAGAATGGAGTACACGGTGCTCGGAGAAACGGTGGTCATCGCCAACCGACTCCAAGCATTGGCACAACCCGGGACGGTCTACGTGGGAAGACCCACCTATGAGCTCGTCAAGGATTACTTTCGCGTGGAGTACGTCGATCGCATTCCCACTCCCAAAGGACGCAACATCATCGATGTCTATTGCATTTCTGGGTAGTACGTCGACTGCTGAGGCGGTTGCGTTCGTCCTAAGTCACCGTTGCCACCACTGCTTTTGGGACTGAAACCTGCTCAGCTGCTCTTCCAGCTGCCGGATGCGCTCCCTTGCTGCGGCCAGCTCAGTTTTCGCGATGGACTTTCTGTTTTCATCGGACTTGAGCCGAGCTAGGGCAAGGTCGAGCTCTCTCTCGCGTTGAGCCACACCTGCGAGCCTGGAGTCGCGCTCGGAGCGATCAGCCAAAAGAATTTCATTCTGCTTCCTTAGCTCGCCAAGCTCGATGAGCAACGCCTCGTATCGGGCTCGCGAGAGGGTCACCATGTCGCATGGCTGTGTCCTCATGTCCCTATTAGGACTGTCCGTGTCTCGATGCTGCAACACTGATTTTTGTGAGAATAAAAACCTACTCTTTGCCAATTCACTGGAGTCAATATATGTCCGCATACCCATTTTGACCTTAGTCAGATGTCCCTTGGCCAAATAGCGTTGAATCGTCTTCAGGCTCACACCGAGGCGCTCAGCGGCCGTTTGAATGCTGATCAGTCGATCACGAAAACCTTCATTCTCTTTATCCATTGTCATTTCCTTTGTCGTGAGTGGAACGCGTCCTGCAAGGTGCTGAGCGCATGGGCGCGATCGCAACCAGTGCGAAGCGTCCTGGCATTTTCTCAGTTGGCCGTCGACATTGCAACGCCAGCTTGCTAATTTGTCCAAAGGTGCAACCGTGGAACGGCTCTCTATTTGCAGAAGCCGCCTCATCTGGTCAGTAATTCCGAATTGCTCGGCATCGAGGGTTCTCACACAAGGAAGCGACATGAAGAAATCTCAGTTGAAGGAGCTTGTCGATAAGCTTGCAGCCGCGGAGGAGCAAATGGCCGCCTTGGAGCGAGGCGAGATCACGACAGCTCAGTCGGTGGAGAGCGTGTCTCAGATTCTCAGCGAATTCCACAGCTCGGCCGCCGATCGAGGTGTGAAAGCCTTGGCGCAGGTCGGATTGAAGCTTGAGCAGTTTGTCAAAACTCCATCTATTGGTGCCGAACAGTTGACAACGATCTCGTTTGCTCTCGGAGTGCTCCGTGGTGGTCTTCAGGAAGGCAGCTCCGAGGGAATACGAGCTGCCATGGTGGAAACCCTGGAGCTCATCGGCCTGGAGCCGATGGTCATGTCCATGCCGTATTCGAAGCCGAGCGCTCCGTCAAGAAAGCAGGAGGGCTCTTGGACGGTTGATTCCATCGAAACGGCTCCACCCCAGCAAGAGCCGGCTAGGGCCGAGGAAGCAGCGGTTCAGCCTCCTCCCGCGACCGCACCATCAGCCGGAAAGGTTTCAGGGCTTACCGGTCGTCTAGGTGGAAAGATTCTCCAGGGGGAAGAGGGGCCGGACGGAGCGCTTCGGGTCGAGCTTCCCGCGGAGAGTGTGGAGAAAGTGGAGTTTCTTTTGAGCCCTTTTGACGCGGAAGACACGCTTACGCAGCAGCTGGTTTCCCAGGATGATCGCGTGGAGAACATCCTGAAGTCGGTGAAGGATTTCATGGCCTCCTTCGCCGAGGGAAACATGGACAAGGCTCAGGGCATATTGAAAGAGCTTGCGGAAATGCAGGAGGAAGGAGGCGAGCTCTTCTCGGAGATCGGGGGGCTCGCACGCCTCCTCCACAGCTCCTTTAAGAACATCTCGCAGACCCTCGATCCCGAGCTCCGAGAGATCCTCGAAGACCGTATTCCGGATTCCGGCAACAGGCTGGAGCACATTCTTCAATTGACGGAGGAGGCGGCCACCACAACTCTGGATCATGTCGAGACGATTCGCAAGCGGATGGAGCAGGATTCACAGAGACTGAGTCAAATTGGCCGGCACCTCGTCAAGCTCAAGCCCGTCGGCGACGTGGCCCAACATCGGATGGATGAGAACTTGGCGCTGCTTTCTGAAATGCAGGAGTCTCTGGAGCAGACGGGCAAGGATCTTGAGGTCATCCTGACATCCCAGGGATATCAGGACTTGACGGGACAAATCATTCAGAAAGTCGTCAATTTCCAGAATGACCTCGAGTCCAAGCTGGTCGGGCTGGTTTCGACCTTTGGCATGAAAGTCAGTCCGGGCAAGAAATATACTGAGGAGCTTTATGGCCCGGCACATGACAAAGTGGAGGGTGCACTGCATTCTCAGGACGATATTGACGCGTTGTTGGCCAGTTTCGGATTCTAACACTTCCGTTTTCAAACGCTCGATGGGTTAGGACTTGACCAAGATGTTATTATTGAAGTCGGAAAGAAACATCTCTTTCCTCCTCCGGGAGAGAGTCAGGTTCCCCTCCTCCTTCCTGGCTCTCTCTTCCGCTCCCATGAAGGATCAAACGGGGATTCATCGCACCGATTGGAATCACGGGCACTGAAAGCCAGACTTTTCATGCAGTTATCAGGGTTCAGGCTCGACCTACCACAAAAAGCGTAAGGTGTTTTTTTGCATAAAATACTTGTTTTGCCTGATTTACCTTTTTGTAAGAATAGGTCAGAAGAGAAGAAACAGCTTACCACCTCGTGCCCCTGATCTGGGAGTGTCTCGCCTGATCCCTGCTCGCTGTACTGATTCGAGGTCTCATCGTCTCAGGGTGTGGGTCCGCAACAGATGGATTGAGAGGAGGTCGGAATAATGAGCAACTCCAGGCAAAGCAGGCGCAGGAAATTGACAAACGGGGTGTGCACACGCCAGGAGGCCGGCCGACGCTCAGCGGCGTGGGATGAATCGGCCCGCTGCTCGAGCCTATTGGCTGACTGGTCAGACCCCGTGCCGCGCGCCGACATCCTCGCCGCTTACGAGAAGATCCTTGAATCTCACCTGACGCCTCTAAACGAGGTATCGGTCCTTCCTTTTTCGAAGGAGACCATTCGAAAGGCCATTCGGGAGGAGCTAGCGGAGAGCCCGGATTACGAGTCTCGAAATCATCTGGAAATGGCCTTCGTGCAGTTGGAATCCTTCGTTCCCCCCGAGGACTATCAGTTGGTTGAGGACTTCAAGAAGTTGAGCGGCATAGCCCAGAAAATGGCACGGAGCGGGGATCCGAGGGATCTTATGGAGTCTTGGAGACTGGTTAGGCAGCTGTCCGGGGATAAAGTCGTGAGGATTTTCGAGATGATTTCGGACAAAATGCGACGGCGGCTCGAAGAAGCCAGGTCCATCGGGCTTCGATCTTCCGCCCGTTGAGCCTGCTTTCAGGCTCCCTCTGCTTTCCCGACCTTTTTGACGGCCAGACCTCGGGTTTTGTATACATCCTTCAGAATGACTTTTAATCGATCTCGGTCTACGGGCAGCGCTAGATGGAGCTGCCTCAGGACTTCTTCCACAAACTCGACCCCGTCGTCCAGCACTGGCAGTGCGCCGAGACCCTCCAGCGTGAAATAGCCCCAGACTTTGAACGGCAGCGAATAATCGGGCTGCTCCGAGAGCTCGATGAAGTCGTAAATCACTTCGCTTCCCTCCTCGAAGAGGAAGGATCGATCCTTGACGGGCAGCACAACGCGCTCGCAGACAAGCTCGAGGCCGTACTTCCGACGGAGATAGTCTTCCAGCGCCATCGCTTCCATTTCGGTGAAATGACGGTCCACAAAGCGCTCGAATGGCCGTCGGAGCTCCGCGTCCAGGTCGGCGTATCCTGCGATGGCCTCCGCATAGGAAACCGGGGGCAGGTCACGCTCCAGACAGTACCAGTGGAAGACGACGTCCTCGAAGGTGGCTTCACCTTTCACGAAAGCGCCCGTTGAGTGGGCGCGGTAAAGGCAAGGCTGCGAGTCGTCAGGCGATCCTTGCTTCGATTTGCCGCCAGAGATCACCCTAAACCGCTTCATACTCCCCCCTTGCTCTCCGTTCTCCCAGGTCGCGTAAAAAGCTTTGTGGTCAACGTTGAGTCACTGTTAATATGGCCCGGGCATTCGGCCTGTACACAAACTCATCGACGCAACAAAGGAGCCATCATGATTAGAGCCCAAGATATCATGGTCAAGGATGTTCTGACAGTCACTCCTGAGACCAGTATTCAAGATGCCGTCAAATTGCTCCTCGATCGGCGCATCAACGGGGTGCCTGTCGTCGACCGGAAGGACAAGCTGGTCGGTATTTTGTGTCAAAGCGATCTGATCGCTCAGCAAAAGCGGGTACCATTGCCGTCGGTGTTCACCCTGCTCGACAGCTTCATTCCGTTGAGCTCCATGAAGAGCCTCGACAAGGAGATTCAAAAAATGGCCGCATTTGTCGTCGCCGACGCCATGACGGCAAATCCTGTTACGGTGCGACCGGAGACTGGACTTGAAGAAATTGCCACGCTGATGGTGGAGAAGAAGTACCATACGCTTCCGGTCATAGGAGAAGACGGGAAATTGGTTGGCGTGATAGGCAAGGAGGACATCCTCAAGACTCTCCTGTCGAGCCGCGCCGAAAGTTGACCTGCATCAGAGGATCCCTCCTGCGCGACAGGTCGTCCGACCACGCGTTTTTCGGCATCGGCGGTAAGGGCTCGGGGCTCATTCTGAGAAAAGACGGCCCACATCTTTGATGATAAGCAGAGGGGCGTTGGCTCTGCCGTCACGGTCCAGCTGGAAGACAATGTCAAGAGGTCCCTCAAGGTGCTCTCCGACAGCCGAAAGCGCTCTGCTGCCCCGCCAGAAGACTGCCGGAAGCCTGCTTGCGACCGTCATCGAGACATGCTCCATGCCTTTCCCGAAGCGCCGTACGACGCTCACTCGAATCCCCCTGGCAACAAACGTGGGCCGGGGGTTACCAGGACCGTGCGGCTCCAGCGCGCCGAGTGATTGGAGGAGCTCTTCGGTTGCGAGCTCCACGGGAAGCTCCATATCAACACGCCCGACGGGCACGAAGGTCTCCATCGGCGACTCCGAAGCGATCTTTTCAAAGGCTTCGGCAAAGGCGTCGAGCTTGTCGATCGAAAGCGTCAAGCCCCCCGCCATTTTGTGTCCCCCCCATTTCAAGAGCAGATCTCCGGTCTTCTGCAAGGCGTGGTGGAGGTCGAAGCCAGGAATGCTGCGAGCGGACCCCCGCGCGATTCTTTTTTCTGGATCGACGGCCAGGATAATCGAGGGGCCATAAAGGAGCTCCTGCTGAACCCGTGACGCGATAATCCCCAAAAGGCCCACTGGCCAGCCTGGATCGGCCAGGACCAAGGTCCTGTGCCCATCGACGCTGTCTGTAAACCGCGTGGTGATCTCTCTCAGAATCGCTTCCTCTTGGGCTTGTCGTCGTTGGTTGAGCTGGTTCAGCACCAGAGCCCCTTGATCGATGGATGCAGCATCCTCCCCCATGAGAAGATCATAGGCGATCCTGGGGGAGGCCATGCGCCCGGCGGCGTTGATACGGGGTGCAAGCTGAAATCCGACGTGGCCGGCATTGAGCCGTTTCCCGCCAAGCCCCGCATACTCAGCGATCTTTGAGAGGGGAGGAAATGGACTGGTGTTGAGCGCCACAAGGCCGTTTCTCGCGATAATGCGGTTTCCGTCCACGAGCGGCACCAGGTCAGCCAATGTGCCGACGGCGGCCAGCGCCAGGTACTTGCCCCCAAGCGACACGCTCGGATACGCGCCGGACAATGCTTTGCGAAGACGGGTCAGGAAGAGAAGGGTTAGACCGGAAGAGCACAGCTCCTTGAATCGCGACGGACAACCGGGCTGCTTGGGGTTGATCAGGATGCTCGCCGGCGCAGCGCCAGGCTCGCCAACTTCATGGTGATCGATCACGACCGTGTCGGCTCCGATCTCCTTTGCCGCGGTGATCGCCTGAACATCATGGGTGCCGCAGTCCATGGCGATGAAGAGTGACGCGTCGGGGTGGTCGAGAACCGCGCGCAACGGCATGCCATACCCTTCGGAGCGGTCCGGCAGAACGGTATCAAAATTGTCATAGCCAATTTCTCGAAGGAACAGAGACATTTGGACGGCAGAGGTGATGCCGTCGCAATCGTAATCAGCAACGAGCACGATCCGGCTTCGCCGCCTGAGGTGCGAAGCCACAAGCTCAGCCCCTTCCATCATGCCGCAGCAGTCGCAATGGACCTCCAGATCGGCTAAAGGCGTCTTCAGAAACGACGCGTCAACCCCTCGGTTCCTGAAAAGGGTCTCCAGCACTTCCTCGCCGCTGCGGGGAAGGCGCGGTTCAGCCAGCTGCCAACGCTTCGATTGCATGGGAGTGCTCGGGTGTCAGGTTTCAGGCTCATGAGATCGGGAAGAACAAGCCCCTTCCGGTGAGGAATGCGTCTGGGGCGGTTGGCCTCTTCCAGCCCATCGGCGCGCGGGAGGCGAGGCTCGCCCGGGTGTCCCACGCCGTCGGGGATGCGCTTCGAATCGCTCATCCAAAGCGGGCAAGATACTCCGTCACTCTCAGTTTCCGCAAGGCACTTGCTGAGCTCATGTAACGAATCTTCCCGAATACGGGGCGGTCCGGCCCCCAAGGTCGGTCGTAACGTCCGAGGATCCAAAAGATGCCCGAATAGGAATTGGGATCCCTTCCGTCGAGAGCGTACTTGTTGTTGAGCTCGATCATGATTGCAAGAGCTTCTTGAGGTGAGGGCGTCCACTCCAGGATCTTCTTTCCCCACAGCATCCTGAGGTAATTGTGCA
Source organism: uncultured Syntrophobacteraceae bacterium (assembly GCA_964538515.1). Taxonomy (GTDB): domain Bacteria; phylum Desulfobacterota; class Syntrophobacteria; order Syntrophobacterales; family Syntrophobacteraceae; genus CALBZH01. The sequence continues at coordinate 8,572 of CAZIEW010000040.1, forward strand.
TGACTCCCTCCTCGACCAGCTGCCTTTGAGCCGCATTCCAGAGTGAGTCATGGGTTTCGCAAGCCTCGAAACGATCGAGTGTGTAAAGGGCAGGGCGACGATCCGACGCGTGGCGATCGAGCTCGTCACGTGCCCACGGGGGCAGAGATTCGTATCGGTCGTAGTCCTCACGGAAACCACACAGGTTGAAGCCGATCTCTCGCCATGTGATCAGTTGGTCGAGAAAGGCTTCGGCTCCCTCACTCATCCCCCACCAGCCCGTTCGCTTGCCATTAGCCGTCCGCCCGAGGTGATCGAGCGTCCACTCCTCGACCTCGGCGATCTGCGAGAAGATCTGATGCGCTGACAGGTGGCCGAAGTGCAGATAGGGTGAAAGGCCGCTGGTCGCGCGCTCGTCTGGGTGGCTCCGCTCCAGGGCGTACACCGAAAGGCTTCGCGCGAGGAAAGCTTGCCAGACTTCGTTGGCTCGCTGCCAGCCTCCATGAGTGGAAACCGGCGATACCTGGTGATTCAAGGGGAGGGCCCGAAGGGACCGTGGACCTCCGTTGAGGGCTTCGAGATCAGCGGTCGGCCACTTCTCATGGAGCGCACCGGGCAGCGAAACGGGCGGCGTAGGCTCAAGTGTGGCAAGAGGGTCTTCCAACGGGCATTCCAAAAGGTGCGCCGGCAGCTCCCGCTGAAGGAAACGGCGGAAGGCATAGGCGGTCGAGAAGACCTGCGGGGCGGATCGCATGGGCAGGAGGCCATTGGAATCGACGGCTTCCATCAGCACGCCCACCTGCTGCGCAGCAGCCTCCAGCATGCGAGGCAGAAAAAAGGCTGGAAAATCATCCGTGACCACGACCGACGCCTCTTGGGCCAGTGCCTTTAGAAGGCCTTTGCCGGCTCCCGAGGAAGGCTCGACGTAAGGATAGTACAAGGCGGGTGCTCGGTCGAAATAGGCCTGATTCTGCTGCATTCCCTGAAGGACGAAGGCGTGAAGCCGATCACTCGCCCACGGGTAGTCACACCGAAGAGCTTCGAGCACGACGAGCGGACGACCCTGCTGCTGAGCCCATTGTGCAGCGCGCTGAAGCCCAAAGTTCCAGAACGGCCTGCGACTGGCAGTCATCCAGTAAAGGACGTACTGGGCATCCGTTCGAATGTCTCTCCGGTTGAGGCGGCGAATTCGGCCAGGAGGCACATCAATCATGCTTGCAAATCAATCCCGATCAGGGTTCAAAGCAGAGCCCTCAGGTGACGCTCGATTTCCTCTTTGGGTACAGCCCCCGTGAGGCGATCCACCTCGCGCCCCCGCCGAAAGAAAATAAGCGATGGTACGGTCGTTGCTGCGTGGTGTGCCGCGGTCATTGGGCTCTGATCGAGGAGAAGCCGGGCGAATTTGACGCGCCCCGTGTTCTCATAGGCCAGCCGATCGATGACGGGGTTGAGCTGTTTGCAGTAAACGCAGCTTTGTGACCACACGTAGACGGCAACCAGCCCGGGGAAGGCCAGTACCTCTTTGCCAAAGCTTTGATCGTTCACGCCGATCGCATAATCCGGGTAGCGGTTCTCTATGGATATCGGTGTCTTGCAGCGTCCACATTTCGGGTTCTCCCCAAGACGCACTTTCGGGACTCGATTCCGAGTCCCGCAGTTTCCACACGCAATCATGACATGATCTCGGTCCACTTCTGAGCTCCTCCACCATCTAAGATTCCTCGCGTCAAGTGCGATCTCGAAACCGGGCACACTGGCACCAGTTAATCACGCCGGAGCGGCCATGCAAGCCATTTTGCGGAGAGATGTCGGGGAACTTGTGGTTGATTTCTCGATCTTCCCGCACTTATAATGCAGGACGGTCTTAAAGAAAACCCCACACTTGAATGAACTGGAGGTTATTCCTTTGAAAATTGCTGTGAGTGGTAAAGGGGGCGTGGGCAAGACGACCCTATCGGCTTTTTTGGTGAAGTGGTTTGCGACCCATGGTAAGGAAGTGCTGGCAATCGATGCCGATCCCGATGCGAACCTGGGGCATGGGCTCGGGGTCAAAGGCGCCTCGGAAATCATTCCCATCGCGAAAATGAAAGATTTGGTGGCTGAACGGACCGAATCCGTCCCAGGCAGCTACGGAGGGTTTTTCAAGATCAACCCCAAGGTTGACGACCTTCCCGAAAAGCTGGCCGTGGCCAGTGGGGACCATGTGCGATTGATGGTGATGGGCGGCGTCAAAAAGGGTGGTATGGGCTGTGTCTGTCCCGAGAGTATTCTGCTGAAAAATCTGGTGCAGCACCTGATCCTGAGACGGGACGAAGTGGTGATCATGGACATGGAGGCCGGTGTCGAGCACTTGGGACGGGGCACATCCAAGGCGGTGGACTGCCTTCTGGTTGTGGTCGAGCCCGGCCAGCGCAGTATCGACACCGCTGTGCGCATCAAGGAGCTCGCCGGAGACATCGGTCTCACGAGAATCGCGTTGGTCGGCAACAAGGTGAGAAGTCAGAGGGACAAGGAGTTCCTGCTCGACAACATGGCGGAGTATCGTTTTCTGGGCTTCATCCCTTACGACGAGGGGATCATCGATGCCGACCTGAAGGGCGTGTTCGCGGACGGGGTGTCCGAGGAGACGAAGGCTGGTCTTGAGGAAATTGCCCAGAACCTCGTGGCGATGGCCTTGTCAATCCAATAAGAGAGCCAACACGATTCGAAGAGCCGCACCATGATCGACGTGCAGAATCAGACGGACTATCGAAACATCAACGTGGACAAGGTTGGAGTCAAGGACATCCGTTATCCCATGAGGGTGATGGATAAGAGCAACGGGATGCAGCACACCGTCGCTTCCATCAACATGTACGTGAACTTGCCGCGTGAGTTCAAGGGGACTCACATGAGCCGGTTCATCGAAATCCTCAACGAGTTTCACGGACACTTGGACATCCGGGAGCTCAGCTCTATCATGGAGTTGATGCAGGAGCGACTCCAGTCCCAGTCAGCCCATCTCGAGATCAGCTTTCCATACTTTGTCAAGAAGCTCTCACCCGTGACCGATTCCGAGGGGCTTATGGAATACGGGTGCCGTGTTAGCGGTTCGCTGAGCGCCACCAGAGGCTACGACCTGGTGCTCGAGGTCAATGTTCCCATCACGACGGTCTGCCCGTGCTCTAAGGAGATCAGCAGCCACGGGGCCCACAATCAGCGCGGCGTTGTGCGGCTTGCCGTACGCTTTAAACGTTTTGTCTGGATTGAGGACTTGGTTCGCTTGGTGGAAAAGGCCGCTTCCTGCGAGGTTTATTCCGTTCTGAAACGCCCTGATGAGAAGTACGTGACGGAGCAGGCCTACGAGAACCCCAAGTTCGTGGAGGACGTGGTGCGGGACGTCGCGTATCAGTTGAAGCAAGACCCGAATGTGCTTTGGTTTATGGTTGACGTGGAAAACTTCGAATCGATCCACAACCACAGTGCCTATGCATGCATCGAGCGGACGAAGTGACCTTTCAAGGGCCTGGAGACATCATGGAAGCACTGAAGCGCTTCGAAGAGATCTGCCGGGCCTTCCTCGATCCCTCCTTTTATCCTCATTCGGTGCGTGACATCGAACGACGCGACACGCACATCTCGACCGTATTCCTCACCGGGGACTGGGCCTACAAGCTCAAGAAGCCCGTCGACTTCGGCTTCCTTGACTTCAGCTCGCTTGAGAAGCGCTTGCACTTCTGCCGACAGGAGGTCGCGCTCAACGGGCGATTGAGTCGCGGGGTGTATCATTCCGTCGAGACCATCCTCCGGGACGACACGGGGCGGCTTCGTCTGGGCGGCGAGGGAGATGTGGTGGAAGTCGCTGTTAAGATGCGACAGTTGCCGGAGCAAGCGAGCCTTCAATTCCTGTTGAGCAAGCCGTCACAGGAGGAAGGTCGTCTGAACGGTGATCTCGGGATGCGAGCCGCCGAGATTGGACGAGTGCTCGCGAGCTTTTATCGCAGCAGCCCACCAAGCCCGTCGGTCGATCATTTCGGGGACCCGGATGTCGTGGCTTACAACGTGGAAGAGAATTTCCGACAGGTCGAGCCCTTCGCAGCCCAACTGCTGCCTTTCGATCGGTGGGAGCTTGTCCGTGAGGTCAGCCGGGCGTTCCTGCGATTTTGGCGCCCGCTGTTTGAGAAGCGCATCGAGGAGGGGCGAATTCACGACGGCCATGGCGACCTGCGCCCGGATCACATCTATCTGCTCGACCGCATCCAAATCATCGACTGCATCGAGTTCAACGACCGCTTTCGCTACGGAGATGCGGCTTCGGACCTCTCGTTTCTTCACATGGAGCTCGAGAAGCTGGGACAAAGCGGCTTTAGCCGGATAATCCTGGATGCCTATGTGGAGGCGGCCAAGGACTATGACCTGTACGCGCTGATCGACTTCTACGCCGCGTATCGGGCCGTCGTGAAGGTGAAAGTGGCCTGTCTTCGGCTGTCGGAGCTTGACGAGGCCGATGAGAAAGAGATGCTTCGGCGCGAAGCGGAGACCTACCTTTCGCTGGCATACCGATTCGCCTTGCAGTTCAGCCGTCCCACCCTCTGGGTGTGCTGCGGGCTTCCCGCTTCGGGTAAGTCCTACCTTGCTCGTGCGCTTGCCGAGGCGTTGAGCCTTGTTATGGTCCAGTCCGACCGGCTGCGCAAGGAACGGGAAAGGATTGCCACTTACGAGCCGGTGATCGTTGAGTATGACAAGGGTCTGTACCGACTGGAGCGTCGTCAGTACGTGTACGCGGCCATGCTCGCGGTCGCTCACGATGAGCTCAGACGAGGCCGCTCAGTGATCCTGGATGGATCGTTTTCACGGAGACGGTGGAGAGAGGACGCCCGCAGGCTTGCGCTCGACTGTGACACCAACATCATCTTTCTGGAATGCGCGTGCGACGAGAAGGGCATTCGAGAGCGGTTGCTTCAGCGGGAGAGGACCGGGGGCGCATCCGACGCGAGGCTGCAGCATCTTCCGAAGATGATCGAAGAATTCGAGCCCACGAGCGAGCTGAGCCCATCGGAGCATGTGGTGGTTGACACGTGTCGTCCGTTTGACCAATCGCTGGCCAAGGTCTTCTCAGCCGCTTACGCATGCAAATGCGAGCAAGTGTCCGCCGTTTTGGAACGCCTTTGAGTGAAGAAGAGCGAAGCGGGAGGATGAATGATGGAGAAGCGTCCCTCCGAGGCAAGGGTTAGGTTTGCCAAGAATATGCGTTATTACAGGCGGTTGAGGAAATTGACCCTGTTGGAGCTTCAGCAGCTCACCGGACTGACATTTGGATATCTGGGGGAGGTGGAGCGTTTGAACGTAAATATCTCTCTCGACAACATGGAGAAGATCGTCAAAGCGTTGGATGTTCCGTTGGTCCGAATGTTCGAATAAAAGAGTGAAGGCCGGTCGCAGCCGGTCGAAAAGTCTCAGACTTCGATGGAGAGGATCCGGTAAATCCGCATGCCGGAGGGAGCATAGACGGTCACTTCCTCGCCTTCGCGCCGGCCGAGAAGGCAGCGTCCCACGGGGGAATCGATCGAGAGCTTTCCATCGCTCACATCGGATTCATAGGGACCCACGAGCTCATAGCTCGCCGTCTCCCCGGTGTCCACATTCCGGATGCGGATCACGGCCCCGAAGCCCGCCTGCTTGATGATCACCCGACGCCCCACCACGATTTCGCACCCGGCAAGCTTTTGCTCGAGCTCCAAGATTCTTCGCTGAAGCACCACATGGCGCTCGCGAGCGGCCAGGTATTGCTGATTGTCCAGCCTGACCCCGAAGGCTCGCGCCTCCTGGAGCTCCTCCAGCACGGCGGGACGCACATCCCGTCTCAGGATAAGCAGATCCCTGAGCAGTCGGCGATATCCAATGCGGGTGATGGGTACCTTCGACATAGCACAGGTCTTCTCAATCGAAGAAGTCCTTCGGGAGCTCGCCTCGTTCCATTCTGGCCTTGAAGAGAGACAGCCCGATGACCGTTTTCCCATCCTGGATGGCCCCCTGCGCAATCAGATCGTAGATCTTCGACAGGTCAACGACCTCGACGCGGGAAATTTCATCCTCGTCCTGCGCCGCCGACAGCTTCTTGAGCCTGGAGGCGGCGTAAATGCGGATCACCTCATTGGAATAACCGATGGCCGGGAAATAGCTGAAGAGCTCCACCAGCCGCTCCGGGCTGTAACCTGTCTCCTCGTGCATCTCACGCCGAGCGCACACTTCCAGGGGCTCGCCCGGATCGGCCTTGCCCGCGGGGATCTCGAGGGTCTCCCGCGCAATGGCATAGCGCCACTGGCGCACCATCAGGATCCGATTCGAATCGAGAAAGGGCACGACGGCAGCGGCTTCGGGGTGGTCGATCCTGATCCGCTCCGTCAACCGCCCGGTGCGAAGCCGAACCGTATCCAAATGAGCACTGAAATGGTTTGCGTGAATACTGCCGAGCGTCCTGATCCGTTCTTCCATAGGCGCCTCTCCCTTGGTTTTGCCCAAGTAAAGCATCTTTCGATGTCTCGATCAAGCCGTCTTAAGGAAGAGAAGGGAAGGAGTGCCGTTGAAAAATCGTGCTGGGAGCCGCTCCCTTCGGTTTGAAGGACAACGGGCGCTCACAAATGAGGTTGACATGTGTTTCATTTTGAGTGAAAGGCGTCTTACCATTGGGTGGTGTCATCGACACTGCCCGGTTCTTGTGCGTGGCTCGCATCCATTCAATGAGGAGAGACGGACGGTATGAGTCAGAGAATTGGATTTATCGGTTTGGGGATTATGGGCACGGCCATGGCCCGCAACCTTGTGCGTGCAGGCTTTCAGGTAACGGTCTACAACCGCGCTCCGGAAAAAACCGAGCCCCTTACCGCCCTGGGCGCATCGACGGCGCCGACGGCCCTTGCGCTCGCCGAAAACACCGATGTAATCCTCTGCATGGTGACCGGTGCCGAGGCCATTACGGATATCCTATGGGGACCGAACGGGGCCGCACAGGCTCTCAATCGCTCCAAGTACTTTGTGAACATGAGCACGGTCTCTCCGCGTTTTGCGACAGAGCTGGGTGAAAAGCTTGCGTCGACCTCTGTCCGGTACGTGGACGCACCCGTATCCGGCTCCAAGAAGCCCGCCGAAGAGGCAACCCTGATTATCCTGGTCGGCGGCGTGGAAGAGGAGGTGAAGGAGCTGGCACCTGTTTTCGGGGCCATGGGGAAGAAGACGGTTTACTGCGGACCGGCCGGGCAGGGGGCCATGATGAAGATGGCCATCAACCTGCTGCTCGGAATCATGATGGAAGGGGTGTCCGAAATGATGCGGCTGGGCACCGCAGGCGGTCTCTCGGCCGAGACCATGCTGGATGTCGTGCTGAGCGGCCCCCTTCAATGTCCCTTCTTCCACATGAAGTCGGAAATGCTCAAGTCGGAGGTATTTTCTCCCCAATTCCCGCTCAAGCACATGACCAAAGATTTGAAGGCCATCGTGGACACGGCCCATGACGTGGGCGTTCCGGCTCCCGTCGCCCATACGCTTCTGCCTCTCTACCGCGCGGGTATCCGGAAGGGGTGGGGCGAGGCTGACTTTGCGGCGATCTTTGACGTGTTGAAATCGCTCGAGTGAGCATTGTCTAGGAGTCCAACGCCAGAGGAGGAACGAGGATATGGCTAAAGAGGCGCAGCTGATTCATTCCTTTCCCAAGAACCCGCTTGAGGAGGTCAGAGCTTCTCTGACCGTCTACAAGGGGAAGCAATATGTCGACTTGAGGATCTACTACAAGGGTGACGACGGAGAGTTCCACCCTTCCAAGAAGGGTTTGACGGTGTCTCTGGATCTTTTCCCAGAGCTGCTGCAGGCCGTCGAGAAGGTCGGTGAGGCCATTGGGGAATAGGGTGGCGAGGCACGAGAGGTGGCAATGAGTCAAGAATTGGAATGCATGTGCATGGTATGCGGCATTTCGGTTTACCTTAGGACAGATGAGGTCGTTTTCGACGATCCCGGATTTGGGACCATGCAGATGATCCGGAATGTCTCTTGCCCCGAATGCGGGGGACAGCTAGGCGTTGTGGGTAAGGCGGGGGACCAGCCTGTCTACAAGATCCAGTAGTCGGTTACCCGCCTCGGAGCCAGAGACCCTTAGAAGAAGTTGAGCTGGTAGAGCTGAAAGATCTCCTCCTCTTCGTCTTCGAGCAGGATGCGGACCGGCTTGACTCCCACGGGACACTGGTAGTTGACAGATGAGCCAAACAGCCGGCAGATGAGGGGGCGAGCCGGATAAACGGTGCAGCCCGTTTCGCACACGTACGGGCAGGTGTGGCCCTGCGCCTCGCCGATCTCCCTGCCGTTCGCCCGAAGAAAGGCCTTCAGCCGCTCGTCTTCCACTTTCGTTCTCGAAGGCACCCCGAAATTGCGACAGCACTCGGTGCAGCCGGGGGGACAGTTGACGTCGGGTATCAGGGTGTAGAGGTCTTCAATGTCCATGCTGGCAGGTACTTCCTTTCCTACTCTGTGGAGCTTGTGACTCAGTTACGGATTGAGCTCCGGGTGAAAAAGCCTTGGGGCTGCCTGATCCCCGGTTGTTTGATCTGCCGGTTTCAACTCCTGAGCCGAAGCCGCCCCCTCTATACTGCAAGCCGCCGCCCTTGGGAAGCGGCCAGTTCGGACACCTGGAGCGCAGTGACGCTCACTGCGCCGAATTCACTTTCCACCTTCCCGTAAAGCAAATACCCCCGCCCCATGTCCACGCGTCGGCAGAACCGCTGGAACTCCTTGGGGAAAAAGACCGTCTCGTAAATGGCCGTTTCGTCCTCGAAGGAAACGAGCTCCATGAAATCGCCCCCCTTCGTCATCACTTCCTTCCTCGTCACCGGCCAGCCCAGCAGCCAGACTCGCTTTCCAACGTGCAGCGGCAGCTCGGAGGCTTTCACGATGTGCTGGGGGAGGCTCCGTACGGATTCTGCATAAAGAGCGAGCGGATGGGCGGAAAGGACCAGGCCAAGGACTTCCATTTCCTGCTGCCATGCCTGGCGCGGGGTCAGGTCACGGAGAGCTGGGACGGCGGTATCCGGACGAGAAAAGGGCAGAGGAAGGCTACCGGCTCCGGCCCGGCCCCTTCGGTTGATCCAGGATTCCACGAGCCAAAGCCGTTGCGGCCGGTTCAAACGCGAGCTCCCGGCTGCGATCGTCGCTGGCTGGTCGATGGATGCATCGAGAGCACGAATTTCTTGGGAGGAACGGTGCAGCGCCCGCTCTAGGGGCAGGTTGTCCAACGCCCCGCTCTTGACGAGCACGGCGGCCTCGGCTCCCTGCAGGGCAACCCGGCTCAGGAAATCTTCCATGGATCGAAAAGGGCCGTTCCTCTGACGCTCTTCGCCCAGTTTTTCGAGCGTCTCCCGACGGATGTCTCGGAGCTGCTGCCACCCCATCCGGATCACACCGTCGTTTCCGCGGTAGTGCCATTCGCTTTCATTGGCGTCCGGTCCCAGCACCGAGATGCCCATGCGCCGGGCTTCCGAGATGTAGGCCAGGGTGCTGTAATACCCTCCGCCGTTGCTGATGACCGCCGCCATGAACTCGGCCGGATGGTGCACCTTGAGATAGGCCGACTTGAAGCTCACCAGGGCGTAGGACGCCGAGTGGGGCTTGCAGAAGGAGTATCCGGCGAACGAAAGAAACATTTCCCAGACCGCTCGAATCACGTCTTCTGAAACCCCGCGCCGGGTGCACCCTTCAAAGAACCGGCGACGATAGTCCTGGAGCTGCTCGCTGCTCTTCTTGCTGATCACCTTGCGTACGCCATCGGCTTCCCCCCAGCTGAATCCCGCAAGCGCCATGGCCACCTGGACCACGTCTTCCTGGTAAACCAGCACCCCGTAGGTTTCCGAAAGGATGTCGCCCAGGCTGGGGTGGATGGGCTGATAAGGCTTTCCGTGCAGACGCTCGATGTACTCCCGGATATACCGATTGGCCGCGGGCCGGATGATGGACGAATGGATCACGAGGTGCTCAAAATCCCCGCGCTGGGTCTTTTGCTGCAGCTGCCGCATGGCGGGCGATTCGACGTAGAAGACTCCCATGGTCTCGCCCCGTCGGATGAGATCCTGCGTTGCAGGGTCGTCCAGCGGGTTGAAGAGGGCGTAATCGATGACCTTGCCCGTGTTGTTTCTCACGGCGGCCAGGGTGTCCCGGATGACGGCAAGAGACCGGTTGCCCAGGAGATCGATTTTGACGAGCCCCGCCGTTTCCGTCTGGTCTTTCTCCCACTGGATGATCTGCATTCCCTTGGCGCTCCGCTGCACCGGCACATGCCGGGAAACCCGGTCCGGAGCCAGGATGATGCCGCCGCAGTGGACGGAAAGGTGCCGGGGCAGGGATTCGAGGCGGCTCGCCAGTTGGAAGATCTCGGGCCAGGGCGGGTCGAGCGCCACACCCCGGAACTTGGGATGGTGCGCGACGCGGGCCCCGATACGGGTCGGGTCCGTCCAATGACTCATCCGGCGGGTCATCTCCTTGATCTCCGCCGCCGGAATTCCGTAGACCTTCGCCACTTCCCGCACGGCGGCTCGCGCCCCGAACCCCACGTGGTTCGCCACCGCCGCCATCCGCTCGGGGCTGTAGTGGCGCAGCAGCTCCTCGGACAAGGCGTCCCGCTCGTCCCAGGGGAAATCGACGTCGATGTCCGGAGGATCCTTGCGCTCGGGGTTGAGAAAGCGCCCGAAAAGAAGCCGGTGCCGGATGGGGTCCACATGGGTGATCCCGAGAAGATAGCTCACCAGGCTGGCCGCGCCGCTTCCCCGGCCGCAGTGGATGGGACGGCGTCCGACGATGTCGGCCACCACGAGAAAATAATCCACGTAGCCTTTGGCCCGGATCAGCTCCAGCTCCTCGGTAAGCCGGGATTCGATGGCGTCGTTGGTGTCGCCGTACCGCCAGTCGATCCCTTTGCGGCATTTTGTGAGCAGCAGCTCGAAGTGATCGGCCGCCTGGTCCTGGTAGTGGGGGAAGACCAGGCGAAAATGGTCCCAGGCCGTGTAGCAGCTTCGGGCGAGCTTGACCGTGCTGCTCAGGGCTTCCGGGGAATTCGGGAAATGGGCGGCCATGACCGGGGGCGGCTTCAGCCACTGATCCGGCTGCACCAGCTCCTGCGAAGGAACCGTGCTCAGAGTCGCGTTGCAGTCGATCGTCCGAGCCAGGCGGTGGAGCGCATAATCGTCCGGATGTGCGAAATAGACCTGGTTGGTGGCCACGGGGGGCAGATCGAGCTCCCGTGCCAGCGCCAGCGCTTGCCGCCCCCGGGATCCCGGAGTCACCTCCACCCAGCACTCGACCCGCGACCGCAAGGCTTTCAAAAGCGATGGATCGCTGCTCAGCAAGGCCACGTCAGATCCCGCTTCGGGAAGGCTCGCCGCCAGGGAGAACCGCTCATCGAGATGGCGCCGCGTCGTGCAGTCGCTCAGGATTTCGTAGCCTTTGGAGCTTTTGGCCAGCAGGACCGCCGACTCGGCCTTCGTTTGCAGGTAAACCCCCACGACGGGCTGAATCCGATAGTTGCGGGCCGCTTCCAGGAAGCGGATCAACCCGTAAAACCCGTTCGTGTCGGTGAGAGCGAGGTATTCACAGCCCGAGGCGGCGGCCGTCCGGCACAGCGTCTCCACCGAGCTCACGCCCCGCATCATGGAATAGTGCGAATGGACGTGGAGATGGACGAAAGAGGGTGGGCTTGCGACGGGGGGCGATCTCATGAGGGCTCCATGATTTGCTCACTGCACGGTATCCGGGGGCTGCTTCCAAAACGGAGCCGGAGCCTATCTCGAACAAGTCATACCGAGTGAGGGCTATCGGTTTTCCCGTGTATGCCACAGGCGCAGCACAAAGATAGTCGATCCTTGGATTTCGTAACGTACTTCATACTGTCCGACCAAGATCCGACGAACTTCGCGCGGCTCGAATTCATCGAGCTTCTCGCCGATCCGGGGATGCTCCAAAAGACGACGCGAAGCTGCTGTCAGCGATTGTACTGCGCGCACGGCAGCCCCTTTGTTAACTGGAGACAGGAAATCGTGGAGTCGTGCCAAATCGGAGAGAGCCTTGCTGGTCCATTTCACTTCCATCAGCGGGGTACCGGCAACGGGTTGTCGGTATCAAGGCTAGCGGCCCACGCTTCTACGGCGTGCTGGTCGATGACGTGTCCCGCATCGACATCCGCCAACGCCTCCAGCGTCAATCGTCGACGTTCTTCCTCCTGTTGGATCCAAGCGGACAATGCCTGCTTGATGATCCAACCGCGAGAGCGCTCGAGCCGAGTGGCCAACTCATCCACTTTCTCTGCCAGCTCCAAAGGAACATGCGCAGTTAACACCTTGGTGCTCATTCACGTTCTCCTTCTTTCAATGCGGTCCGACGCCATAGGTGTTTACTCATTTTGGTGCAATAATAATCATAACGATTAACTTTGATCGAATCAAAGCGTAAAAACACCAAATAGGTGATCCGTTCTTGCCCACCGCTTAAAACAGCGCCACCCGGCCCCAGGAAAGTGATTCCCGGCCGAAGCGCCGGCGGACGCGGTCCAGGGCCATCTGGATTCGTCGGTCCGTCTCTCGGGCGGTTTCTTCCCAGGAAAAGAGCGACATCTGACGGAGAGGCATGGAGAAGTCGGAAAACTCCACTGCGATGCGGCGCACCGCCACCCGCCGCTGCACCAGTCGGGAGAAGGCGGCCTGCAGGATCCGGAAGAGCCGCTGGTCCACATGGATCGCCATGGGCGTCAGGCTGCGCTGCGCTTGAACGGTTTTACCGTCCGCATAGCGCACCTCCAGCGTGAGCGAGCCCGGGTACCGGTTAAGCGACCGCAGGGTCCATCCCGCATCCTCGGCCTGCTGCAGCAACAGAGCTTCCAACCGCTCCCGGTCGATTTCATCCCGCTCCAGCTGGCGCACAAAGCTCAAACGGGATTCCTTGTTGAAGGGGACCACCGGCGTGACGTCGATTCCCCGTGCGAGGCGCAGCAACCGGGCCCCCGTTTTGCCGAAAACGCCGTACAGGGACGCCGCCGGGAGCGCCGCCAGCTCCCCGATGCGCTGGATGTTGAAATCCGAAAGACGCGCCGACGTCTTCTGGCCGACCCCGGGGAGAAAGGTGACGGGGAGGGGAGACAGAAAGGACGCTTCAGACCCTTGGAAAACCACGCTCAAATCACCGGGGACCACGCAATGGGCCGCCACCTGGCTGACCAGCTTGTTCGGTCCCAGCCCCGTCCGCGCCGCCAGCGACCGCCGATCCGCAAGGGCGCGCTGCACGCGGCAGGCCGCATCCGTTCCCGGACCCCACAGCCTCCGGGTCCCCGTGAGATCGACGAAATAGTGACCCGGAAACGTCCCTTCCACCGTGGGCGAAAACCGCTCCAGCTCCTCCAGGACCCGCTCGTGCTGCTCCCGGTAAAAGCGCGTGTCCGGAGGCAGGTGCATCAGCCGGCGGCACAGGCGGCGCGCAAGCCCCAAGGGCATCCCCTCGGAAATCCCTTCGGATCGGGCGATCCCGTTGACTCCCTGCACAATGGCACGCGGCCCTTGCTCCGCCAGGGCCAGGGGTTTTTTTTTCAGCTCCGGGCGCCGCAGCATTTCCAGCGTGGCGTAAAAATCGGGAATGTCCAAATGGGTGATGTCGCGCATGGAATCGCCCTTCAAGACGATTGGCCCCGAAACGATCGCTGCCGATAGTGCCGCAGCAGCCCCACCACCGTTCCGACAATTTCCACCTCGTCGGCCGCCACCCGGATCGGTGCCATCTGGCTGTTGGCGGGCCGAAGCTCGATCTCCCGCTCCCCGAGCCGGTAAAACTTCTTGACCGTCGCTTCCCCGCGCACCAGGGCGATGACCGTCTGGCCGTTTTCCGCGTGGGGCTTCTTGGCAATGATCAAAATGTCACCTTCCCGGATTCCCTCATCGATCATGGAATCTCCCCGGACTCGAAGCGCGAAGTTGTCTCCGCTTCCCAGAAAGCTTTCTGGAACTTCGATCGATTCCGGCACCTCCACGGCCTCGATGGGAATCCCCGCCGCAACGACCCCCAAAAAAGGAATCGAAACACTCCCCGACCGCAGAGGCAGCAGCTCCAGGGCTCGCTTGCGATTGCTCCAGGGACTTTGCAAGACCCCGCGCTGCTCAAGCTGCTTCAGATGCTTGGCAACGCCGTTCAAGGAGCGAAAGCCCAGGTTTTTTCGAATTTCCTCGTAGGAGGGAGCCCGCCCGTGACGGTCCATGTATTCTCGGACGAAACGGTAGACTCTCTCCTGGGCCGGAGTCAGCAGCATGGGTTGTGCTCCTTTCTGTTGCCGTGCGTGGACGCGCTGAGACGAGGTCTCCGGTACGTTGCGCCCTGCCTGAAAAAGGGCGGAGCGGCGTGAGGAGGTCATCTCAAAATAGGTGAAGAAAAGGTGAAAGTCAAGTGGCAATCTGCCGTCGAGAGAAGCGCTCCTAAAATCCAATCGTCCGCAAAACCGCTTTGCCACCTTGCTGTCATCTGCTATAAAATTGATCAGATTTATACTCAACAACGATGTGATAAATCAGTACCGGGGGATCGCTCGAGCCTGGAGGGGGAGCCTGCGAGTGCCCGTTGTCGCGCTCTTGCCTCATCTCACGCCAACCCTCCGCCATGCGGAGAAGCATCTCGAGTCCCCGTGCCGTTCCTACCCTCGATCTTCGGTGAAGGATGACCATGAATTCGGGAGCCGAGAGAGATGACGCCGATCGGCTGATTCGGCAGAAGAATTCCGAGAGACAGGGCGTTTCAAAGAGGATCGGCGTGGTCTGGCTCCTCGCCACCTGTTTTGCCGTGGTCACGATCGTTACGGTATGCGGCATCGGAGGGTTTGTCTTCTACCGCAATTATCAGAGGTTTGTGACAGAAGCCGGACAGATACGTGATGACGACCTGAAAAACCGACGCCAGATTCTCAAGAGCGAAATCGACCGGACCGTTGACTTCATCCATTACAGCTGGTCCAAAGCCGAACGACGCCTCAAGGAAGCCGTCAAGGCACGGACGCTCGAGGCATGGAGCATCGCGGCAAATCTCTATAAAGAGCACCAGGGGGCAACGAGCGAAGCGGAGCTCCAGAAAATCATCCTGGACGCTCTGCGGCCCATCCGATTCAACAGCGGACGAGGCTATTACTTCGCAGCACGCCTGGACGGCCTAGAGCTTCTTTCCGCGGATCGTCCCGAAATGGAGGGCACGGTTCTGCTCGACATCCAGGATGCCCAGGGGGCGTACGTGGTTCGGGACTTGATCGATCTTGTCAGACGCCAAGGGGAGGGCTACTACGAATACCAGTGGACCAAACCTCACCAAGCGGGAAGGGACTTCCACAAAATTGCCTATGTCAAGTATTTCGAACCCCTTGACGCCTTCATCGGAACGGGGGAGTACCTGGACGACGTGGAGCGTGACATTCAGCGGGAAGTCCTTGAGCGGATCGAGCAAATTCGCTTCGGACAGGACGGCTACATTTTCGTTGTGAGCTACGATGGGACGACGCTGATGAATGGCGCTCAGCCCGAGCTGATTGGCAAGAACCTCTGGGAGATGACCGATCCCAATGGGGTGAAAGTCATCCAGGAGGAACGGCGTGCGGTCGAAACGCCTGATGGAGATTTCATCGTCTACCATTGGGAAAGACCCTCGAACAAGCAAATCAGTCCCAAGATCTCCTTCGTGAAAGCCTTCCCTCAATGGCGCTGGATGGTTGGCGCGGGATTCTATACGGATGAGATTGATAACGTCATCGAAGCCAAGAGAGCGGCCGTATGGCGAAGTGTTCGCGAAGATTCCCTGGGGCTCGCCCTCATTTTCCTTGCCATCCTGGCACCTGTCCTTCTCTTCTGTTATGGCCTTTCTCGATACCTCGGGAGTCAGCTCAATGTATTCCTGCAGTTCTTTCGGGGTATGGAAAGCGACGATTTCCCCGTAATCAAAGAGAAATTTTCCATCGAAGAGTTTCATCTCCTCGCGGAATCGGCCAACCGAATGCTCGAGAATCGCGTCAGGGCCGAACGTGCCTTGCGACGTAACGAGGAAAAGCTTCGGAGCATCTTTCTCGCCGCCCCCACGGGAATTGGGGTTGTCGTGGACCGCGTGATCGTGGAAGCCAACGATCGGTTGTGCGAAATCACCGGCTACGACAGGGAGGATCTGCTGGGGCAAAGCGCGCGCATACTCTACCCGTCGGAGGAGGACTTCGAATGGGTCGGCCGCGAAAAATATCGTCAGATCTCGGAAAAAGGGACCGGAACGGTCGAAACGCGATGGCAGCGCAAGGACGGGAAGATCATCCATATTCTGTTGAGCTCAACGCCGTTCGATCCGAGCGATCATTCCAAGGGAGTCACCTTCACCGCCCTCGATATCACCGAGCGAAAAAACGCGGAAGAGGAGCGGATCAAGCTGGAAGAGCAGCTCATGCAAGTGAGAAGACTCGAGTCGCTCGGACAACTGGCAGGTGGTGTGGCTCACGATTTCAACAACATGCTCACCCCGATCCTCGGCTACGCCGAATTGATTCGCGACGACATCTCGAAGGACCATCAGCATGCCGAAGATCTGCAGCAAATCATCCGTGCCGCCGAACGGGCCAGGGACCTCACGAAACAGCTTCTGGCCTTCGCCAGGAAGCAGACCCTCGAAATCCGGCCAATCGATCTCAATTCGGTGATCCGAGGTTTCGAGAGTATGCTGCGGCGCATGGTCCGGGAGAATGTGGCTATTGAAACCCGCCTCTCCGAAGGGGTGGGGCTTGTCAGCGGGGACGCCGGGCAGATCGAGCAGATCCTGTTGAACCTCGCCGTGAACGCTCAGGATGCCATGCCGGAAGGAGGCGTTCTGGCCATCGAGACCACAGACGTCATTGTCGATCAGGAGGAACATTCCCTGAGGCCAAACGGGCTCACACCGGGCTCGTACACCCTCATGAAAATCAGTGACACGGGGACCGGCATGGACCGCGACACCCTGACCAGGATTTTCGATCCCTTTTTCACGACCAAGACTCTGGGCAAGGGGACCGGCTTGGGGCTCTCAACGGTGTATGGCATCGTGAGGCAGCATCAGGGGCATATCGTTGTGCAGAGCGAGCCGGGCTCCGGGACTTCCTTCCAAGTCTATTTTCCGCGAAGCGGGATCGACGTGCACCCATAGCCCGTCCTCGTCAGGGACGGGAAGGAATCGAGGGAAACGAGCAGTCACCTATCAGAGCTCTGAACCGTCCAGTCCGCGGCAAAAGGCGAGGGCGTTTGCCCCAAGGTCGTTGAGGTAATACCCCCCTTCCAGGATCCCGAAGACACGCCCGTTGGCTTTCTCGACGGCTGCTTGGCGGATCGCTCTCCCCACTGAGTGATAGTCTTCCGTCTCAAGCAGTGCGCCCCAATCACGAGCGTAAAGGTCAAATCCGGCGGATGCCCCGATCAAATCGACCCGGGGGAGCCGG
>CAZIEW010000040.1:26033-47883 GCA_964538515.1 uncultured Syntrophobacteraceae bacterium
AAGCGTCTTCAAATAAACACCACGGTCCCGAGCACACACATCGACGATGGTCACCGCCGAGGTCGATGAAAAGATGTCTGCGGTGCCGTCGCCCCAGTGCATGTCGAAATCCACCACCGCTGCCGATCGAATCGCCCCACTGTCGAGCAGAGCCGCAAGAGCGACCGCCATATTGTTAAAAAAGCAAAACCCTGCAAAAGAAGATCTCCGCGCGTGGTGACCCGGCGGCCGAATAACAGCGAAAGCGGTCTCACCGTCAAGAGCCGTGCGAGCTGCCGTAAGGGCTCCACCGGCAGCGAGCAGGGCCGTTTCGAAGATATCCTTTCCTTCCTGCCTCACCCGATCCATATGGTCTCGGGAGTGAGCGCGAAGGATGTCCGCTACCGAAGCCGGCTCCGGACAGACCGTGTCGTAATGCCGGCGCAACTTCTGGTAGATGACTTTGGCTCGAAGTGGACTCTCCACCGTGGCGGTGAAATAGGCTGTCAGGTAGCTCTCATGATAGACGATCTTCACCCCGCACCTTCCCTCGTTGACACCTTGTCTTTCGAAAAGACGGGTACCCGGCGGCCATCACGCTTGCTCTGACTTCTCCGGCGCGTCTGGCTCCGTCGGCACGCCCAAGCGCGTTTCGATCATCCCTCTAATGGTCTCTGCGAGCGAGTGATAAAGGCTCAGACGGTCGCTCGCCCCGTAACCATGGTCGGCATGGATGAAGACGGGCTGACCGTCCCCGTATTTGAGCTTCGAAGACACGACCACGTAGGGAATGTTCCGCTTCTTGTCGACCTCGTGCAGGAGAGAAATGAAATGGCCCCGAATGAGAATCAGGTCGGGAGCCTTGCGCTTCTCGTGCATCTGATAGGCGAAGAGCTCTTCACGGGGGAATTGATGGATGGTCAGTTCAAATCCGTGCTGCCTGCAGATCTCCTGCAAGAGCTTCCCGTCGAGACCACAGTGGAGCATGTACAGCACCACTTCCCTGGGCGTGTCGTGGGCGGGCGCATCGTCTTTCGTCAAGCTTTCTGTTGTGTTCTTCACAATCGTACGCCCACGCTTCTGGATTGTTCACGGCCGGCCACACCCGTGGATTGTCCCTTGCGGCTTCCTTATAGCACGTTTGTTCAGTTCAGGCCCTGGTGGTGAATTGTCGAGGCCGCCCCGTTTCGAACAGCCTGCCGCGCAAGGGCGTCACAGCGCTCGTTTTCCGGATGTCCGGCATGACCCTTTACCCATTTCCACTCGACCCGGTGTCTTTGAACGGCTTCATCCAAGGCTTCCCAAAGATCCTTGTTCTTGACCGGCTCCTTCCCGCTGGTCAGCCAGCCGTTGCGCTTCCACTTGTGAATCCAGGACGTGATGCCATCGCGCAGGTACTGGGAGTCGGTGCAAATGACAACGGAGCAGGGCTCTTTGAGTGCCCCGAGGGCCTCGATAACGGCCGTCATCTCCATGCGGTTGTTCGTGGTCATGGGGTCGAAGCCGCTGAGCTCCTTCTCGACACCCTTGTAGCGAAGGAGGGCGCCCCAACCGCCCGGGCCAGGATTGCCGGAGCATGCGCCGTCCGCAAAAATCTCGACCTGTTTTCGAAATGAGGGCTTCAAATGCGTTTCAGCTTTGGGGGATGGGGGACATCTGTCGGCGAATGAAGGCCTCGATGGCTGCGGATGATCGGCTTCCCAAGTGCTTTGCTAGCTTCTTGAGCGGGATTTCGGCTCGTGCCATGGCCTGATGTCCGCCTGCGCACCCCAGCTCTCCGAAAGCGCGCCTTACGAGCTTGCCGGCATCTTTGCGGTATCCGTCGTTGCGAACCACGATGATGAGGCTCCCTTCAAAGATTCCTGAAATAATACTCCACGATACATTGTGGACTTTGAGCAAAAACTCTGCAATCTCAACCAGGATGTCTGCCGTGGTAACCTCGTCCAAGTGGACGAACATCCTGTCCTTGACCACATGTTTGCGCTCGACCGCCTTGTGGAAGAAACGCAGGTCCTTCAGGGACAAATCCGAGATCTCGATCTTCCTTAGAACACTGTGGTTGGCAAGGGGAAACAGATAGCGGAAGGCTTCGATGTCCGAAACGTGCGTGTGCCGCTCGAAGTTCCGGGTGTCGGTTTTGATGCCATAGATCAGGGTGGTCGCCAAAGCCTGGGCCGGCTTGATGCCGGCCGCCTTGAGATATTCCGTTAGGATGGTCGAGGTCGCACCAAGGATAGGGCGGACATCGACGAATGGCGCGGCGATCTCCATGTTGTGTGGGTGATGGTCGATCACCACGTCATAGGAGAACTGCCGAAAGAGCTCGTTGTGGTGAGGCTGTCCGTCAACCACCACGCACTTGTCATGCTTCGGGATCACGCCTTTCTGGAGTTGCACCATGGGAAGTCTCAGGAGGCGGACCATGGTGAGGTTGTTAAGCCGTCGAATGGGGCGTATGATGCCGATGGTGCAGGACTGGACCTTACGCCAGAGAAGGCGTTTTACCGCCAGTGCGGAACCGATGGCATCGGGATCAGGGTCGATGGTGATCAGAACATGATCTTTGTGCTCGAACTGGGCGTAGAAGCTCTTCAGCCGATCTTTCGGGGAACGGTTCCTTTTGGCCTGGCTGGATTCTGGGCTTGCTGGCTCCGTTGACATGGCATCCGGCTGACAGGGAGAGTCGATTCGATGAGCGGGTTGTAAAAAAAAGGGTGGTTTGAAACCACCCTGGATTTTCCTTGGAGCGGGAAACGGGATTTGAACCCGCGACTTCAACCTTGGCAAGGTTGCACTCTACCGCTGAGTTATTCCCGCTCAGTTGCGAAAAAGGTATATAGTGGAGCGGTGCTTGGAAGTCAAGGGGAAAAAGCGAGACTGTCAAAAGAGCCGGCAGGACGTCCCGTCTTGGTGCCGCACAAGCATAACGTCCGATAATATATATTATGTAAACTTTTCAGGGGGTCCTCCATGATGTCCATGGCAACCTTACCGTTTTCGGCTCCCCCCATCACCGGGATCTTTTACCACCCCAGCTTCAGCAGGAAGAGCTATCTGACTCAGGGGGCCCGCCTCTTGGACTTTCCGCGGGCCTTAAAACCCTTCCTCGACAATCCCCATTTTCGGCTTTACGAATCCCCCGCGATCTCTGAGGAGCTGATCCTCAAGGTTCACACCCGTGAATTGCTCGAAGGTGTCAAGCGCGATCCGCTTTGCTCCACGGCCTGGCATTCCGCAGGTGGGGTCGTCATGGCCGCAGAGAAGATCGCGTCGAGAGAAATACGCAACGGCTTCGCCTTCATCGGTGCCGGCGGACATCACTCGGGGAAAGACTTTTTCGGCGGGTATTGCTGTTTCAACGACGTGGTTCTCGCCATCCACATCCTCCGCGAGGATCACGGGATCAGGCGGGTGGCCATCCTCGATACGGATGCGCACCACGGCGACGGCACACGAGCCCTCGTGCGAGAGGACCCGGACATTCTCCATGTTTGCCTCTGCTCTGTGACGCAGGAATCGGCTGATGGCACAAACATCGATGTCACCGCACCTGGAGCCTATCGGTGGAGCTTCTTCCCACAAACGCCTGCAGATGAAGACATTGACCTCTTGTATGCTCGCGTGGCTTCGGAAGCATTCGAGCCTCGCGTCAGGAGCTTTCGCCCTGAATTCATTTTCTGGTATTTTGGATTCGACACGCATAGCGGGGATTATGGCGACCTTGGACTTGGTGTCGAGGCCGACAAACAGATTGCGATCATGCTCAAGAGGCTTGCCTCCGAGGTCTGCTGTGGCCGTCTAGAGGTGGTGCTTGGCGGCGGCTCCATGAGCCATATCGCCCGAACGGTCATTCCTCCCGTGATCCAGATCCTTGGCGATGAGAAGATCGGATGAGGGTATTGAAACGATGTTAAGGAGGTTCTCATAATTCTGCGATGTGTGCCGTCTACAACCCCAAGACCTTGGCAAAAACGTTGGCCTACATTCTCTGCCACTCCCCCGGTGAGCACGGCCTCTTCTGGGATCCTGATGGGTCGATGCCCTGGAAGGAGCTTTACTGGGCCCTGCAGGAGGACCCTTCCCTGCGCTTCATTCGCGAAAGTCATATTCGGGAGATCGAGTACCTGGGAATCGACTTCCCGATGCACTTGGACGGGAAGCGTTGTCGCCTTAAAGAGGGATACCCCTTACCGCCCTATGCCGAGGCCGAAGCCGTCCCTCGCAGGCTCTTCTACGGCTGCTCGCGTAGACGGTTCTCCCAGGTGAAGGAAGATGGACTGCGCCCTACGAGCCGGACCATGCTGCCCCTTCTAGCCGACCGGGAAATGGCGCTTCGAATTGCCAGGCGGAGAGACCCCGACGGAGTCGTCATCGAAGTCCAGACCGATAAGGCGGCTTTGGAGGGCGCACGTTTCCTTTCCGCGGGAGGGCCCCTTTTTCTGGTCCAGGGGATTTCTCCCGTGTGCCTCATCTTGCCCTTGGTCCGTGAGGAGGATTCCACGAGATCGGGCGAAAGGAGGAAGGACAAGCCCATCCGGAAAGCATTTGGACCGGGAGTCAGCACTCCGGGGTCCTTCTTCGTCACCGAGGCCCATTTCCAGGAAGGCTCTGCGGTTTCATCACAGGGCCGTGGTGATCCAGCGGGCAAACCACGCCAGAGAGGCAAGCGTGGACCAGACTGGAAGAGGGAATCCCGAAAGGAAAGAGGCAAGAGGGATGTTTGATGGAAGCAGAAATGAAGAGGCCGACGCAGGAATTGAAACACTGTGCGTCGGCCTCATGGGCATTGATGATCTCGTTGAGCTTGACCGCATCGTGGCAAGGCCGTGATAACCACGCCTCGTTTCGAGCGCCGCGCCCCGTTCGGATGTCCCCGGTTACGGCTGCAGGATAAACTGACCGCCCTCGTTCACTTTGTACACCCGGTAGACCTCGCCGACGCGGTCGCCCTTTTCATTGAAGGCGATCTTGCCGGTCAGCCCGGGGAAATCCTTTAAGGACTTCTTGAGATAATCGGTCAGCTTGTCGGGATCGGTGGATTTGGTCTTGTCGATGGCCTCAACGAGCACACGAAAACCGTCGCCGGCCAGAAGCGAATAGATGGAGCTCGGAGCCGTGCCGTATTTTTTCGTAAAGGAAGCTACGAAGGAGCGAGCCTCTTCGTTCGGTAGGTCTTTGGGGAGCGGCGGAGTGAGAAAATAGAAGCCAGCGGCCGCTTCTTTTCCGGCAATCTTCACAAGATCGGGGTTGTTGGTGGCGTCGCCCCCCATGAACGGAACATTCCAGCCCATGTCCTTCTTCTGCTTCAGGAGCAATCCCACCTCGCCGTAGTAACCCGTGAAGAAGACGAAATCCGGGTTGGCGGCCTTGAGCTTGGTCAGGATCGTGGTGTAATCCTGCTCTTTCGGCGTAAGGGCATCGAAGAAGACCACTTCTACGTCCTTCAGGAGGGCTTTCGTCTCATCAGCGAGCCCTTTGGCGTACGTGCTGTTGTCGTGAAGAATTGCGAGCTTCTTCACGCCGAGCTTCTGAATGGTTTGGGCTGCGACTTTCCCCTGCTCATCATCGCGAGGGCATGTCCTGAAGAAGTATTTCAATCCCTTTTCCGTCAGCCTCACCGCCGTGGAGCCGTTGGCGATCTGGGGGATCTTGCTCTCGTTGAAAATGCTCTGGCTCGGCTCCGTCACGGAAGATCCGTATGTCCCTACGACGGCGATAACACCTTGGGTCACGAGCCGTTGTGCAGCCAATGCGGACGTCTTCGCCTCGCTTCCGTCGTCCTGGGTGATGACTTCGACCTTCTGGCCTTGGATGCCGCCCTTTGCGTTCAGCTCTTCAGCAAGCAGGTCCAGCACCTGCTTCATCTCCTGCCCCTCGCTCGCGTACGACCCCGTTATGGGAGCCATCAGGCCGATCTTGATGGGTCCTTTTAATGCCGGGTCGGAAGCAAACGCGTTGCCGGATGCCAGTGCCAGTGTCATCAGGACGAGCGCCAGTTTCTTCATCGAGTCCTCCAGTTTTGGGGTTTTTTCAAGACAAACGGGTCACTTGTGCCCATCTTCGAGTGGGCGGAAAATAGCAGGGAAGCCCTGAACTGTCAATCCGAGCGGGCCTTCGAGCTCGCGCGCCGTACCCGCGGGATGCTCTTCGCCGTATCATTACAGCTTTTTGAGGAACCGGAAACCGTCTCGCCCGTGAAGTGAGTAACGGACGTTGGCAAATTCAAAAAGATCCTGATAGGCGTACGGTAAGCCGAAATCCCTGGCTGCCGACATGGTCTCCATGAGAAAAGAGAGCACTTGGGCGTAGTCCTGAACGGCAACGGCCAGCTCACCGGCTTCGATCCTGATTTCTTCGACTCCGAAGAGCTGCCTGAGGCCGCGGGTCTCATAGTAACCGCTGGATTCGTCCCGAACCACGTGAATAAGCTGGTCGGGCTTCTTGCTATTCTGGAGAGTCATCAAGAGGTTCGGGTCTGTCGTTTCATGTTCCACAAGCAAACACCTTTCTTCAGCTCCGTTATCGTTTCACTCGATCAAGGCAGGACTCTCGAAAACAGCAATCGTTCTGGTCGCAGGATTCTCCCGCACGACCATAACAGTCAAAGTTGCCTTCCGTGCGCTGGATTTCGCGGATCAACTCAACCTTGCTCTTGCCAAAGGAGTTGATCCCCATCGCCTTCGCTTTCGCTCTCACTTCCTGCATCTTCATCGGACATCGCTCCTCAAGGTAGGGTCCCACCTCATGTCCGGAAGGACCATTCGGGGCGCTCCAAAACAAACTGGATACCAGCTATCCTATTGGCCGAGCAGACTGCATTTGCCTTCCGGGTTGGAATGCTTGAATGGGTCAAGGTTCATGAACGGCGCCACGATCTCACCATCAGGCTTCAGCACCAACGACCCGGTGATTCCCTTGATATCCAGTACACGAGACCCATTCTGCATGGCCGTGATCTCTCCGGAAACGATCTGAATGCTCACTCCTTCGGGGTCGGTCGGCCAGATGGACGCTCGACTCGGTCGGGCAGTCTCTTTCTCGCCGTGTGCAGCCCGTGTCCGAGCACTGCCACCCGGCACAAGCAGCTTCCCATTGACCTTCTGAAGGTGCAAGACCGGTCTGGTGAGCCGAAGGCCCCTCAGACCAATCCACGGGCGGCGAAAGGACATCTCGAGCTCGAGCGCCGCCTCGGGGCATAAGAGAACCCTGTTGCCAGCAAGACGGACTTCCAGATCCCGAACGTGTATTCCGAAAAAAGGGAGCCACAAGACCCCCCCGCACAGAACGCTGATTCCGGTCTCCGACTCGATCCAGGAAGAAGCCCGTTCCAGCACGAGACGCTGGGTCACGGGAAAGTGAATGGCAAAGAGCACAGCCAGGAGTGCCGTTCCCAGCAAAACAGCAAAGCGCCTTGCCCTTCTAGGGAGCGCATTCCCCCTTGCAAGTCTGTGGAACGGTCCCTCTTGTTGTTTGCTCAGCATCCATTTCCCCGGAGCCTGCCGCCTTCAGTTGCCTGTCATGGCCGCATTATGAGAGAATGGATTCCACAAATCAACCAACAAAGCGGTGGAGCACCGGCGTGCTCTCGCGGACCCACACAGAGAGGACGTTGCTCTCCGACGATGACCTCCCTCACAAGGACAGAAGCCGATGAAAGCAATGGTTCTTTCCAGCTGTGCCCCAATCGAAACCGCTCCTCTTCACTGGATGGACGTCCCCGAACCCGATCCCGGGCCGGGCCAGCTACGCGTGCGCGTCAAGACCTGCGGGATTTGCCGCACCGATCTGCACATCATCGAGGGAGAGCTCCCCTTTCCGGGACATCCCGTCATCCCGGGTCATCAGGTGGTCGGCACTGTTGATGCGCTCGGCCGCGATGCGACGCGTTTCCATCTAGGGGAGCGCGTCGGGATTGCCTGGCTTCACCACACATGCGGCGAATGTCATTTCTGCATCTCCGGTCGAGAGAATCTCTGCGAGAAGCAGCGCTTCACCGGGTATCACCAATGGGGCGGCTATGCGGAGTACACCGTTGTCCCCGAAGCCTTTGCGTACAGGATCCCTGACGCGCTTGCCGATGCCGAGGCCACACCCCTGCTGTGCGCCGGCATCATCGGATACCGAAGCCTCAAACGGAGTCTTGTCCAACCCGGGCAGAGCCTGGCCTTGTATGGCTTCGGCTCGTCTGCGCATATTGTGATCCAAATCGCGATTCATTGGGGATGCGAGGTGTATGTGTGCTCACGCAATGAATCGCACGCCCAGCTTGCCTTGAGCCTGGGAGCAAAATGGGCGGGCTCACGCGCCGAGAGCATGCCGGTCCTCACTGACAGTGCGATCATCTTTGCTCCGGCCGGCAATTTGGTTCCTGTTGCACTCGAGCACCTGAGCAAGGGCGGCACTCTGGCTCTGGCGGGAATTTACATGTCCGAGATTCCTCCCATGGATTACGAGAAGCACTTGTTTTACGAAAAAAATGTTCACAGTGTCACGGCGAACACGCGGCAGGACGGGATGGAGCTTTTGGAAACGGCCGCACGCATCCCGATCCGTCCCAATGTCCAGTTGTTTCCCCTTCAAGCGGCCAATCAAGCCCTGTTGGATTTGAAGGAAGATCGGATCAACGGATCCGGGGTCCTTTGTGTGGAGTCGTGAGGGGCTTCAGCTTCCCGCAAGAGCCGTGTGGACGCTTTCTTGCCCGACAGACCAGGGTGTTGATTGCACATTCAGGGCGAATTCGTTAGATTGTGCGGTATCGATCATCGGACGAAAGTCAATTGCTGTTCTAAAGACGTAAGCCACAAGTCCAACAGAAGGAGAAGGGGAAATGAGCATGAGGAAGAGCTTCGCACTGTTATTGGCGATTGGTTTGCTGCTCCCTGGGTGCGCCGGCATGAGCAAGACCGAGCAGGGGGCCGCGGTCGGGGTCGGGGTCGGCGCCGCGACGGGGGCAGCCCTGGGGCAGGCTATCGGCCGAGACACAACCTCAACCGTCCTTGGGGCGGTCGCGGGAGCCGCAGCCGGTGGCCTGATCGGAGGTGCGATTGGGAACTACATGGATCGGCAGGAGCAGGAATTTCGCGCTCAAATGGCACGCATGGAAGGGGCTAGCGTGCAGCGTTACCAGGACAACCTGGCCATCACGATGCGGTCGGATGTGCTGTTCGATGTGGGGTCCGCCCGTCTGAAGCCCGGTGGCATGGATGAGGTCTATCGCATCGCGGACATTTTGAACCGCTACCCTGAAACGCGCGTCGAAGTCGGCGGCCACACGGACAGCACGGGCTCCGAGCGCAGCAACTTCGACCTATCCGAACGACGGGCCCAGTCTGTGGCGGATGCTTTGGTGAACGCCGGGGTGAACCCCCGTCGCATTGCTGCTCGCGGCTACGGTGAGACCCGCCCCGTTGCGACCAATGCCACGGAAGCCGGTAGGCAGCAAAACCGCCGTGTGGTCATCGATGTCATCCCCAACCGATCCTAGTGCTCTGCCAACTTTTTTTCGCAAGGGACACCCCCCTTCGATTCCCCCCTTGTATGTTGGGGGGTGTTCACTTGCCCGGCAAAACTTCTTTGACGAAGCACTAGCTGCCC
The DNA here is from genome assembly GCA_964538515.1 of uncultured Syntrophobacteraceae bacterium. Classification (GTDB taxonomy): domain Bacteria; phylum Desulfobacterota; class Syntrophobacteria; order Syntrophobacterales; family Syntrophobacteraceae; genus CALBZH01. Next base: position 35,610 of record CAZIEW010000040.1, read on the forward strand.
ACAAGACCAATCTGGGGGAGTGGGCCTGACAGTCGAGGGTCCCTCCCCCGCCTTTCGACAAGGTCTAATCCGTCGTGCTCCCGACACGGCTTCTCCACGCGTACAAGACGATGGCCAGCGCCGTTGCAGCGTTGAGCGATTCGACCTTCTTCGAAATTGGGACGGAAACGGATCCCGCTCTCCATTCCCGGGGCAGCCCGGGACCTTCGACGCCAGGAAGCAGCCCAAACCGATCCGGGAAAGTGAAGGTCCCGGCATCAACGCCTTCGGATGACAGGGATACCACGGGTAGGTCCAGTGGCAGGTCCGCAATCGAAGGCCCCCGTCTCAAAGTGGCCTGAAACACAGCTCCCCCGGAGGCTCGCAATGCTTTTGGATGATACGGGTGGGCGCATTCCGACAGAAGGATGATTTGGGAAGCTCCGAAAGCCACGGCGGACCGTATGGCCGCACCGACGTTTTCAGGATCTTGAAAAGGAAGAAGCACCGTACACCCGGCAGGAAAAGGCTCCTCGGGCTCCCAGGGCGTGGGCGCTTCAACGCGCACCAGCAGCAGCGGCATGTGGGTTCCGAACAAATCGATCTCATGAAACAGACCGGGGGCCAGCTGATACCACCATACGCCTGTCGGCGCGTACTCAGGCGGTGGAGATTTGTCTCCGCTTGAAATCCACGCCTCGCAACGATCCGGGAAGTGGCGCAGCACCTCGTCAACCAGCTTGGCGCCGCAGACGATCGCCCTGCCCTCTTTCCGGATTCCTTTCGTCGTCAAAACGCTCCTGAGCTGCTTAAACGTGTCGTTTTGCTCACTGTCGATCCGCTTCATGCCGTGCCGCTCCATGGCGTTTCTTCTTACCGAGGGAGCCGGCTGGTCGATACGCTCGAAAATCACCAGCCTTCTTTCGTGCGTCGTGTGGGGAAGTCGGTAGGCGTGATCCTCCTTCAAACGATACGAATGGCCCCAAGACGTCTGAGCTGCCTCCACCTCCTCCTGACACCGGGGTCCTTTCATGAAGACCGCAAGCCCCCCGCGAGCGAGGCAGCCGCTGATCCGCTCAAGGCTGGCCTGGATGGTCTCGACAGCTCGAGTAATGACCGCAGCCACCGGGCGCTCGATGTCCGGTGTAATGGTCCGCCCAATGATTTCGACACCGTCCAGACCGAGCCGCTCGACCACCGTTTGCAGGAACGCCACCCGTTTGCCGCGGCTTTCGGCCAGGACCATCTCCAAGTGAGGAAAGAATATTTTGAGTGGGATGCCCGGCATTCCCGGTCCTGTCCCAAGATCCATCAGGGGAGAGGGCAGGTCGATCATAAGCCCCGGAAGAATGGAATCGACATAGAGCTTCACCACCATGTTCTCGAAGTTGTGGATCCGGGTGAGGTTGAGATCGAGATTGTGCTCGCGCAGCAACTGGTGGTAAAGCCATAGCCTGTGGAGCTGAGAGCCATCCGGGGTGATGCCGCACCGTTTGAGAATGACAGCCATCCCTTCGGGGCTGGTATTCGTTTCTGCCTGTAGTTTTTCGGGCTTCTTGCGTGTCAAGGGCATTTCCTTCGGACTTCAACGTTATCATGGACCAGTTCGGTGTGGACATGGAGCACTTTTTCATCGGGGAATGGCCTGTTTTCTACCTGGACAACCACTTGCTCGCCCTGTACAAGCCCGCCGGTCTTCTGGTTCAGAGCGACAACACCGGCGACATCTCCCTGCTGGAAATGGCCAGGGACTGGATCAAACGGAGGTTCGGCAAGCCCGGTAGAGTCTTCCTCGGCATGGTTCATCGGTTGGATCGGCCCGTGGCCGGTGTCGTCTGTTTCGCCAGAACGTCCAAAGCCGCGGCGCGACTGAGCGAGCAGTTCCGGTCCGGTAGAGCCCATAAGGAGTATCTGGCTGTGGTGGAGGGGTGCCCGCGCCAGCCATCCGCTCAGCTCACTCACTACCTGGAGCGCGACGACAAGCGCTCAACGCGCGTCAACTCCTTCCCGGGACCGGGCAGGCAGGAAGCCCGACTCCGATACTCCGTCCTGGATTCATCCGGGGCACGGAGTCTGCTGGAAATTGGGCTCGAAACGGGAAGACGCCATCAGATCCGCGCCCAGCTCGCTTCCATCGGCCACCCCATCGTGGGTGACATCCGCTATGGTGCCACCGCGCCGCTCGATCAGGCTCAAATCGCCTTGCTCGCCCGGAGGCTCACCGTTGACCATCCCACCCGCAAGGAGCCGCTTGCCTTCGAGACTCCCCTCCCCCTTGGCTGGCCATGGCCGGCACCGGCCGGTGCAGCCCTCGGGCCCCCGTGGAACTGGCGGGAGATTGAACCGCGCCTCGGTAGTGCAAGACGAGGTGATGAAAAGATCGGGAGACTGGGAGAGGAATGAAACCGGAAGACTTCTTGACGCTGAATCGTCACGTCTCCCCCTTCCCCTATCTTCTCCGGTCTCCCTGTCCTACTCTAGAGCGTTCCTTTCGAAGAAGGCACGCCCGTTCGCCGGTTGTCCGTCTGAGTGGCGTCGTCCAACGCACGTCCAAACGCCTTGAATATCGCCTCGATCATGTGGTGTGTGTTCTGGCCGTACAGGACCTGAATGTGAAGGGTCAAACCTGCCCGGAGGCATAGTGCCCGAAAGAATTCGGGCAACAGCTCGGTTTCGAACTGTCCGACCCGGTCTGCGAGGCCCGGAGTCTCCAGCACAAGGTACGGCCGATTGGAGATGTCGAGCACCACCCGAGCGCAGGATTCATCCATGGGAACCATGGCGTGTCCGTACCGTCGGATCGACTTGCGGTCCCCAAGGGCCCTTGAGAGGGCTTCACCCAGACAAATCCCAATGTCTTCCACTGTGTGGTGGGCATCGATGTCGAGATCTCCTTCGGCGAGGAGCGTGATGTCGAAGTAACCGTGAACGGCAAAGAGGGTCAACATGTGATCCAGAAACGGGACCCCCGTCTTGAGATCCACCTGTCCCGTGCCGTCGAGGCCAAGCTCGAGTCGAATCTGGGTTTCATTGGTCTTGCGGTCGATCACCGCCTTTCGGATCTGGGTTGCCATGGGCTTCTTGCCTTGATCCTCTCTTTGTCACGACCGGTCGGTTCGGTCGCTACCCAATTCGTAAATTCGGCGGAGGACTTGGCACGATGTCGAAACGGTCCCCGACCGTTGCGCCTGCCTCTGCCGCCCATTCCGCACCGGACACCTTTCCTCCGGCGCCCCTCACCTTGCTCACCGTCAACGTGCCCCCGGAGACAGCAATGTGAATCCCGGCCCCGTCGATCGCGGTGAGCGTTCCCGCCGCCGCGCTTGCCCCACTCTGGAGACCGGCACCGAAAAAGCGCGTCTTTGCCCCTTTCCATAGGGCAAACGCCCCCGGCTGCGGATCACAGCCGCGCACGAGATTATAGACTTCCTGCCCGCTCTTGCTCCAGTCGATCAAAGCAACCGCATCGGTGCAGGGAGGCTCGTACGTGGCTCCGGCTTCGTCCTGGGGGATCCTGGGTGCCTTGCCGGCTTTGATGAGATCCACCGATTCCACAATAGCCTCGATTCCCATGGGAAAGAGCTGGTTGAAGTAAAGGCTTCCCGTCGTATCGCTCGAGAGGATGGGAATTTCCTTTTGCAGCAGAATGGGACCCGTGTCAATGCCACCGTCCGGCCAAAAGATCGTGAGCCCTGTCTTGGTATCCCCCATGATCAAGGCCCAGTTGATGGCGCTTGAGCCTCGGTGACGCGGCAGAATCGAAGGATGGTAGCAGATGGCACCCGCAGACGGGGCCTCGAAGAAACGTGCGGGAATGATATCCGTGACAAACGCCAGTACCGTGAGATCCGGTTTCAACGTCATATATTGCGTGAAGGTTTCTTCCTGTTTGAAGCCAGCCGGCTGATGGACGGGCAAGTTGCGGGCGAGAGCCGCCTCCTTGGTGGGATCCGTCTTTCCGCCGGGCCTATCCGGAGGCGTGTAGACCGCGACGATGTTTTCCCCTTTCTCCACTAATGCTTCGAGCGCTTTTGCGCCGAATGCAGCCTGTCCGATCAAGACAATGCGCATGACTTCTCTCCCTTTTCTCTTGTGGCTGTTCTCTGCGCCCCATGCCTCAAACCTTCTCCTTCAGTGCTGCATGCCAGCCCGGAGGAGTCTTGATTCTGTCCGACGATTGCCGGCTGCTTCTCACGTGGTCTCGCAAGCGGCAAGCTGGACACGGAGCCCACTCACAACGACTGCCAATCGAAGCCATTTCGGTATCCTGCGGTCGTCAGCGGGAGGCAATGGATCGGGTCGTGCGCAACAGTGATAGTGATGAGCCTGGGATCTGAAGTCGCAAGGAATGTGCAATCCGGCAATGCGGTACGCGCTCAAGAGCGCTTCTTGCTCACAATGACTCGGCAGTCCACCTTGATCGCCTACCATGGAAGTCCCCGGACGGCAAGGGAAAATGGGGCGCTGCGGGACGGGACCGGCATTACCGGTCCAAAGCCTCGCGAATGGCTTTCCCGATAACCTCCATCAGATAGGGCTTGCGGACGTAGGCTCCGGCTCCGAGGCTCTGGGCCTCCTTGACGCGATCCGTTTCCGAGTAACCGCTGGTGATCACGGCTTTCAGACCGGGCCGGACTTTGATGAGCTCCCGATACGTATCCAGTCCGTCCATGCCGGGGGTCATGATCATGTCGAGGACCACCAGGTCCACGGGATGGCTTCGTATCTGCGCCAGGGCTTCTTCTCCACTTCCTGCGACGATCACCCGGTAGCCCAGCATGCCGAGCATTTCGGACGCGATCTCACGCTGATCCTCGATGTCATCCACGACCAGGATGGATTCGCCTCTTCCCATGATGCCCTCCGCGAGAACGGGCTGGGCTCCTTCATGCGCCCTCTCGCGGGTAACGGGGAAGTAAAGCTCGAAGGTCGTTCCTTCGCCTTCCTGACTCTTCACGTTGACAAACCCATTGTGATCCTGAACCGTGCCCCACACAACCGCAAGTCCGAGCCCCGTTCCTTTGCGTCCCATCACCTTACGTGTATAGAACGGCTCGAAAATGCGGCTGAGGTCTTCCGGACTGATCGCCCCTCCCGTGTCGGAAACGGTCAGCCTGACGTATTCGCCTTGGGAGACATCGGTTGTTCCCATCAGTCGGTCGTCCACGTAGCAGTTGGATGTTCTGATGGTCAAGGTGCCACCGTCGGCCATGGCTTCCACCGCGTTGACGACCAGGTTGCCGATGGACTTTGAGATGTGTGCCGTCGATCCCTTGATGAAGAGCAGATCGTCAGCCAACTCGACCTGCTCCGTGATGTTCGGGTGCTCGGCTCTCAGCTTCTCGTGAGTGGGGCTCTGAAGATAGTCTTTCACCAGAAGGTTGAGGTCGGTCACATGCTGGTGAGACACGCCCCGGCGTGACAGGGTGAGAAGGTCCTGGACGATGCCTGCGGCCTTTTCTCCGGAGCGTTGGATCGTGCTCAGCGGTTTGCGCAGTCGACTGTCTTCGGGCAGAGTCTTGAGCAGAACCTCCGGGTACGTTACCAGCCCGGTCAGGATATTATTGAGGTCATGGGCCACTCCGCCGGCCAATAAGCCGACAGCCTCCATCTTCTGAGCATGCATCAACTGCTCGATCAACCGCTCCTTCTCCAATTCAGATCGCTTATGATCGGTGATGTTGCGGCTGACGCCGACAATTCCGACCACCAATCCATCCCTGCCAAAAAGCGGCGCCCGGTTGGTCTCGAAGTAGAGCGTGTCCCCCCCCGGCGTCGTCAAGGTCTCCGATGTCTGGAGAAGGCATCGATTCCGAATGACCAGCTCGTCACTCTTGCGATTTTGCGATGCCAGCTCCCGGGGGAAAAGCTCAAAGTCGGTTTTCCCAACGGCTGACTCGCCGTCTTCGCAAGCGAGAGCCTCAAAGGCCCTGTTGACGATGAGATGACGGCCTTCGGTATCTTTGAACGTGATGGCGTCAGGGATGGCCTCAACAAGCGTATTCAGGCGTCCATTCACCTCCTGCAGGGCTTCCTCCGTCAGCTTTCTACGTTCCACCTCATCCTGGAGGTCCCTGACCAGGCTTTGGAGATCGATGTTATTCTGACGCAGTTGACTGTCGAGTCGCCGCCGCTGTCTTGCCGTCCACAGTGCCGTTACCGTGAGAATAATCCCCATCAGCGTTGCGGTTGTGAGGATGATCGCCACGAGGGCAGATTGTTTCTCCGCACCCGTTGCTTGAAGAATTTCCCGAAGCGGCGTGGAAAGTCCGATGGTCCAGATGTGCGTGCCCACTCGTACAGGAGTCCACGCAGCGATCTCCTTTCCTTTCTCGGGAAGCCAAACGTACCATCCGACGCCTTCCCGAGCATTCATGACATCGCGCGTCATTTCCTCGTAATGAGCGGCCCCCTGTTGAGCCTGGATCCTGAAGATCTCAGCCATGCTTTTGCCCCGGTAATTCTCCGGAAAATCCGTGCTGAGATCGAAGACGACATGTGTGGGGGCGTAGATCCAGGCATCGCCGCTGCTCAGCAAATGCACGGGCTCGACAAGCTCCTTGAAGATCTGTTGCTCGATCGCCTCGATAGGCTCTCCTTCGCGAAGCTTTTCCTGCACGAAGTACGCACTGCTTCGAGCCACCGCGCGCACGATTTCGAGCTGGGTTTCCTGATAGCTGTTGATCAGCGCTGCTTCTAACGACTTGCGATGCTCTGCCGCCAGGTACCAGGCGATGCCGATGGCAACAAGCAGCGCCAGGGGCAGCAGTGTCTCCGGGGCACTTCGAAAGACGCCGCGGGGAGTCGCTTTTTGAGCCCTCGCTTCGCTCAGAAGATCAGAAACACTTTCCATGGTGTCACTTCCAATCGTCGATAGCTGCGACCAAAGGCATCGGCTTGGCCGGAGACCGTCCGCGTGTGGGATCGGAGTCAGTGAGCGCTGTGTGTCGTTGACGGTCTACGCGTCGATCCCTGACTGACTATCCGTTAGAGGTGCCGCCTGTGCTTCGAGCTTTTTGATGGCACGGCACGCCGCGTCTTGTTGGGCCTCCTTCTTGCTCCTTCCCGAGCCACGCTCCAGCATTTCTCTCCCCAGGTAAACCTCCATGAAGAAGACTTTCTCGTGATCGGGTCCCTCCTCCTTAATCAACGAATAGGTCGGAGTCTGCTTGAACCGCGCCTGGGCGAGCTCCTGCAACTGGGTTTTGAAGTCTTTGTCGAGCGTCTTCAGCGGGTTTTCGATGTGCTCCGCGGTAAGATAGCCGGAGAAGAGACGTTCCACTATGGTGAACGATTCTTGGAGACCTCCATCCAGGTAAACCGCCGCCAGGACAGCTTCGAGCGTATCGGCCAGAAGCGAAGGCTTATGGCGGCCCCCCGTCAGCTCTTCTCCTTTGCCAAGAAACAGGTGATCTCCCAACCCGAGGCTCGCAGCCAGCCGCGCGAGCTCCCGCTCGTTGACAATGGACGACCGGAGGCGGGAAAGATCGCCCTCCGTGTAATCGGGAAATCGCTCAAACAAGAGATGGCTGATAGCCAGGCTAAGCACTGAATCTCCAAGAAACTCCAGGGTTTCATTATCTCTCTGATCCGAATGTCCGCTGTCATGCACGTAAGACCGATGCACCAGAGCGCGAATGAGCAAGCCGGGATCATTGAACCGATACGAGAGAGCGTCCTGCAGTCGTTTGAGGTGCCTTGCCTGATTCATGCGTTTTTGCTACCCTCCAGTCAATTCGCGGTTTCTACAAGACATAAAGACTACGGCAGCCCCCCCAGGAGGCCGGACTCGGCTTGGGCGTACGAGACAATGACTCACGGGCTGAATGAACGTTCGTAGAAAAGAGAGAAATCCCACAAAAAACAGTATCTTCTCGAGTCTGCTCGGATGTCAAGAACGATCTCGGAGTGCGTGGAGCGCGTGAATGCTGATATGGACCGGATCCATCCGACGGGAGTCCGAATCCGTTCTCTTCCTGGATCGAGACGGCGTTATCAACCGGGACAGTCCCCATTATATTAAACATTGGGACGAAGTGGAGCTCTACCCGGACGCCCTCGACTCCCTGCGCCGGCTCCGAGAGCGCGGCATCGCGACGATCCTGATCAGCAATCAGTCAGGCCTTGGCCGCGGTATCATCACATGGAAAGACTTCTGGGAAATGCACGAGCGAATGGTCGCCGCCATTCGGGAGCATGGTGGAGACATCATGGCGGCCTTTTTTTGCCCCCATCGTCCCGATGAAGGATGTTCCTGCAGAAAGCCGAAGCCTGGGATGATCCTGACGGCGTCACACCTCTTTTCAATCCCCGTGGAGCGAACGTTCATGATTGGCGACCGGTGGAAGGACGTGGCGGCGATGATCGAAGCGGGAGGCAGAGGAGTGATGCTCAACCGGGAGGGGCAATCTGGCTGCCAAGATCATAGGGGTGTTGCGACCCCTCAGGTCCCCGTTTATCCGACGCTCTTGAGCGCCGTGACCGGACTGCCATGGTCTGAGACTGCTCGACCGGCAAGCAGCGCGATGAACAGGGGGGATCGTTGACCCCACAGGGAATCCACTCCCCATTTGACCTCACCCACCACAGGAGGGAATCATGAATTCGCGGCATGCAGCATTGTATCAACCCAAGTGCCCCGTCGAGCAGCACGGAATTGTGAACTACACGCGGGTCTTCTACAACTCCCCTACTCCAGTGCTTTTCGAGCAGGCAGTCAAACGGCAGGAAGGGCTTATCTCGCATTTGGGCCCATTGGTTGTCCGAACGGGTACGTTTACAGGGCGAGCCCCCGATGACAAGTTCGTCGTCAAAGAGCCCGGTAGCGAAGCGAAGATTTGGTGGGGCCAGGTGAACCGACCTTTCGATCCGGTGGACTTCGATCGGATTCATCATCGTATGCTAGCGTACCTGCAGGGGAAAGAAATCTACGTCCAGGACTGTTATGCGGGCGCGGACCCTCAGTACAGACTTCCCATCCGAATCATCACCGAGCGTGCTTGGCACAGTCTTTTTGCCAGGAACATGTTTATCCGTATTCTGGATCCCGCGGTGCTTGCGGAGTTTGCTCCGGAGTTCGTGGTGATTGACGTGCCCCATTTCTTTGCGTCTCCCGAGATGGACCACACCCATTCACAGGCGTTTATCCTGCTGCATTTCGGCAAGAAGCTGGTTCTGATCGGTGGAACGGGATACGGGGGAGAGATCAAGAAGTCGATCTTTACGGTCATGAACTTTCTCATGCCCCGTTATTCCGTCCTACCCATGCACTGCTCGGCCAACGTCGGTGCGGATGGGACGACCGCTATTTTCTTCGGGCTTTCCGGAACGGGCAAGACGTCGCTTTCCGCGGATCCTACTCGCCAGCTTGTGGGGGACGATGAGCATGGATGGAGTGACAACGGGATCTTCAATTTCGAGGGGGGATGCTACGCGAAAGTCATTCGCCTGTCGGCCGAGGCGGAGCCTCAGATCTACGAGTGTACCCGTCGGTTCGGCACCGTGATGGAAAACGTGGCCATCGACGTCAACACCCGACGACTTGACCTGGATGATGCCTCGCTGACGGAAAACACGCGGGCAGCTTATCCCATTTCCCACATCGACAATGCGTCACGCACCGGTGTCGCGGGTCATCCCAAGCATATCGTCATGCTGACGTGCGACGCTTTTGGAGTACTGCCGCCCATCTCACGGCTGACCACGGACCAGGCGATGTACCATTTCCTCTCCGGCTACACGGCGAAGGTGGCGGGAACCGAGACCGGAGTCACCGAGCCTCAGTCCACTTTCAGCACCTGTTTCGGGGCTCCCTTCATGGTTCGGCCGCCCATCGTTTACGCGGAGCTGCTTGGGAAAAAGATCAACCAGCATGGCAGCAGCTGCTGGCTTGTGAACACGGGATGGACAGGGGGGCCATACGGCGTGGGACATCGGATCAAGATCGAGTATACCCGGAACATGGTGCATGCTGCCCTGGACGGGAAACTGGCGAGCGTCGAATTTGCTGAAGAGCCCTTCTTCGGCCTTTCCGTCCCCAAGGAATGTCCGGGAGTCCCGTCGGAAATGCTCAATCCGGTCAACACCTGGCAGGACAAGGAGGCGTATCAAACACAGGCGCATAATCTTCGCCAGCGATTCAGGAAGAATTTCGAAATGTTTGCCTCGAGCGTCAGTGAAGGCATCCGGAATGTGATGTAGTCGACTACCCCTGGGAGGCGGTTATGTTCTTCCCCCCGTTTGTGATTTTCTTTTTGTTCGCCTTCGTGTTCCTGCTGTTCTTTGTGTTCGGCCTGATTCAGTTCGGTATTTTCACATGGGCCTTCACGCGGATCGGAATCCCGCCAGAATACCTCTTTTCGCTGTTGTTTCTTTGCATCGTCGGGAGCATGGTCAATCTCCCGATCAGGCGAATCCATGTGAACGCAGAGCCCGAAGAATGGGAGATGGTGTCTTTTTTTGGGATGCGCTTCCGACCTCCTCCCTGGCAGGGTGAGCGCGAAATGATTCTGGCCGTCAACTTGGGGGGGGCCATCATCCCCACATGCCTTTCGATCTACCTTATGTTTCACACACCGCACCCGATCAGGATGCTGCTGGCTCTCGCGGTGGTAACGACGGTCATCTACAAGGTTGCCCGCCCCATTCCCGGGGTGGGCATCGCCACACCCATGTTCCTCCCCCCTGTCACGGCGGCCCTGGCAGCCTTTATCTTCAATTTCAACTGGGATCCCCCCACGGCTTACGTCGCGGGGACCTTGGGAACCCTGATCGGGGCGGACATCCTTCACCTGGACAAGCTCAAGGAGTTGAATGCCCCCGTGGCGTCAATCGGTGGCGCGGGAACATTCGACGGGATCTTTCTGACGGGGATTCTTGCGGTGCTCCTGTCTTGACGGTAGGTTACAGGTCCGAAGAACGAACGTGATTTTCAAGGTCCAGCAGCCGCTCGTGCAGCGTGTCTTCGGCACGGTATCCCACGAGACGGGCCAGATTGACCAGGGTGAGCAGCGATTCCCCAATGTCTTTTTCCGAAACAGTCCCCTGAGCTTCCAGCGTCACGCGGATTCGTCGGAGCGTTGTTTCGAGCGCATCGAGCTGCGCCTTCGGGCTGTTCCATGCGGCAGTCTTGTCTCGGGCCAACCGGGAAACCATGCGATAAGCCCGCATGAGCGCCGGCAGCGAGCGCGGAACACTTCCCTCTTGTTTGCCGGATGCGGCTTTTTCGCGCGCTTTGATCTGCTCCCAGTTGTCGCGCACTTCCTGCGCTGTTTCAACGGTGATCTCGCCAAATACATGAGGGTGGCGTCGAATCATCTTTTCGCGGATCAGCCGGCAGACCGATTCCAATCGGAATGCTCCCGCCTCTTCGTACAAGTGAATCATGAATAGAACCATAAACAGGAGGTCACCCAGCTCTTCCGCGGCTTCGACCGTGTCCCCCATGCGAACAGCGGAGGCCGCTTCGTGAGCCTCCTCGATCAGGTAGGTCTGAACGCTCTCGGGAGTCTGTTTGCGATCCCACGGGCAACCGGGCTCGCCTCGCAGCTGGTCGATGATCTCCCATATCGCGCCGACCTCATCCCACCGACTCTGCTCCGTCGTCATAGCGTGCCTTTGTCGTCCTTTCTTGCGGGGCCTTTCTGGTCCTTGGGAGCCCGATTCTGCTCTTTCCAATATTCCAGAAGCTGTTCTCGTTTGGTGTTGAACAGGTCTCGAACGGGTTTGGGTGTGATTTCGACCACAATTCGCGCCGCCTCGTAAACGTAGGGGACCAGTTTGGACTGACGCAGGAGCGGGCTATCGGACGGCAGCACGAAAGTCGCCCCTGAGACGAGGATGACGGCTGCGAGGAGCGCCTTCAAACATCCCAAGATCAGTCCCCAGAAGCGATCGACGAATCCGAGACCGGTCTTGTGAAACAGCCTCGCAAGCCAACCTCCGCAAACGGCGAGGCAAAACCACGTCAGCAGAAAGAGCAGCGCGAAGCTGATTGCCTGTGCTGCTTTCAAATCGGGAAACGCATGGGTAAGCTTCCCGGCAACGGACAAGTAAAAATGGGAAGCCAGAACAAAGCCGGAAACCAGGCCCACGATGCTGAAGACTTGAGCGATCGCGCCGCGCCAGATTCCACGCAGCGCACAGAACAAACCGATGCCGAGCAGGATCCAATCCAATGAGCTCATCCGTGCAAACTCCTCACCCTCGTCGAAGCCACGCCCTATATAGTATGCTGATGCCCCGTCAGCAAGGCCAATCCATTCGCCGTTCTTTTCGCGTGTGGGGCATGCAGCCA